>JBEKGY010000010.1:0-84790 GCA_050012555.1 Occallatibacter sp.
ATCGATAGCTCGGGCTTGGGCGAACTGGTGAGCGCCTACACCACAGTCAAGAACCAGGGCGCCGCGCTCAAGCTGCTCAAACTGACCAGGAAGGTTCACGACCTGCTTCAGTTGACCAAGCTCTACCCCGTCTTCGACATCTACGACGACGAGGCCAGCGCCATCGCCTCCTTCAAGTAGACCGCTCCGGGCCGCGCCCCAAGCCGGAACCACAAAAAGGCCATCCCGCACTGCGGGATGGCCTTTTTCGCATCATCAAATCAAGGCTGTCATCCTGAGCGGAGGTCGCCGCGGTCCGCCGCGGCGGAGAGTCGAATGCCAGCCCGCCGTGGCGGGGACCTGCGGTTGCTTTTCGTCTTCGCTGCTCAACTCAGGTAAATGGAAAAAACTAAAACTTCACCGAAGTTGGGTGCCCTACCCTCGCCGCGTTTTTGTTTTTGCGGCTAGGGTGGGATAGCACAATGCCCGACCACTGTATCAGCGAAATCAGACTAAAACTTCACCGACGGAACAGTCCGCGCCTCAGGGCTGGCCGTAAAGTAGGCATTATTCACCGGGAACTTGGCAAACCCCGCCCAGATATTATTCGGAAACTGCAGGATGAAAGTGTTGTAGTCCTGAATCGCGTCGTTGTAGCGCTTGCGCGCCACGCCGATGCGATTCTCAGTCCCTGAAAGCTCATCCTGCAAACGCATGAACTGATCGCTCGAACGCAACTGCGGATAGTTCTCCGTCAGCAGCAACAGCCTGCCGATGGCCCCATCCAGTTGCCCGTTGGCTGCAATCTTCGCTGCCGGACCCTGCGCATTCAGCATGCCCGCCCGCGCATTGGCGATATCGCCAAAAACCGTGCTCTCCTCTTTGGTAAAGCCCTTGACGGTCTCTACCAGGTTGGGAATCAGGTCGGCGCGCCGCTCCATTTGCACGTCCACCTCCGACCACGCGTTCTTCACGCTCTGATCCTTGGCCACCATCTGGTTTCTGGCGCTCACATAGCTGCTGAATACCATCAGAACAACCAGCACCAGAACGCCAACGACTCCGAGTACAATCCAAAGTCCCTTGCTCATACCGTGTTTTTCTCCTCCGGCCCGCCGCGGCGGACCACTTCATACAAAATGAAAACCTACCAGCTTCCGCCGGCGCCTCCGCCGCCGAAACCGCCTCCGCCAAAGCCGCCAAAACCTCCGCCGCCACCACCGAAGCCTCCGCCTCCGCCAAACCCTCCCCCAAATCCTCCCCCAAATCCTCCCCCGCCCCAGTTTCGTTTGCCAAAAACGCTGGAGAAAAGGCCAAAACCCAGCAGCATCCGAAAGAGCGAAGAGCCGCCAAAGAAGATCAGCACGAAGATAAACAAAATCAGCTTGCCGAGCACCGCGCTGTGGTGCATCTGGTTCACAGGAGGAGCGGCCAGTGCCGGCTCATCCGTAAGCGTTATTTTGGCATCGGCGGCAATCACCTGCGCTATCTCGTCCACGGCCAGCGTAACGGCCGAGTCATAGTCGTTGGCCCGCAGATACGGAACCATCTCCCGCCCAATATCGCCCAATTTGCCGTCGGGCAGGATCCCTTCCAGGCCATACCCCACATCGGTCCGATACTTGTGGTCGTCGACGGCCAGCAGCACCAGCACGCCCCGATCCGACCCCTTGCGCCCCATCTTCCACTTGTCTTCAAGCTGGTTGGCATAGTCCGCCGCGTCATCTCCATCCAGGTTGTGGATGGTCACCACGGCCACCTGCGCATTGGCCTGGGAGTGGTCCAGCCGGCTGCAGATGCTGTCCAGCCGCGTAATCGCCTCGGGCGTTAGCACGTGGGCATAATCGCTTACATAATCTGTGGGTTTGGGCAGGTCCTTCACCTGCTCGGCCAGCGCAGCCGTCGAGGAAACCCCCACCAGAGCGGCCAGCAGCAGCCGGAAAACCGTCGAATCTACGCGGCGAAAGCCTTGCATCGCTCTTCATTGTACGCGGACGGGGGGGAGAAGGTTCCACCGTTCAGCTTCTAGCCGCTAGCGTCTCGTGCCTCTATGTGCTCTCTCGGCATACCCCAAATTGTTCTCACCCGAAGTGGTAAAAGCTGGAAGCTGGAAGCTGAAAGCTGCCTTTGCACTACACTGGGAAGAAGATGACTGTGAGCCAGCCTCCCGCACTCCCACCCCCCATCGCCCGCAAGCAACACACTCAGACCCGATTGCACGGCGTGGTTCTCATGGACGACTACGCCTGGCTCCGCGACAAGCAAAACCCCGAGGTCACCGCCTATCTTGAGGCCGAAAACGCCCACGCCGAGGCCTGGATGGCCCCGCTCGCCGGCCTTCGCGAAGACTTCTACCGGGAGATGCTCTCGCACATCAAGCAGACCGACGTCTCCGTCCCCTTCCGCGACGGCGCCTGGTGGTATTACACCCGCACCGAAGAGGGCCGCCAATACGCCATCCACTGCCGCAAAGCCGCCGTTCCGAAACCGGGTGCCCCAGGTCTCGATTCTGAGACCTGGGATACCTCGAATCTCAAGATCGCCGACGCAAACAGCGCGGGTGACCCATCCTTGCGCCTTTTTTCCGGCGCAAGGGTGGGAGACCACAACTCTCAACCTCCGGACGACCAACCCGAACAAGTAATCCTCGACGGCAACCAACTAGCCGAGGGCCACGCCTTCTTCTCCATCGGCGCCACCTCCATCACCGACGACGGCCGCTGGCTGGCCTACACCACCGACACAACCGGCTTTCGCCAGTACACTCTGCACATCAAAGACCTGCTCACAGGCGAAACCCTCCCCGGTGAAGTCGAGCGCGTCGGCTCCGTCGTGTGGGCCGCGGACAACCGGGGTCCCCATCGACAGGTTTTCGTCGATGGGGTGGCCAATCGCACTCTCTACTACACCGTCGAGGACGAGGAGCAGAAGCGCCAGTACCAGCTTTGGCGGCATACGCTTGGGCTCCCGCACACCGAGGATGTTCTGGTCTACCAGGACGACGACGAGCGCTTCAACCTGGGCGCGGGGCGCACTCGCGACGGCAAATTCCTGGTGCTAGAATCGGCCAGCCACACCGCCAGCGAATCCCGTGTGCTGCCGGCCGCCGAACCCGAGGGCGCCTTCACCCTCATCAGCCCCCGCGAGGACGAGCATGAGTACTCCATTGACCACCGCAACGGTCTCTGGTTCATCCGCACCAACGATCGCGGGCGCAACTTCCGCCTGGTCACGGCTCCTGTAGCCACGCCGGGCCGAGAGCACTGGACCGAACTCATTCCCCATCGCGACTCTGTGATGCTGGAGGATGTGGATCTCTTCGCCAACTTCTTCGTGGCCTGTGAGCGCGAGGACGGCCTGCCCCGTCTGCGCATCCATCGCTTCACCGGCGAAGGCCCCAATGCCGCCCCCGCCGGCGAAATCGCCTTTCCTGAGCCGGCCTACAGCGCCCATCCCCACATCAATCGCATTTTTGATACGGCTACCTTCCGCTACGCCTACCAATCCCTGGTCACGCCCAGCTCGGTCTACGAGTACGACCCGTCCACCGGCGCCTCCACGCTGCTCAAGCAGCTTGAGATTCCCGGCGGCTTCGACCGCACCCTTTATGCCAGCGAGCGCGTCCACGCCACCGCCCCGGACGGCGTCGAGGTTCCCATTTCGCTGGTCTATCGCATTGACAAAATGGAGAAGCACAAACCGGGCCGGAATCCGCTTTACGTTTACGGCTACGGCGCCTATAGTTACTCGCTGCCGCTCGGCTTCAATTCCAACCGCCTCAGCCTGCTCGATCGCGGCGTGGTCATGGCCTACGCCCACGTCCGCGGCGGCGGCGACCTGGGCAAGCCCTGGCACGACGCCGGCAAGATGCTCCTCAAGCGCAACACCTTCACCGACTTCATCGCCTCCGTCCAGCACCTCACCGCCTCCGGCTACGGCGACCCAGCCCGCGTGGCCATCGAAGGCGGCTCTGCCGGTGGCCTGCTGATGGGCGCGGTCGTCAATCTGCGCCCCGATCTCTTCCGCGCCGTCGTCTCCCACGTCCCTTTTGTCGACGTGATGAACACCATGCTCGACTCGACGCTCCCGCTCACCGTTCCCGAGTACGAGGAGTGGGGCAATCCCAACGACGAGACTTACTTTCAAACCATGTTGAGTTACTCGCCCTATGACAACCTTAAGCCAGCGAGTTATCCCGCCATGCTGATCAAGACCTCGCTCCACGACAGCCAGGTCATGTACTGGGAGCCGGCCAAGTATGTCGCCAAACTCCGCACCCTTAAAACCGATAACAATCCGCTGCTGCTGCTGACCAACATGCAAGCCGGCCACGGCGGCGCCAGCGGCCGCTACGACTACCTGAAGGAGATCGCTTTCGACTACGCCTTCCTGCTCCGCGAACTGGGGCTTGTATAATGGATGCATTCTGCGGAGTTAGAGGCAAGTTTATGCGAAATCTTTCTTTAATTGCTCTATTTGTTCTATCGGTCACAGGTATCTCTGCCGGGCGACAAGCCAGTCCTTCTATGCCCGCTCCATCGGCGGATGCGAAGCCGGAGCGGGTGAAGGTGTATGCCGTTGGTCCAGGTGTGACGGCCCCAGAGCTTCTGCCCCTCGACCTGGGACCATTTCCTACCGAAAAGTGCAGGAAAAAGATGGACGGCAAGGTTGTGTTCTCCCTCCTCGTAGACACGGCAGGGAAGCCGCGCAACATTATGTTTATTCAGCCGCTCTACACGGACCTTGACAAGCTTGCACAAGATATTGTGGACGGGGATCGATTCAACCCCGGAACCCATGATGGCGCCCTGGTCGTCGTCGCACAGTCCGTGGAAGTGAACTTGAAAGCCTGCGTTGAAGAGATCAAGGATGATACGGTAAAGAAAAAATATAGGTTACAGTTGAGGTTCCAGCCGGAACAGAAGTTCGGAACCATCCCGCAACCGCCTGAGGAATCTATCTTGCTTTTGGGTACAGAATTTTTGAAGAATTCAGGCGGTAGCGCGTCCGGTATTTATAGGGTTGGAGGCTCAGTTACCGCTCCCGTTCCTCTTTCCTACCCAGAGGCAGAGTTTTCCGACGAGGCGAGACGTGCAAAATATAGCGGTATCTGCCTTATCTCTCTGATTGTCGATACGCAAGGCATGCCGCAAAATGTGCACGTGGAACGAGCCTTGGGCATGGGGTTGGACGAGAAGGCCATCGAGGCGGTCCGTCAATATCGCTTCAGGCCAGCCATGAAAAATGGTGTGCCCGTCCCAGTCGAGATCAAGGTCGAAGTGAATTTCAGACTCTACCACTATTGAGGAACCAATTCTGAGCAGTACCGAAAAAAACAACCGTGCGCAACCAGCCGAATCCCCCGGCGCCGATTCGTCGCGAGTATTCAGCGGCTCATCCCATGCCTGGCGCGCGCTGCGGCATCGCAACTTCCGTCTCTTCTTCGGCGGCCAGAGCATCTCTCTGATCGGCACCTGGATGACGCGCATCGCCACCAGTTGGCTGGTCTACCGGCTCACAGGATCGGCGCTGCTGCTGGGCACCATCAGCTTCGCGGGCCAGATTCCCACCTTTCTGTTCGCTCCCTTCGCCGGCGTATGGGTTGACCGGCTGGACCGCCGCAAGGTGCTGGTGTGGACGCAGACGCTGTCCATGGTGCAGTCGCTGCTGCTGGCCGGCATGACCCTGTCGGGCCGGATCACCATCCCCTGGTTGCTGGCGGTCAGCGTTATGCAGGGCCTGATCAATGCATTCGATATGCCGGGCCGCCAGGCCTTCCTGGTGCAGATGGTCGAGGACCGGCGCGACCTGGGCAACGCCATCGCCATCAACTCGTCCATGGTGAACGCGGCGCGCCTGATTGGCCCGTCGCTGGCCGGCATGTTGATCGCCGTCACCAGCGAGGGCTGGTGCTTTCTCATCGACGGCATCAGTTACCTGGCCGTGATTGCCTCGCTGCTGATGATGCGTATCCACGTGCCCGCGGTGAAGCGCCTGGCCGCCTCGGTGCTGACCGATTTGAAGGCCGGCTGGACCTACGTTTCTGAGTTCCTGCCCGTACGCACCATTCTGCTGCTGTTTGCCGTCATCAGCCTCATGGGCATGCCGTTTGTGGTGCTGATGCCCATCTTCGCCGCCAGGGTGCTGCACGGCGGTCCGCATACCCTCGGATTTTTGATGGGCGCCATGGGGGTGGGCGCGCTCACTTCCGCGCTCTCGCTGGCGGCGCGCAAGAGCGTGCGCGGGTTGATCCGCATGATCCCCATCTCCGCGGCCGTCTTTGGCCTGGGGCTGATCGGCTTTGGATTGTCGCGGGTCTTCTGGCTATCCATGATCATGGTGCTGGTGGCGGGCATGGGCATGATGCAGGGCATGGCCTCCAGCAACACCATCATCCAGACCATCGTCAGCGAAGACAAGCGCGGGCGCGTGATGAGTTACTACACCATGGCCTTCATGGGCATGGCGCCGTTTGGCAGCCTGCTGGCCGGGACGATGGCGCATAAAGTGGGCGCTCCGTTGACGGTGATCATGAACGGATCCGCCGTCCTGCTGGGCGCGGCATGGTTCATGACGCAGTTGCCTGCGGTGCGTCGCAAGATCCGGCCTGTCTATCGGGAGATGGGAATCCTGCCGCCGGAGGACACAATTCAGCAATAAGCGATCTCTGTTTCGATCCGCCCGATGCCGTCAGGCGATCTGCGTACTCCCGCACAGATGCACGGTTAGCCCCAACTCCGCCATCATGGCAGCCTTGGTGGCAAGAGCCTTGCCGGCGATCTCAGGGGATGGCGCGTACGCAATGTTCACGTGGTTGGCGCGGTGGCGAGCCATGAATTGATTTTGGCTGACGCCATGGAAGACGGCATGAACGATCGGCCATTGAGGCGTAGTTTGCTGCCAGCGGCGCTGGGTCTCCGCCGCCGGCAGGCTGACCGCCGTGCCCCGGCCCAGGTCGGCATGAAGCGCGCCGCCCTCGACGAATACGCGGCTCCAGACGATCTCGCCCGGCTTGCCGATGCCCTTCAGCGATCCGCCTCCGAGAGGGAAGTACATGGCCGGCTGGCGTTCGCTGCCGGCGCCCGCATAGCCGCCCGCAAAATGATTGGCAGGTGCGGCGCCGGAGATTTGCAGCAGCCAGACAAACGCATCCAGATCTTTTCCCTTGTACTGCTCGCCCCATCGAACGTCATGCAGCGTCGTCGATGGGTCGAGCCCCAGCGCGCTCCAGCAACGATTGGTAATCAGCGCGTCCACGCCGGCGCATTCGTCTACTTCGTTAAAGTGCACCACCGGCCCGCCCGCGTAGAGTTCCTCTTTTGAGCCTTCGGCAAACACCGGAGGACGGTCGGCATTGTTCAGCAGCCCTTCGGCCAGGTCGGACGCGGGCGCCATGTCTTTCAATCCCTGCTGATACTGGATGCCGATTGCATCGCAGCCAAACTCCTTTGCGATGCGCACCGCCGCGATATACATCTTGCATTGCTCCAGCACCTGCTCCAGAGTCAGTTCGGTCGCGGGGTCCTTGCCGAGATCGAACTTCACTCCTTTGGCAACCAGCCACTTGTAAACGGCCTCTGCCTCCGCCTGGTCCACCGTCCGCATCTTTGCCACCAGCGCGGACTGGCTCAAACGCTCTTTGTAGATGCCTGCTGGATTCAGCAACTCGTCGTCGATGATGGCGTTGTACATTCCCATGCAGCCTTCATCGAAAATTCCCATGATGGCTTTGCGCCGCTTCAGATCGCCGGCCAGTTGAGCGCCCAATTGAGCGCTTTCTGCCGGCAGCTTGCTCCGGTCCAGCGCATGCACATGCGACTGGTCGTGGCTGATTTTGCCGTCGCGCAGCCATTCCGTGAGCGCGCTGAGAAAATAATCGTCCGTGAAATCCTTGCTCCAAATGGAGGAGAACTTCTTGCCGGCCTTGATAAGAGACCCGTTCAGGTTGAGCAGTCCGACCAATCCCGGCCATTGCCCCGACCAGTTCGCCACGGTCAGAATCGGCCCCTGGTGGCTGCGCAGCCCCGGCAGCACATGATGGCTGTACTGCCACGCGGCCGTCGCGAAAACCAGCCTGGCCTGGGGATGAATGTTCATGAAAACGTCCATCCCCATGCGCTGCGACGAAATGAATCCATGCTTCTCCGTCTCGTTATAAGCATGGGCGCGGACCAGCTTGAAGCCCTTTTGAGCAAAGGCCGCGGTCAGCTTCTCTTCCATCTCTCTCTGCGCGGACCAGCATTCCTGGTTGGCCGCAAGCCGCAGATCGCCGCTGGTAACCAGCAATACTTCATTTGCTGCCGGCTTGACTGTCTCATTTCGCCGCTCTGTCATCTCGATCTTCTCCTTGCAAATAGCCTGATCAGTGTGCCTGAATTCCGCTCCAAGCCGCCTTAGTGCGCCGTAGACCGAACGCCGAGGGCGTTGAGCTTGGTCTTGGCCTGGGCGGCTTCAGGAGTTTGCGGATGGCGCTGGATGAGCTGGCGCAGCTCGTGAATGCCCGCGTCCTTCTTGCCCTCCAGCAGCAGGGCGAGTCCCTTGCGCAGTTGCGCGGCCGGGGCCTTGGAGCTGCCGCTGAAGCCTTCCAGAACGGCGTTGTAGCTCTTGATCGCTTCAGAGTAATTCTGCTGGCGGTAGGCGATTTCTCCCAGGTAGAACTGAGCGTTGCCGGCCAGGTCGTCGAGCGGATAGTAGTGCAACACGTCCTGGAACTCGCCGGCGGCCACATCGTACCGTGCGGCGTTGTAGTCGCGCAGGCCGGCCTGAAAGGTTTCCTTCAGCGGCGGCGCCTGCGTGGATGCCGGTCCGCCGGGCGTGGGGAGGGCCGCTGCAAGTGCGCCCGCATCGGACGGCGGGGCATTCTGCTCCGCACCTGGGGCCGCGGGGACCACGCCGGCGGGCGGATTCTGGATGTTCTGCAACTGGGTCTGCAACTCCTGCACCGACTTATCCAGCTTGGCGATGCGGGACTTCAACTCATCGACCGAGTCGTTCAACGACTGAACCTGCCCGGAGACGGTGTCCAGTTTGCCGTTGCCGGCCTCGCTCTGCGCGTCGATCTTCTTTTGCAGGGCATTCACGGTGACCGTCATCTGGTTGACGTTGTCCGCGCTCTGCTCCACCAGGTGCTGCAGCACGCCAAAGCGGCTGTCCAAAGTGGACTGGAGGCGCTGCACCTGGTCCAGCAGTTGCTGCATCTCGGTTTGCAGCTCGATGATCTCCTTCGAGGTCGCGTGTGCGGGAACGGGCACGGAGGCGAGAACCGTGGCAACGAAAGCCGCGCCGAGGAAGCGATTGCGAAGTGTGTGCAGTTTCAGCATTTTTTCACCAGTGAAATACAGGAATCAGGAATCAGAGATCAGGGCCAGCTTCGCTAGAACTGGTTGCATAAACCCAGTTTTGAAAGGGCACGACCGGGGTACCGGGGAACCCTCTGGGTCGGGTCGCGTGCCGTAATAGGCGCATAAAATCTGGGGCTTTAGCCCCTGAGGGACATTCCCCTGGCCGAGTAGCATTTATGCAACCAACTCTTGCCGCCCTTCGAGGTATCCCAGGTCTTCCGCCGCGGCGGAAGACCTGGGGCGCCCGATTATGATTAGACTTCCAGAGAATCGTTACTGGTCCAGCGTAAAGCCGCCGCGGCGGTTCTGCTGCCAGCACGCCTCGTTGGACTCGGTGCAGAAGGGCTTCTCCTTGCCGTAGCTGACCACGCGGATGCGGTTTGCGGCCACTCCGGCGGTGACCAGCGCGTTTTTGGCGGCGTCGGCGCGGTTCTGGCCGAGCGCCAGGTTGTACTCGCTGGAGCCGCGTTCGTCGCAGTAGCCGCCGATGACAAATTTTACGTCAGGATGGCTGACCAGGTAGGAGGCGTCGCGCGAGAGAGTGGCCTGGGCGTCGCTGCGAACATTGTAGGCGTCGTAATCGAAGAAGACGTCCTGCACATTGGCCTTGAACTCTTCTTCCGCGCTCATGGTGTTGGCGGGCACGACCACGGCGGGCGGCGCGTTGACGGTGACGCGGGCCGAGGCTTCGGCCGAGCCGCCCTCCCCGCGGGCAACCAGGTGGTAGCTGGTCGACTCGGTTGGGGTCACGGTCTTGACGCCCGAGGTGGGCACGTCCCCGAAGCCATCGATGGAGGCGCTGGTGGCATCGATGGTGCGCCAGGCGAGCTGAACCTGGTCTCCGGCCGAGACGACGGTGGGAGTGGCTGTGATCTGCGCGGTGGGCGCGGGCACGGCGGCCGCTGGCGCCGTCTCAGGCGGTGGAAGCGGCTTCTTCTTGCAACCTGCAACCGCAGCCAGGGCGACAAGCAGGACAACAGGCACGATTAAACGATGAATTCGATGGTTCATGTGGTACTCCTTCCCAAAAAATAACGAAGTTTCTCCCGGGCGATGCAGCCTGCGGGGGATGTGTTGGCAACGATTAGGATTATAGTTCATCAAAGCCTGGACGGCTTGTATTGCTGGCCCCTGCGCGAATCTTTTTCGCTGCCAATCCAAATATAAGACGCGCCTGTCCTTTTTTCCGCTCTGGCTTTACTTCCAACTCCAGTTGGGCATGAAGTTGTTGCCGGTGTGGGTGAGCTGTTGCTGCCCGGTGCCGTCGGCCAGCATGGACCAGATCTGGGTGTGGCCGCCGATGGCGCGCTCGAAGACGATGTGCCGGCCATCCGGCGCCCAGGAAGGGAAGTCGTTGCTGCCGGATTCATGGGTGACCTGCAGCCAGCGCTTGCTGGCGATGTCCATGACGTAGATATCCTGCCCGCCGGGGTCGCCGGGACCGTACTTGCGATTCCAACTGAAGGTCAGAAACTGGCCGTTGGGCGCCCAGGAGGGTGAGATGGCATAGCCGCCGTCGGTCATGCGCTGAATATTGGCGCCGTCCTGGTCCATGGTGTAGATCTGCGGCAGCCCGGTGCGCCCGCTCACCCAGGCGATCTGGGCATTGGTGCGGGGATTCCAGGTGGGCGAAACGTCGGGCCCGCGGAAGTTGGTCAACCGGCGCAGATTGGCGCCGCTGGCATCGGCAACCCAGATCTCGGGATCGCCCGTCCGCGAGGAGGAGAAGGCGATCCTGGAGCCGTCCGCGGACCAGGCCGGGGATTGATTGCTGCCGCCTGCCGTGCCGGCGGAAAAGCCGACCGGGCGGTTGAGTTCCAGCGAGTACATGCGGATGGACCACCCCGCGTTGCCCAGGGAAGCGAAGGCCAGGCGGGAATTGTCCGGCGAAACGCGGGGCGAGAGCGAGATGCTGCCCAGGTGGGTGATCTGGTGCTGGTTCTGCCCGTCGTAGTCCATGGCCCAGATCTCTTTGGTGCCGGTGCGCGAGCTGACGAAGTAGATTTTGGTTTCGGCGATGCCGTTGATGCCGCCGCCCAGCCGCAGGATGATCTCATCCGCAAAGCGGTGCGCAATGGTGCGCGCCGAATCCGGGCTGGCATCTTCGTTGTACTGCTTGCCCAGCACCTGGGGGTTGGCGGTGTTGCGCGTGTCGAAGAGCCAGCCGTAAACGATCAGCCGCCCGTTGCCTGCCGAGAGCGAGCCGAAGGCCACCATGGCGGCGTTGGCCGGGGCGTCGGACCACTGCGTCAGGCGGATCTCCTGGGGCGAGCCCGGCGTCTCCTGGGGCGCCAGGCTCTTCGAGACCAGGTCGAAGATGCCGGCGTTGGAAAGGTCGCCAAAAAGGGTGGCGTCGAAGACCGTCTTCAAGGCCGGGTTCTGGGGATCGCTGCCCAGGGGCCTGAAATCGGCCGCGGCGATGCGGATGCGGTCATTGCCCAGGTTGGTGCCCGTGTGCACCCAGTCCTGGGCCGGCAGTTGGCTGGCCGCAAGACAAATCAGAACCAACAGAGAGAGGGGCAGAAGCCGGGAAAATGTCTTCATGCGATGAGCAATCCTTCCTGGTGAGCAGTGGAATCGGCGCTCTTGTACTACCTGCGCCGCGGTTCATACGCATCAATACGCACAATCATAAGTGACGTCCAGCCATTGATCGTTGGAGCCGGCCGGCAAGGCCCCAAATGTGTCCACCCGCTGTGTAGCTCGCTCGCATGACAGGTCAAGGGTCGGGCTGCCGCTGGAATTGTTGATCTTGAAGTTGGACGGGACGCCCTGGCGGCTCACCTTGAAGTATACCTGCGCCGTAGCGCCTCTCGGCGTGCGCGGGTCCACCTCGGCGCGGTACCAGTTCTGATCGACCTTGCGCTTGATGACCTCGACGTACCAGCCAAAGCGGCTGCCGAAGTCGCCGTTGGTCACGCTCACCGGCCCATTCGATCCGCCCATCGCCTGCGCGGAGCGGGGCATGATGCTGCCCGCCTGCTCGCCGTACTGGGCCCGGTTGTCCCTGGGCTGGGGCTGGTTCTTCTGCGTCTTGGGAGCGGTCTTCTGCTGCGGCTTCACCATCTTCCCGGAGATGGGGATGGCCTTTTCATCCACCGCCTCTTTGGTCTTGGGAGTGGGCTCGGCGGGGGCCTGGCTGGGGGTATCGGTGGTCAGCACATTTTCGTTCACCTGCTCGGCGGGCAGGGGCAGGACATTCGAGACCAGGCTCACCTGGATGGCTCCGCCCGCTCCCGGATTGCCCCACATGATGTGATGGAAGAAGCCGTTGAGCATGCCGTAGAGCAGGAGCGAGCTGAACAGAACGCAGTGCAGCACAAGCGAGCCCGCGGCCGGCGCGGCCAGGGGGTCCGGCGCCGGCGGCCGGTCCAGTTGCTCGAGTTTTTCCAGCAGACTGATCATGCGCTTGCTCTTGCCTGTGCTTATCTTCCGCCCTAATTCCCGCCCGCCGCCGCGCCCTTCGTATCCAGCGGCTGGGTCACGATGGAGATGTTGGTAATGCCGGCCTGCTTCACCGCATCCATCACGCTGGCGAAGGCGCCAAAGGGAACCCGCTCGTCGGCGCGCAGATAGATCACCTGTTTGGCCGGGTCGGCCCCGGCCTGGCGCAGTTTCTGCGCCAGCTCATGCACGTTCACCGGCTGATCCTGAAGAAAAACCTGCTGATCGCGGTCGATGGTCACCACCATCCGCTGCTCGGTAATCTCCTTCACGGTGCGTGTCTTGGGCACCGCCACTTCGATGCCCGACTGCAACACCGGCGCGGTAATCATGAAGATCACCAGCAGCACCAGCACCACGTCCACCAGCGGCGTGATGTTGATCTCCGCCAGCGAAGTCCGCGTCTGGCCGTTGCTACTTGTAAAGGCCACGGTCCGCCTCACGAAGGGTTTCGGGGCCAGGGTTGGCGGCGCGTTGCGGCAGGCCCACCCGCACCGGAATCTCCTCCAGCGAGTTCAGCAGCTCGCGGCAAAAGTCGTCCACCGCCGCGGCGAAAACCTTGATGCGCGCCGTGAACTGGTTGTAAGCAATCACGGCGGGCACGGCCACAAAGAGCCCGGCGGCCGTGGTGACGAGCGCCTCGGAGATGCCCGGCGCCACGGCCCTCAGCGTAGCCGCGCCGGCCGTGCCCAGCCCGTGGAAGGCGTCGATGATGCCCACCACCGTGCCGAACAGGCCGATGAAGGGGCTGGTGGCCGCGATGGTGGCCAGCCAGGTCATGCGCCGTTCCAGGTTGCTGATGGCCTCGCTCGCCGCGGTCTGCGCCGTGCGCTCCAGCGGAGCCAGGTTGCGCGGCGGTCCCGTGCCCCCCGTCTGCCGCTTGTAGGTCTCGTAAACATCTCCAAACACCTGGGCCAGGGGGCTGAGTTTGTAGTCGCCGGTCATCGCCGCGATATCCTGCAGCCGGGTGGCCTTACGGAAGGCGCGGACAAACCGGCGGCTCTCCTTGGTGGCCTTGCCGAAGGTGGAAATCTTGTTCAGGATCACGGTCCAGGAGTAGAGGCTGGCCGCCAGCAGCAGCACCAGCACGGCCATGGCCACGGGACCGATGTTGCTGAGCATCTCCATTAGCGCGCTGGAACTCTGCGTCCAGGACGAGCCGGCAGGGGCCGCGCCGCTGTCAACCTGCAACATCATGAGCAAGGAAGCTGTAAGAATCGCCATTCACCTCAATATCCACGGTATCAGACGCAATGGCCGCCTCCAAGTTATCGATGTGGTGCACGGGCAGGGTCCGGGCCTGCTTCAAAAGGGCCGGCGAGGCGCCGTTCATGCTATGCTGCGCTCGGAATCTCACAGCGGCTTTTGCCGTCTGCTGATCCAACCAAAAGGATCGACTCCCCGCACAGGTTGTCATCCTGAGCGGAATTTGGCACGCTTTTGTGCCAAATGTAGTCGAAGGACCTGCGGTTGTTTTTTGATCTTTCTGGAGCGATCGAAAAAGCCCCGTGCCCCATCCTTTCCGTTTTTTCAACGGAAAGGGTGGGAAACCGAAAAAGCACCGTCCGTTCATCAAGAGGTTCGCTGCAATGCTCGTCGAACTGCGCGCTGAAAACTACGCCGTCATCGATCACGCCATCGCCGTCTTTGGCCCCGGCCTCAACCTGCTCACCGGCGAAACCGGCGCGGGCAAATCCATCCTCGTCGATGCGCTGGCCCTGCTCATGGGCGGCAAGGCCTCCGCCGAAGTCGTCCGCCACGGCGCCGCCAAGGCCGTCGTCGCCTGCGTCTTTGAGTCCACCCCCAACGCCGAGACCATCCTCGAAGAAAACGGCATCGACTCCGCCGGCAACGACGTTATCCTCCGCCGCGAAATCCTCTCCACCGGCAAGGGTCGCGTCTTCGTCAACAACCAGCCCGCCACCGTCACCGTGCTCAAGCTGCTGGCCCCCGAGCTGGCCCTGGTCCACGCCCAGAGCGAGGCCCTCACCAGCTTCGACCAGGCCCAGCAGCGCATCCTCCTCGACCGCTTCGGCGGCATCTCCACTGAAACCATCGCCGAAGCCCACGCCCGCTGGCGCTTGGCGGCTAACAAGCTCGATGACCTTCTCCAGGGCGAGCAGGACCGTCTGCGCATGGTCGATCTGTGGAGCTACCAGAGCAAGGAGATCGAGGCCGCCCGTCTCGTCCCCGGCGAAGACGAAGCACTCGAAACCGAAAAGCGCGTTCTGGCCAACTCGGAAAAGCTCTACGCCGCCGCCATGGGCGCATTCGAGCAGCTCTACGAAGGAGGCGCCAGCGCCGAAGTCGCCCTCCGCGCCGCCCTGCGCAACGTCGAAGAGCTGGCCCATTACGACGGCCGCTTCACTGAGGCTGTCCAGCAACTCGCCTCCGCCCGCGCCACTCTCGGCGACACAGCCGCCAGCCTCCGCGACTACGCCGAAGGCATCAACGCCTCGCCCGAGCGCCTGGCCGAGATCGAAGACCGCCTCGCCCTCCTCGACCGCCTCAAGCGCAAATACGGCAAGGCCATCGCCGAGGTCATCGCCTTCGGTGAAGAGGTCGCCCGCAAACTTGCCGAAGTAGAAGATCGCGACGAAATCCTCAAGGTGCTGCGCAAGGAACTCGACGAAGCCGCAACCGCCTACCGCGCCGCCGCCGCCGTCCTCACCGTCGAGCGCAAAGCCGCCGCTGCCAGGCTGGCCAAGCTGGCCGAAGCCCAGATCAACTCCCTGGCCATGAAGGTACGCTTCGAGGTTGCCGTCACGGCTAACGAGAATGAGCCGGGCTGGACCTCGAGCGGCTGGGACCAGGTCGAATACCGCATCGCCACCAACCCCGGCGAGCCTCTCAAAGCCCTGCACGAGATCGCCTCCGGCGGCGAAATGTCCCGCGTCATGCTGGCCCTGAAAGTCAGCGTGGAAGAAAGCGCCGCCAAGCCCAAAAAGAAGACCCCCACCCCCCGCACCCTGGTCTTCGACGAGATCGACATCGGCATCGGCGGCCGCGCCGCTGAAGCCGTCGGCCAGAAGCTCAAATCCCTGAGCCGCGGCCAGCAGGTCCTCTGCGTAACCCACCTTCCTCAGATCGCCGCCTTCGCTGACCAGCACCTGCTCATCGACAAGCGCGAATCCGAAGGCCGCACCAAGACCAAGGTTAGCCTCCTCGACGACACCGCCCGCACCCAGGAAGTAGCCCGCATGGTAAGCGGCGCCAAAGTAACCGAAACCAGCCTCCAGCATGCCGCGCAAATGATCGCGAGCAGCCGGTGAACACCAGAGCGAGGATCAGACGTAATATCCAACCCTAGGGTCAAAATCAAGGCTTACCGTAACAGACGTAATAGAGTTAAGCGATGGCGATTCACACAAGAACGCAATTTGAGACCGTTGTGGACGGCCTCAACCGTGCGTACGACGGTTTGATGGTATTTGAGTTGGTTGGTTCTCTTTCCGACCAGCCGGCAAGTTATCACGATGCGGATATTGTGGTTCACCCGAAGCTCACTACGGGATTCAGCGGGTTTGTGCGTGGCTGCAAAGTAGCGGGAATTGAGATTGTCGAGATTGATACCAAATCCACAAGACAGTTCCCTGGCAGACCAAACGGGCAAGACAGGGTTCAAGTGAAACTGCATTCTGGACAGGTCATCGAACTATTTTTTCCGAAGGGATATTGTAGCGACCCTCCGATCAGGTGATGGAGGTTGGATAGCTACTGGAGATAGCAAAACCATAAGTACGGAATTCTCCGGGGGCCTGGTACTCCAGCTGTCGCCTTTAAGACTAAAAGTCCCTAGCATTCTCTTGTTGACGGGCGGCTTCGACACGGGAATGCTTCTCGAAGGAGTGGCGTGCTGGCGCACAAAGATTACTTGTCCTTGGCTTGGAACTGTACCTTTACCTTCTCCTTTACAGGCTTTTCAGCTTCAAACTCGACCCTTTTCCCAGTCTTTGTCTTGAACTTCACATCTGTCGGTTCCTTCACCGTCTTTGTCGCTACGAACTTCACCGTATGTTTCTTCGCTGGCATGATGTCTCCTACACGTATCAAACTTCACGGGCAGTATAACACCAATCAATTCATCTGGCTGGATGCCCCTGCTCTCGCCTTTGAGCCCTGGGATTCGACCTTCCCCCCGCCGTGCTGAGCATTTTCTCTTGACATCTGTATCGTCAAACGATACACTCATTCTGTGATTAAGAGCTTCGCGCACAAGGGGCTGGAGAAGTTCTTCCGCACTGGCTCAAAGGCGGGGATTCAGGCTCAGTACGCCGCGCGGTTGCGTCTCCAATTGGCCATGCTTGACGACGTCGGTGCGCCCGAGGATATGAACGCCCCCGGATGGCGGCTTCATCCCCTGCACGGCGATCTGAAGGGCCACTGGTCGGTCACGGTGAGCGGAAATTGGCATCTCACCTTCCGTTTTGAAGGCGAAGACGCCATCCTGGTCGATTACCAGGACTATCACTGAGAGGAGAGAGCTCAATGCGTATGTATAACCCTCCGCACCCCGGCGAGGTGATCCGGGAATATCTCGGCGAAATGAACGTGTCTGCTGCGGCTAAGCATCTGGGCGTCAGCCGGGTCACTTTCTCCCGCGTCCTCAACGGCAAAGCCGCCGTCTCGCCGGAGATGGCCATGCGTCTGGCCGCCGCCTTCGGCACCTCCTCGCCCGAAGTCTGGCTGCGCATGCAGGCGCAGTACGACCTCTGGCAGATCGGAAAGCGCAATAAAATCCGCGTCAATCCGCTACCCCACCTTCAGCACAGCTAACGAATGAGCGAAATATATGGCTCGCAACTTCAAAGAACTTCGCGCAAAGATGGACCCGGAACGCCGCGCCCGCGTGGAAAAGCGTGTGCAGGAAGCACTCAAAGCCATGCCGCTTGAGGGGCTGAGAGACGCCAGGGAACTGACCCAGGCGCAGTTGGCCCAGGTCCTCAACGTCTCGCAGGGAGCAGTCTCCAAGGTCGAGCGCCGCACCGATATGTACATCAGCACGCTGCGCAGCTATGTCCGCGCCATCGGCGGCGACTTGCAGATTCGTGCCGTCTTCCCGGAAGGCGATGTCCTCATCGATCAGTTTGAAGACCTGAAATCTGACAACAAGAGCCCTGCATCAACAGCTGCCTAGTTTTGCCTGATGCCACAAGTGCGGAGACCCACGAGAGACGCGACTATGAAGAGAGGTAACCCCAAACCGCTTACGCCGCATTTGCAGGCCGAACTGGATGCTCTTGCCGCAATGCCGGACAGTGAGATCGACACCACCGAAATGCCGCCCATCACCGATTGGAGCCATGCAGTGCGCGGGCCGCTCTACCGTCCCATCAAACGGCCTTTGTCGTTGCGTGTGGATGCGGACATCATCGACTGGTTCCAGCGCCAGGGCCAGGGCTACCAAACCCGCATGAATTTCGCTCTGCGCGAGTATGTCGAACGGCACAGCAAACGCGCTTGATTACCTGTGTTGGGGCCAACTGCCGGGTGCCCCAGGTCTCGCCTTTGAGACCTGGGATTCCATCTCCCCCACTCCTCCGCCAGTGAGCTAAATCAGAAATTCCTGCTGTGACGGCATTTGCACTGAGGGGCGAAGTGTTATGACCATGGCGCTGGCCGGAGCAACCGGAGACGGGCGCCTTGAAGGCCCGCGTATAATTTAAGCCAAGTTGCCGGAGTCAAGCCATGAGATTTTTGCACTGCGTTGCATTCCTGGCCATCCTACTGCCAGCTACTTTCATCCTGCCTGCCGAAGCATCCTCGACGCGCACGAAAATCGAATTTTCCTCGCTCGATCCGAGCCACCCCTACAAAGTATCGGGCGTGCTTTATCTCCCGGAAAACACCGCGAGTCCGGTTCCCGCTATCGTTCTGGTTCACGGCACCATGGATTTTTACCAGCGCAGTGAGCTTTACCGCAAACCGGTTCTGGGCGCGGGGATTGCCGTCTTTGAAGTCGATTTCAAGACCGGGATTTATAAGAGCCCGGCGGACCGGCCGAATCCCGACACTTTTCTGCCACTGGCCTTCGCGGCGTTGAAAGAATTGCGAAAACTCCCCCTCATCGATCCCAACCGCATCGGCATCATGGGCTTTTCGCTCGGCGGCCAAACAGCCTTGAGAACAGCCCTGGAGAGCAACCAGAAACAATGGATGGGAGAGGACAAAGGTTTTGTCGCATTCGCGACTTTCTACCCGGTCTGCAAGGCCTTTATCAAAGAGCTGGACAAGAGCGGCAGCAAGCTGACCGGCGGTCCGATCATCGTCTTTTATGGGACCAACGACTCCTACGGCGAGGGCTCTGCCGTTCCTAAGCTGAAAAAACTGCTCGAGAAAAAGTTCAATTTTCAGTTGAATACCGTCGAATACCCTGGCGCCTCGCATGGTTTCAATCTCAATGTGCCCGATATGAGCTATTTCGATCCCGCCGCCAACGGGTTCAGAGGCCACATATCCTGGAACCCCGAGGCAACCAACGATTCCATCACCAAAGTGGTGGCCTTCCTGCATGAAAATCTGGCCGCCAAGTGACGTATTCCAAACCAGAGCCCGAGCGATCGCAACGCCGTTCTGGCCGGGATTTTCCCCCGGACCTCCGGCAGATCGGCAAGCGCAACAGGATGCGCGTCGGCCTGCTTGCCCGACTCCAGCACTCCTGATTGCACGTTCGTCCTATAATCCATGCAAAGGGGACGCCATCTTGAAAACGCCTCGAAACAAATTCCTCTGCGCCTTCGCGCTTGCTCTCTTCGCGCTGGTCTCCATTGCCACAGCCCGCGCGCAGCAACTTTCGCCGAAACTTCAGAACGCCATCGGCCACTGGCAGATCGTCAACAGCGACGGCACGCCCGGAGGCAAGGCGGAAACCTACCTGGTGAACGGCAAACTCTTTGGTAAGGTCACCGAGGTGCGCCCCGGCCGCACTCCGCGCGACGTGTGCGACAAGTGTTCCGGCGAGTACAAAAACCAGCTCATCCTGAGCATGGTCTTCATGCGCAACTTTCATCCCAACGGCGACGACTGGGTGGACGGCACCGTCGTAGACCCGGAGAATGGAAAGGTATACAAGGGCAAGCTCTGGGTCGTGGGGAAGGACAATCTCCATATGCGCGGCTTTATCGGCTTCTCCCTGTTCGGGCGGACCGAGAGCTGGGTAAGGATTCCCTGAGCAGGCAGAGCGAACTCCCGATGCATGCCGGTTCCGGTCCCAGATCTGTCCCCTGACCCGCCGCATGTGTTGGCCGTCACATACGGCTGTACCGCTTCATATTGTCTGCTTGCCTTACACAGAGGCGCGGTCGAAGCGAAATCCTGCGCCTGCTGGGCAAGAAGGGGAGGAGTGCGATGCCGGATACAAGCGATGGCCGGAGGAAGTTCTTAAAAACCGCGTTGATCTCTGCCGGGGCCGTTGTGGGGGCCGTTGCCGCCAGGACCATGGCGTACGCGAAACTCACGCGCGATCCTTTGGTGCGGGAGATGGAGAATCGGTCCCGGAATACATCCTTCGGGTCCCATAACGAGATGGCGGCCGCTCTTTGTCCGAAGGCGTCCTGCAACCCCGGCTGCGATAGCGGTTGTTCCGTGGGCTGCCAGACCTCCTGCAAACCCGGCAATAAATAAGGCCGCTCTGGCGCCGTGCCGGATGCCGCGCTCCTGGCGTGCGGGACAGGGAGTATTGAGCAGATCATGAACCGCGCAGAGGCTCGAAACACGCCGCCATTTGCGCGGAATGCTTATCCGCGCCTGTTGGCTCCCTGGCTTTTGCGCGACGACGGCGACAACCTGCTGCTGTATAAATGCACGTATAGCGAACTCAAGTACCGCGTCTTATCCCCCGTGCAGGCATTGATCCTTCCGTTCTTTTCCGGGGAGAGGTCCTATGGGGATATTCAAGCCATCTGGCTGCATCTGACCAAGCCTTCCCATAAAGCCGAAAGCCTGGGCGAACTCGATGAACTGGTCCGGAATTTGACGGCGCCCGACAAGGTCATCGGTTTAACGGGCGCCGCAAGCGATTCGTTCAAGGACAAGGCGAAGATTCCGCTGCCGGATTTCGGCAATTATCGCTGGCCCGCGGAACGAACCGGCGTTCCCGTCTCTGTGCTGGTTGCGCCAACCAACCGTTGCGTCGCGCAGTGCCGCTATTGTTACGCCGAAAGGAAGTTGGACGAGGAGCTGACTTGCGCTGAGTGGATCGGGATTTTCGATCAGTTTGCCGAGTTGTCGATTCGCATTGTCGATCTGGCCGGCGCCGATCCGTTCATGAGAGCCGATGTCTTCGATCTGCTGCGCGCGATGGTGGAGAGGGATTTCACTTTCTCTGTCTCCACCAAGAGCCACATCTCGCCGGCATGGGCGCGAAGACTGGCGGAGTTGGGGATTGGCCGCGATCAGCCTGGCGCGACCGATAGAGGCGTCCAGGTGAGCGTTGACAGCGCCAACAACCAGCTCGCCTCCTGGCTGACGGGCGTAAACAACTATCTTGACCGCGCCAGGTCCACGACGGCCAACCTGATCGCTGCCGGGCTCAACCCGCGCATCAAGTGCGTCCTGACCCCTTATAACTGGGAGGAAGCCGGGCAGATCGTCGAGCTGTTCTCATCGCTGGGCGCACGCCGCTTCCAATTCGTTCAATATGGGCGCAGCATTTATCGCCACTCCGACGATCTATTCCTGACCAGGGAACAGAAACTCCGGCTGAGCGAGTCTCTGCCGCGGCTGGCAGCGAAGCGCGGCGATCTTGAGATCGTTTTTCAAGACGAAACCGGCGAAGTGAGGACAGGCGAGCAAATCAAGGCGGCATGGGAGCAGCGCCCCATCTGCACCGGCGGCAGAGCCGCTCTCTACGTGCTCCCCAACGGCGATGTCTCCCTTTGCGAGCAGCTTCCACATGCCCCGGAGCATGTTGTGGGCAACCTTCTCCGGGAGAGTCTGCTGGAGATATGGAACGGCGCCGCGCTGGACAAGTTTATCCATCCGGACAGGAGCAAGTTTGAGGGAACGGCTTGCCGCGCCTGCCCCGAATTCGAGCCATGCCATTGGGGGCGCGGCTATTGCTACAGAGATTCCCTGACGGCATTCGGCAGCGTGTATGACGCCCCTCCCGGCTGCCCGCGGCAAGAGAAGATACCTCTGCGGCTCATTTAGGCTGGGCTGGCGGCCGGTTCGACGCCCGGAACTCCCCACTCGGCGCAACCTCGGCGAGCTGGAAGCCACCGTTTTCGAATTACACCAGCCCCAACACGGGCATTGGTATACTGGGAGATGTGACCCCTACTGTGCTTGAAACCATCTCGAACGGTCCCCACGCCGAGACTTCCCCCAGTCAGAAGAGGGTGTTGTTGCTCAAACCGCGCGGCTTTTGCGCCGGAGTGGTGCGCGCGATCGATGTCGTCAGGATCGCTCTGGAAACCTTCGGCGCGCCTATCTACGTGCGCCGGGAGATTGTGCATAACCGCTATGTAGTGAACGAGTTGGCCGAGAAGGGCGCGATCTTCGTTCATGAAATCGACGACGTGCCCGACGGCCAGCGCGTCATCTACTCCGCCCACGGCGTCTCTCCCGCGGTCCGCGCATTCAGCAAGGGCCGCGGCCTCAAAGTGATTGACGCCACCTGCCCGCTGGTGACCAAGGTCCACATCGAGGCCGTCAAGTTTGCCCGCCAGGGTTACTCATTAGTGCTCATCGGCCACCGCGACCACGACGAAATCGAAGGCACCCTGGGCGAAGCCCCGGAGGTAACTCAAGTCGTTTCAAACGTTGCTGAGGCTACGGCGCTCGAGGTGCCCGATCCGGACCGCGTGGCCTATCTGACCCAGACCACCCTGAGCCTGGACGAGGCGCGGGACATCATTCACGCCCTCAAGCTGAAGTTTCCGAACATTGTCGGGCCTCACTCGCAGGATATCTGCTACGCCACCGAGAACCGCCAGGTTGCCGTCCGCAACGTGGCCCACAATGCCGAGCTGGTGCTGGTGGTGGGTTCGACCAACAGTTCCAACTCCAACCGGCTGGTCGAGGTTTCGCGCAATCTGGGCACCATCGGCTACCTCATTGACAACTCCCGGGCCATCGACCCCAAATGGCTGCAAGGAGTGACCAATGTTGCGGTTACGGCCGGCGCATCGGCTCCCGAGGTGCTGGTCGAAGACGTGGTGAACTATCTGCGACAAAACGGATTCGATAACGTCGAAGAGGTGGAAGTGATGCCGGAAAATGTTCGCTTCGGGCTCCCGCCGGAGATCGTTCAGGCCATCGGCAGCGCCGGCGGGGCTGAACCCGTCCCGGTGCGGTGAAAAAACAGGGAACAGGGAACAGGAAATAGCTAAGGAACGTCTGAGCAAGTCGAAGATTTGAAAGGGCACGGCCGGGTACCCTCTGGGTGCCGTGCCGCAAGTCGAGAAGAATCAACCTGGGCTTTAGCCCCTGAGGGAAAGC
Organism: Occallatibacter sp.; assembly: GCA_050012555.1. Classification (GTDB taxonomy): domain Bacteria; phylum Acidobacteriota; class Terriglobia; order Terriglobales; family Acidobacteriaceae; genus Telmatobacter. The sequence goes on from JBEKGY010000010.1 coordinate 23,205, forward strand.
TGGAGTAAACAGGCGAATCCTAATCAGATGTTTCCTAACAGATCCAGAGGCGTTTTAAACCGCATGAATTTAGAGCAGGGCAAGACGCAATTCGCGGCAACCAGATTCTCGGCGCCGAGATTTGGCCGTCTGGACGCGGACCTGGCGGATGTGGAGTCGGCCATCGTCCGGTCGCGGGAGTTCGTTCTCTCACGGCAGCATCCTGACGGGTACTGGTGCGGGGAGCTGGAGGCCGACTCCATGCTCGAGGCCGACTATATCTTTCTGCACACGCTCCTGGAAAGCGGCGATCCGGGCCGGCTCCGCCGCGCGCTAGCCGAGATGCTGCGCTACCAGAACGAGGACGGCAGTTGGAGCCTTTTTCCCGGCGGCCCGGGCAATATTTCGCTTTCCGTCAAGTGCTACTTCTCCGCCAAGCTGATGGGCATGGGCGCGGACAATCCCCGTCTAGCCAAGTGCCGCGAGTGGGTTCTGGCGCACGGCGGCGTGGTGGCATGCAACACCTTCACCAAAATGTATCTTTGCGCGCTGGGCCAGTACGACTACGATGCGGTGCCGGCCATTCCGCCGGAAATCGTTCTGTTTCCAAAGTGGTTTTACTTCAATATCTACGAGATTTCCGCCTGGTCGCGCTCCATCCTGGTTCCGCTGGCGATCATCTACGCCAAGAAGCCGTTCAAGAAGATTCCGCCTGAGCAGGGGATCGATGAGCTGTTTATCGGCGGCCGTGCCAACTCCATCCTGCGGCTGCGCATGAATCGCAAAGTCCCGTTCTCGTGGCGCAATTTCTTTCTGATTCTTGACCGCATCACGCATCTGGCTGAAGCCGTCCACATCCGCCCTTTGCGGACGCTGGCATTGCGCAAAGCGGAAAAATGGATGCTGGCGCGCCTGGAGATGACAGACGGGCTGGGCGCCATCTATCCGGCCATGTTGAACGCCATCCTTGCCCTGCGCTGCCTGGGCTACTCCGAGGACGATCCGCAGGTGATTCGCGCCCGCGACGAGTTTGAGAAGTTGGGGCTGGAAGAGCCGGCCAACGCCGAGTTGCCCGAGCCGACCTTCCGCATGCGGCCTTGCGTATCGCCGGTGTGGGATACCGCGCAAGCGGTTTATGCGCTGGGCGAGGCCGGCGTGCCGCGCAGCGATCCGCGCATGCACAAGGCCGCCGACTGGATGCTGTCCAAGGAAGTCCGCCATAAGGGCGACTGGGCCGTGAAGGCGCCGAAGACCGAGCCCGGCGGGTGGTACTTCGAGTTCAACAACGAGTTCTATCCCGATACGGACGATACCGCCCAGGTGCTGCTGGCGCTGAACAAGGTGGACAATCCTCGCGAGCGTTACCAGCATCAGGTGGCCGAGCGCGCCATCCAGTGGGTATTGGCCATGCAGTGCCGGAACGGCGGTTGGGGCAGCTTCGACAAAGACAACGTCAAGATGCTCTTCCAATACATTCCCTTTGCCGATCACAACGCCATGCTGGACCCGCCCACGGTGGATATTACCGGAAGAATTCTGGAGATGCTGGCCAACTACGGCTACACGCGCGCGGACAAGCGCGTGGAGAAGGCCATCAGGTTCATCTTCTCCGAGCAGGAGCCGGACGGAAGCTGGTTTGGGCGCTGGGGCGTCAACTACCTCTACGGTACGTTTCTGGTGCTGCGCGGGCTCGAGGCCATGGGCGTGGACAATCACGAGCCGCAGATCCAGCAGGCCGCGGAGTGGATACGCATGGTGCAGAACCCTGACGGCGGCTGGGGCGAGACCTGCGGCAGTTACGACGATCCCAACACGCGCGGCGTGGGACCGAGCACGCCGTCGCAAACCGCCTGGGCGATGCTCGGGCTTCTGGCCGCCGGGGACGATCGCTCCGACTCCATCGCCAAGGGGGTGCGCTGGCTGCTCACCCGCCAGCAGGCAGACGGCAGTTGGGACGAGCGCACCGGCTCCGGGCTTACCAGGCAGGCACTGTACACTGGAACAGGCTTCCCCAGAGTCTTTTACCTGTCCTACGAAATGTACCGTCAATACTTCCCGCTGCTGGCTCTCACCGGCTACCGGCGGGCCATGGGCCGCGTGGCTTGAAATCCCCGCTCTGTGGTCGCTAGTATCTGGTTTTGAAAGGGCACGATTTCAAAGACTGCGGGAAAATTCAATCCGGAGGGAGGCGGGGGTTTCAACCCCCGCATGAAGTTAACAGAATGAACTTGGGCTTTAGCCCTGGAGTCGTTTCACATATCCGCTTTGTATCAGGGCACGACCGGGGTACCCACTGGGTCGCGTGCCGTAAGTGCAGCAAAATGAATTTGGGCTTTAGCCCCTGAGGGAAAACAATCTATGGCTGTTCCGATCTCCCAGATGGCTACGGTTGCCGCCTATGTGCTGAAGAAGAAGCTCACCGGCAACAAGCGCTACCCGCTGGTGCTCATGCTGGAGCCGCTCTTCCGCTGCAACCTGGCCTGCGCCGGTTGCGGCAAGGTGCAGTATCCGCCCCACATTCTCAAAAAGCAGCTCTCGCCGGAGGAGTGTTTTCGCGCGGTGGAGGAGTGCGGCGCGCCCATGGTTTCCATCCCCGGCGGCGAACCGCTCCTGCATCCGCAGATCGCCGAGATCGTCAACGGGCTGGTCGCGCGCAAGAAATATATCTACCTGTGCACCAACGCGCTCGAACTCAAGCGGCGCCTGCCGGAGTTCACGCCCTCCAAGTACCTCACCTTCTCGGTGCATCTCGATGGCCAGCGCGAGCATCATGATTTTTCTGTCTGCCGCGAGGGCGGCTACGACATTGCGGTCGAGGGCATCAAGGAGGCCGTCAAGCGCGGCTTCCGCGTCACCACCAACGCCACATTCTTTGACGGCGCCGATCCCTCGAGCGTCCGCGGCTTCTTTGACGAGGTGATGGATATGGGCGTGGAGGGAATCGTGCTCTCGCCCGGCTACAGCTACGAAAAGGCTCCCGACCAGAACCGTTTCCTGGGCCGCGCCCGCGTGCGCCGGCTCTTCCGCGCCATTCTCTCCAACCGCAAGCCGACCTGGAAGTTCAATATGTCGCCGCTGTTCCTTGAATTTCTCATGGGCGACCGCAAATACGAGTGCACGCCGTGGGGTTCGCCCGCCTATAACATCTTCGGCTGGCAGAGGCCCTGTTACCTGCTCCAGGAGGGCTACGCCGAGACCTTCGATGAGTTGATGAACTCGACCAAATGGGAGGAATACGGAGTATCCAGTGGCAACCCCAAGTGTGCCAACTGCATGGTGAGCTGCGGCTATGAACCCTCGGCAGTGATCGAAGGGTTTGGGTCTCTTAAAGGATTCTGGGGCATGATTCGCGGCACCTTCTCCAGCTACAAGGACGAGCACGCTCTGAGGCTGCTCAACGAGCCCATGCCGCATGGCCGTGTTCCGCTGGTCCAGATCGCGGAGCCCGCGCCCAGCATGGCAGAAACCAGTCGATGATCGTTGGAGTAAAGAATTCGGGTGCCCCCCCTCGCCGTCCGCCGCGGCGGATTTTTGCGGCTAGGGTGGGACCACAAAACCCAATCAGATATTTTGAGGGATCCATCGCATGACCGCCGAAGTAGCGAAATATACCATCGAACAAGTCGAAGCCCTGGAACTGGCTCCGGGCACGGAGCATGCGCAGCTGGAAGGCTGGGTTCCCACGCTGGCCAGCGACGAAGACCTGCGCCAGGCCCTCGATAAGGCACTCGACTATCGTGGCGACGTAACGCTGACTCTAAAAAACGGCGAGCGCATTGAGGCATTCATCTTCAACTGCCAGACCGGCCCCACGCTGGCCGACTCCTTTTTGCAGTACTACACGCCCAGTTCGCCGGAAAAGCGCAAAGTGAGCTACGCCGATATCGCCCGCGTAGAATTCAGCGGCAAGGACCGCGCCGCCGGCAAGCACTGGGAGGATTGGGTCAAGGCCTACAACGAAAAGAAAGCCGCCGGCGAAAAGAACATCGCCCTGGTTCCGGATGCATTGGAATAGCAAGTCAGCGAGTCGGCGAGTCAGCAAGTCAGCGGCTCTGTGCGCATTGACAGCTAGCACAATTGAACACAAATTACCGCTCCGATTTTGAATCTGCCGTATTGCACGCGCTGCCGGCGAGACGCAGAGTATAAGATAGATCGAGAAGTCCGCTGACTTGCCGACTCGCTGACTAGCTGACTCGCTAACTATGAAAGTCTTTCTCACCGGCGCAACAGGATTTATCGGCCATCATGTGGCCAAAGCACTTGCCGCCCAGGGCGCTCAACTGCGAATGCTGGTCCGCAAAACCAGCAAGCTGGACAACCTGGAAGGTATCTCGGGCGAAACCCACGTAGGCGACCTGGCCCAGCCGGAGTCCATCCGTCCCGCTCTCGCCGGATGCGACGCTGTAGTTCACGTAGCCGCGGACTACCGGCTTTGGATTCCCAATCCCGATGAGATGTATCGCGCCAACGTGGATGGCACGCGCGAACTGCTGCGCATGGCGCGCGAGGCTCAAGTGCCGCGCGTGGTCTACACCTCCAGCGTGGCCACCATGCACTTCCGCACCGACGGCCTGGTCATCAATGAGGATACGCCGGTTTCGCTCAAAGATATGGTGGGCCACTACAAGCGATCGAAGTTTCTGGCCGAGCGGGAAGCCATCGCCGCGGCCGAGGGCGGCCAGAAGGTCATCATTCTCAATCCGACTTCACCCATTGGTCCCAACGATGCCAAGCCCACGCCCACGGGGCGCATTTTTCTGGACTTCCTCAACCGCAAGTTTCCCGCTTACATGGATACCGGTCTCAATCTTGTCGATGTATCTGAAGTCGCCCGCACCCACGCAGCCGCCCTCACCAAGGGGCAGCCCGGCCGCCGCTACATTCTGGGCGGCGAAAACCTGACCCTCAAGCAGATTCTCGACAAGATGTCGGCCATCACCGGCATTCCGTCGCCCACGGTGAAGATTCCCTTTGCCGTCGCCGCGACCTACGCATTTTTTGAGGAGTGGATCACCGGCCGCATCCGTGGCCGCGAGCCGCGCGCCACCTTCGAAGAGGTCCGCATGGGGCGCAAGAAAATGTATGCCTCCAGCGCTCGCGCGCAACAGGAGCTGGATTTTCGCATCGTACCCATCTACCCCGCGATGCGCGCCGCTATCGAGTGGTTCCGCACCCACGGCTACGCGCCTTAGCGGTGCATCATTGTCGAAATTTTCTGCAAGACCTGTGAGCAGGTGGCCAAATTGAATGAAGGGTACGGGCTTTACATGCTGCGGAGAAACTCGATCCGGAGGGAGGCGGGGGTTTTAACCCCCGCATAAAGTTAACAAAATCAACGTGGGCTTTAGCCCCTGAGGGACCCATGACCAGAGTCGCCATCATCGCCGCCATGCCCGGCGAACTGAAGCCGCTGGTGCGCGGCTGGCAGCGCGAGCGCTCGAACGGCGTGGATCTCTGGCGCTGGAGCTTTCCGGATGACGAGGGGGACGAGAGCGAGTGGGTGGCGGCTTGTGCCGGAGCCGGCATGGATGCGGCAACGCGCGCCTTTGCCGAAATCGAGCGGTATGGGCCCATCCATGGGTTGATTTCGACCGGCTGGGCGGGAGCCTTGAATGAGGAGTTTGTTCCCGGCCGGGCTTACGTGGTCTCCGGGGTGGTGGATGCGCGCACCGGGGAACGTTTTCCGGCAGCCGGATGTGAGGAGGGTCCGCAGGCGGCCGAATCCTTGCCTGTGACGGGGCCCTGGCTGGTAACCAGCCCCAGGGTTGCGGACCAGGCGGAAAAGAGGCGTCTTGAGGCCGCCTATGGAGCTGGACTCGCCGTTGGCCTGGTGGATATGGAGGCGGCCGGAGTTGCGCGGCTGGCCAAAATGCGGGGTATACCCTTTTATTGCGTCAAGGGAATCAGCGACGGTTATAATGACCAACTGCCTGATTTCAATCGCTTCATCTCTGCCAATGGGCAATTTCAACTGGGCCGGTTCATGGTTTCTCGCATCCTGAGGCCCTGGCAGTGGCCCGCATTGATGCGGATGGGCGAAAATAGCAGAGAGGCTGCCCGAAGCATCGCGGAGTCTTTGCTCGATGTTCTGGATGAACGAGGTCGCCTCAGAAGGCGCAATGGCCACCCAAATTTCAAACGCTGAAAACCGGATCGAAAACAGGATTCCCATCTCCATGCGGGCAGCGGTCTATCGCGGCGTGAACCAGATGCGCGTGGAGACCGTGCCGGTGCCGGCAATCGGGCCGGGGGAACTGCTGGTCAGGATAGCCACCTGCGGCATCTGCGGCACCGATCTGAAAAAAATTCATACCGGGTCGCACTCCGCGCCGCGCATCTTTGGCCATGAGATGGCGGGAACCATCGTGAAAGTAGGCCAGGGCGTGACGCGGTTTGCGCTCGGCGAGCGGGTGATGGTCCACCACCACGTTCCCTGCGGAGAGTGCTACTACTGCCGCAAGCAGACCTTTGCGCAGTGCCCGGTCTACAAGAAAGTGGGCGCGACTGCGGGTTTCGAGCCTTCCGGCGGAGGTTTTGCGGAGTACATTCGCGTGATGGACTGGATCGTCGCCCATCGCGGCGTGGTGCATATTCCGGATGGCGTGCCCTTTGAGCAGGCTGCCTTTATCGAGCCGGTGAACACCGTCCTGAAGGGTGTGAAGCTGCTCCATCTGGCCGCCGACGAGACGGTCCTGGTCATCGGTCAGGGGCCGATCGGGCTGATGCACGCGGCGCTCGCTCGCCGCACCGGGGCGCGGGTGCTGACCTCGGATCTTTACCCCGAGCGCCATGCCATCGCCGCAAAGTTTGGACTGCATGAGCCGATCCACGCGGGAGAAGAAAACGTGATCGAGCGCGTCCTGGCCGCGACGGAAGGGCGCGGGGCGGACGCCGTGATTCTGGCCGTGGGCGGCAATGCGCTGATCCAGACCGCGATGAATGCGGTGCGGCCGGGCGGCAAGGTGATGCTCTTTGCGCAGACCCAGCACGGCGAAGCCGCCTTCGATCCCGGCGCGGTCTGCATGGACGAGAAGACTCTGCTCGGTTCCTACTCGGCCTCGGCCGCAATTCTGGACGAGGTCACCGGTCTGGTCTTCGGCGGCTATCGAAACGGATTCGATTTGACCCAACTGATCTCGCACCGCTTCGGGCTGGAGCAGGCGGCAAAGGCGATTGATGTCGCTTCGCACCCTCAGGCCGACTCCATGAAGATTATGATTGAGCCTGTGCTGGGCGCAGGGGCGCATTAGGAGGAACTTGATGGCGCGCACGGTGAAAGACGCGATCCTCCGTGGCCGCAAGACGGTGGAATCCGTAGTCGAAGAGGGCCGCAAGAAGGTCGAGGACGTCGTCGAGGGAGGCCTCAATACTGTCGAGACGGTCGTCGAAGCCGGCCTGAATACCGTCGACGCGGTGGTCGTCAAAGGCCGCCAGACGGTCGAATCCGCTGTCAGCCTGGGCCGAAAGACCGTCGAAAACGCGCTTCTAAGCGGGCGCAGCACCATGCAGGCCGCAGTCCTCCACGGCCGCGAAGATATTCGCATCGAACAGGTGCCGGTCCCCGAGGCCGCGACGGGCGAATTGATTGTGCGCGTGGGCGCGGCGCTGACCTGCGGAACGGATCTGAAGGTCTTCCGGCGCGGCTACCATGCGCGCATGATCGTGCCTCCGGCGCTTTTTGGCCACGAGTTGGCGGGGACGGTTGTGCAGGCGGGCGAGGGAGTGAGGGATTTTGCCACCGGCGACCGGGTGGTGGCGCTTAACTCCGCGCCCTGCGGGCAGTGCTATTTTTGCGGGCGCGGCCAGGAAAACCTGTGCGACGATCTGCTCTTCAACAACGGCGCCTATGCCGAGTTTATCCGCATTCCGGCCCGCATCGTGGCCAAGAATACGCTTCAGGTGTTGGACCACGTGCCGCTGGAGCACGCGGCGCTGACCGAACCGCTGGCCTGCGCGGTACACGGGTTTGAGGACTCGCGCCCGCGCTCCGGGGACACGGTGGCCGTGATCGGCGGCGGCCCGCTGGGGCTGATGATTCTGCATGTGGCCGCGCTGGCCGGCTTCGAAGCCATCGCCATTGTGAAGCACGACGGCCAGGTGGAGGCGGCTCGCCAGTTGGGGGCTGCGCACGTGGTGCAGAACACCAGCATACGCAAGGCCATCCTGGAGACGCGCGCGCTTACGCCCAGGAATCGAGGCGTGGACATCGCTATCGAGGCGGTTGGCGTGCCGGAGGCGTGGCAGGAGGCAGTGGAACTGGTGCGCAAGGGCGGCACGGTGAACTTTTTTGGCGGATGCGCGGCAGGTACGCATGTGACTCTGGACACCAATCGCATCCACTACAGCGACATCACGCTGCGCGCTACCTTCCATCACACCCCGGCTATCTGCCGCAAGGCGCTGGATCTGATTGCCGGAGGAAGGTTCCAGGCGCAGGCTTTCATTACCGGCCACGCCCACCTTTACGAACTTAACCGCGTCTTTGAGAAGTTGATGAACCGGGGCAGCGAGATCAAGACCGCCATTGTGCCCTGAGGTAAGCCCATGACCCTGGCAACCGGACAACCGGACAAGGAAATGGAGGCGCTCAACAGTGAAGCGCTGCCCAACGAAACGCTGATAGCCCGCGGCTGGGCAGCGCTGCCGGCCAGCTATCGCATCCCCGAGGTTGCGCCTCCTCTCGACGAGGCGCGGGCTTATTGCAAACGGCTGGCCGAATCGCACTACGAGAACTTTCATGTGGTCTCGTGGTTCCTGCCCAAGGCGCTGCGGCCGCATTTTCACGCCATCTACGCTTATTGCCGCATCTCCGACGATCTGGGCGACGAGGTAGGCGATACGGCGGCAGCGCTGGCGCTGCTCGACCTATGGGAAAAGGAACTGGACGCCTGCTACGAGGGCAGCACGCGCCATCCTGTTTTTGTTGCGCTGGCCGAGACCATCCGCGAGTGCTCGATTCCCAGGCAGCCGTTTGCCGACCTGCTCTTGGCCTTTCGCCAGGACCAGGTGGTTACGCGCTACGCCACCATGGAGGACGTGCTGCAGTACTGCCGGTATTCGGCCAATCCAGTGGGGCGGCTGGTGCTATACGCCACTGGCGGGGCGCCCACTGAGGAATCAGGCGAGCGGTTCCGGCTTTCGGATCTGACCTGTTCGGCGCTGCAACTGGCGAACTTCTGGCAGGACGTGCGCCAGGACTACGCCCGTGGGCGCGTCTATCTGCCGCAAAAGGACATGGAATTCTTTCGCGTGAGCGATGAGACGATCGCCCTCGGCAATGCCACGCCGGAGTTTCGCGGACTGATGCGTTGCGAGGTCGAGTTTGCGCGCGGTCTGTTTGAAGAGGGGCTGCCGCTGATCCGTATGGTGGACAGCGATCTGGCGCTGGACCTCGACCTGTTCAGCCGCGGCGGCCTGGAGATTTTGCGGGCCATTGAACGGCAGAATTATGACGTGCTCAGTTCGAGGCCTGCCATCTCGAAGAGCACCAAGGCCGTGCTGGCGCTGAGGGCCGTGACGGCCAAGCTGCTGCCCTTTCTCAGCCTCGGCCGGAGCGGGCGCACAGAGAAGACGGCTTGAGCAAGGAACTTCCCATGAAGGTCAAGACGTTGGAGGCGGCTTACGCGGCGTGCCGGGCGATCGCCAGGCGCGAAGCGAAGAACTTCTATTACGCTTTTGTCGCGCTGCCCGCGCCCCGGCGCAATGCCATCTGCGCCATCTATGCCTTCATGCGCCAGGCCGACGATCTGGCCGACGACGAAAGCATCTCCATTGAAGAGCGCCGCATCCGCCTGGACGCGTGGCTCGGGGCATGGCGCGGCGTTTGTGCGGACTCCAAGACCGAAATCGATCCGGTTTTCATTGCCGTGCGCGACGCAACGGAGCGGTTCCAGATTCCACTCGGGCTGCTGGAGGAACTGGTGGCCGGAGTGACGATGGACCTGAAGCCGACCGTTGCGGAGCCGGCCCGAATCAATGCGTCTCCGTCGGAAATGAACGGGCCGGACGCCCCACAAACGCCCCGTGCCCCATCTTTGCGCCTTTTTTCTGGCGCAAAGGTGGGAGACCAACACCCCGACACTTACGCCACCTTCGCCGATCTCTACCGTTACTGCTACCTGGTTGCATCGGTCGTGGGCCTGGTGTGCATCCGCATCTTCGGCTACACTGACAGTCGCGCCGAGAAACTTGCCGAAGAGACGGGCATCGCCTTCCAGCTCACCAATATTCTGCGCGACGTGGCCGAGGATGCCGAGCGCAACCGCGTTTATCTGCCGTTGGAGGATTTGGCGGCTCACGGCGTTGCTCTGGGTTCGCTCCTGCATCGCGCAGCCTGCGCGCCGCCAACGGAGAACGAACGCGCGCTACTCAGGGAGATTGGGCGGCGGGCGGAGGGTTATTACCAGTCGGCGCAGGCATTGATGCCGCTGATCGACCGGGAGAGCCGTCCGGCGCTGTGGGTGCTGGTCGCAATCTATCATGGGCTTCTGAAGCGGATTGAGCGAGCGGAGTACGATGTATTTTCGCGCCGTGCCAGCGTGCCGATGGTGGAGAAGCTGGGGATATTGGCCGTGGGTCTGGCGCGGACGGGGTTGGCGCGCGTGGTTTCATAAAAAAGAAGTATGGCTTCGCAGTCTGCTGAGATGCGCATCGGATAGGTACGATGGTTTGCATTGAAAGGGCGCGACCGGGGAACCCTCTGGGTCGCGTGCCGCAAACAGCGGCAAAATGAAATAGGGCTTTAGCACCTGAGGGATGTATTTCACTCCCATTCGAATGGAAGAGAGATTGAGTCATTTGCAGCAATTCTCCGGAAAAACCGTCACGGTAGTAGGCGGCGGCGTGGCGGGCATGAGCGCGGCTTGCGCGCTGGCCGAGGCCGGCCTGCGCGTGCAGCTCGCGGAGCGGCGCGGCTACCTGGGCGGGCGGGCAAGCTCGTATCTGCATCCGGGCGTGGACGAGGTCATCGATAACTGCCAGCATGTGCTCTTCGGCTGCTGCACAAATCTCACCGGCTTCTACCGGCGCATCGGGGTTGCGGACCGGATTCACTGGACCAGCGAGATGACCATGATTGAGCCGGGTGGACGGCGCTCATCGCTTGGACCTTCTGCATTGGGTCCATTCACCCTGCCGGCCCCGCTGCACAGCGCGCCAAGCTTTCTGAGCGCGAAGGCTTTCACCTTTGCCGATAAGCTGGCGCTGGGGCGGGCGTTTGCGGCGTTGATGAGGCCGGTGCAGGGCGAGGCAGGGAATGAAAGCCTGGGCGCGTGGCTCAGGCGCAAGAGGCAGACCGAGGGCGCGCTCAACCGCTTCTGGAGGCTGGTGATTGCCAGCGCGCTCAACGCGGACCTCGACTCCATTGCATTGTCGTATGCGGCCAAGGTGATCCGCGAGCTGTTCATGAATTCGGCAGAGGCGGGCAGCATGGGCATGAGCACGGTGCCGCTCAGCGAGCTGTATGCCGGAGCGGCCGATTACTTGAAGGATCGCGGTTCTAGCGTTTTGTTCAACGCAAGCGTGGAATCGGCGGTGTGGGATGAAGAGACTTCGCAATGGGCGCTGGCCACGCGCAACGGCGCGCTGGCGTCGGAGTTTCTGGTGCTGGCGCTGCCGTTTGAGGCTATGGCCAAACTGCTCCCGCACATGCCCGCGGCCGATGGCGCCGATGCGCTTGCGGCCAAACTTGAACAGCACGAGCATTGGCCCATCTGCAGTGTGCATCTGTGGTTCGACCGCGAGATTACCACGCTGGATCACGCCGTGCTGCTGGACCGCGAGATTCACTGGCTGTACAACAAGGGCCGGTTGCAGCCGTGGCGCGAGGTCAAGGGCAGTTATGTGGAGCTGGTGGTAAGCGCTTCGCGCGAGTTTGCCCAACTTACTCGCGAGCAGGCAATTGCGCAGGCGGTCAGGGAGTTGGCCGAGTTCTTTCCCGCAGTTCCAACGGCAAAGTTGGAAAAGGCCGCGCTGGTGAAGGAGATGGGCGCTACCTTCGGAGTGCCGCCGGGGATCGATGCCTCGCGGCCAACCTCCGTTTCGCCGTGGGCGAACTGCTTCCTGGCCGGGGACTGGACGGCGACCGGCTGGCCTTCGACGATGGAGAGCGCGGCGCGATCAGGGCACTTAGCCGCCGAAGCCATCTGCAAGAGCATCGGAGAACCGCGGGCAATCCTTGCCCCCGACCTGAAGCCGAAGGGGTTGATGCGATTGATTAGCTTCTAGCTACTAGCCTCTAGCTTCTAGCTCCGTTTTCGGGTTTAACCGCGATCAAGCTGAAAGTGTGTTTCTGCAATCTATCGGGCTACGGAACGACGCTGAAAGCTGAAAGCTAGAAGCTAGAAGCTGCTTTTCTCAATGCGCCAGTAAGTAAACGCCGATGCACACCAGCACCGCCGCGGTCCAGCGCCGCCGGTCCACGTTTTCCTTGAGGAAGATTTTGCCGGCGATGGCGTTGGTGACCAGGGTGAGCGAGGCCGAGGCCGGCGCGACCAGGCTCAGGTTGAGGTGGTTCAACGCAAAGAGCAGGGAAAAAAAGGCCAGGGCCAGAAAGCTGACGCCGGCAAAGAAGAGCGGGCAGGTGAGGACGGCGCGAATGGCGCCTTTGAGGCCGGAGCGGGCGCGAATCTCATCCAGGTCGCCGACCGACTTCATGGCGGCGGCGGTGAGGACTTCTCCGGCGGTGGAGCAGAGGACGACGGCGGCGATCATGCCGGTTGCGGCCCAGAATCCGGTTTGCGCGGCAGGGAAGGGAATCGTCATAGCGCCTGCTCCTGTTTGATTTCGACGGCTGCTTCTGTTGCTTCGGCGAGCGCAGGCGCTTGAGCCGCGGGTCTTTCTGTCAAGGACGGCCCTTGCGCGACGAAGCCTACGCCGAGGGTGATGAGCACGATTCCGGCCCAGCGTTCGAGCGAGATGGGCTCATGGAGCCAGAAATGGGCGAGCAGGGCGACAATGACGTTGCCGAAGGCCGTGGCGGGCAGCACGTAGGTTAGATCGGCCCAGGAGAGGGCGGTGAGATAACTGGCGAAGAAGCCGATGAGCAGCACGATGCCCAGGGCGACAAAGGGAGTGAAGACCGCGGCGATGAGCGTGGCGGGGTGAGCCAGCGAGATGACCGGAAGGCGAGTCATGCCGCGCGAGAGGCAGGAGTCGCCCAGCGGCGCGCAGACGGCAACCAGCAACAGGATCATGTATTGCCGCGGCAAAAGTCTTGCGTGAGCCATTGCTGTTTCAATCCTGATGAACAGGGTAATGGTTGGAGGTACGTGATTTCTTACCTAACCGCGAAGAACGCTGTGAAAGCCTGCCCTGAGCGCAGTCGAAAGCCTGCCCTGAGTGCAGCCGAAGGGGGTGGCGCCTGCTCTATGGCTGAAAAGGGCCGCTCCGCAAACGCGGAGTGGCCCTTCAATGCCGTGGCTCGAAGCTCAAGTTACTTGGCGGCGACGAGCGGGCGGGTGGCGAGGGTTCCGTCGGCGTAGCCTTTGGCGATCTGGGCGATCGGAATGGGCTTGTAGTCTCCGGCGTGGCCGGCCTGGCCGAATTGCGTCATGCGCAGGGCAACCACCTTTTGCATGGCCTCGCGGGCGGGCTTCATGTAGTCGCGGGGATCGAACTTTTCCGGCTGCGTCCAGAGCACCTTGCGGATGGCGCCGGTGATGGCCAGGCGGTTGTCGGTGTCCACGTTGACCTTGCGCACTCCGTTGCGGATGCCGAGCTGAATCTCTTCGACCGGGACCCCCCAGGTCTCCTTGAGCTTGCCGCCGTATTCGTTGACGATGTCCTGCAGATCTTTTGGAACTGACGAGCTGCCGTGCATCACCAGGTGGGTCGAGGGCAGGCGCTTGTGAATGGCGATCAGCACGTCCATCTTGAGCACCGAGCCGTCGGGTTTTTTCGTAAACTTGTAAGCGCCGTGGCTGGTGCCGATGGCGATGGCCAGCGCGTCCACGCCGGTGCGCTCGGCAAACTCGACCGCCTGGTCGGGGTCGGTGATGTGATCGAGACCCGAGCCGCCGGCGCCGTGGCCGTCTTCCACGCCGCCCAGCACGCCGATCTCGCCCTCGACGGTGACGCCGCGCTCATGGGCGAAGTCGACTACCTTCCTGGTCACGGCAACGTTTTCCTCGAAGGTCGACGGGGTCTTGCCGTCCTCCTTGAGCGAACCGTCCATCATGACCGAGGTGTAGCCCAGCTCGATGGCGCTCTTGCAGGTCTCAAAGCTGTTGCCGTGGTCCTGGTGCATGGCGATGGGAATTTCTGGATAGAGCTCGTTGGCGGCCAGGATGAGGTGAAAAAGATAGCGGTCCTGGGCGAAGGCGCGGGCGCCGCGGCTGGCCTGGACGATGACCGGCGACTGGGTTTGCCTGGCGGCTTCCATGATGGCCTGAATCTGTTCCATATCGTTGACGTTGAATGCGCCGACGCCGTAACCGCCCTTGGCGGCCTCGTCGAGGAGTTGCCGCATGGAAACTAAAGGCATAAATTCTCCTGTTCGCCGGATAAACCGGCGCGTTTGAGTTGGCTCCGGCCGCCTGTGCGTTTGCACCCTGTAAGAGGGAGATCAGCCAGTCAGGCGGCAGGAACCGCAATCATCCCTATGGTAGCAGAGGCGCGCAAGGAAAAAGTGTGCTCATGAGCACACGCGGGTAATGCCGTTCCGCAAACCAGATCGGGATGGGCGCGTCCCGATGTGGGCCCCGCCGGGGTGTGGAATAATCTGGCAGTGATCCCTGCCGCCGCTACAGCTCACGACTGGTTCCTGTTGGCCTGCGCCGCCGGGACGGTGCTGCTGCTGTTGATCCTGATCGCCAGGGTTCGCTTGCATCCGGCTCTGGCGCTGGCGGTGGCGGCGCTCGCGCTGGGCGTAGCCTCGGGCATGCCGCTGACCCAGGTTCCTCTCTCCTTTACCGCCGGGGTGGGCAACCTGATGGGGCACATCGCCATTGTTCTGGGCCTGGGCGCGGTGCTGGGGCGCCTGCTGGCCGGCTCCGGCGGCGCAGCTGCGCTGGGCAGAGTTTTGGTGGAGAACTGTGGAATCAAAGGCCTGCCCTGGGCGCTGCTGGCCCTCGGCATCCTGGTAGGGATGCCGGTGTTTTTTGAGGTGGGGCTGGTGCTGCTGATGCCCATTGTGGCCGAGGCCGCGCGGCGCAGCGGACGGCCGCCCATCCTGGTGGGACTGCCGGTGCTGGCCGGGCTCTCCATGGTGCATGGCATGCTGCCGCCGCATCCGGCCGCGATGCTGGCGGCCACCGAGTATCACGCCGACCTGGGCCGCACCATTCTCTGGGGCCTGGCCGTTGGATTGCCCGCCGCCGCGCTGGCCGGGCCGGGACTGGGATGGTTTCTGTTGCGCCGCTGGCATAGGCGGGGAGAAAAACCCACGCCGGTAGCCGCCGATGAAGGCTTGACGCTCTTCGCGCCAACGCTTAGGGAAGATCTCCGCAATGACCTTCGCGTGGAGGGAGCTGCCGAGATTTCCTCCACGGAATCCCGGGTGCCCCAGGTCTCGTCCGCCGCGGCGGAGAGACCTGGGAATCCTCCATCCAATCTGAAACCAATTCCCGCGCCGGCAGGTCCCACACGTGCCGCGGCGGCCATTCTGCTTCCCGTCGCGCTGATCTTTCTGGGCAGTTGGGCCGACTCGCTAACCGCGCCGGGAGGCGCGGCAAACCGGATTCTGCACTTTGAGGGCAGCCCGGATATTGCCCTGCTGATCGCCGTGCTGGTGGCTCTGGTCACGCTAGGCGGGCGGATTCAGACCGGACAGCGGCATGGGCGCGAGCTGCTGCGGAAGTTGACCGCGGAATCCTTTGAACCCATCGCCACTGTGCTGGTGATCCTGGCCGCGGCCGGGGGGTTGAGCGGCATCCTGCGCGATTCGGGAGCCGCGCAGGCCACGGTCAGCCTGGCGCTGGGCGCTCACCTGCCGCCGCTGGTGCTGGCCTGGCTGCTGGCCGCGGTCATCCGCGTCTCCATGGGCTCGGCCACCGTAGCCATGGCCGTAGCCTCGGCGGTGCTGGCGCCTATGGCCGGGCACTTCGGCGTGCGTCCCGAGCTGCTGGTGCTGGCCACCGGCACCGGCTCCATCATCCTCTCCCACGTGAACGATCCCGGCTTCTGGCTGATCCAGTCCTTCTTCAAGCTGGACCTGAAGGAGACGCTCTCCACATGGACGGTGCTGGAGACGGTGCTCTCGGTGGCCGGGCTGGGAACGACGCTGCTGCTGGCGGCGGCGCTGCGGTGAATCGAGCGTCTTGACATGCGAATGGCATACTCCTAATCTTCCCCTATGAACCTTCAGCTTCCCGAACGTCAGGCGGCGGGACTCGCCAGCCTCTCCACGCGCACCGGGCGCAGCGCAGACGAGTTGGTTACCGAGGCCGTGGACCGCCTGCTCGCCCAGGAGAACTGGTTCGACGCGCAGGTGCAGTTGGGAATCGATCAGATAGCCCGCGGCGAATTCCTTGAAGAGGAAGAGATGGACGCTCGCGTGGCGCGGATGATGCGGGCTTGAGACGGTTGCGGTGGTCGATGGCCGCGGCCGATGATCTGGAAGGCATCGCCAACTACCTCTGGTTTTACCACCCATCTTTTGCCGCCTCGACCATTCAACGGCTCTACGACGCGGCAAGATCGCTCAAGGCCTTTCCGTATGCGGGCCGCGTTGGCAGCAAGAGCGGCACGCGCGAGTTGGTTCTCGCGCCTCTTCCTTATCTGTTGATCTATGCGGTAGACGATCAATCGATTCACATCCTGCGTTTTCTCCACGCCGCCCAGGACCGGCCATAGGGCCGCACCCGTGCAATCTCTTAAAAAACCCTACTGCCCCAGCACCGCCCGTTGCGCGGCAAAGATTTCTTTAAGGCCCACCTCGGCCAAGTCCACAAGCGAATTCAACTGCGCCCGCGAAAAACTTCCCTTCTCGGCCGTGGCCTGGGTCTCGATCAAGCCGCCGTCTTCTGTCATCACTACATTCATGTCCACCTCGGCTGCCGAATCCTCCTCATAACAGAGGTCGAGCACGGGCGTGCCGTCCACGATGCCCACCGAGGTCGCGGCTACCAGTTGCCTGAGCGGCGAGGCCTTGAGGGTTCCGGCCTCTACGAGCGCGTTCAGGGCCAGGGCGAGGGCCACCGCCGCGCCGGTGATGGCCGCCGTGCGCGTGCCGCCGTCGGCCTGGATCACGTCGCAGTCGAGAATCACGGTTCGTTCGCCCAACGCCTGCATGTCCACAACAGAGCGTAAGCTGCGGCCGATCAGCCGCTGAATCTCGTGGGTGCGCCCGCCGATCTTGCCCCGTTCGCTCTCACGGGGAGTACGGGTGACCGTGGAGCGGGGCAGCATTGCGTACTCCGCCGTGACCCAGCCCCGGCCCGCGTTGCGCAGCCAGCCCGGCACTCCCTGTTCGACGGTGGCGCAGGTCAGCACCCGGGTATTGCCCAGCGAGACCAGCACCGAGCCTTCGGCGGTCTGGACAAAGCCGGGGGTAAGGGAGAGGGGGCGAATCTGGGCAGGGATCCTGCCGTCGGGACGAAAGTGCGAAATCGGGCCATGCGCGTGCATAGGGCGATTGTACGGGAGAGCACGTGCCGGCGGGGGCGGCGCGTGAAGCGAGGGTTAGTTCCAGGGCGGGAAAAACAGTTCCGGAACGACCCAGAACAGGAATAACGTCTAACATATTGAAAGTAGGCTATTTATATCAATTCTCTTGGATGGCCTTGTTCCATTTTGGGACGCATGGCCCGCATGGGAGCACCGTGGTTTTTCTGGAACTCGGGGATGAACGCTTCCCTTATCAGGAACTTAGCAAAAGCGTCCTAGTTTGGCACGCTACGTGTATTAGAAGAGGACAAAACCCAGGGGGCAGACAGGAACGGGAAGCGGCAGAGCTGGAAGAAGCCTTTAGCTTCTAGCCTCTAGCTTCTAGCTGGTTGGGTGCAGGGATCAGTTTGGAAGGACGGCCTTGGAATCACAGGTTGAGCTAGCAGCTAGTAGCTAGAAGCTAGTAGCTAAACGAAAGGTAGCGGACAATGCAGCAGATCATACAGACGGCAGGATTGGACGGAGCGGAGCGCAGGCGGGTGGAAGCGGTGGTGGAGACCCTTGCCAATCTGCGCAGCCAGGGTGAAAGCCTGGCGGAGGTGGCGCATGACGCCAGAAACATGGTCACGGCGCTGGGGCTTTACTGCGATCTCCTGGAGGAACCGGGGGTGCTGGCGACCCAGTTTCTTCACTATGGAAGCGAGCTGCGGCTGGTGGCCGCGGCCAGCCGCCGGCTGGTGGAAAAGCTGGTGGCTCTGGATGCCCACGAGGCTCCTGAGGCCGGTTCCTTTGAGGACAGCCTGCGCGACCGGGGAAGATCGCCTGCCGCAGAGGTTGCCGGTGGCCGGCCTGTGCGCGCCGGGGTTGCCCGGTCCCGGCGCGGGTGGGATTCGATCCCAGCCCAACTGATCGACAACCTGGCTGCAGAGCTCATGGCCAACCGGAATCTGCTGGCCGCCCTGGCCGGACCCTCGATTGCCGTCACCGTCGACGCCGAAGAGGGCTTGAGGCCGGTGAGTCTGACGGGAGAGGACCTGACCAGGATATTGGTCAACCTGGCCAAGAACTCGGCCGAGGCCATGCCGGCGGGGGGGTGGATTCATCTCCGTCTGCGCGAGTGCGCAGCCAGCTCCAAAGCCAGCCCTGTCGCCAGTTCCGATGCCCAGCCCAGCCTGCTGTTGACCGTGGAGGACAATGGACCGGGCATCCCCGGCGAGGTCCTGGACAAGATCTTCAACTCCGGCTACACCACCCGCGCCAGGGACGTATCCAGGGCCGGAGGCTGGCCGGGGATCCATCGCGGGCTGGGCCTCTCCATCACCCGGTCGATCATCGAGGGGGCGGGCGGCCGGATTCACGCCGCCAACCGCAGCCCGTCGGGGGCGCGCTTCGAGATCGAGCTTCCAATCCGCAACCGCTAGCGCAGTTCAAGGAAGGGGCCGGAGTACCGGCTGGAAATCACCCATTCACCAAATCACGCGTGAGGCGCATACAATGCTTGAAACAGTCTTAAACACAAGAGCCATGGAGTTTATCCCTCAACTTGCGGAGCCGGCGGTGCGGTTGCACCTGCTGGTGGTGGACGCGGACCCGGCGATGCGGTCGGCCTGCGCCGAGATCGCCTCCAGCCTCGGCTATGCGGTGGAGAGCACGGGCGACCTGAGCCAGGCGCGCAGCCAACTGCGCGGCCATGCGGCCGACATTCTGCTGGTCAACCTGCCCGCGGGCTCGAACCTGGGCCTGGAGCTGGTCTCCGAGGTCAAGCTGCTCTATCCCGATACCTCGGTGATCGCCATGACCGCCTCGGGCTCGGTGAACGCGGCCGTCGAGGCCATGCGCTGCGGAGCCTCCGACTACCTGACCAAGCCCTTCGCCATGGACGAGCTTTCGACGGTGCTCGACCGCGCCGCCCAAAGCCACCTGACCGACACCGCCACGCGCCAGTTGCGCGAGCGGCTCAGGCTCTCGCAGGGGCTGGGCGCGATGATCGGCCGGTCGGGCGAGATGGAGAAGCTCTACCGCATCCTTTCCAAAGTCGCCCAGAGCTCCCACCCGGTGCTGGTCCTGGGCGAGAGCGGCACGGGCAAGGAGCTGGTCGCGAGGACCATCCACGCCTACGGCCCCAACTCTCAAAAGCCCTTTCTGCCCGTGGACTGCGGCTCGCTGGTGCCCACTCTGATCGAGAGCGAGCTGTTCGGCTACGTGAAGGGCGCCTTCACCGGGGCCAATCGCGCCAAAGACGGGTTGCTGGTCTCGGCCGAGGGGGGAACGGTCTTTCTGGATGAGATCGGCGAGCTGTCGCTCGACCTGCAGGCCAAGCTGCTGCGCACTCTGCAGGAAAAGGAAGTCAGGCCGGTGGGGGCCACCCATCGCGTGCCCATGAAGGCGCGCATCGTGGCCGCCACCAACCGCGACCTGGCGGTGATGGTCGAAAAAGGCGCCTTCCGCAAGGATCTCTTCTACCGGCTCAACGTGGTCAATCTGCGCCTGCCCCCGCTGCGCGACCGCCGCGAGGACATACCGCTCTTGGCAGCGCACTTTCTGGACCGCATCAGCCGCGAGCACGGCATCAAGTTCACGCTCTCGGACGAGGCGCTGCGCACCATGATGCGGCACGACTGGCCCGGCAACGTACGCGAGCTCGAAAATTCAGTCGAGCGTGCCTGCGCCCTCTCTTCGGGGCCGGTCCTGCACCTGGGCGACCTGCCCACGCTGTTGCAGCAGCAGGGCCTGGAGGCCCGGCGCGCCGCGGCGGCCACGGGCGACCTGGCTCAGGAGGGCGGCGCGCCCGAGGTGAAGACGCTGGCCGAGCTGGAGCGCCAGGCCATTCTGGGAGCCATTCGCACCCTCAACGGCGACAAGCTGCAGGCCGCCAAGCTGCTGGGCATCGGCAAGACCACCCTCTACCGCAAGCTGAAGGAATACGGCATCGCCGACCCGCTTCGGGACGAGTGACCGCTCTGGACTATAGGCGGAAGAATTTGTGCCGATAGGACAAATACGGGAAACGCCACGGTACCGTGCGGAGACCAAACCGCCCTTGCCGGCAGAACCAGCCCAGGCCACAAGGCGGCCGGGCGCGCTTGAAGGAGCTTGGGATGAGCATTCTGATTGTGACTGGAGTCGAAGGCGCCCGCAACTGCGCCGCCGTGGTGGGCGCGCAACTGGGCATGGAGGTTGAAGTGGCGGAGGGACGCAAGGCCGCGCTGGGGGCGCTGCGCCGCCGGGAGTTTGCCGCCATAGTGGTGGATGAGACCATGGCCGAGTGCGACCCGGCCGCCGCCGAGGCGATATGGGAGCACGCCGGCCTGGCGATTCCCCTGCAGATCAACTTCGCGCTCTCCGGAGCGGCCCGGCTGACCAGGGAGATTCGCGCCGCCCTGCACCGCCGCGAGCGGGAGCAGGCGCTGGCCCGCCGGGCGGCGGCGGCAGCTATCGAAAGCGAGCTGAAAACGACGGTCGCCGGTCTGCTTCTGCACTCGCAGTTGGCCCTGTCCGGCAGCGAAGCAGCCTCTCCCATCGCCGACAAGCTCCGCGTGGTGGCCGATCTGGCCGGCAGCCTCCGCCAGCAGTTGAACGCGCCGTTCGAGGTCCGCGGGAATACAGCCGCCTGAGCACCTGCGGGGACTGGCCGTCCAGGCGGACGCCTTCGGCCTACGCGCGCCAAGAAAAAGCGCGCGCCCGCTTCTGCCTACGCCGCCTGCGCAGCAAGGTGGGCAAGACAATTTCATTGCGTAGCACGCGCACACCGGGGCAGTCTTTGCCCCGGCGTCTTTTTGCGCCGCGGACTGCCAATAGCTTTTCGGGGACGGTATATGCAATCGTGTTGTCCGCATCAGCGGAAAATGCTGAATGCGTGAGGAGGGACTGTCAATAAGGCGTCTGGCTCTCGATGGTGTTGTTGCGGGTCAATGGACTGCGAGCATAGACTGGCTGTCATATCCAAACCATGTTCAAGACCGCGCGCTTCAAGGTTCACAACCCGTCAAGACACAAGAGCACGATGCTCTGGTACGCCATGACCCGCTATCACGAGACGTTGAAGGCCGTACTCGAAGAGACGCTGGCGATTCCCGATCTGCTGGAACAAGTCTCCGAGTTGGACAAGAAGGAAAAACGTAGGCCCAACAAATTCAAGTTAAGCAAACTGCTCTACACAATTGTGCCCAAAAGCTGGGAACTGGCTCCGCTGCGCGACTATCTCATAGGCGACGCATCCGCGATGCTCATGAGCCACCTCAGCAAGGCGTACAAGGGAGAGAACGAGTCTAATCCGCCGACGGTCTCAAGCTTGGCCGCAATGACCGACGAGGAGTTTCGCAAGGCATACAGCGAGTTTTCAGACCCGGAGGCGATACTCGCCGTCAAGCCGCAGCATCAGGAAAAGATCGACAAGGCGAGCGAACGAGGGGAGACCCGCGTCGCCAAGCGTCTGACCAAAATTTACGCCAACTGGGCCGTCTCACGGGCCGCAGGGCAGGTGCTGCGCAAGCTGGAGGGCGCGCTGCCCCATCCCATTGAGTTCACCCGCAACGAGTTCGGGCGGGGCTGCCTGCTTGCTTTTTGCGACGGAAACTACTATCTGCTTGTCCGGCTTTTCGCCCAAGGCCACCGTTATTGCAAAAAGCTGGTTCTCAAAGACGGCTTTATCGATTGCAAGACGAAGGCGCCACTTGGCGGGAAGAAATACCCCGGCCTGATTCTGCCGCTGGAATTGGGCCGCGAATTCCATGAGCGGGAGTATCTGACTTACGGTTCCATCCAAAGCGCCAAGCTGGTGGTGAAGCGGCGGGAAAAGCCTGCATCAAGGGCTAAGGCCCGCGCCGCTGGCGATGCATTGAAGGGCGGACAGCCCGTCCCCTTAAACGCCGAAGATTACGACTTTTATCTCCATGCGGCCTTCGAGTTTAATCCTGCGAAGGTCGAGACGGAGACCTTCCTCGGCATCGACCGTGGCGCGGCCAAGCTGGGCGCGGCAACGCTGATCGACCGGATGGGCAAGGCCCTCGAAACCAATCTCGACCTGGATGGCGACGCGTTCAAGTTGGA
The DNA here is from genome assembly GCA_050012555.1 of Occallatibacter sp. Classification (GTDB taxonomy): domain Bacteria; phylum Acidobacteriota; class Terriglobia; order Terriglobales; family Acidobacteriaceae; genus Telmatobacter. The sequence goes on from JBEKGY010000010.1 coordinate 45,780, forward strand.
GATGAGACACCATGAAGCTCAAATCATTCGGTTGCAAAAACTCGGAAAGCAGCGGTCGCGCAGGTTTTCGCTGCGCGGCAAACGCGGGGAGATCATTCTGGGCGAATACGCCAACCGGATAGTGTCGATCGCCAAACAGAACCGCTCCCAGATCGTGATCGAGGCCATTCGTGGTGTGACCATGGGCCGGTTCCTGAAGCAAAGCCAGTTCGCCAAGCTCAAGCAGATGCTCACCTATAAGGCAGAGCGGGAGGGCCTGCCAACCCCGGTCGAGGTTCCTGCGGCCTATACCTCGCAAACTTGCGCAAAATGCGGTCACAAGGACCCTGCCAACCGTCCCAAGAAAGACGCGGCGGGAAAAGCGATTCAAGACGTGTTCAAGTGCGTAGCTTGCGGCCACACCGCCAATGCGGACTCCAACGCCAGCGTGATTATTGCGCTGCGGGGGTTGCATCAGGTAGAAAATGGCGGTAAGTTCAAGAAGTTCGATCTCTTTCAGCAATGGTTGAAGGAGCTTATCGGCCGGGACGGTTCTGTTGCCCTCGGGCAGGGGAACCAGTAGTTTCGCGGCCGGGTACTGGGCGGATAGGCGAATGACGGCATCCTCACGGTTGCCGCGTAACCGACCATCCCCTGGTCCAAACAGCCGAGGTGCGTTACCGGAGGGTTTGTGCCCGCCGGTCGGGCTTCGCCCTAGCACCGGAATTTGAAAAAATGGACGAAACAGGGATTCCCGATGCCAGTGTTTACTGTTTTTTTTGATCCTCGCCCGTTGCGATGCCGTTTCCGGTCAGTGAGTTAGGGCGGATCTGCTGTATAAGGGCGTCCATTCACGGCTGACGGAAACCCATGCCCACAAACTTTGTTTCTACCAGGGCTGTATAAGGGCGTCCATTCACGGCTGACGGAAACATCCCATGAAACGGGCAGCCGCTATCGGTGGCTGTATAAGGGCGTCCATTCACGGCTGACGGAAACAGATGCCGTACGCGGTCTGGGCCAAGATGGCTGTATAAGGGCGTCCATTCACGGCTGACGGAAACATGTGTTCTGCAATCCAATCCTCAGACTTGGGTGAATAAGGGCGTCCATTCACGGCTGACGGAAACTGATACAGATGTGCGTTGTCAAACATTTCTGGTGTATAAGGGCGTCCATTCACGGCTGACGGAAACCAGCATAACCGTAGTACAGCGCACTGGAAAGGTGTATAAGGGCGTCCATTCACGGCTGACGGAAACCTCTGAGGAACTATGGACCGGCACAGACCGGTTGTAAAAGGGCGTCCATTCACGGCTGACAGAAACATCTGCTCACGTTTCGCAGTGAATCCGCGCGTTGTAAAAGGGCGTCTATTCACGGCTGCGGAATCGCTGACGATTTCTTCTTTCGCTCTGTTTTTGGCAGCGACACCTCTTCGATTACCTCAAGAATCTGCGGGTAATGAGGGTTGTCGTTCATCCGCACACGAAACCCTCGTTGCCGGTGCAACTGGGCTCCTGTTACAGGAGTGCAGTAGGCGAAGTGCTTGGAGACGTAAGCACTGGTTTTCTCATCAAACACCTCAAAAACGAAGCGGTTCTCCCGCGTCTTTCCAACTATTTTCGAGCGTACGATACGTACAACGATTACCTGGTTCGCTGCGGGAAACATCGTACCAGTGCCTTTGATCTTGGCGCGTCCGATTTTTCCTACGACGAGTCCTCGATCAATGCGAGGGTTACTTTTCGCAGCAGCTTTCGCCAACTTGTCCACTCGCTTCAAAAGTGGGGAAGATTTGTTCTTCACCTTGCAAATGTCGATCCGAATTCCCGCCTTTGACTTCGCTGACAAGAACACTTTCCACAGTTCCGAGTTATCAATCGGTCGTCCAGCAGCGGTACGCCATTTGGCTTTCTGCCACGACGGAGCTGAGAACTGATTATTAAACACGTACTGTGAGTCGCTGAATATCTGCACTCTGCTATATCGGCGCCCGATTCCTTCTTCTTTCACCCATTTCATGGCTGCGATGCACGCCGAAATCTCCATCCGATTGATGGTGCTTTCTTTGAATCCCTGAAACACAACCTCCTGCTCGGTCGGGTCATCCGGATACACTACTACGCCAGCGTATCCAGATTTCCTCCCTTCGCATGGAAAGCATGATCCATCGACCGAGATTTGAACTGCGTGGGGATCGGTTTTCATCCTTAGCAAAGTGTACGTCTTTTTGTACAATCTCCTCGGCTTCCTGGCTGCCGGGTGCCCCAGATCCCGCTTTTTGGGACCTGGGAGACCACGAACCTCACCCTGTCAGCGTGTAACCAGGCAAGGAAGCCCTTGCGAGCGAAGAGCGAGCCGCTGGCCCCACCGCAGATAGTCGGGAACGGTAGGCCGCGGATTCATCCCCGGCAATACGGCGACATTCCGGGAACGGGGTTTTAACCCCTGAGGCATGCTTTTCGTTTGCAGGCGGCTTGTGGAGTCTCCGCTTGCCGTGGTATATTGCAAACATATACAGAGGCAGCCCATGCTCTACACCGGGTTCGACTGGGACGAAGGCAACGCCAGAAAGAGCGAGAAGCATAGCGTCTCCAAGGCGGAAGTCGAGCAGGTCTTTCTCAATAAGCCTCTGCTGTTGGCCGATGATCTGAAACACAGCCAGCGCGAGCGGCGATTTCATGCGCTGGGCAGGACCGATCTGGATCGCCGGTTGCATGTCACCTTTACCGAGCGCGGAAACGGAACGCTGATTCGTCCCATCTCGGCGCGGGGGATGAGCAGGAAGGAGAGAGCCATCTATGAGCAAGCCGTTAAAGCCCATTCCTAAGTTTAAGAGCGAAGCCGAAGAGCGCGCCTTCTGGGAGTCGCCCAAGAACGACAGCACGGAGTATGTGGATTGGAGCAAGGCCAAGCTGGTGACCTTTCCCAAGCTGCGCCCCTCTACGGAGACGATCTCCCTGCGTATGCCGGAGGATGTTCTGAACACCATCCGCAGCCACGCTCGCAAGCTGGACGTGCCCTACCAGTCGCTTATCAAGCTCTGGTGCGCGGAGAAGGTTGCCAAGCTGGTTCACGCTACGCCCGCGGCTCAACGCAACCGGGTCTCCTAGGAATACGTTGGTTTAAGCTGAAGAAAGCATGAAAGACTCCGCTGTACTGCTGATTGATTGCCCGGACCGCAAGGGACTGGTGGCCCGCGTCGCCACGCTGCTCTACGAGCGAGGCGCCAACATTCTTCACGCCGACCAGCACCAGGACCACGAACTGGGCCTCTTCTTCATGCGCGTCGAGTGGGCGCTGGACGGCCCTGCAGACAGCAGCCTTAGTATTGCTGACGGCAGTCCTAGTGATTCGGAACGAAAATTGTGCGGTACTGAATCCCACCCTAGCCGCAAGGACAAAGACGCGGCGAGGGTGGGGCACCCAGCGAATGACGAAGCGCCCTTCGATCTGGAAGGCTTTCGCGCCGCCTTCGCCCCGCTGGCCCGCGAACTGGGCATGAGGTGGCAGTTGAGCTCCAGCGGGCGGCGCCCGAAAGTGGCTTTGTTTTGCTCGCAGTACCTGCACTGCATGGCGGATCTGCTGCACAGGTGGCGGACCGGTGAACTGCTTTGCGAGATTCCCATCATCGTTTCGAATCATAGGGATGTGGAGAGGCTGGCGGAGTTTTACGGGATTCCGTTTGAATATGTTGAGGCTACGGCGGACAGGCGCGCCGAGGCCGAGGCGCGGCAACTGGAACTGCTTTCGTCCTATGGGGTTGAGCTGGTGGTGCTGGCGCGGTACATGCAGGTTCTTTCGCCCGGCTTCGTTGCCCGCTATCCGGCGGCGATCATCAATGTGCACCACTCGTTTCTGCCTGCGTTTACGGGGGCCAAACCGTACCATGCGGCGCATGCAAGGGGAGTGAAGCTGATCGGGGCCACCAGCCACTATGTGACCGATTTGCTGGACGATGGGCCGATCATCGAGCAGGACGTGGCGCGCATCTCGCACCGCGACCAAGTGGAGGATCTGGTGGCGCGGGGGCGGGATCTGGAACGCATTGTTCTCTCCCGCGCGGTGCGCTGGCACCTGGACCGGCGGATCCTCTGCTACGGGAACAAGACGGTGGTCTTCGACTGATAGCGCGAGGTTCGAGAGGCAGGAAACAGAGATTGGAGAGCCGCGTACGGATGGATCGATTGCCGGGGTTGAAATCCCGGCCTGCCGGCAGCGCCCTTTCAAAGCAAATACCTGCCCATCTGTGGGCCGCACGCCACTCACATGCAGAGTTCTTTCGTTCTACCGCTCGCTTTGCCGTTCGTAGCGGGCGATCTTCTCGATTCTGCCGGCGTGCCTGCCTCCCTCAAACTCGGCGCCGAGCCATACATCGACGATCATCTTGGCCAGCCCGATGCCAACCACGCGCGCGCCCAGGGCAAGGATATTGGTGTCGTTATGTTCGCGGGAGAGCTTTGCCGAGTAGGGTTCGCTGCACACCACCGCCCGTATGCCTCTGACTTTGTTTGCGCTGATGGAGATACCGACTCCCGAACCGCAAAACAGCACTCCCTTTTCGCATTCTCCGCGGGCCACCGCCTCGCCCACCTGAAAGCCGAAGTCGCAATAGTCGGCTCGTTCCGGCCCAAAGGCGCCGAAATCCTGAACCTTATAGCCCTTCTCGATCAGATAAGCCTTGATTTCTTCCTTAAGCGCGAATGCCGCGTGATCGGACCCGATAGCAATCATATTGTTCCCTTGTTCTGGTTTTGCAGTTCATCCTTGATTACAACATCGCCGAGACCAGCAAGACCAATCCGGTAAGGAAGAGGACAAACATAGCCGCAATCATGGCCAGGGTCCCCTTGGACGCGCCTTTGAATTCCTTCCAGATAAAGACGCCCCAGATAGCGGCGATCATGGTCCCGCCCTGCCCCAGGCCGTAGGCAATGGCGGGGCTTGCGGTCTTGGAGGCGATGAAATTGGAGGTGGTGCCGGTGCAGTTGATCAATCCGCCCAATATCCCGATCAGGTGATACTTAAGCGTGCCCTTGCTGAAGTAATCGGAGTAACTTACCTTGGCTCCCTTGAAAGGATGAGACATAAGATAGCTGTTGAAGAGCAGATTGGAGGTGAAGGAACCGGCGGAAAAAACCAGCACAGCGGCGTAAGGCCCGAACTTACCCGGATCTAAGTGGGTATAGTTGATGGAAAGCGATCTCTGCACGAGATAGTAAAACAATCCCATCAGAATACCGCCCGCCAAAGCCAGCGAGACGCCCTTAACGAGCATGCCCGGTTCGCTCCCCACGTCTTGCTGGTTGCGATAAGCCAGCGCATCGAGAACGATGGCCAGAGTAATGAGCGCGACGCCCGTAAAAATGAGCAACGGATTGCCTTTGGGCTGGGCAATGTAGTTAATCACTACGCCCTCGACGAGAGCGATTCCAATGCCGATAGGGAAGGCCACCGCCATGCCCGCGACATGAATGGCGGAGGTAAAGAGAATGTTGGCCAGATTGAAAACAAACCCGCCCAGAATGGCCCATTCAAAGCTGCTCATGCTGCCCTGCGCCAGATCGTCCAGAAGCGTTCTTCCTCCCGAGCCAAAGGAGCCGAAGGTAAGTCCGGCAAGCAGAGGCAGCAGCAGGTAGCCGATGGCCTGATCCCAGTAGTAGAGCGGGAATGCATAGGAGCGCGGCTCCATTTTGAGGGTGTTGGCGTGCGAGCCCCAGCACATCATGGTCAGCACACAGAGCACTACGGCAATCGGGTACGAATGCACGATCATCATTGGTCTGCCTCGACCCCTTTCACGATCTCTCTTATGGCGGCTATGGCCTGGACGATGGAATAGTCCTTGTGGAAGACGCTGGACGATCCTCCGACCAGCATGGTAGCGCCGGAGGCGACCATCGCCGGTATATGTTCGAAACTCACATTCCCATCGGCCTGGATTTCGACATGGTCATGCCCGGTTGAACTGAGCAATGCGCGGACGTCCTTTATCTTGCCCAGCATGGCCGGAATGAGAGTCTGCCCGACAAAGCCCGGATTGACGGTCATGACGGTAACCATGTCGATGTCATCCAGGATGTATTCGAGGTTAGTGAGCGGCGTGGCCGGGTTCAGGGCGATTCCGGACTTTGCTCCGGCGTCGCGGATTTGCTGCAGGGCTCTTTGCACATGATAGGTGGCTTCAACATGGATGGCGACGTATTCCGCGCCCGCTGCAACCGTCCGATCGATATACCGCTCAGGTTCGACCACCATGAGGTGACATTCCTGAGGAATGCTGCAAAGCTCTCTTGCCGTCCGCATGATGCCGAAGTCCAGGGCAAAGTTGGGAACAAACTTTCCGTCCATGATGTCGATGTGCAGAAAGTCGATTCCCGCGGCGCTTAGCTGCTCGATGTCGGCCTCGAGATTCCTGAGGTTGGCGCAGGCCAGCGAGGCTTCGATTTTTACGGTTCTGTTCATGGTGGGGATTCCCGCAGTTACTTAAATCCTCTGGGACGGTTGCTGCGGTTCATGATAAAGGCTGTCGCGCTCAAAGTCCAAGCGCCACTGACTCCTGTTCCTTGTACTGCAGCTGATAGAGCTTCCAGTAGATTCCGCGCTTGGCCAGCAGTTGCTGGTGCGAGCCCAGCTCGCGCAACTGGCCCTTGTGCATGACCAGAATGGTATCGGCGCGTTGCACGGTGGAGAGCCGGTGAGCGATGAGCACGCTGGTCCGCCCCTCGACCATGCGCTCCAGCGCGCCGCGGATGCGCAGTTCGGTGTCCGTGTCCACGCTGGAGGTGGCCTCGTCCAGGATAAGAATGCGCGGATTGTAGGCCAGCGCGCGGGCAAAATTGATGAGCTGTTTCTGTCCCGTGGAGAGCGAACTCCCGCGTTCCCGCACCGGCTCGTCGAAGCCGTTGGGCAAACTCTCGATAAAGTCCAAAACATTCACATCGCGGGCAGCCTGGCGCAGCCTGGCATCCGTAATCTTCTCGTTACCAAGGCGGATGTTCTCCGCCAGTGTGCCGGTAAAGAGGAATGGGTCCTGCAAAACCACCGCGAAATGCTGCCGAAGCGCGGTCAGGTCTTGCGCGCGCAGGTCTACGCCGTCCACCAGAATCCGGCCCGCGGTCACGTCGTAGAAGCGCATCATCAGGCTGGTAAGGGTGGTTTTGCCGGCGCCGGTGTGGCCCACGATGGCCACCGTCTCTCCGGGCTCGATGGTGAAGGAAACATCTTTGAGAATCCACTCGATGTCTGCAAGAGAGGCCAGCTCGGCGGCGGGCGATTCACTTACCGCTGCCAGGTCCACGGCAGACTGCTGGTCGGCGGTGAGCTTCTGATAAGTGAACCAGACATGGCGGAACTCAATGCGGTTGGATCCGTCGCCCTCGACCGGATGTGCGGGATTGACGATTTCGGGAGCCGTGTCGAGCAGCTTGAAGATGCGCTCGCAGGCGGCCATGGCGGCTTGCAGGATGTTGTACTTATCGCTCAAATCCTGGATAGGCCGCCAGAAGCGCTGCGAATACTGGATGAACATGGCCAGCACGCCGATGGTGACCGTACCCTTGAGCACGCCGAAGCCGCCGCGCCAGATAACCAAAGCAATGGCGACGGAGGAAAGGAGTTCTACGGCGGGGTAATAGAGGGCGTAGGCGAAGATGGTGTCTTTAAAGGCGATCATGTGCAGGCGGTTGACGGCCTCAAAATCGTCATAAGCGCGCTGCTCGCGGTTGAAGAGTTGCACCACGCTCATGCCGGAGATGTGTTCCTGGGTGAAGCTGTTGATGCGGGCGATGGCGGCGCGGACGCGGCGGAAGCTCTCCCGCACGTGATTGCGGAAGAGGCGGGTGACGATGAGGATCAGCGGCAGGACGGAGAAGGCGATCAGCGCCAGCCACCAGTTGATGGTGAGCATGACGGCGGACATGATGACGAGGTTGAAAAAATCGTCGACGATGGCCAGCACGCCGGCGGTGAACATGTCGTTGATGGCGTCCACATCGGAGGTGAGGCGGGTGACCAGGCGTCCGACGGCGTGGGTATCAAAGAAGCCGATGTGCATGCGCTGCATGTGGCGGAAGATGTCGCGGCGCAGATCGAACATGATCTTCTGGCCGGTCCACTGCATGAGGTAAGTCTGAATGAATTGAAAGAGATAGGCGGAGAGCAGGGCGCCGAGCCAGATGGCGGCCAACTGGGTGATTCCCTGCCAAGGGTCGGCCGGGAGGCGGCGCGTGAGCCAGTTGGTTGCGGGGCCGGGCTTGCCGGTGAGGTAGCGGTCGATGGCGACTTTGACCAGGTAAGGGCCGGTGACGTCGCTGAGGGATTTGAGGCTGACGGCGACGGCGGAGACGGTAGCCTGAACCCAGTAAGGGCGCAGGTAATGGGCGAGACGTTTGACCAGGCGGGAGTCGTAGACTTTGCCGACCGGGTCTTCATCCCGCTTGCGGGGATCGGGGTTTTTGGGCTTGTTCTGCTCTTCGTCCGCCATGCGTTGGGTGGGGTTCGGCTTCCTTCTTTATTGTACGGTTCAGAGATCAGAGGTCAGTTGGAGCTTGAAAATGTCTGCCTGCAAGCCCACACATTTGTCGGCCTGCAGGCCCACAAAGAGCAGGTTTGAATTGCAATATGCGAAAAAGTCGCGTTCCAGGCAGTCATAAAACCGTGAAAGCCGCCCTGGAAGTCTCCATAAAAGGGTAAAAGTACTCAAAATTAGTCGTTTTTGGCCCCTTTTTGCCCCCTTTTTGCGCGCATTTTGCGGCCCAATATGTACATATTTCGTGTACAGATTGCCGATTTATGGCGGGCTTCTGTCTTTGCCGCGGCGACGGGACAGGGGTCAGAGATCAGGGGTCAGGGGTCAGGGAAGGGCGGGTCAACGATTCGGGAAGCCGGCGGGCGGCGGTGACTCTCCTGCTTTCTATTGGGTGCGCTGACGCAGAAACGACGGAATATCCCGCGCGCCCTGGGTCACAGCAACAATCTCGATTCGTTCGCTTTGGACGCGGTAGAGAATCAGGTATGCGCCCACCGGCCAGAAGAGGATCGGGTACGCGGTAAGGTCTTCCCGTTTATGCCCCATTCCTGGGTTTCGGGCCAGTGCTTCGAAGGCGTCAAAGAGCTTCCCTATCCAGCGGTCGGCGGCATCGATGTTGTCCTGGGCGATGTACTCCCAAATCTCGTCCAGGTCCAGCTCGGCGCCGGTGCTGAGAACGTACTCCTTCATGCGCTGAGCTTTCTCCGCTCGCGGGACTTCTGCTCAAGCCGTGCCCGCGCCGCTTCCGGCTCGACGTGCTCTCCACGGTCCAGCGAGGCCAGCCTTGCCCCGAGTTCCTGGTTGAAGGCGGCAAGCTGCGCGCTGCGCGCCCTGTCGTGTTCTTCGAGCAGGCGCAGGGCCTCGCGAACGACCTCGCTGGCGGAGTTGTAGCGGCCGGACTCGACTTTGCCGGCGACGAATTTGTCCAGTTCGGGGGTTAGCGAAACATTCATGGGGAATATCTCCTGTTTCCGATTCTGGACCGGATAACAGAGTTTGTCAATCTTTGGTATTTGCGCTGACGGAATCCCAGGTCTCGGAAGCGAGACCTGGGGTCCTGGGCACCCGGCCGGAATGGGATTCAAGCCGGTGCCCGGCCAATCTCGCAAAGGGCGCTATACTGTCTGCTCATGAATTGAGAGGCTGGAATCTTGCATGAGCATTGAGCGCGTCATTGTAAAGAACTACCGGACTCTCGCGTCCGCCGAGATCAACCTGCGCCCCGACCTTAACGTCATCGTAGGCGATAACGAGTCCGGTAAATCAACTCTGCTTGAGGCAATCAATCTGGCGCTAAAGTGCCAGATCAACCGGAGGCCGGCGGTCTACGAACTCCATCCCTTCCTTTTCAACACAGGGTGTGTAGCTCAGTTCATTGACGCCTTGAATAGGGGTGAAGGAACCCCGCCGCCCGAAATCATGGTCGAACTTTACTTTACAGATTGCGATGCCCTTGCCGAACTCAAGGGTACCAACAACTCGGAAGGTGAAAACCAGCCGGGGATTAGCCTCACAATTCGTCTTAATGACGAGGACAACAAGGCGGAGTATCAGAACTACATCTCTGACCCCTCGGCGGTGAGAAGCATCCCGGTGGAATACTACGAGGTGGTCTGGCAGACATTTGCCGGGGAGCGTATTAAGCCCCGCACAATTCCCGTGCGTTCTTCCCTGATCGACCCAAGTGCCATCTCAGATACATACGCCGCCGGGAGATATGTGGTTGAGTTCACCCGGGATTATCTATCCGATAAAGAGCAAGTTGACCTTGCATTGTCGTACAGGAAGATGCGCGACGCCTTCCGCAACGACCCCAGCATCACTAGAATCAACGCAGGGCTCGCGAAGGAGAAAGGGACGGTAACCGACAAAACGCTGTCGGTCGCCATGGACATGACGGCCCGGGCTGGCTGGGAATCCGCCGTGTTGCCCCATCTAGACGAAATCCCAATTACGCTGGCCGGGAAAGGTGAGCAGAGTTCTGTCAAGATCAAACTCGCATTGAAGTCCGAAAAATCGGCAGAAATCGTACTCATCGAGGAACCTGAGAACCACCTCTCGCACACCAACCTGAACCGCTTAATAGCTCACTTGTCCGCAGCAGCGTCAGGTAAACAGCTTATTATCGCGACACACAGCAGCTTTGTACTCAATAAGCTTGGCATTGAGCACATCCTGCTCTTCAATGGAAAGACCAATATTTCAATCAACGATTTGTCGCCCGATACAGCAGCCTATTTCAAAAGGCTGCCCGGCCACGACACGCTGCGGCTGATTCTCGCGAAGCGCACGATCCTCGTTGAGGGTCCATCAGACGAACTGATCGTCCAAAAAGCATATCGTCAAAAGTATGGCGTCTTGCCCCTCGAAGCCGGGGTCGAAATAATCTCAGTCTACTCGCTCGCTTTCAAGCGCTTCTTGGAGATTGCCAAGCCCCTCAACATCGACACGCGCGTAGTCACTGATAATGACGGCAGTGCTGAAGCAGTCAAAGAAAAATACAAGGACTACGCAGACGACAAGAATATTCGAATCTGCGTTAGCAGCGACAACAACCTCAATACTCTTGAGAAGCATCTCGTGTCGCTCAACGATTTGGCCAAATTGAACAGGATCGTAGGCACCTCTTTCAAGACGACGGACGAATTGCTCAAATATATGTTGAGTAACAAAACCGACTACGCACTGAAAATCTTTGAAAGCGTAGAGCCAATCACTCTGCCGGACTACATTGAAGATGCAATCAAATAATCGCATCATCCTTGCGACCGCCGGTTCGGGCAAGACGACGACAATCATTGAGGCCGCGCAAAAGGCAATAGGGGCGCGTTCCGCCCTGATCACCTACACCATCAACAATACCTCTGAGCTTAGAACAAAGACCTACGAAGAGATCGGATTTGTTCCGCAGAACATTAAGATCAGTACATGGTACGCATTTCTCCTGCGCCACTTTGTCCGCCCGTACCAGAACAGCCTCTATAATGTTCGACGCGTCTCCGAGATATGTTTTGTCAACACAATATCGGCCCAATACTCTAAAGCGGAGGATATCGGGCGTCATTACTTCTCCAAGCCAGGCCGGATTTATAGCGATAAGGTCTCTAAATTTGCATGCGAAACAATTAAGCGGACGAACGGCCTGCCGCTGCGGCGGATGGAACAGATATTCGACAGCATCTATGTTGACGAGAGCCAGGACCTCGCTGGGTACGACCTCGATCTAATCGAGCTGCTTATGAAATCGCAGATCTCGACCGTGCTCGTTGGGGATCCCAGGCAAGCCGTCTATTCGACCCACAGCGCCAAGAGGAACAAGCAATATGCCGGCGCGAACGTTGTTAACAAATTCGAGGAGTGGAAGCGGGAGGGACTATGCGAACTTGAGCATCAGCATTACAGCAACCGTTGTACCCAAGCGATCTGTGAATTCGCTGACACGCTCTTTCCCAATCTCCCAAAGACTACCTCTCTCAACCAAAAAGTCACCGGGCACGATGGCGTATTTGCCCTTAGGCAGAGCCAAGTCCCCGCTTATATGGAAGCATTTCGCCCGCAAACCCTCCGATACAGCCGCGCAAGAAAGGACGTTCCAGGGAATCCCATCAATTTCGGAAGGGCAAAAGGATCGACGTTTGATCGATGCCTCATCTTTCCCCACAAGAATCTCGAGAGCTTCATTTTGACGGGCAAACTGAGGGAGACCAGAGCCAGCTTGGCCAGAACCTACGTAGCGTCCACACGTGCACGCCAAAGTACGACCTTTGTTATTCCAGACGGCACGCGGCCTGCCTCAATACCGCTGTTCGAGCTGTAAAGCGCCATTGCCCGGTCCCGAAAAATATGTGCCGGGGTTGAAACCCCGGCCTGCCGCTCCCGGCCCTTGCCTGGTCGGATGGATTTGCGCGTGATGGGCCGGCGGGCCATCGGACAGAAACCTCTATCCCCACAGTCGGCGCAAACGTAGAAATCCACCCTGTTTTCAACGCCTTACGCCGGTTTCCCGTTGCATTTGTGCGCATTCCACGAAATCGCTGTTCAATTCTCTACAACCTTTCATTCCAATTCGCAACTTTTCCCGGTGCCAATTCGCCAAATCGCACCGCTGGAAAAGTTAAGCCCTCCAATTTCTGCAACCATCGGTGCGAACATTTGCGCAAAATCGCAACCCTTGAGGCGAACATTTGCGGCTTGCTGCGGAACCATCCGCGCCAACATTCTGGACCGCCGCGGCGCTTTTTATTTTCTTGCCTGTTCAACCTTTTCGTTTTTCATCCGGGCATGAGCAAGATCGAGATTTCGCCTTGCATCGGCATCGGCTGGATCAATTTTTATCGCGTCGCTGAACTGCTCGGCCGCTTTTTCAAAATCCCCCAGTTGAAACAGGGCAATGCCGAGGTTATCATGCGCATGAGCGTCTGCAGGATTGAGCCGCAGCAATTGGGTAAACTCCTCTACTGCTTCGGGGAGCTGATGCGTCTCGACAAGGATCCTGCCGATGTTGGAATGGGCCATTGCCTGATCGGGCTTGATGGCCAGAGAAAGCCGGAATTCCTGAATTGCTTCCTGCTTCAATCCCTGCCTGTCCAATATCATGCCTAAGCTGTTATGCGCATCAATATTATCCGGCTCGATGGCCAGCGCCTGACGGTAGACCTGGGCCGCCTCGTCATGTTTTCCCTGCGCTTCGAGAGCACCGGCAAGATAAAGCCGCGCCGCTATAAAATCCGGGTTCGCGGCGATTGCCTTACGGCTATACGTCTCCTCATCCTTCGGCCTGCCCATCAATACAGACCATAGCGCCATGTCGGTCAGGACAAAGGGATCGTCAGGAGCATCGCGCAATGCCAGTTCGAGGCGCTGCCGCGCCAGCGGCAGATTGCGCTGATCATGCGTTTCGATCGCGGTTCGCATCAGGCAATAGGCGGAAGAAGAAAGAGGCAGGTACCAGGCGGGATTATAGGCCAGCGCGCGTTCGAAATATTCTTGCGCCTCGTCATTCCTTCCCTGCCTCATGTACGCAATGCCCAGGAATGTATTGGGAAATTCTCCGCGCGGGTCAACCTCGAGCGCGTGGCCTAAAAGCGTCACCGTATCTTTCCATACCGTTACCTGCGCCTCGGTTCTTACTGCGCACGCTACAATGACCGCGACCGCAAGCAGTTGAGCCGCGACCCTGATCTTCGGGAATTTGGCCACTACATCGCCGGCCAACCAGACAACGGCGATAAAAAGGCCGATAAAGGGAACGTAGGTATAACGCTCGGCCATGGCCTGATTTCCAACCTGCACGATGCCGATCACCGGCACCAATGTTCCCAGGAACCACAGCCAGCCGATCAGGCAATAGGGCTTATCCTTGCGGATATGCCAGCAGACGGCGGTAACCAGGATGAGCGCAACGGCCGATAACACCGCCGCGGAAACCATGATGTGATTTGCCTCATGGTAATAAAAGGCTCTAAGTGGATCAGGCCATCCCATGATCCGCGCGTAGCGGCAGTAACTGATGGCCGCATTGCCGATTCTCTCCCACAAGGGCAAGCCTTGAAGCTTAATCACTGCGCCGACGGACCTCTGCGCGAGAACGGTGATGACGCTCGAAATTGCCGCCATGATGAAAAGCGGCCACTTTTCAACGCATAACTTCCAAAGGGAAGAGAACCACCGCGCGCCTGTTTTTGGAGTGAACGTCATTCTGCGCAGCGGCCAATAGTCGAGCAAGATCAGGGCAAAGGGAAGCGTAACGGCCATTGGTTTCGATAGGAGAGCGCAGGCAAAGCCGCAGACCACCCATGCGAACCTTTTCCAGGAGGGTTTGCGAACGTACCATGCATAAGCGAGTAATGTGGCGAACCAGAAAAACGCGCACAAAATATCCTTGCGTTCAGCAATCCAGGCAACGGATTCGACGTGCGCGGGATGCAACGCGAACAGAAACGCGACCATTGCGGAACGCCCTAAAAAATCGGTCATGTATAGAAGCAAAAGGAAAAGCAGGATTGCATTGACGGCGTGCAGACACACATTGGTCATATGATGGCCGGCGGGATGATTGCCATAAAGCCTCCAGTCGACCATGTGGGAAATCCACGTCAGGGGGTGCCAGTTCCCCTCCTGGAAGGTTGTAAACGCCCACTCGATGCTCTGCGGGTTCACCCCCTGCTGCACATGCCGATTCTCCAGGACATATTCGTTATCGTCCAACGAAAGGAAATCGTTGCTGCGCACTCCCCGGAAAGCAAAGATGGTAACCACCGCAAGGACGACGCACGCCACGGCAATTTGCCAGGGTTTATGGGTTGCGGGAGCAATGGGAACGTTCTTCCCGGCCGGCGCTCCGGGTGCGCGCTTGGCCTGGGATTTGCGCTGTCGCGATTTCTTCGGCATGAAGGGCAATCTCCGATCATCCCAATAAAGGCCTGGGCGCCCCATCCCACGTCTTTGCTCAGGGCAGGCTTTCGGCTCCCCACCCCATCGACGAAGACCTGTCCCTTCACCCCAGCGAGCAAAGATCGCTCACTGGGGATCCCGAGTCGCTGGGGACCCCGGCTCCGGTCGCGGCGGCGACCTCCGCTCAGGATAACAGCATCTTTCGGATGCGGGGTTGGAGCGGGAAATTGAGTGCGGCGGCTACCATTTACACTGGTAGACGGAGATTTGTGTCTTGATCGATAAAGTACTGACGAAGATTTTTGGCACGTCGAACGAGCGGATCATCAAGAAGCTGTGGCCGGTGGTGGCTACGATCAACGATCTGGAGCCGGCGACGAAGCAATTGACGGATGAGGAGTTGCGGGCTAAGACAGTGGAATTCCGGGCTCGGATTGCGGCCAGGCGGGAAGGGATTACGGACGAAGAGGAGTTGAAGGCTGCCGAGCGGGCGGCGCTGGACGAGCTGCTGCCGGAGGCGTTTGCGGTGGTGCGCGAGGCGGGTTGGCGCGCGGTGCAGATGCGGCACTTCGACGTGCAGTTGATCGGCGGGATAGTGCTGCACCAGGGCAAGATCGCCGAGATGAAGACCGGCGAGGGCAAGACGCTGGTGGCTACGCTGGCTTGCTATCTGAATGCGCTGGTGGGGCACGGGGTTCACGTGGTGACAGTGAACGACTACCTGGCCAAACGCGACGCCGAGTGGATGGGCAAGATCTACGAGTTTCTGGGCCTGACGGTGGGGGTGATCGTCCACGACCTGGACGACAGCGAGCGGAGAGCGGCCTACGCGGCGGATATTACTTACGGGACGAATAACGAGTTCGGCTTCGACTACCTGCGCGACAACATGAAATTCGAGATAAAAGATTGCGTGCAGCGGGGGCACTACTACGCGATTGTGGACGAGGTGGACTCGATTCTGATCGACGAGGCGCGGACGCCGCTCATTATCTCCGGGCCCACGGACGAGACGACGGACAAGTATGCGCGGGCGGTGAAGATCATTCCGCAACTGGAGAAGGGCGAGGAGATCGAGGCGAGCGATACCAAGCGCCAGATGGAACTGGGCATCCAACTCAGGGAGGGTGAAAAGTTCCTGAGCGGCGACTACATCGTGGACGAGAAGCAGCGGACCATCGGAGTTACCGACGAGGGCTGGGTAACGATCGAGAATCTGCTGGGAATCGGAAACATTGCCGATGCGGAGAACTGGGAACTGAAGCACTACGTGGAGACGGCGATCAAGGCGCACGCGCTCTACAAGCGGGACGTGGAGTACGTGGTGAAGGACGGCGAGGTGATCATTGTGGACACCTTCACCGGGCGGCTGATGCCGGGGCGGCGGTGGTCGGATGGGTTGCACCAGTCGATCGAGGCCAAGGAAGGCGTGAAGATCCGCAAGGAAGACCAGACGCTGGCCACGATCACGTTCCAGAACTACTTCAGGCTCTACAAGAAGCTGAGCGGCATGACCGGGACGGCGGATACGGAAGCGGCGGAGTTCGAGAAGATTTACAAGCTGGAGATCGTGGTCATTCCGACCAACAGGCCGTTGCTGCGGCTGGAGAATCCGGACGTGGTTTACCGGACGGAGAAGGAGAAGTACAAGTCAGCGGCCGAGGACATCGAGCGCTTGCACGAGCGAAAGCAGCCGGTTCTGGTGGGGACGACGTCGATCGAGAAGTCGGAGCGCCTCTCGGGGATTCTGAGCAAGAAGGGCGTGAAGCACGTGGTGCTGAACGCGAAGTTCCACGAGCGCGAGGCGGAGTACGTGGCCCAGGCGGGAAGGTTGGGGGCGGTGACGATCGCCACCAATATGGCCGGGCGCGGGACGGATATTCTTCTGGGCGGTAACCCGGAGTTCATGACCCGGCAGGAGCTGGTGAAGAAGAACCGGGCACGGGCGATCAGCGCCAACGAGGGAGCGATCAACCCGATGGCGCCGGCGGGATTTATGCGTTTCTACTACCAGGGGCAGGAGTTCGAGGTAGCGGAGCCGGAGTGGGCGGAGGCGAACAAGGGCCACGCAGGGGCGGCGCAAGAAGATCACGAGCAGGTGATCGAGGCCGGCGGGCTGTTCATACTGGGCACGGAGCGGCACGAGTCGCGGCGCATCGACAATCAGCTGAGAGGACGCGCGGGGCGGCAGGGAGATCCGGGCGAGTCGAGATTTTATCTGTCGCTGGAAGACGACCTGATGCGGATCTTCGCCAAGCAGTGGGTGAGCACGCTGCTGGAGCGGCTGGGGATGGAAGAGGGGGTGCCGATCGAGGGGAAGATGATGTCAAACCGGATCGAGGCGGCACAGAAGGCGGTGGAGGCGCAGAACTTCGAGTCGCGCAAACACCTGCTGGAGTACGACGACGTGATGAACAAGCAGCGCGAGGCCGTTTATGGCCTGCGGCGGCAATTGCTGGAGGGCGTGGAGCAGCGGGAGCTGATTCTGGAGGATTATGTCGGCGGGATTCTGAGCGGGTTGCTGGACGAGTTTGCGGGGGAGAAGCTGCATCCCGATCAATGGAACCTGAAGGGGATGGAAGAGAAGCTCATCGACCACTTCGGGCTGAATCTGACGGCAGCGGGAATCAAGCCGCTGGAGTTGAGCCGGCATGATCTGGGCGAGACGATCTTTGAGAAGCTGAAGCAGGAGTACGAGGCCAAGGAAAAGATACTGAGCAGCGCGACCATGCGCTACCACGAGCGGATGGTGATGCTGAGCGTGATCGACGGGCTTTGGAAGGATCATCTGCTCTCAATGGATCACCTGAAGGAGGGGATCGGGCTGCGGGGGTATGCGCAGCAGGACCCTCTGGTGGCCTACAAGCGCGAGTCCTACGATATGTTCGAGGCCATGATGTTCAAGTTCCAGGAGGACACGGTCCGGTTCCTGTTCCGCATGCAGATCCTGGGACCGGATGGGCAGCCTGTGGATGCGGCCCCGAGGCCGAGGCGGGAGGTTCCGAAGGCGCCGCCGGTGGCCAGCGCGGCAGGACCGTTGACGCTGGATGGAGAGCCAAGGGAGATTTCGTTCGCCATGCGGCAGCCCTCGACCACGATCGACGCGCTGGAGAAGGAATTTCACCGCAAGAAGCAGCGGGAGCTGGAAGCGGCGAGCCGGTCGGGAGGCGGGGACGCAAGCCAGCCCGCGCAGCGCCGGACGGGCGAAAAAGTAGGGCGCAACGATCCCTGCCCCTGCGGCAGCGGGAAGAAGTACAAGAAGTGCCACGGGGCGGAAAAGTAGGGAGTTGGGAATAGGGAAAGAACAAGAGCCATTATGCGAAGAAGCTGAAGCGTTTTTTCTTTGCCTTGATAGCGGGTAGGCCGCAGGCTGTTCTGGCCATCTTCCGGATCGCCCTTGAAATGGGCGAGTCTTCGAGCGCGATGGGATTGGCCGTGTTCCTGGTCCGGCGGGCAGTGGCATAATCGTCGGGAATCGTCCACTGTGCCGGCCTGGTGAGCGCCTTGGCGATGTGCTTTTCATCGAGCCCCAGGGTGTGAGGAATATACCGGTTGAGCACGATGTGGAGATCGCGGCCACGGGTGGTGAAGAAATGCGAGATGAGACGATTCGCGTTCCGCAGTTCTGAAACGCCGACCTGCGTGACGAGGTAGATGGTGGAGGAATCCGCAAAGAGGGCCGAATCCTTGAGGTCAAGCCTGGACCCGAAATCGACGACCACGTAATCGAAGCTCTGGCGCGCGACGGTCAGCAGTTTGTCGACGGCGTCCTTGGAGGTCAGGATAGGGTTGAATTCACTTGGAGCCGCGAGTACGTATAATCCCGAGCTATGTTTGGCCAGCAGCCCGGAGAGGAAATTCGCATCGAGCCGGTTGGAATCCTGAAGAGCGTTAGCGGTCGAGTATTCAGTAGCCATCCCGAGGTTGATGGCCGCGTCTCCAAGCGGCAGGCCGAAGTCAATCAACAAGGTGTTCTGGCCGGACTCCTGGGCCAGCGACAGGGCAAAATTGGAAGCGATGGTGGTGACTCCACAGCCGCCTTTGGCGCCGACAAACACGAATAAGCTGCCGACTTTTTTTGCGTCGAGTTGAGTTGCCGGATGGCGGATGGAGACCCGTGCCAAAGCGCCGAATATGTCGTCGGGGGCGAGAGGCAGAGTGAGGAACTCGCGGGCGCCTGCGCGCATGAAGCGGACCGCCAGATGCAGATCGGACTGCTCGGAATAGACCATCACTGCCGCGGAGCTAACGGAGCAGATGCCCTCCACGATTTCGAGGGCGTATTCCGGGTTACTGTCCAGGTCAACGATGACGACGTCGTAATGCTGCTGCAGCATCCGGGGCAGATCGTCAAGATTGTCGGGGTAGGATGAAAACTCCGAGACCGCCGCGCCAACGGCGGAGACCTGTCCGTTGCCCCTGGCGGGCAATGACGGCTCGCCGGGCCGCGCCCCGGCCCCCGGCCCCCGGCCGAGTCCCCTGGGATCTCGCTTCGCGCCGGACTGGTATTCGGCAAGTGCGCCGGCTACCGCCTTGCGGCGACGTTCATCCGGGCCGATCAGGGCAATTGACAAGTCGCCCGCGCCCATGGTGCCGGGAATCTGTTGAATGGCCCGCATCGAACTCCTGTTGCTCGAAGTTGCCTACAGCACCATTCAGTTTAACCTGTTTTTGTTGAGAGGGGGAGAGGTCCTAAACCATTCTGAAAAGAAAGACGCATGGGTACCCCGGTTACCACCTCACCTCAGAACGGATGTCGCAGTTGCTATTGTGCGAGGCTGAAGTTGATGGACACTTCGACCGTTGACTGGCCGGGGCCGGGCTCGAATCTCCATTTGCGCACTGCATCCTCGGCGGCTGACGACAGCACGCGATTCCCGCTGACCGTTTTTACATCGCTGACCTTGCCGTCGGCATCCACGGTGACTTCGACCTTTACCGAACCGTCGATCTTCATGCGTTTGGCGATTTCGGGGTAGACAGGCGGCACGCGCGACTTGATGGCGCGTACATCTGCCGCCCTGGCGGGCATGGCCAGGGCCAATACGAGCGCCAGCGCGGCTGCCTGGAACAGCCTTATCCTGGCGCAGAGCAGGCGGCGGGAATTGAATTCGGAGCGATCTCTGTTCATTGGTCCTCCTCGAGTTCAAGAACTGCTCGATTGGGTTATCGGCGGCGGGGGAGCTTTCGTTAGTGCATTTTTAGAATCTGATTACGGAAGATAGGAAGCATCCTCGGAGATGGGTCTGGAAAGCGGAGATAAGCGCTGGCTAAACGGCGCAATCTCCGGCGCCCGGCTCAAAAAGAGGCGCCGCCGGTGGGCAGGCGTCCGCGGAGAGAGGTTCCATACAGCGGAAACGGACGCGGATCCAGAGGGATAGACCCGCGCCCGTTGCTGTCTTCGATTCCCGGCGCGCACCTCCATTGGCGCAAGGTATCCTGCGCAGGCTGAGAACCCGTGACTTCCGCTGACCGTCGTGACCCCGGCGACCTTGCCCCCTGGATCGGCAACGGCCTCGATCTTTACCGCGCCTGCGATCTTCATGCGCCTGGCCAAATCCGGATATTGAGGCGCCACACGCGAAGCGAGTTCGCGATCATTGGGCTGCTCTGGCTGGAATGGCTAGCGCAACGCAAGCGTGAGCGCGGCAGTCTTGCATAGCCTTACCGCAACACGCCGCGCGCTGCCGGCGGTAAGGCAAAAGTGGGTGGAATTCATAGGCCCTCCTGAATGGAATGAGTATGAACTCATACAGGTTATCGGCGGGTGGGAGGAGAACATTAGATTTTATTCAGAATCCATCCCGGATTTCGAGACGTTGCCGGCCAGGCCAGCACGGAAGGTGGAGATTGCCAGCGGAGATTGCGCCCCCTCAACGGGCGCAGTCGGCGAAGGTCAGGTCCTGGGCGGCGGAGTGGTGCTCGTCGCGCCAGAGGTCGAAGAGGCGGCCGTAGCTGAGGGTGATGTACTGGGAGGGGGAGAGGTCGAGGCGGGCGGCGGCGCGGTCGATCCATTGGGCGGAGCCTTCGAGCTCGGCGAAGTTGCCGATGGGGGTTTCGTCCACGACGCAGTGGCCCTGGCCGTCAGTCCACTCGGTGCGCCATTTTTCGTAGCGGAAGGCGGGGACGAGGCCGAGGGAGAGAAAGAGCTGGGCGAGGGCCTGGCCGTCGGAGATTTCGGTTTCGGTTTCGATGCGGTGCTTGTGGGTATCTTCGCCGGGGCCTGCGTCAGGGAGACACTTGTGGGTGAGGGTGCAGCGGCCGGCATAGTTGCGGATGCGGAGGATTTCAGTGCGGGCGCGCATCTTCCGGTCGGGGGTGTCGTAGAGAACGTTGCTCTCGAAGCTACGGGGGGTTTGCAGGGTGAAGCCGGCGGCCTGGAGGCGGCGGGTCAGGCCGTCGAGGTCGGCGACGCGGAATTTGATCTCGGTTTCGACGGGCATGGTAAAGAGCGAGTATACGGCAGGGGGCGGCCGGTTGAGGTTTGTGGTATCCCAGGTCTCAAAGGCGAGACCTCCACCCCACGGACGAAGACCTGTCCGTGGGGACCCCGGACCTGGGGCACCCGCCGCGCGATTTTTCGAATCGGTGAACGATGTTTACTGTTTGCCGCCCCAGGATGTGCTGCCACTGCCGGGCGAATAGGTGATCTGGTAGTTGTTTCTTGATGCCCATGAAGACGCAGCGTCGTGCAACTTCTGGTTTCCGCTGTTGAGGAAATCGGCGGCCATGTATTGGTCGCCTGTTTTATCGAAGGCCTCAATGAGCGCATCCTCCGAGCCCGGCTCGCCGCGCCGGATGAAGAAGTTATCGGCTCCTGCGATCACCTCCGCGTTGTGCTCGCGCAGGGCCGTGAGCAGGAAGTTGACTGCCTCGGGGCTACCGATATTGCCCAGTGCTCCGGCCGTGGCGTTGCGGACTTTGCTGTCCGGGCCCATCAAGGCAGGATCCTTGAGCGGCGGGGCTTTGAGCAAGGCGATCAGCGGCGCGACGGCGCGGGGGTCTTTTATATCGCCCAGCGACAGAGCTACTTGCTCGCGGAATTCGGGATCTTTGTCGTTCAGGGCCGCGATCAGGGGCTCGACAGCTCGGGGATCCTTGATTTTTCCCAGGGATAGGGCCGCGTGCCATTGAAGGTCTTTGACCTGCAGGGCCTCGATGAGGGGTTCGACGGCGCGCGTGTCCTTGATATCGCCCAGGGCATTGGCCGCCTGCCATCGGACGTCGGCATCGGGGTCTTTCATGGCGGCGGCGAGGGCGTCGACGGCGGGCGAGCCCATTTTGACCAGGCCGGAAAGGGCATATTCTCTTAGGTCCTTATCTCTGAAAGCGGCCATCAGATCCAGGAGGGCCGGTGCGCCCAGATTGCCCAGCGCATCGGACGCCTGCTTCGCCACATCAAGGCGGAGCCTCTGCTGATCGTTGATGGAATAGAGATCATCGGGGCCTTTCGTCGGCTGACCGTACTTCACCGCGTCCCTGAGAGCGGCCATGAGGGGTTCGACTGCGCGGGGATCCTTGATCTCGCCCAGCGCGGTGGCCGCACTGCCCTGGACGCCGGGATATGTGTCCTGGTGGGCGGCGATGAGGGGCTCGATGGCGCGGGAACTCCTGCTTCCGCCTAACGATTCGGCAGCCTTTTGGCGGACGGCCGGGTCCGCGTCCTTCAGCTTGCCGATCTGTTGGCTTACGTGCACAAAGTGCCAGACGGCGACGGCCCCGGCCACCAGCAGGCATAAGCATACCAATATCACCAGGGGCTTCCACCGGTTGACTGGCCTGGAGGGTTGGGGAATGGCAGCAAGGCGTTCAGGAATTGAAGTTTGATTGGGACTCATTCGATCTCCTTGAGTGCAAGTAGAGCGGCGGGCTGGATGCTAACTCCTGCTGCGGTGGGAAGGCGCCGGCAAATCCTGTGAGGTTCCACTGTACCGCCAAGCGGAGAGGAACGGCAATCGAAAAACAGGGGCCAAATCCAATTATTTGAAGAATTTGCGGCACATATTTGAAGGCGGGTGGCTGCGCTTGCCCGCAAGAGGCGAGAATAAGAGGGTGAAGACACTGCGATTGGTTGTGGACCCGGCGCATCTGGATACCGCCGAGGCTCAGGAGACGCTGGAGCGCGGAGCGCAGATTTTGCGCGCCGGGGGGCTGGTGGCGCTGCCTACGGAGACCGTGTATGGGCTGGGGGCGAATGCGCTGGATGCGGCGGCGGTGGGGCGGATGTTTGAAGCCAAGCGGCGGCCGGCGTGGGACCCGGTGATTGTGCATATTGCCGGGCCCGATTGCGGAAAGGCAATGCTGGAGGGGCTGGCCGAGCAGGTTCCGGAGGCAGCGCGGCGGCTGATGGAGGCGTTCTGGCCGGGACCTCTGACGCTGCTGCTGAGGCGGACGGCGGCGGTGCCGGATGCGGTGACGGCGGGACGGGCGCTGGTGGGGGTGCGGATGCCCAGGCATCCGGTGGCGCTGGAGGTGATCCGGCGGGCGGGGGTTCCGGTGGCCGCGCCCAGTGCGAATCTCTTTGGACGGATTAGTCCTACGACTGCGGCGCATGTGCTGGAGGATCTGGACGGGCGGATCGATGCAGTGATCGATGCGGGGGCGACGGCGCACGGGGTGGAGTCTACGGTGCTGGACGCCGGTCAGAGCCCGATGATGATTTACCGGCCGGGAGCGGTGACGGCGGAACAGATTCGGGCGGTTGCGGGGGCGGTGGAGGTTTTCAGGGGCGGGAATTTGGAGGAGAGGCCGCGGGAAGCGCTGCCGTCGCCTGGGTTGGGGTTGCGGCATTATGCGCCCAGGGCGCGGCTGGTGCTGGTGGAGGGCGAACTGGCGGAGCTGGGGGCGCGGCTGGTCGAGGCGGCATTGCGCTGGCCTGGAGAGCGGGTGGGGGTGATGCTGCCGGCTGAGGTTACAGGGCTGAATGTAGGCGCTATGGAGTATGCGTGGGGACGATGGGCAGCTCCGGAAGAGATGGCGCGGGAGCTTTATGCGGGGCTGCGGGCGCTGGATGCCGAGGGTTGCACGGTGATTGTATGTCCTGTGCCGCCGGCGGAGGGGATTGGGGCGGCAATCCGCGACCGGCTGGTAAAGGCAGAGATCAGGGGTCAGGGATCAGGGATCAGGGAGTAGCGGGCCAGCGGGTCAGCTTGGCGGGATGGGTATGCTTAGAGACTGCGGTTGTGGACAACGGCGGCAAGTTAGCTCCGCTTCGCGGAATTAGCGAGTTAGCAGGTTAGCGGATTTCGTGGGGATGCGGGCTGTTTTCCCTGAACCCTAACCCCTGACCCCTGACCCCTGACCCTAACCCTAACCCCTGATCCCTGATCCCTGATCCCTAATCCCTAATCCCTTTCACTGTCCGTTCTCGGCAAGCTTGTACATATATTTGATCGCGGACTTGTAGACGAGGGTCTTCTGGCGGCCGCGTACCTTGAGGGAATTGCGGTCATACCACTCGATGCAGCCTTCGACGTGTTGGCCGTCTTCGAGCACAACCGCCATCGGGGTTTGCGAGTTGATCTGCTTTTGCAGGTAGAAGAGTTCGGCCTGGCGGTAGAGGGCCACGTCCTCGACGGCGCGGGCAGGGAAGTGGAAGGGAGGTGACGCGGAAGAGTTTCTGCGGGCGCGCGGTTGCGGCCGGTTGGACTCCGGGCCGTTCTGGTTGCTGGCGGAGGGAGGAATGGTTTGATTGGGCAAACTGGACATGAGAATCAACCCTCCTGGTGAAAAGTGTGGAACTTGAAGATGCAGCTAGCGGTCGATGGTCAAGAAAGCATCACGGAAAGTGCGCTTCCTCCCTCTTATGCGCGCCGCAGCTTGAAAAACAGCTTGCAAGGCAAAAACTTCTATCCCACGCCTTGGAAAAAACGCCGAATACAAGACACCGACGGCTGGGAAGGCCTTTGGCGTAACGAAAGTGGAACGATTGCAGTGATGACTGTAAAAGAGATGTCTGGAGCCGGGCTGGGGTTGCGCATAAATTTTTAAAAAGCCAGAAACGGGACGGGCGCTGGGGCAGCTTCGGGTCAATTTTGGGTCAGTTTCTGTCCAGGCTGACGGCCATGGCGTCGAGCGACAGAGAGCGGAGGAGGTTGCGGCGCATGCCCTGCTCCACCTGGGCGAGGGCTCGGGCGGCCGAGTCTATCCAATCGATGCTGAGGTCCTGTGCCAGGCGGTCGAGTTCCGCGGCCAGGTCAATGTTGCGGATCAGTTGGGGTGTGCCGGCCAGCACCAGGAGCAGGTCTTCGAGGAGGCTGCCCAGGGCGCGCAGCAGGTTGACGGTCTTTTCCTGGCCGTCGGCGCCGGCGCGGTAACTCTCGGTGGCGTGGAAGAGCTGAGTATAGTCGGGCTCGCGGAGGGCTGAGCGCAGCAGGACCAGGGCATCCTGGCGGCTCAGGAGATAGACGCTTAGATCGATCGAGAGCGCGCGGCCCACGGCGCCTTCAGCGAGGCGGGCGGCCAGGGCGCGATTCTGCGGCTTGAGCTCGGGACGGCGGTGGGCCAGCAGGGCTTCAAGATCGGCGGCCGGAAGCGCGCCGAGGCGGTGCAGGACGGCGCGGGAACGGATGGTGGGCAGCAGCTCCTGCGGGTTTTCGGTCAGCAGGATGAGCGAGGTGTGCTGGGGCGGCTCTTCGAGTACCTTGAGCAGGCTGTTGGCGGCCTCTTTCATGAAAGCCGAGGAAGTAAAAATAGTAAAAGTGCGGATCGCCTCGACCGGAGGCCGGTAGTAGGCGACGTGGATGACCTGGCGGACCTGGCCGACCTTGATGAGCAACTGCGGCGGATCGGGAGGAACGATGAGCACGTCGGGGTGGGTCTGGATGAGGATGCGGGTCTCGCGCTTGTCGGCTTCGCGCAGGTCGTCGCGGGCTACGACGGCCTCGGCTACAAGCTCTTCCAGGTTGGCGGCGCCGCCGATGCGAGTGCAGTTGGAGCACGTGCCGCAGAAATCGGGCAGGCCGTCGCTTTCGGTGGGGTTGAGGCAGTTGACGGCTTTGGCCAGCATGAGGGCGAGAGTGTACTTTCCTGCGCCGCGGGGGCCGGCAAGGATGAGCGAGTGAGGAAAACGCCCGGCGCGGATGCTCTCGCGGAGATGAGTAACGGTTTGCGCGTTGCCGAGAAAGTCCTGGAAGCCCACGGTTTGAGTCTAGTGCATTTGCGGGTGATGGGGCAGAGATCGGGAATCCCAGGTCTTCCGCCGCGGCGGACGAGAGCTGGGGCACCCGGATTACGTGGTCTTGGCTACTGTCAGCAGCCGCTCCGCTACGGCTTCGACGATTCTTTCGTGAATTTGGTCGAGGGAGAGGTCGCCTGCGATGAGGAGGATGCGGGCCGGCTCTCGAGCGGCGATTTCCCGGTATTTCTCGTGGACGCGGCGGTAAAAGGCGTCCTGCTCCAGTTCAAAGCGGTTCTCGTCCTGGCCGGATTTGGTGTTTTCGCGCTGGTTGCGGCGGCGGGCGCGGGCCAGCGAAGCTTCGAGCGAAGGCAAAAGCAGGAAGGTGAGGTCGGGCTGGAGGTTCGCGGCTAGGAGGCGGTGGAGTTTGAGGACGGGCGCGGAGCCGAGCTCGCGGCCGCCGCCCTGGTAGGCCTCTGTGGAGTCGGTGAAGCGGTCGCAGAGGACGATCTTGCCGGCCTTGAGGGCGGGCTGGATGACCTCGGCGATGACCTGGGCGCGGTCGGCGAACATGAGGGCCATCTCGGCCTGGGGCGAGAGGGCGGTGGAGCGGGAGTCGAGCAGCAGGGCGCGGATGCGGTCGCCGGTGGGGGTTCCGCCGGGCTGGCGGGTGAGGATCGGATGATGGCCGCGCTTTTTGAGCCATTCGGCCAAACGATTGATTTGGGTGGTTTTACCGGAACCGTCGAGGCCTTCGAGGGTGATAAAGAGACCGCGCGCCATGGGGTGAGTTTACCACCTCTGCAAAAACGCTGACGAGTGTGACAAAAACACTGACGAGTCTGCTTCAGTTGTGTTAAAAGAGGTTAATTTCCAAACGTGACCGGAGGCAGGCAACTGCACTCCACTGGAGTTGTCAATGAAACTCAAAATACGAACCTTTTACACACTTTCCGCTTGCGGCCTGGTTGCCGCCGCGATGCTTTTCAATGGCCGGGTGAACGCACAAAACCTTACGCTGGAAGGCTATACGGGCGGGTTCATTACGCCCACAGCCTACGTCGTCCCTTCAGAGAAGGGCCAGCTCTTTTCTCACCCCGCGATTGGCTACCACTTCATCGCCTCCAACGCGGTCATCGGCGATATTCACACCTTCGGCATCGCCGAGGGAATCGGCAACCGGGCCGAGGTGGCTTATGGCCGCAACGTGCATATCACGGGCGACAGCACCTCGTTCAGCCAGCTGTGGCACTTCAACGGGATGAATATCTTCAGCGGCAAGATTGTGGCCATCAAGGATGGTGAATTCCACAAGTTTATGCCGGGAGTCGCGGTGGGAGGCATCACGCGCACCCAGGACAGATTCGTCTCCAGCCCGGCTGCCCAGTTGGCGGTGGAATTCTACGATGCGACCTGCGAGTGTACCCCGGTGCCCATCCCGGCTGCCAAATCCTACAGCAACGGGGACGTGTATATAGTGGCCACCAAGACCTGGGCCAAGCCGCCGGTGCCGTTCCTGGCAACCTTCGGCTGGAAGATGACCAATGCGTCGATTCTGGGCCTCGGTGGCCAGAGCACGCGCTTTATGGGGCGGTTCTTCGGCGGGTTGGGGCTGCCGCTGCCGGGCCCGTGGAAGACGGCGATCATCCCCTCGGCGGGCGCTATGCAGGAGCCCCCGCAGATACAGAACCTGAGCGCCCTGCTTTTCTCGATGAGTCCCGAAGGACCAGTGCCAGGCGCTCCGGCGCATATTCCCACCACACTGGACTATGCGATACGGGTAACGCAGAGGGAGCATCCGCACTTCACGTTCGATATCGGCGTGGGACAGGTGGCGGGAATGATCGGTACGACCCTAACTCCAACCGGCTTGCCCTCGCCCTATCCTCCTTTTGCTCCTCTGGCAGTGAATCTTCAGGCCCGGCACGTTGTGGCCACGGGGCTGAGCTACCGCTACTGATTTTGTTGCTTGAGAAGACTGGCTGAAAAAGATTTTCCTGTATATATTTGACCAGATTTGCAGGGAGGGCTGGGGATAGGCTATCTGCGTATTGCCCAAGCCCTCGCCCTGCAAAGGGTAAGTGGATTCCCTCCGCGGAGCCGGCACGAACGTACCAGGAGGATTTCCTTATGCGATTTTTCCGTACTGCGCTTTGGCTCTTGCCGGCGCTGCTTATCTTTCTCATTCCAGCGTCGTCGCACGCACAACTGGTCATCAGTGCGAATTTCGCTCCGCCTGAGTTGCCAGTCTATGAACAACCCATGTGCCCGGAGCCCAACATGATGTGGGTTCCCGGCTACTGGGCCTATTCCGATGACGACGGGGACTACTACTGGGTTCCCGGCACGTGGGTTCCGGCACCCTACGAGGGCGCTATGTGGACGCCCTACTATTGGGACTGGTACGGGGGCCACTACAGGTTCCATCGGGGCTATTGGGGCCGGCACGTCGGCTACTACGGGGGCGTGGACTACGGCTTTGGGTACGGGGGCATCGGTTTTTCAGGCGGGGAGTGGCGCGGCAACGAGTTTGCCTACAACACCGCGGTCATGCACGTGAACGACAGCGTCATCCACAACACCTACGTTGACCGGACGATTGTGGAGAGAAACACGATCGCCAACAACAACCGCGTTTCCTATAACGGCGGTCCGGGCGGGATTCAACACGCCGCTACACCCGCTGAGAAGGTTGCCGCGCACGATAAGCACACGGCTCCGACCAGCGTTCAGACGCGACATGCTGTGGCGGCCAGGGCCGACAAGGCTTCCTACGCCAAGGCAAATGGCGGGCATCCGAAAACGACGGCTGTGGAAAAGCCAATGGCTGCGCAGAAGCACGTCGCGCCGAAGGCTGAGGCTAGAACTGCGCCGAAGGCTAAAGCCAGAACTGCGCCGAAGGCTGAAGCCAGGACTGCGCCGAAGGCTGAAGCCAGGACTGCGCCGAAGGCTAAAGCCAGGACAGCGCCGAAGGCTGAAGCCAGAACAGCGCCGAAGGCTGAAGCCAGAACAGCGCCGAAGGCTGAGGCTAGAACAGCGCCGAAGGCTAAAGCCAGGACTGCGCCGAAGGCTGAAGCCAGGACTGCGCCGAAGGCTAAAGCCAGGACAGCGCCGAAGGCTGAGGCAAGGACTGCGCCGAAGGCTGAGGCAAGGACTGCGCCGAAGGCTAAAGCCAGGACAGCGCCGAAGGCTGAGGCAAGGACTGCGCCGAAGGCTGAAGCCAGGACTGCGCCGAAGGCTGAAGCCAGGACTGCGCCGAAGGCTGAGGCCAGAACTGCGCCGAAGGCTGAGTCGCACGCTGCGCCACGGCAACAGGCTGCGCCTCGGCAACATGCCGCGCCTCAGCAGCATGCTGCGCCTCGGCAACAAGCTGCGCCTCGGCAACAAGCTGCGCCTCGGCAACAAGCTGCGCCACGGCAACAAGCTGCACCCCAGCAACATGCCGCACCGCAGCAGCACTCCGCTCCTGCGCCGAAAGAGGAGTCCAGGCCTCAAGCCAGGTAACGTCGAAGATCCATTCATAACCAAAGGGGCCCACGGTCAGCCGTGGGCTCCTTTGCGTTCTGTGGCTGCGTAGAGTCCCGGCGTACAGGCGGACGGCGCTTGCGCTACGATGCCAAAATCTCCGCTCCCATGCAACTTCTGCTGGCGCGAGGGGTTCCATTAGGCATAGACTGAACGCACAAGTGCGTTTCAGTCCCCATTCCCCATGGGCGCAAATCAATCAGGAGGTCATCTCATGCGAGTTTCCCGCTCAGCACTCTGGCTGTTGCCGGCGTTGCTTCTCTCACTGGTCACCGCGAATCCGCTGGGGGCACAGAGCTCTCCGGCCGGTTTAAAAAGCAAATCGGGCCAAGACAGCTGGGATGCGCCCACGCAAACCGCGCCGCAGCTGCCGGGTTCGGGCTCAGGCGCCGGCAAGGCTGATAAAAACGTCAGCGATGGCGCTGCGAAGGGCCAGGCTTCAGAGGGCGTCTACAAGCCGCAAGACTCAACTTCGCCCAGAAAGAACCTCGTCGATGGCGCTGCAAAGGGGCAAGCGACAGACAGCGTCTACAAGCCGCACGACTCAGCCTCGCCAAGCAAGAACATAAGCGACGGCGCTGCGAAGGGGCAGGCTACTGAGGGCGTCTTCAAACCTCACGACTCAAGTTCGCCCAGCGCTGCCATCAATGGGCAGGGCAGCGGCACGGGTGAGCGGAAGACTGTCGAGCACCCAATGGGCGAGATGAAGTCTAAGTCAGGGTACGACGACTGGACTGCGCCGACGTCGACTGCGGCGCCGCCGAAATCCGGCGGTAAATCGTCAATGGACGACTGGACTTCACAGACGAAGACTGCGCCGCCGCCGAATTCCGGGAGTACCAAGAGCAAATCAGCGCAGGACGACTGGACCGCAAACGCGCGGCAGGCGCCTGGGTCGCAGCCGCAAACCGGAACTCAGCCTTCAGGCTCGGGGAAGGTGAGTAAGAATATCAGTGACGGCGCGGCAAAAGGCCAAGCCACTGAGCTGACGGCTCCAAACCCCAACGGCGGTACGCAGGGCAATGGGCAGAGCGATAAAGATAAGATGAAGTCAAAGTCAGCGCAGGACAGCTGGGATTCGCCACGCTGACGCAATCCGAGTCGCCCCCCGGGCAGTAGTATCAGGAGCCGGCATCGAACCCCGCACCTGCGCCTAAGTCCAAGCCTGAGGAGCACAGGCAGTAAAGCCACGCAGGAGAGGATTTCGCTGTCAACGAACGAGGCCCACGGTCAGCCGTGGGCCTCGGCGCGTCCGGGAGCCAGATCTCCAGATCCTGCCGGCTCAATGCCGGCGATCTCGACTTCGATGCCGCCGAAGTCGGGATGATCGTTTTCGCGGATGCGGTAGGCGAGGTCGATGAGGGAGCCCTCGGTCAATCCCAAAGCCGCGGCGCGGGCGGCCTGGTTCCAGCCGACGGCGCGGATGGCTGAGCTGGAGCCGGCCAGGACCGCATCCTGGGTTCGAGGCTGGGCCGATCCCTGGGCTAGTTCCAGGCGGATGTGGCGCTCCTTCATGATGCGGGGCGGGGTGAGCAGGCGGGCGTTGCGGGCGACGAAGACCGGCTCGGGGTTGCCGTGGCCGAGAGGTTCGAGCTTGCGCAGCCATCCGGCCAGCACGGGCGTGATGCGATCGAGGGGCAGCTCGGCGTGAATGTGGAGAAGGTGCTCCGGCTCGCAGGCGGCCAGATGCTCCTCGGCATAGAGGCGCAGGCGGCGCTTGAGCTCGGGCAGTGCGGCGGTGGGCATGGCAAAGCCTACGGCGAAAGCGTGACCGCCAAAGCGGGTGAAGAGATCGGCGCAGCTTTCGATAGCGTTGAGGAGCTGGAAGCCGTCGACGGAGCGGCCGGAGCCGTGGGCTACGCCGTCCTCGACGCTGACGACGATGGCCGGTTTGGCCGTGCGCTCGACGACGCGCGAGGCAAGGATGCCGATGACGCCGCGGTGCCAGCCTTCACCGTCGATGACGAGCAGACGGTCGGCGGCGATTTCGGCGCTGGTGGCGAGCAGCGTCTCGATGGCCGTGAGGGCGGAGGCCTCGGCATCGCGGCGCTCGCGGTTGAGGCGCTCGAGCTTGGCGGCCAGTTCAGCGGCGCGGACGGGCGAGCGGGTGGTGAAGAGTTCGATGACCTCGGAAGCAACGTCCATGCGGCCTGCGGCGTTGATGCGCGGAGCCAGACGGAAGGCGACGTCGAAGCCGGTGAGCTGTTTGGCGGCGGGGTCGAGGGCGGCGGCAGCAAAAAGGGCGCGCAGGCCGGCGCCTACGGGGCGGCGCAGCTCGCGGAGGCCGAGCGCGGCGATGACGCGGTTTTCGCCACGCAGGGGAACAGCGTCTGCGATGGTGGCGATGGCGGCCAATTTTAGAAAACTGGGCAGGGTTTTTTCGCGGGCGCGGGCTGAGTCGCGGCGCTCGAGGACGGCTTGGGCCAATTTCATCGCAATAGCCGCGCCGCAAAGGAATTTTTCCGGGTAGGGGCAGCCACGCTGGTTGGGATTGAGAATGGCGAGAGCGGAGGGGACAGCGTCGTTTGCGTCCAACAGGTGGTGGTCGGTGATGATGAGATCGAGGCCTAACTTGCGGGCGGTTTCGGCTTCGGCAAAGGCTCTCATGCCGGTATCGACGGTAATCACGAGACGGATGCCGTCGGCATGGGCCGCTTCAAGCACGCTCGATTGCAGGCCGTATCCCTCGTGGAGACGGTGGGGGACGTGAAAGCGGGCAATCCCGCCCAGCATCTCGATGGCGGTCTTGAGCAGGACGACGGCGGTGGTGCCGTCCACGTCGTAGTCGCCGTAAAGGAGGACAGGCTCATGGGCAGCGATGGCCCGCTCCAGGCGCTCGACGGCCGCGGTCATGCCGAGCATGAGGAATGGATCGTGGAGGTGGGCCGGAGTGGGGTTGAGGAAGGCGTAGGCTTCGCCGGGCTGCGTGATGCCGCGTGCGACCAGCAGTTCAGCGAGTACAAGAGGCAGACGGGCTGAGTTGGCCAGGGCAGCAGATTGGTCGGGATGAGGCTCGGCGAGGAGCCAATGCAGACGGGGGCGCCTGCGGGGAGCACTGCGCGGCAGCGCCGGTCCGTTATCCGCCGTGCCCACAGTGCTCACCCGGCTTACTCGTCCTCGCCGTCAACCCGATGGGCGTCGTCGATGACGATGTCCTGGAAGCTTTCGATCTCTTCAAGCAGCGACTGGAAGCGCTCATACCACTCGGTGGTGGTCTCGTGCAGGAAGACCAGCCCCTGGTAGACGAAGCCAAGCTGAATATAGCCAAGATTGCCGGCGTACTTGTGCAGCCATTGGGCTTCGACCAGCTCGGTGGCCTCTTCGTCGGGGAAGTTCATCTCGCCGGCTTCCTCGATGAGCGCGTCCAGTTCCTCGCGCTCCAGCGACATCTCACTGAAGGTGACAAAAGGAGCGCCGACGTGCTTGGCCATCTCCACAAAGTCTTTCCATGCGTCGGGGTTGCCGTTTCCCTCCCACAGGATAGAGGGAATGTCGTCGGTGACGTAACCAGGGAGGCGGTGCAGGCCGTGGCCCTCGATAAAGGCCACCATATCGTCTTTCAGCGAGAGTAGGTTATCGGTGCTCATTGTCAAGTACTCATTTTCGCAGATGAGGGCGGGTGGGCGCGGCAGAATGTGGAAAGTTCATAGAAGCAGGGAACCGGGAACCGGGATCAGCGAAAAGGGAACAGGAACGGGGATCTGGGGTCTGGGGCACACGGGTTTAGTCTTGAAACATCGGACTTGAAAAAACAACATCGAGATCTGAGGAGGAACACCCTTTGCCCGCGTTTGAACACCACGTTTTTGTCTGCCACAACACACGGCCTGCCGATGGGCCGCGGCGGTCGTGCACCGCGGATGGGAAGAGCGAACTGCACACCCGGCTGCAGCAACTGGCCAAGGAGGCCGGACTGGGGGCGAGGGTGCGGATCAACAAGTCAGGGTGCCTGGACCAGTGCGAACACGGTCCTACGGTGGTGGTTTATCCCGAGGCGGTTTGGTACGGCAACGTGCAACCTGCGGACGCGGCGGAGATCGTGGAAGAGCACCTTGCGGGCGGGCGGCCGGTGGAGCGGCTGCAGGTGGCCGAGGAGTGCCTGAATACCAAGAGCTGTCCGCACCGGGTGTGTAGGGCCGACGGGCGGGCGGTGTACAGGGGGTGGTCCGATGGGGTATTCTGAGCCATAATCCATGATTTTTTCCCGCGATTACATTGGGTATCTGGCCCGCCGGACGGTCAAGCATCTTATCAACGCCAAGATGATCATCACCAGCGACGTGAAGGTGGTGGAAGCGCGCGTCAATGAGGGCCTGCTGGAGGAACTTTCTCTGGAAGACCGGATCAACGAGGAGGTGCGCGTGATACTGGACGCGTATTCCGAGGAGATGCGGAAGAGTGGCGCGCAATATGCGGAGATGTTCAAGAAGGTGAAGACGGAGCTGACGAAGAAGTACAAGGCGGTTCTATGAGAGTCAACCGCGACAAGCTGAACAAGCTGGCCCACACGGTGGCCGACACCCTGGCCGAGATCGATGAGGTGGGATTTCTGGAGGACCGGAACACGATTCGCCAGGAGGCGCGCAAGATTCTCGAATTGCTGCTCGGCGAGGAGGCCAAGATCGATACGACGGCGCGGCTGAAGATCGCCAACCAGCGCAAGATCATCGTCGAAGGCTCGCAGGAGTGGGATATTCTGTACCGCAAGTATTACAACGACGAGGTGCGGAAGCTGGGGATCTGAGTGGCGGTTACGCGCCTGCGGCTTCTTTGCCGAATCCATACTTTTTGTTAAAGTAAAGGAGCGGCCGGAGACGGCTCCCGCCAAATGTGTGGCGCTATCGTCTAGGGGTTAGGACGTGAGATTCTCAATCTTAAAACCCGGGTTCAATTCCCGGTAGCGCTACCAAAACAAATTCCAGGGGTGCAGGGAGTCTTCGACATTTTTGCCGTCAAGGCATTACCGGGGCAGGAGATTCGATCGCTTCCATTGCGTAACATGGGAAAGAGGGTGATAGCCTAACTGGAGAGATGTCTTCCGTGCCGCTTCACAGAGCAACGCCACGTGAGGGGAGTCATTTTCTGGATGCGCATGGTCCGCTAGTAGCGTGATGCTGATTGCCGCCACTGTGCTCCCGCTCGAGTCAAGCACAGGTGCCGCTAAGACAAGGTATCCAGGTAGAAGTTCTTCGTTGTTCACAGCATACCCGTTGGCTGCTACCTGGACGAGTTCTTCCTTGATTCGAGCAAACGACACCGTAGTGCGTTCCGTATATTTTTCTACTCCATGTGACATCAGCCGTTTCACTTCATCCAAGGGCATATCTGCAAGAAACAATTTACCGGAGGCGGTTGCATGGAGTGCCCTTTTCAGGCCCACATCCGCAAACGCTTCCGTCGATCCGGGATAACCGACTGAATGGATAAACAAAACTTTGCCTTCTGAAAGTATACCCAGTTGAGCGGTTCCAGGAATCTGTTTCGCCAAGGCCTGCATGGGGAAAAATGCAGCGCGATAAATGGCCGAATGGCGCAGAAAGCCGGATCCAACCCACAATGATTTTGCAGTTAGGCGATAACGCTTGCTGGCGGGAACAGGTTCAACAAAACCTCCCTCGACCAGCGTTGCGCACAAACGATGTGCCGAGGCCCTGGGCGTGGACAATCTTTCTGCAACGTCTGACACGCTCAGCTCAAACGGCTCTTCCGCGAGCAGTTCAAGCACCTGGAAACAGCGCAATGTCGAAGACATTGTTCCGGTTCTTGCATTTTTCGACTTTTTCGCGCTCGCCGCCTTCATAAATAGTAATCCTAGCTTTTACGATGGCACTTGCACAAGTGGAATGTGTGCAACCGGCACGTGTTCAAATCAACACCTCCCCGGTGGAATTTGGGGGATTCTGCTTCTGGAAGCTGTCTGACCTGGAATATGGTTCGGGGCATGCCTGTCTAACTCATTCTGACTCAGAAAATGCGGTGCCACTGCGTGAGCGAGGATATCTACTCGCGTTCCCGTGTCGATCGCTTGATTTCCAGCCAGGGCGATAGCCGCCGCACGCAGCGCCCGCTCCGACCCGCAAAGAAGGGGAGTGCCATGGCGGACGGCGGAGCAAAAGTTCCAAATCTCGGTTCGGAAGGCAATGCGCCAATCCGGCGACCATGGCAAGGTTTCATCCCGGCCCGCATTCGGCGTTCCCTCCACACATCCTTCCTCATTGGTGAGCAGCATCCCACCGTCAATGTCTGAGACAATAAGGCTTCCCTCCGAGCCGAGAAACTCTTCGTAGAGGCCGCCATAATCGTTGCTTAGGATGACTGAAAGTTCCACTGTGCATCCGCCAGGATGATCGAACGTCATGTAAATATGATCGTCCACTTCGCGTCCATCCTTATAACGATAAATGCCGCCCGATCCATATACCGATTGAGGCGCCGACCCTAAATACCATTCAATCATCGATGTTTGATGACTACCCAACTCGGCAACGAGACCTTGCGAATAGTGCTTCTACATGCGCCAATTGGCCAGCGATTTCCAAGTGGGGTAGCCCCATCGGCTCGGGTTATAGCCGCTGAAGGGAGTCTTTTCATCCCGGCGCAAGGAACTGTTCCGGTGCGTGTGCAGGCGCACATAGTGAATATCACCGAGAACCTTCGCTTGAATAATGTTCTTATAGACAGCCCGGTACACAGGCTCGTAGAAGCGAGAGTAGCCGATCTCCAAAAGCCTGTGCTGACGCTGCGCGGTTTCCAGCATTCGCCGGCAGCTCGGGACGTCATAGGCCATCATCTTCTATCATTCTGCTTAACAAGTTATCCATCTCCAAAGAGTGATTCAGGCACATTCCAGCAGACTTCGTATCCTTGGAATTATCAACGCAATCCCACCCAACCGAATGATTTTCGGGTAACAGACCCTATGGCGTAAGCCACTCGTCCAACCGTTGCCGAACAAACTCATCGTCATTTAGGTGTGGATAGGCTGCATATACCCGGTCAATCTCCTCTTTCTGCCCTGGGCTGAGAGTTTCATTGCAGTCCAGGCACCAGATGCCTTCGAGCAATCCCTGCCGCCGCAGTACTTCATGAAGTCCGGCAATGCATCCGGCGAAATGATTCGCAGCGTCAAAAAACGCCGCATTCGCATCGGTGACTTCGACGCTTCTCTGGAGAAGAGTACAGGGTACGCCGTTCGTGCCGCAAGCAGCCTTCTGGCACTCCCGGAATAGCTCAACGGCGCCCCGCGTCCAAACCGCCCAGTGGCCTAACAGCCCTCCCGTCATGCGCAGTTCACGTTGCTCGCCGTTAACTGGAAACACATAGGATGTCAGAAGATCCATCACGAAATTGTCATCGTTCCCCGTGTAGAGGGGGATGGGCCGATTGGATTCGCATACTGCCCGCATTACATCGAGCGTCTGGTAACGATCGAAAGGCGCGATCTTGATGGCAACCACATTTTCGATTTCCATGAATTCGCGCCAAAACCTAAACGATAGCACACGGCCGCCAACAGAAGGTTGCATGTAAAACCCTACGATCGGGATAACTTCGGCAATAGTGCGGCAGTGGCGCACCAGGGCGTCATCGGACGCGTCGGTAAACGCAGCTAAGCTCAGCAAGCCGGCGTGATACCCAAGATCGGCCAGCAAGCGAGCCTCTCGGATAGCCTGGGCCATATCTCCACAAATTCCACCGATTCTGACCAGGGGCACCGGGCGAGCGAGATCGGCCCGATCCATCTCTTCAGCCACCAATTTCAAGACCGGCTCATAGAGCCCGATGCGTGGATCTCGAATGGCAAACTGCGTCGTATGAACCCCGACGGCAACGCCGCCCGCGCCAGCTGCTACATAGTAGCGAGTGAGAGCCCTTTGGCGTCTTTCATCCAGGCGCCGTTCCGCAGTAAGTGCCAGGGGATGAGCTGGAATAGCCACTCCACGAGCAATTGCCTGAATGATCCTTGAATCGAGCGTATGACTCATTTTTCCCTTTTCTAGAAATTTCCGGAGCGGTTTTCAAAATGCGTGGGCTTCTCCAATGTCTCTCCGCCCCGCGCAACCCAGTCTGCAATCCAGGGCATCATCCGTTCTATGCCAACCTGTGGATGCCCGAAAAGCTGGATGGCATTACGGGCATTATTCAACAGCGCATCCGTGGATTCCGCGTCTTCAAATCGCACCGGCTTATGGAGCAGTTCGCCGAAGTGCCTGGCGATTGGTGCGACGGAGAGAAGTTCCGGTCCCGCGATGTTGATTACGAAGGGCGGTGTTGAAACGTAACTCAGTGCCTGCAAACTCATGGCCGCGGCGTCCGCCTGCCAGATGGCGTTGAAATGGCCCATCCGCAAGGGAACGGCCTGCCCTGAAAAGACCTTTTGCGCAATATCCAACAGAACTCCATAGCGCAGTTCCACAGCGTAGTTGAGCCGGAGAATCGACATCGGGATCTGATAAACGCGGCTGAAGTGCTCGAATATCCGCTCACGTCCAAGACAACTCAGCGCGTATTCACCAACAGGATGGAGCGGATCGTTTTCGAGCGACCCTCCGCGACTGACGGGAGAAAGACCATATACGTTCCCCGTAGAAAATATCGCGATGCGGCTGTTGCGGTATCGTTCGCTAACTAGCCCCGGCACAAAAGTATTCATTGCCCAGGTTAGCGACTCCTGCCCTGTAGACCCGAACTTCATGCCTGCCATGAATACGACGTTGGAGGCATCCGGCAACTGAGCGTATGATTTCGCATCCAGCAGATCGCAGCGATGTGTCTCGATGCCCCACGAATGTAACCGTTCTACCAGTCCGGATGAAGCGGAAAACCTTGATACTCCAATAACACGTCGAGTTACGCCGGCCAGATCCGACGCTCTTTTCGCCATGCGGGCGAGAGTTGGTCCCATTTTTCCGCCGATGCCAAGAACCACGAGATCGCCCCTGAGGGCGCCCATCGCATGGATGACCGCCTCGGTCGGATCACTGAGAATATCCTCAAGCTCCTCGACATTCCGGATGGAGCGTTTTTCAGGCGACAGTGCCACTTCGTTCTCCTGGATTCATGCCCCATCAGGAGCACGAAAAACTCGACTTATCGAGTTCCATGTCCATATTCAATGCCACTCATCAAAACAACGGTCAGCTCTTTCATACACTCATGGCATCCCGGCCTGGCATACCCGCCCTCGCAGCGACGTCTTGCCAGACGGAACAGTCACCATATAGATCGCTCCCGCTCCCAGCACGGCTGCGGCAGTCATGATTCCCCACGCCAGGTAGTAATTGTGGTAAACGTCAAACAATCTTCCTGCTGCCCACGGAGTTACCCATTGACCAACGGAGTATCCCGTTATGATGAGGGCCAGGAGCTTAGCAGCCCGTGGTGCAAGTCCTGATTCGTACTCTGGAAGTTGTTGGATTATCCACAGGGTTTGCTCGTAAGCTTTTTTCATGGCGATGGGCAGAC
>JBEKGY010000011.1:0-82126 GCA_050012555.1 Occallatibacter sp.
CGCACGCCCTCGACTCTCGACTCAACCGGGGCCTACCGCTCCATCACACCCCGATGCCGGACCTTCTGGAATTCAGCTACTTGCACCACGGGCTGTTAACTTGCGCATACTGATTCGCACTAAAAGTGTATCCCGATTCAGTAAGTACTCCGGCCGATACAGTGGTTCCTGGAGAGCTCCATGCCGCCATCGACACGGCATCGGAAATAATCGTAACCGGGTACGTGGTATTGATTTGTGTGTAATTGGCCCCGAGGCCCCCTCCCGATCCGCAACTGGATGTACAGGCTGCGCGATTGAAACTATCCATAAAAGGCCATGATTGTGCTGAAGCCGATTTGCTGCTCGCACAGAATGCGAGGAAGAGGAAAAGGCTGAATGCGCTCAGCGCATACGAGTGAAGGCGAAACTTCACCCAACCGGACGAAAATCGACTGGTTCTCATGAGGAACTCCTTTTGACCCTTCAACGGCGAGCTTTGGCTTTCGGCAGGCTGTTGAATTTAATTGTGGAGACACAATACTGGCTTTATATATCATCCGTCAAGCATATTTTTTCATTTCTCTTATTATTTTCTTCATTATGTGACTTATTTACTTCGATTTCTTTATTATAATGAATAGAATCAATTGGTTATCATTATTACTAAAGTAACTAAAC
Organism: Occallatibacter sp.; assembly: GCA_050012555.1. Lineage (GTDB taxonomy): Bacteria > Acidobacteriota > Terriglobia > Terriglobales > Acidobacteriaceae > Telmatobacter. Next base: position 661 of record JBEKGY010000011.1, read on the forward strand.
AGTGGGCCAGAATAGGCGTCATCCTAAAGAACTGCGCTTCGCCAAAATAGAGGCTTCCCTTCAATTCGAGCCGATGAAAGGGATACGCGCCCTGGATTGCCTCCATGTAGGTTCGGTCAAATGTTGCTCATGCTGCGCTACCGTTTGTTCTGACTACCCAGGTCTTTCAATCTTTGCGCGACTTGCTGTCGGAAAGTCTTGCTCTTCCGCAATTGCACACGGTCTTGAGGCAAAGGCACTCTCAACCGCGGCATGTCGTTCCGGATAAATTATTTTGGGCAATGTTAAGGCAGTTTGGCCAAAATGGAAGCGGACATTTCTCACACTGGTACTGGCATCCTCCATCCTTTCCGTCCGCAAAACAATTAGCCCTAATTGGTTCAATCTCTTGACTGGACATTACTAAAGTCTTACTACTAACGTTTGGCAGATGCTAAAAAAATGGCTTGCCTGAGAATCCAATAAATTATATGTTCCTCCCACGACAAAATTTGGGCAGTTTGCCACCCCCTAAGGTCGTCGAAGTTAAAAGGAGCATGCCATGGTATCCAGCCAATCTCTCTCCCTCGGGATGAAGTATCGCCTTCACTTGAATGCTATGAGCTTTATCAGCGTTCTCCTCTTCCTCCTTTTTTTCTTCGCTGTTTTCGCTTCGGCGCAGTCGAGTCCGCAGTACGGCTCAATGACAGCCTGCAACGGAATGACTGTAGGCAGCCCCGCATACGGCAATTACGGTGGAGCGCTGAACAATTTTGTTCCATTTCCATCGACTCATGCCTGGAACACCAACATCGCCAACGCCGCACTCGATCCAAATTCGGCTGCACTCATGACCAAAGTAGGATCGGCCACTGCAATACATCCCAACTTTGGACAGTCGCCCGCCGACGGTGGCATTCCCTACATTGTCGTAGACTCGACCGAGACCCCTTCGGTGATCATCAATACGGTCCTCTACGGAGGTCAGAGCGACGTGGTTGTAGCGCCGTATCCTGGGGCGGATACTGTCCCCATCGAAGACGATGAGACCGACTGCTCTGGCTGGCCGGATACCGACATACAAGACGCTCATACACTCGTGCTTGACCGCAATACCTGCTGGCTCTATGAGACGTGGAACACAAATCGCTGCAATGGTGTGTTCGATGCCGACAGCGAGACGATTTGGGACATGATTGACTACAATGCGCGCCCCTGGGGCTGGACTTCAGCCGATGCCGCCGGATTGACGGTATTCGCCGGGCTGGTGAAGTACTCTGAAGCAGCCTCCGGAACAGTCAGTCACGCCATCCGCTTTACCATGGAGCCTACACTGGGAAATGCCAATGGCGGGTATTTCGTGATACCGGCCGCTCATGCCGCCAGTAGTACCACGACCGCCAATTTGCTCCCCGAGGGGGCGCGGCTGCGCTTGAAGTCGAGTGTCAACATCTCCGGCTTCTCCGCCATCAATCAGGCCATTTTAACCGGGCTGATGAATTATGGGATGATCCTGGCAGACAATGGCGGCAACTTCTATGTCATTGGCGATACCGATCCGAACTGGACCGACAGCGATTTGGGCAATTTGAAAACGATCACTGCGTCCGACTTCGATGTAATCCAAATGGCGCCCGAATACAAAGGTATGGATGAGGTGTCGGCGCCAACCGATTATCCCGAAACCGTGCCGACGGTCAGCAGCTTTTCCGCATCGGAAACAACCGTGAACGCCGGGACTCCCGTCACCTTCACTTACACTGTGGACGGCACCAACTATAACGCCAACTACAGCGCGGAAACGGGTCTCCCCTACGCATACATTGACAACATTGGTCCGCAGCGGCTGAGCGGCCCATGCCCGTGCAGCGGGAGTGTGACAATTACCCCCACGGCAACCCAGACATATACGCTCTACGCTACGAACTCCGAGGGACGGGCCCAAAGTTCATCGATTTTAATTACGGTAACCGGTTCGACGTTGGCTCCGCCGGTCTTCATTCCGTCGCCCGGTTCGTACGCCGATAATCTGATATTGCCGGTGACCATGATCACGCAAAGCTCCGCGGAAACATCTCAGGGTATTACGAATGCGACGTTCTACTACACAACGGACGGAACGACGCCGACGACTGCCTCGACGCAATATTACGGTACCTATTATGGCGGCGAGGCAATCAATATGCCGGCCGCTGCAACGACTACATTGAAAGCCATCGTCTCAGTGCCTGGCTATTCGGGGACCAGCGCGGTGACCTCGGGGACTTACACCATCGGCTCCGGGAGTACGGAATTAACCGACACGCCGGTCTTGACCCCGCCGCCCGGGAACTACAATACGATCCAGACGGTGTATTTTCAGGATGCCACCGACGATGGCTCCAATGGTAATACGGTCTACTACACCATCACGGCTGGTACGAGCGGAACTGCGCCGGTAGCTCCCGCGATCCAATCCGGCGTTCCGCCTACGCCCCCAACGCTGGCGTTTAACAATGATAATAACTGTTACGCTTGCCCCCCAGCTGCAGTGATTAATGTTGCGACAACCTCAACCATCGAGGCTGTCGCGGAGGGCGTTTATACAACGACGCTCAGCGCGGTCGCAACAGGGACATATACCCTTGTGACGGGAACGCCCGCCTTCAGCCCTGCGGCCGGAAGCTATTCCGGGTCCCAGACGGTGACCATCAGCTCGGTGACACCGTCGGCAACGATCTACTACACGACGAACGGGACGACGCCGACAACCAGTTCGACGGTCTACTCCGGTCCGATTGCTGTTTCCACGTCGGAGACAGTGGAGGCGCTCGCTACGTACACCGGCTTCAACAATAGCGCGGTGGGTTCGGCGGCCTATACCATTGGTGGTAGCACGACGGTGGCTACGCCGACCTTCAGCCCGGCGGCGGGGACGTATAGCTCGGCGCAGACGGTGACCATCAGCGATTCCACCTCCGGCGCCACGATCTACTACACCACCAACGGAACCACGCCGACCACCGGCTCGACGGTGTATTCCAGCGCGATCACGGTCTCCGCCACAGAGACGGTGGAGGCCCTCGCCACACACAGCGGCGATACGAACAGCGCGGTGGGTTCGGCAGCCTATACCATCAGCAGTGGCACGACGGTGGCCACGCCGACCTTCAGCCCGGCGGCGGGGACTTATACCGCGGCGCAGTCGGTGACGATCAGCGACTCGACCTCGGGCGCGACGATCTACTACACCACCAATGGAACGACGCCGACGACCAGTTCGTCCGTTTATAGCTCAGCGATCACTGTCTCGGCTTCGGAGACTTTAGAGGCTCTCGCCACCCACAGCGGCGATACCAACAGCGCGGTAGGTTCGGCGGCTTATACCATCAATCTGCCGGTAGTAGCCACGCCGACCTTCAGCCCCGCGGCCGGCACGTATTCCTCGGCGCAGACGGTGACCATCAGCGACTCGACCTCTGGCGCGACGATCTACTACACCACCAACGGCACCACGCCGACGACCAGTTCGTCCGTTTATTCGAGTGCGATCACTGTCTCTGCCACGGAGACGCTGAAGGCCATCGCCACGCACAGCGGCGATACAAACAGCGCGGTGGGTTCGGCGGCTTATACCATCAGTTCGTCGTCAGGCCCACCATCTTATGTCCAGGAGTGCAATATAACTAGCTGGGGTACGTCGATCTCTTGCACGCTGCCGTCAGCAGTAACGGCCGGCGACACGCTGGTTATCACAAGCTTTAACTCGGGAGCCGCAGCGACGACGCCGACTGTAACTGCGGGCTCAACTCAGGAGACAGCCACCCTGGCCATCGCGGACAACAGCACCGCCGGCGGCTACGACGAGTACCTGTCGGTGTATTACGTCCCCAACGCCCTCGCCGGAAGCACCACGGTTACCTTTACCACCCCCGCCGAAAGTGTATGGATGGATGTGAAGGAGTACACCAACGTGGCTGCAGCTCCGCTGGACGGCACTGCTTACGCGACCGGCTCGGGTTACTCAACCACCGGCATAGCCACGGCTAACTTCAGCACCACCACCGCTTCCGACCTGATCTTTGCCGTCTCTTATTCCTTAGGGGGAACGGAGACCATCGGAACATCAACCGAGCAACCAGCCGGGACGACGGCGGTAAGCTGGACCTTAATGACCAGCGGAGACAGCTCAATCTATGAAGAGTATGGTTCAGCCGGCGCGGCGGGAACCTACGCTGGATATTTCGACTCCACAGGTCTCTCGAATCCCAGCGAAATCATCGCCATCGCGCTCAAGCCGAGTAGCAGTTTAACCGCTGCAGCCACGCCGACCTTCAGCCCGGCGGCCGGGACTTATTCCTCGGCGCAGACGGTGACCATCAGCGACTCGACCTCAGGCGCCACGATCTACTACACCACCAACGGAACCACGCCGACGACCAGTTCGACGGTGTATTCCAGCGCGATCACGGTCTCTGCCACGGAGACACTGGAGGCCATCGCCACACACAGCGGCGATACGAACAGCGCGGTAGGTTCGGCGGCTTACACCATCAACCTGACGGTAGCAACGCCGACCTTCAGCCCGGCGGCGGGTACGTATAGCTCGGCGCAGACGGTGACCATCAGCGATTCGACCTCCGGATCAACGATCTACTACACCACCAACGGAACCACTCCGACGACCAGCTCGTCGGTGTATTCCAGCGCGATCACGGTTTCTGCCACGGAGACGCTGGAGGCCATCGCCACACACAGCGGCGAAACGAACAGCGCGGTGGGCTCGGCGGTTTACACCATCAACCTGACGGTAGCCACGCCGACCTTCAGCCCCGCGGCCGGTACGTATAGCTTGGCGCAGACGGTGACCATCAGCGATTCCACTTCCGGATCGACGATCTACTACACCACCAACGGAACTACGCCGACGACCAGTTCGACGGTCTATTCCAGCGCGATCATGGTCTCTGCCACGGAGACGCTGGAGGCCATCGCCACACACAGCGGCGAAACGAACAGCGCGGTTGGCTCGGCGGCTTACACCATCAGCTCAGGGACAAGCTCACCGGCTTATGTTCAGCAGTGCAACATCGTGAATTGGGGTACGTCGGAAGCTTGCACACTGAGCGGAGTCGGCGCGGGGCACACGCTGGTGATCGGCGTTGCCGGTTCCAGCAGCCAAACGGGCACAGTGAGCTCGTCGACAGGAACGCCTACCCTGGTGCTTAAAGACGGCTATGAGCTGTCAGCCTACATTCTTCCCAACACCACCGCTGGAAGCTACACCATTACGGTCACTGTCAGTTCGGGTACGAGTATAGAGCTGAGTGTTGTTGAGTACTCGAACACGGCGGCTTCTCCGCTGGATGGCTCCACTTACGTGGCGGATGGAGCCTGGTCATCGCCGACGATCAACTCGCCTGACTTCACCACGACCACAGCCTATGATCTGCTTTGGTCGTTCTGCGCGGTTCCCAGCGGAACCGCGGTAACCGCCGGAACTGCACCCATCACCTGGACCGGGCGGACAAGCCCCCAAGGCGGCGAGGCGACGCTTGTAGAAGACGGTCCTACCACCACGGCGGGCAGCTACTACGGTCAATGCACCTCTGGGGCTGGAGGTTGGGACATCATCACCCTCGCGCTCAAGCCATGATCGAGTACTCCAACGGCAGCCACGCCGACTTTCAGCCCAGCGGCGGGAACCTACACTTCGGCGTGGTTCCGTTGGAGGCCATCGCCACGGCAAGCGGTCATGCACAAAGCAACGTGGGATCGGCGGCCTATACCATCAACCTGCCAGTGGTTGTGCCTCGCAACAATCCATCCTGGCGGAAAACGGCCTTGCTGCCTCTGAATTCGCAAATCAGAGCCTCGCTGCGTCCGGATGGATTATTGGCGAGGCACAGGATGCGCAAATCGAAATCCGCATCTAAGGCTCTCCTTCTTACTCAACCGTCAGCGTGACGGTGGTGGAGTGCGAAAGCGCGCCCGAGGTTCCGGTCACCGTCACCGTGTAGGTCTGCGGTGACTGGCCAAGGAAGCCGCTTAGAGAAGCGCAGCCGCTCAACCCGGCCATCGCCGCCCAGCCCGCGATGGATAACAACAGCACGGATACTATTCGGACAAGACGCTTGCCGGAGCGTCGCAGCCTGCCTGCAAAGGGGATCAGCAGCAGCGTCAACGAGAGCTGCGCCAGCCTGCCAACGATATTGCTGCCGATGCCGCCGGCCGTCGAGGTCTGCGGCAATTGGATGGTCAGCATCACCGTGGTGGTTCCCGAACCGGCCGGAACACTGGCCGGCGAGAAGACTGCCGTCGCTCCGACGGGCAGGCCGCTGGCCGACAAGGCGATCGCATTCGGAAAGTCGCCGGCTCCGTTGGCCGGACCCACGATGAAGGTATCCTCGGCCGTTCCACCCGGCATCACCGTCGACGCGCTACTGGCGCCGCTTGCTACGTTGATGGTGAAGTCCGGAGCGACGGGTAGGGGCGTCACCATAAGCGTATAGGTAAGACTCTGCGTTCCCGTTGCGTCCGACCCGGTCACAGTAATGTTCTGCGTTCCCGCCGCGGCCGTCGCGCCAACCGCTACGGTCGCCGTCGCCGCCATTCCCGGCAGAACGCTGGCCGGAATGAAGCCGACCGTCACTCCCGCGGGCGCCTTCGCCGTCAGCGCAACCGCGTTCTTTCCCGCGCCGCTCTCCATCACCTTGATGGTGAAGGCCGCCGTCTTGCCCGCCTGCGCCGTGCCGCTCGCCGCTGAAGCCGTCATCGCAAAGTCGACGTTCGTAACGCCGCCCGAGCCCCACTCGCTCACCAGCACAGCCCCATCCACCGAGCCCAGCCCGGTCGCCTGGTTATACGCCGCGCCGCTGGCCGCGAATCCCGTCACGCCCGGAACGCTGTTGTTGCCCGACGGCGTGGCATGGAATGGATTGTGCTGCGCATTGACCAGCGGATACAGCCCCGCATTGGCGTTCCCCTGTCCCACGCCGCCCTTCGCCTCCACCACCAGCGCCATCAGCCCGGCAAACGACGGCGACGATGCCGAAGTCCCCGAGATTACAAAATACGTGCCGTTCTCGGCAATGACGTACCCATCATGCGCCGCCGCCGTGAGCGCCACGTCCGGCACCGCCCGCATCTCTCCACTTATCCCGTTCACTCCCTTTTGCCAGGCCGGCTGCGGGTAAACCACGCTCGACCCTCCCCCCGATGCCCACAGCCCCGACCCCCCGTTCGACCCACTCTCGTTCCAGACCTCCTCCGGAATGTAACTCAGCGCCGACTCATAACCGGTTGAGTTTGTTACCGACCAATACTGCGCGGAATTGGACCCTTCACTAAACTCCGTTCCGCCCACGCAGGTGGAATACGGCGTGCTGCACATCCCGTTTACCGCGGTTCCCGACGCCTTCGTCGCCGATCCCGCGTAACAGTCCGCCGCTCCCGCGTCCCCCGAAGCCACAAACACGCTCATCCCCTGGCCTGCCGCCTGCTCCCACAGCCCGTTGTAGAACGCGAGCTCCGACGTCCCCATATCCTGCTCGCAACTGCCGTAGCTCGAGTTCACCACCGGCGCCGTGGCGTGGTTCACAACATATTGCGCCGACAAATCCACTCCATCTGTCGTCGCTGTCGAATCTCCTACCACAAGCTTCACCGTTGCCGCCGGCGCCACCGCGCCGCTCCACTCCACGTCCAGCGTCGCTTCATCCTGATCGCCCGAGACCAGGCCCGGATTCGCCCCCACCAGAATCACCGCAGGATTGTTCGCGTTTAGCTCCGACGTCGCCCGAAACGCCGCCACGTCGCTCAGGTTGATGTTGCTTCGCCCCACAATCGCAATCGAACTCCCTGTCCCCGTTGTCCCTGTGCTATACAGCGAATTCAGATCGTAGATCACCGCAACATCGGCCGGAAACAGATAATGTGTGCTCCCGGCCGAATACTGCGGCTGCGCTCCCAAAGTGATCCGCGCCCTGATCTCCGACCTGCGTCGAAAATCGTGCAGCGAAACCACGCCGCCCACTACTCCAGCCAGCGCCGCAGGAATTTGCGGGTCCTGCGAATTGGCAATGTGCTCCACCCCATCCACACGGTAACGGTGAATCTCGGTGTGAAAGGTCTCCGCCACCTGGTCCGCCGTCCCCGAGAACACCACCAGCCGGTTGCTGGCCGCGATCTCCTCCACCGTGAATCCGTGCCCCTTGAGCCACTGGCAAATTCGCGCCAGATCCTGCGCGCTCACCCCGAACCGCGCCCCATACTCGGCCGGCTTCAGCCAGCGGTGAAAGAGCGGCGACCCCGCATCGTGCTGCGCCTCGACCAGCGCATCCACCTCCGCCTGCTGCCCGGCGCTTGGCTCCAGTTCCAGCACCATCCGCTCCAGCCGCGTCTCCGCTCGAACCACCCCCTGGTCATACTCCGCCCGCGCCAGTGGATGCACGTTGCCCATCAGTGTTACCACCTGCGCCTCGTCGATCGGCCCTCCGATTCGATTCACGGGCGCCTGCCCCATCGCACCGGCAGCCCATCCGTTCAGCGCCGTTACGAAAATTAAACTTGCTCTCACAAAACCCGGCATCTGCTGCCCTTCAAGACACAGGAGTTCGCCTCGGAACCAATCAGGGCTCCCGCAGTCTTTGCCTCTTCTCATAAATCGGCGCAGATACTCCGCGCCTGAGAAGAACCAGCCAGGTTGTAAGAGAAATGGGCTTACTGAGGTACTTAGAGAAAATTAAAACGGGCGCGGAGCGCCCTACACTTTCGGCTGCGCTCTCTCGAAAAAACCAGAGTAGAATTCCATGCTCTTCAATATCACCACGGCCCTACGGGAAGGCGTGGTTGGATGGGATACGTTCACCCAGGGTTCTCCGCCGCGGCGGACCGCGGCGGACTTCACCCTAGGCTACTTTCGTATTCTCCCTACGGGAGAGTGGGCGGCGCTCTCACTCAAGAGTCGCACTCTTTCAAGAACAGTTGAGCGGATTTTCATCCTCATGGGTGGGCCGCAGGCCCATAGAGAACTCAGGGTCAGGCTTTCGCCGCGTCTTTTGCGGCTAAGGCGGGGCACCTACAGTTTTTTGTTTTCTTTATTGCCTATTGGAGAGATCGACACGCCGGCTCTCTCAGGTCTTGCGCTCCGCGGCGATAGACCCGGTAGACAGCGAACTCCGCTCTAGTGGAAAAGCCCCAGCAGCCAGCAGACCAGCAGGATCAACAGAATAGTGCCAAAACCTATGCCTCCGCCTCCGGCGTATCCCCAACGGTTGTAGCCGTAGTATCCGCCGCCCCCGCCGAAAACCAGCACGAGAACAATAATCAGAACGATGATGAGCATTATTAGATCTCCTTCACTCCAGGCTTGAACTCCAAGGTTATGCTGCCGGTTTGAGCGCGCGCGTGTCTTTCCTTCGGCGAGGTTACGGCAGAACGTGCGGCTTAATCTGTTATGGACTGCGGCTCGGTCTTGGCAATCTCTTCCGTATACTTGACGGCTACGACGGAGTCACACAGAGCCTTCCTGGCCAGCTCCTGGGCCGATGAGTGATCGCCTGTGCTGTGCGAGTGGGCAGCGGCTGTGTGCGCGTACGCAGCCTTCATGTGTAAATCCGATACGAGGGCATCTTTGCTCTCTGTCATGGTCTTCTCCACTATTCTGCAAGCGCCTGTGTTTCGCGCAGAACGCCCGCGACCCTGCAAATTGGAGTCTCCCACTCGCCAATTCACCACGCTGTGCAATTTGATACACCACAAGCGGCCGGGGCAGATCAACCGTCTCTCAGAGCTGATACCTTACCCGTTTCTCAGTGCATTCCGCCGGCGGGAGCCTGGCCGGGCTTGTTTTTACTGAGCAGGAAGGAGAGCGCGACCAGGCCGACGGACATCCAGGAGAGCTCCATGTAGACATCCTGATAGCCCTGCACCTGGGCCTGGCGGTTGAGCTGGTTGTAGATGGAGGCCAGGGCCATGCCTTTGCCGTTGGCCGAGCCGAAGTGGCTGCCGAAGAAGCCGGCGAGGGCCTGAGTTTGCTGCTGGAAGGCGATGGAGGCGGAGGTCATGGTGTTTTGCAGGTGCTGCTGGTGCCATATGGCGCGGTTGGTGACCTGTGCGTTGGTGACGGCGATGAGGATGCTTCCGCCGATGTTGCGGGAGAAATTGATGAGGCCGGCGACCTGGTTGCTCTGCTCCCTGGGCATGCCGACATAGGCGGCGGTGGTGATGGAGATGAAGCAGAAGGGGACGGGCATCATCTGGATGACGCGCAACCAGGAGGCGGCGGAGAAACTCATGTCGAGCTTGGTGGCGTGGGCGGCAAAGCGAAAGGTGAGGATAAAGAGGGTGAAGCCGGCCATCGCCAGCCAGCGGGCGGCAATTTTGCCGGTGGCATAGCCGGCAATGGGCATGGCCACCAGCACCGCGATGCCGCCTGCGGTGAGCGCCATGCCGGCGGTGGTGGCGTTGTAGCCGAGTAGTTGCTGCATGAACTGGGGCTGGAGGACGGTGTTGGCGTTAAGAACTCCGCCCACCAGGGCCATGAGGAAGCAACAGATGGCAAAGTTTTTGAAGCGGAAAAGCTTGAGATTGATGAGCGGACTTTTCTGGCGCCACTCCCAGACGCAGAGGGCGACCATGCCGAAGATAAAGAGGAAGGCGAAGAAGCGGATGAAGCCCGAGGCGAACCAGTCGTTCTCCTCGCCTTTGTCGAGCATGATCTGCAGGCCGCCCATGGCGACGGTGAGGAAGCCGAGGCCGAGATAGTCCATGTGGCGCAGACGGGAGAAGTCGCCTTTGATCCATGGCGGATCGTCGACCAGGCGGTTGACCAGGATGAAGGCCAGGATGCCGACCGGGATGTTGATGAAGAAGATCCAGCGCCAGGAGTAGTTGTCGGTGATGAAGCCGCCGAGTGTGGGACCGATAGAGGGAGCGAGGACGGCGACCAGACCGTAGAGGGCAAAGGCCTGGCCGCGCTTTTGGGGCTCGAAGGAGTCGGCCATGATGGCCTGGGCCATGGGCTGCATACCTCCGCCGCCAAAGCCCTGGATGATGCGGCAGATGAGCAGGATGGGCAGGGAAGGCGCAGAGCCGCACAGGAAGCTGGCCACGGTGAAGACAACAATGCAGAAGACGAAGAAGTTGCGGCGTCCCATCAGGCTGGAGGCCCAGCCGCCCAGGGGAAGCACGATGGCGTTGGCGACCAGGTAGCTGGTGAGGACCCAGGTTCCCTCGTCGGTGCTGGCGCCGAGCGAGCCGGCGATGTGGGGCAGGGCCACGTTGGCGATGGAGGTGTCAAGCACCTCCATGAAGGCCGCCAGGGCCACGGTCACGGCGATGAGCCAGGGGTTGACGCGGGGCTTCCAGCGCGAGGTCAGGCCGGGTTGCGGATAGTCGAGGGTTGTTCCGGCGCCGGCGGGGTCCGGCGATGCGGGATCGAACTCGGACAAAAGTTTTCTCCTCTACTGGGTCTTGTTTCTTGCTGGCCGGGAAGTTCGGCGTGGGGTGTGTTCGATCAAAGCTCAAGAGATCGGCACACTTGTAAGTAGATTCGCTTTGGGGCGTTGGGGTTCATCTATTGAGGTGCGGGATGGTCTCCTGTTGCGGGACGGAAGACGGAATCGGCTGGGGTCGGAGGGGTAAATCGCCCTGTGCGGCTGCGGTAGCGCGGTCTTCGGCGGCCTCGGATTTCCGGTGGCGGCGCACCTGCCAAACGGCGAAGCAGACCGTGCCCACCAGCAGTGCCAGGAAGAGATAAAGCAGCGGAGAGGACCACTTCTGGAGGGTTGTGGCAAACAGGCGGACCACGGCGCGTCCGTAGACCACGCCGAGCCAGGCGACGAAGGTGTAGCGCAGGGTGCGCGCCGCGCCGAAGACGACCAGAAAGCGGTTGCGCGGGACGCCCAGCGCGCCGGAAGCGAGCGCAAACGGCAGCAGCGGAATGGGTGGTGGAAGCACAGCGGGAAGAAAGACCGCGAGGATGGGATGGTGCTCGACCCACAGGAGGATGCGGGCAAGAAAGCGCGCCGGGACGTAGCGGCGCAGCGCCGCTTCGCCCCCTTTACGGCCGATGTGCCAGGTAGTGTATCCGCCCAGGATGCTGCCAACGATGGCACAGGGAGCCAGTACCCAGGGATCTCCGTTGTGCGCCACCAGCAACAGCAGCAGCAGGTCGGTGCTGCCGGGGATGGGTAGAGGGATAACCGAGGAGTCGATTATCGCAACAGCGAAAAGGCCCAGCGCTCCCAGGTGCGTAAGCCAGCGCGGCGCGAGCGTGTGGGACGCGCGAGGGGCAGTGATTTTATGCGGCGATGGGACAAAGATGCTCACAGGAGTAGAGGGCGTGTATTACGATCGGCAGGCCGACCAACGATTCTTAGAGTTTACATGCGGGTGGTCGGTGCAGGCTGGCCAGTGCGGTTACAGATCGCGGAACGGAAAAGCAATATAAGCTAGGTGCAGGGTATGCAACCTCTTCCCCCAAAGCTGTCAAGGCGCGGCATGGAGGCTTTTGCCTCACGCGATTTCAGGCGGTACCAGTTGGCGCGCGCGGCGGTCATTCTGGGCGCCGAGGCTCAATCGGTGGCGGTTGCCTGGCAGGTATATTCCATCACGCACCGGGCGCTGGACCTGGGCTATACGGGGCTGGCGCTGTTTCTGCCCGGACTGCTTTTTATGCTGCCGGCCGGCCACGCGGCCGATCGCTTCGACCGGCGGCAGGTGATCCTGGTCTGCTATGGACTGCAAGTCTTGTGCACTACTGTGCTGCTGCTGCTTAGCCGCATGAGTTTGCACGGGGTCTATCCAATTTATGCGGTGCTGTTCTGCGTAGGGACGGCGCGCGCGTTTTCTGGGCCGGCCGGCGCGGCACTGGTTCCGCACCTGGTTCCCGAGGCGCACTTTGTGAATGCCGTGACCTGGGGCGGGGCTATCTTCCAGTTCGCCAACATCGCGGGACCGGCGATGGGCGGGCTGCTCTTCACCCTGCCGCTGGCTTACTTTTTACGCGATATGGCGTTGCAGGGTGCGGGCATTGTTTATCTCTTTACCCTGGGCACACTGGTCTGGTTTCTGGCGCTGATCTTCAGCCTGCACGTGAGGCCGGGCCGCATGGAGCACCGGGCCGCTTCGATCAAGGTGGTTCTGGCCGGCTTCCAATATATGCGCCGCTCGTCGCTGCTGCTGGGGGCGACTACGCTGGACCTGTTTGTGGTGCTGCTGGGCGGGGCCACGGCGCTGATGCCGATCTTTGCCCACGACATTCTGCACCAGGGACCGCGAGGACTGGGTCTGCTGCGGGCTGCCCCGGCGGCCGGGGCGCTGGTTGTGTCGCTGCTGATGACGCGGTTTCCATTCCGCAGGCGCGCCGGAGTGCGCCTGTTCGTCAGCGTGGCTCTCTTTGGGGCGGCCACGGTGGTCTTCGGACTCTCGCACAGCCTGTGGCTCTCGCTGGCCGCGCTGGCGCTGGCCGGGGCAGCCGACATGATCAGCGTGGTTATCCGCGCCTCGGTGCTGCAACTGGGCACGCCGCCGGAGATGCGCGGACGGGTGAGCGCCGTGAATGCGCTGTTCGTTGGCGCATCCAACGAGCTGGGAGAGTTTGAGAGCGGGTTGACGGCGCAGTGGTGGGGCGCGGTGCGGGCTACGGTGGTGGGCGGGGTGGGCGCGCTGGCCGTGGCGGGGCTGTGGGCGGCGCTGTTCCCCGGTTTGCGCCGCGCCGATGAGCTGAGCGTCGAAGCGCTGCGGCCGCAGGGTGCGCCGACGGGCAGTGCGGCCGGCGGGTAGTTCGAGGTTTCCCACCCTTGCGACAGGAAAAAGTCGCAAGGATGGGGCACGGAATTTTTGTGGGTTTCTGTCCATTTCGCGGGGTTCAGTAATTCGAATCAAGATGGGACAGCCGGGCGGTTGTTTCCGGCAACAGATCGAGGCATTTCTCATGGTTGGCGCCCGCGGCTTAGAAGGTGATGCGGGCGGCGAGTTCGAGGCTGCGGGGGCCGGCGCCTTCAGCGGTTTGCAAAGCGGTGATGGATCCGAAGCCCGGCGAGTCGACCTGCATATTGGGGGGTTCGTAGTTGCGGTGATTGAAGACGTTGGCGGCTTCGACGCCGAGCTGGAACTTGCTCTGCTGATAGAGGGCAAAGTTCTTCATCAGGGAGAGGGAGAAGTTGGCCGTGCCAGGACCGACGACGCCGCCGACGGGAGCGTTGCCGAAGCGGCCGATGCCGATGCCGGCGGTTTCGAGGTTGAGGTAGGGGAATGCGGCGGGATTCAGCCATTGCGCGGTGGTGCGATGGGGCGCGTAGAGCGAAACGCCGGTCAACTGATCGGGGCGGGTTTGGCCGACGGTGGTGAGAATGTTGGTGTTGGCGGGATCGACGGTGTCCTCGTAGGGGGTGAGGAACGGGCCGCTCTGGAGGATGGTTACGCCGCCCAGTTGCCAGCCGCCTGCCAGCCGGTTCATGGCAGAGCCGGAACTGAGCCAGCGCTGGCCGTGGCCGAAGGGCAAGTCGTAAAGATAAGTGACCAGGAAGCGGTGGGCGCGATCGTAGATGACGTTGCCGTAGTCGTGACCGGGATGGAAGCGGTCGGTGAGGAAGCTGCCGCCGGCGACGGCGAAGGCGTTGGGCGTGGCGCCGCCGGCGTTGGAGAGGTCGCGCGTGAAGGTGTAACTGGCGTCGAAGGTGAGCGGCTTGCCGCTGTGGCGGGATACCTCGACAGTGCCGCTCGAATAGTTGCTCTCGGCGGCATTCACGACGCTCTGGATGATGGCCCAGCAGGGATAAGGGCGGTGATCGGAGACCAGCGTCCCGCCGTCGGAGATGCAGGCGCCGCTGGCCGGGGGCGCGGGATCGGTGTTGGAGTAGCCGATGGAGTTGGCCGACACCTGGTTGAGGTCGACCATGGCCTCAAGGTTCTGGCCGTGGCTGCCGGTGTAAGAGAGGCGCACTCCGATGCTGTGGCCCAGGTCCTGCTCGACGGTCAGGTTCCACTGCTGCACAGAGGGGTCCTTGTATTGGATGGGGAAGGCGTAGTCGAAGTCGGCGGTTCCAGTGGAGCTGCCGGCGGAGGTGTTGAAGGGATTGGGGAAGGAAAGCAAAGGGGTAACGCCGTCGGAGGCGTAGTCCTGGTTGTAGGTGGCGAGGAAGCTGGAATGGACTGCCCAGCCGGAGACCAGCAAGAAGCCGAGCGGGGTTTCAATGAAGCGTCCCCAGCCGCCGCGGAGAACAGTCCTGTCGCCACCGAAAGGGCGCCAGGCAAAGCCGATGCGCGGACCCCAATCTGTCTTGTCGGTATAGCGCAAAGTCTCAGGAATGCCGGCCTGCGCGGCGGTGAGGATGGGCGTGGGCGCGATGGCGTTCTCAAAAGCTGTGGACGCGAAGGACTCGGCCTGGGCGTTGGGGACCACGACCGCGCCCTGAACAATTGAGCCGGTGGTGGTTCCGGGGCCGTCATAGCCGGGATCAAAGGCGGCGCTGTTGGAGTGAATGTCGTGGATGGGCGGGTGCAGCTCGTAGCGCAGTCCCAGATTCAAAGTGAGGCTGGGGGTAACCTTCCAATCGTCCTGGCCAAAGACGGCGTAGGAGTAACCGAGGCCATTCATGGTTGGATTGTTGGTGGAGCTGACCTCGGTGTAGTCCGGAAAGCCTAGTAAAAATGCAGTGTAAGGGTCGCCAATGGCCATGCCCACATCGGAGGAGCCGTTGAAGACATACCAGCCGGAGCGGTAGTTGCCGTAGACGTTATCGTCGTGGTCGGTGAGGCGCCTGAAGTCGGCGCCAAATTTGAAGGAATGTTTACCGTGGGTCCAGGTGACGTTGTCCAGCGCCTGAATAGTCTGGCCACGCTGCGTGCCGGGGTTGCCCGCGCCGGTGGACATGAAGCCGTTGATGAGCACCTGCGGAGCTTCAGACCAATCGACGTCCGGCTGAGGGACGTTGAGTCCGGTCTCGTTAAGGAGCGACGTGGTGGAGTAGCTCTGCGTCTCAGAGGTGTGCTGAGCGTTGAACCCGCCGCGGAATTCGTTGAGCAGCCTGGGGGAGAAGACGTAGTTGTGGGCGAAGGTGAGGCCCTCGTCGATCTCGGGTGTGTTGTAGCCGCCTTGCAGGGGACTGCCGGCCTCAGCGCAATAGGTGAAGGTGCAGGCAGGCAAAGGCGCGGTGACGACCTGGCGGTTCTTGTAGGAGAAGCGGGCGAAGAGCGATTGCTTGCTGGAGATGTTCTTGTCGAGGCGCACATCGCCCTGGTTGGCGGAGATGGGCGAGGGAAAGTTGATCTGATAGTTATTGGCGTAGGAGCCGGGCACGCCGTAGTTGGGCATGGGCATCAGGTACTGGAGCAGGTTGGCGGAGATGGCGCTTACGGGGACGTTGGCAGGATTAAGAGGCGTGACCCCATCCAGCTCATAAATGGCCGTGACGCCCTGTCCGGCAAGATAGGCGGTGAGATTGCCGTTGCGCATATCGGTGGAGGGCACGCTGAGCAGCAGGGGCGTCTGGCGAGGCAGGCGCAGGGCTTCAAAGCTGATGAAAAAGAAAGCCGGGTTCTCGGTCTGATAGAGGCGGGAAACCTTCAGCGGGCCGCCCAATGTGCCGCCGAAGTCGTTCATCTCGATCCTGGGCTTGGAGAGCGCGAAGGTGTTGTTGGAGTTCAGCGCCGTGTTTTCAAGGTACTCAAAGACCCCGCCGTGGAAGTGGTTGGTTCCCGCTTTGGAGACGGTAGTGATGTCGGCCACACCACTGAACTCGGCGTTGTTGTTGGACTCCGAGACGCGAATCTCCTCGATCGAGTTGAAGGAGGGGAACATCTCGTTGACGGGGCCTGAGTACTCGACGCCGACCGAGGAAATTCCGTCGATGGTGACGCTGAGCAGCGCCGCCGTAGTCCCCATGACGGCCAGGTTGCCGCTATCGTCAGTCTGCACGCCGGCCTCGGTAGTAAGCGTGGAGATGGGGCTGGTGGAGCCGGTGGATCGGGAGTAGATGGCCACCGGAAGCTCGACCAGTTCATCGCCGATCTTGGTTTCGGCCAGATTGGAGACATCGGTGGTAATGACGGGCGCGGGATCGTCAATTACGATAACGGTCTGGGTTTCGGAGCCCGGCTTCAGGGTTGCGTCCATGCGCCGTGTGTCGCGCGCCGTGAGCGCGATCTCAGGCAGCGATTCCTTTTCAAAGCCTGGCGCCGTAAAGGCGAGCGCATAGACGCCCACGTCGATGTTCTTGAAGGCGTAGTTTCCACTGGTGTCGGTCGCCATGGTTCTCGTGGCCGTGGTGCCGGTATTGACCAGCGTTACCTGCACGCCGGGTACCAGCGCCCCGCTCGAGTCGCGCACCGTGCCCAAAATGGTGCCGAAGGTTGATTGGGCCGGCAACCGGCCTCCGGCCAGCGCAACCAGACAACAGGCCAGGAGCAGCCGCAGAGCGACCCGGCGGCGCAGGCTGACCGGGGAACAAAAACCACGCATTAGGGCGCCTTTCAATGAAAATTCGCGCGAGAAGCGCTGTTTGTTCGCCTGTAATTTGTTATTCATTTTAATGTAGCGCCTGCGGCAGGGATGGGACGGCTTTTTTTGACAAAAAAATGCGTGCCCGGCGGCAGCGGACCGTCGGTGTGGAAAACCGGGCGGTTCCGGTTGACTTTCCAAGGCGCTCGATTTGGCAGGATGCGCTCTTCCCTGCGCCCGTTCTTTCGGCCGAGCCGGCTTATTTGCACTACCCCGGCCGGAAGTGTTTCAATCGGATTATTGAAACAGGGGTGCTCCACGGAGTGGGGCTGAGAAATACCCTAGAACCCGATCCGGATAATACCGGCGTGGGAAGCTTTCGAAGCCGAACGGCCTTCTTCCTCGAATCGCAGCGTGAGTTCTCTTGTTTCATGCAGTTGGAAACAAGAGGAGACCATGCTCGTGTCCGCAGCCGCTTTCACGGCCCGTATCCCATCTCGATCTTTCGCGGCTCGCGGCTCTCTGGTTAAAGCGTTCATGCTGGTCTTCTGTGTATGCGCTTCGCCTGGCGCATTTGCGCAAAGCCCGGCGCCGGCAGGCACAGCTCAGGCGCCCGCGAGCCCTCCGCCGGCGTCCGGCAAATCGGATTCGGCCGCAACCGCGCAGCAGGTGCCACGCGTGACCACCACGGTCGTGGTCCACGGCGAAGTGAAGGACGATTATCTTCCCGACACTGTGACTGTGGGTACTCTGGAGGGCGCGGCGCTGAAGGATACGCCGCTTTCGGCAACCGTGGTGACGCGCGACTTGTTGAACGACCAGGTCTCGCGCCTGCTCTCCGACGTGGTGAAGAACGACGCCTCCGTCGGTGACGATTATGTGCCGGTGGGCTATTACGGCGACTACATGATTCGCGGCTTTCCCATTGATCTGGCCACCGGACTCGAGGTCAACGGCATGACCATCGCCGGCGAGCAGGATGTGCCTCTCGAAAACAAGCAGAGCGTCGAGTTTCTCAAGGGCATTGCCGGGGTGGAGAGCGGAGTCGCCTCGGCGGGTGGGCTGATCGACTACGTGACTAAGCGGCCGGCGATGGTGAAGGCTGTCGATCTGGCCACCGATCAGCGCGGGACCGCGTACGGCGCCGTCGATCTGGGCCGGTTCTTCGGTAAGAACAAGCAGGTTGGCGCGCGTCTGAATCTGGCCGGCGAAAAGATCGAGAGTTACATGAACGATACCAATGGCTGGCGCGCGATGGGCGCGGGCGCGGCCGACTGGAAGATAAGCCCGAAGGCGATTTTGAAGGGCGACTTCGAGTACCAGCACAAGGTGGAGCGTGATGGGAGCGGCTATCAGTTGCTGGGCGGCACGACGGTGCCGGATATCAACAGAATATATCCGTCGACGATGCTGGGCGACCAACCGTGGGGTCCGCCCGACACATACGACACATTCAATACCGGCGCGCGGCTGGACTACAATCTGCCGCGAAACTGGGCGGCCTTTGCCGTGGCCAGCTTCAGCCATTCGCTCATCCAAGATAACGTGATTTACGCGTACGGCTCGTCTCTCGATGCCAGCGGGAATGCCGATTGCCCCGGCGCGCCCAACGCGCCCGCTTACTTCTTCTGCCCGGACGGAACATACGGCATCTACGACTACCGCGACCCCGGCGAACTGCGCATCGACGCCGAGTCCGAGGCTATGTTGATCGGCCACGTCAAAACCGGCGCCATCACACAGGATTTGGCGGTTGGGGGCGAGCTCTTTCTTCGCAGCGTGCAACAGCCCGGCGCGCCGTCCGCGAATGCGCCCGCCACTGTGCAGGACGGCGCGGTGTACACCTACATCGGCTCGGAGAACATCTATCAACCCATCACGCCAATTCCCATCGAGAGTCCGCTCGAATCCGCCGGCCCGCGCGCGCTGTGGGAAGACAGTCATCAATCTGCCGCGGTGATGCAGGACCGGATTCATCTCCCCGGCCGCATTCAACTGATCGCTGGCGGCCGATTCGATTCCCTGCGCGACAACAACTACTCCCTCAGCGCTACCAGCCCAAGCACACCACCCACCATCACGGATAAGCTCCTCTGGCTGCCGCAATACGCGGTCACCTTCAACCTGGTCGAGAACCTTACTCTCTACAGCAACTACGGCGTGCTGCTCTCGCTGGGTCCGCAAGGACCGTGGTGGGTGGATAACGCAAACCAGTTTCTCGCGCCCTTTTTTACTCGCCAGGCCGAAGTTGGGGCAAAGTACGTGCCGGGCCAGCGTATTCTGTTGACTGCCGCGTTCTACCATATGCGCGCGCCCTTCATTTATCCCAAAGTAATTCAGGCTCCCGACAGTTTTTGCACGGCAAGTGAGTTTAGCGGGCCCGGCACTCTCTGCTTTGAATCCGAGGGCCGCGAGACCCACGACGGCGTGGAGCTGAACGCGGAAGGCAAAGCCACGAACTGGCTGCGGCTCACCGCATCGGCGGCGGCCATGAATGCAATCTCCGACGACACAGGCACTCCGGCTTTCGACTCGAAGCAGGTGATCAACGTGCCGCATCTGCACACAACTTTGTTTGCGGATCTGACACTACCCCACGCGCGCGGACTGCACCTGATGCCCGGTTGGATCTACACAAGCCGTAAGGAAGCTACGCGCGACGATCAAGTAAGCGTGCCCTGCTACAACCTCTTCAACCTGGGCGTGCGCTACACGCCCGGCGGCGAGCAGGGCCGCGTGACCTTCAGGCTGTATGCCAACAACATCACCGACAAACGCTACTGGAGCGACACCGGCGCCAGTTACGGCGATACGTTCATCTGGCTGGGCGCGCCTACCACATTGCGGCTCTCAGCGCATTACACTTTTTAGAAGCGTGAGCCACAAGGATGGGCACGAATTTGCTTTGAAAGGGCACGGCTTTAGCCGTGCCGTAGAACGACCGGAACAGATCGAGGCTTTAGCCGCCGAGGGAATGAAACTTGTCGAAATAACTTTCCCTCGGGGGCTGAAGCCCAGGAGTTTATTTGCACAATCGGGCGGCGCGGCTGAAGCCACACCCTTTCAAAACAAAGGATGCGTTAGCAATGAGCGCAACAAGCAAAGCGCACGGCATGGACGGCAGGCTGGTGGAACCCGACTGGGCGCCGCTGACGCTCGACGAGGTGCGCGTATTGCTTGGGCAGTTTTCCAGCTGTGGCGAGCCGATTGAGATTTTATCGGTGAGCCCGCGGCCTTTCTCGGCGGCCAGTGTGGTGGCTACGTCAAGCGGGAGGGTCTTCGTCAAGCGCCATCATCGTACGGTACGCGATCGAGAGGGATTGCTGGAGGAGCACCGCTTCCTGAATCATCTGTTTGCGCATGGAACACCAGTACCGCGCGTGTTTGCCGCCGCGTCCGGCGAGACTGCAATCGCGATGGGCGAATGGACTTACGAGGTGCATGATGCGCCAGAGGGCGTGGACCTTTATGAAGATGCGCTCTCCTGGACGCCGTTCCGCACCGTGGCGCACGCGCGCTCCGCGGGCCAGGCACTGGCGCGGCTGCATCTGGCTTCGCAGGGGTTTGCCGCGCCGCGCCGGAAGCCTCGCCCGCTGGTGGCCAGCTTCACCATTTTTGCCGCGCAGGATCCAGGCGCAGAACTGGAAAGCTATCTGGCCGCGCGTCCTGCATTGGCCGTGGATGCAGCTGTGCGCGATCTCTGCGAACAGGCGCTCGACCTGCTTGCGCCGTATCATGCAGAGCTGCTGCCGCTCAAGCCCGCACTCGCGCCGTTGTGGACGCACAACGATCTGCATGCCTCCAATCTATTTTGGAGCGATGCGGGCGACGATGCGCGGGCCACTGCGATCATCGATTTCGGCCTGGCCGATCGCACCAACGCGGTGCACGACCTGGCCCACGCGATCGAGCGCAACATTGTGGAGTGGCTTGCGCTTGTGGAGGACCCGGCACACCCAGAGAATGTGCCCTTGCATCTGGACCATCTTCACGCATTGCTTGCCAGCTATGAGTCCGTGCGTCCTCTTGCAGAGGAAGAGGCCGCGGCGCTCGTGCCGATGACGGCGCTGTGCCACGCGGAGTTTGCGCTGAGCGAGACGGACTATTTTCTAGGCGTGCTGCACTCGAAAGAGAAGGCGTTGATGGCCAGCGATGGCTGGCTGGTGGGACATGCGCGCTGGTTCCGTGGCGTGGGCGGAAAAAAGCTGCTGGATGCGATTGGCCTATGGGTTGAAACGCGCAATCGGCGCCCTGATGGAGTTCAGCAACCATGAGTTGGATTGCAATTGCGAATTACTTCTCAGCGAACTGGCTGGAGATCGCGGGCACCGTCACCACGGTGCTGGGCATCTGGCTTACCACGCGCCGACTTCTCATCTGCTGGCCGGTGGTGCTGGCCGCGGACGTAATCTACCTGATTGTCTTTTATCGCGCGCGGCTGTTCTCCGATGCGCTGCTGCAACTTTTCTTTGTGGTCTTTACGCTATACGGTTGGTGGCACTGGTGGCGGGGCGTGCGCCAGGAGGGCGAGGTGCGCGTGGTACCACTGAGCGTGCGGGGATGGCTCGCGGGGATGACCGCGGGCGCTGCGGGCGCTGTGCTGCTGGGTTGGTTGATGGCGCGCATCGGCGCGGCGCTGCCCCACCTGGATGCCACGCTGACCAGCTATAGTCTGGTGGCAAGTTGGTGGCAGGCACGCAAACACACGGCCAACTGGTGGGTCTGGATCGCGGTGGACGTGGTCTACATCGGCGAGTATCTCTACAAGGACCTGAGGCCCACGGCCGCGCTCTATGCAGGACTGGTTGCGCTGGCCGCGCTGGGGTTGCGCGATTGGCGGCGCGCGGCGGCGAACGTTTAAATTGCGGCCTGCACGACATTTTGCAGAGGTTCGCCGTCGATATAGCGACGCAGCTCGCCTGCCGCCGTTTGCAGCGAGCGGGGCGCAAACTGCGGGCTCGATCCGGCTACGTGAGGCGTGAGCAGCAGGTTGGGGCAGCTCCACAACGGATGCCCTTCAGGCAGCGGCTCGGGGTCGGTAACGTCCAATGCGGCGCGAATGCGGCCCGATTGAAGCGCCTCGGCCAGCGCGTTCGTATCCACAATCGGTCCTCGCGCGGCATTGACCAGCAACGCGCCCTGCTGCATCAGGGCAAGCTGGCGCGGTCCGATCAGCCCTTGCGTCTCCGCGGTGGAGGGCAGAATCAGCACCACCACCTGCGCCCGCGGCAGGAGGCTGTTCAGGTCGTCCACGGCATGGACCTGGGGTTCGGTGCGCGCGCTGCGAGCCACGCGCAACATCTCTACATGGAACGGCGCGAGCATGCGCTCGATCTCCTTGCTGATGGCGCCGTAACCCACCAGGAGGACCGTCTTGCCGGTCAGTTCCTCCAGCATGACGGGCGGATACAGCGGGCGATTGTCTCCGGTGAGGTCGGCGTAATGCGCGCTGGCCTCAAAACGGCGCTTCCACTGGCCGGCGCGCTGAACATCGAGATAAAACGGAAAGTACTTCAGCATGGCCAGGATCGCGCCCACGGTCCATTCCGCGGTGGAAATGTTATGGGAGCCATGGGCGTTGCATATGGTCACGTGCGGTCCCACCGTGCTGGGAATCCACTCCGTACCGGCCATGAGAGAGAGCACGAGGCGCACGCCGCGCAGATGCGCCCAAATTTTTATCGCTTTCGTGGAGTAAGGATCGGGAATCCAGACGTCGATATCGACGTCATGGTCCAATCCATCAGCCAGCGGAATGAGCTCGATTCCCT
Source organism: Occallatibacter sp. (assembly GCA_050012555.1). Classification (GTDB taxonomy): domain Bacteria; phylum Acidobacteriota; class Terriglobia; order Terriglobales; family Acidobacteriaceae; genus Telmatobacter. The sequence continues at coordinate 23,836 of JBEKGY010000011.1, forward strand.
GAGGAAAATCGCTGAACAACTCCGCTGCCAGGACTGCCGGGTATCCGACTCGCATCATGACAAACCTATCTTGCTTCCATGCGACACGCACGACCGAGGCTCAATATTTATTGTGGAAGAACCTTGAGTTCAGGTCCGGCCAGAACTCCTTGATGAGGTCCGAAACTCCGTCCAGACCCACCTGCGCCACCCAGCGCTGCCCGGTCTTGGTCCACGAGCGTACCGGGCTGGGATAGTAGAGGTTCGAGATGCCCGCAGCCGTGCCGTTGCCCACAATCTCAGAAAAATTCGGGGCCATCCTCCCGCGATCGGTACGGTTCCAGAAGAGCCGGGAAATGGAATATCCTGAGCGCTTGAAAATCCCGCCACGACCGAGCGTGTAGTAACGCGGATCCTCCTTTGTGGCGACGGGAAACAGAAACTCCGTCATCAGGTTGCCGTCGACAGTGTCGGCAAAGTTGTGCCAGTAGTAGCGGGCGTAGGCAGGCGCCCCGGTGTGAAACTCAGGATAAGAACCCTCGGCCTGTGCGACTCCGGCCAGAATGCCCACGTAAATAAAGTCTGAATAATCGAAACTGTCTTCCGCCATGAGCTTGAACTTTTCACGGGACGAGAGCGGGGGCAACTTCTGGTCTACGCTGACGGAGCGGAAGTTGGGAATGATTCCCAGGATTCGCCTGGTCTGCTGGCCTTCCTCACTTTGAGAGGCTGAGGCTGGCTGTGTGGGCGCTGTTTGGCTTTGCTGGGTGGGGAAAGGCGCGTCCGGCAATGCGGAAGTGGACCCCGCAGATGTGGATTCGGCCTGCGGCATAGCGGCAAGGGCAGTGAATGTCCCAACAGCCAATATGGAGAGGAAGAGAAGCGAGTGCCGGATCATGCGCATCTTTTACTCCACTGTTTTCTCAGTTCATGGGAAAAGAACCATGATTGAATAGAATAGCGTGCATATATTTAAGACGCTCAAACGGGGGAATAGGTGCAGTTAATTTGCCGTAGTCAAACAATACCGCCTGCCGGGAGGAACGCCGCTCAGAACAAAACGTGAGATGGGTCACTGCCGGATTGGCCGGATTCGGTGATCCTGAATACTGATGAGAACTCTGGATTGCGGATTTCATTTATGCGCCTGAAGGCAAACAAGACGTGGTCCCAGCAGCAGCTTGCGATCAAACTGCGCGTGGAGCAGAAGGAGAAGCCGGGGATTCTTTCCTCGGAACGCCAACGGCTGCTGATCCACGCAGCAAAGACCGCGCTGGCGGCCGCGCTTTGCTGGTGGCTGGCGCTGCGCTTCGGTCTGCATGACGGCTACTGGGGCGCGATCAGCGCCATCATCGTCCTGCAATCGAATTTCGGGTCCACGGTGAATGCCTCGCGCGATCGCATTCTGGGCACGGCGCTCGGCGCTCTGCTTGGCTTTTCGTTTTCCCTGTTTGGCACGCTTCCGTGGAACTATATCCTGGCCGTGCTCGCGGCGATCATCATCTGCGGCTTGCTGGGCCTCCACAGCAGTTCCCGGCTGGCAGGCGTCACCATCACCATAATCATGCTGGTGCAAAAGTCGGGTTCGCGCTGGAGCCTGGCGCTGGAACGCGTGGGCGAAGTTCTCCTGGGCATTGTGGTGGCTCTCGCCGTGACCACGCTGGTGCTGCCCGACCGCGCCCGGCTGCGGCTGCGCGACAACCTGGCGCAGGAGTTTCTGGTGCTGGGCGCCTTCTTCGAGGCGATTCTCGAGGGCTTTCGCGGCGCGCCCGCCGAGAACCTGCCCGCGCTGCGCGACGATGCGCTGGCTATGCTGCGGAGCAACAACCAACTGCTGGAGGCCGCGCGCAATGAGCCCTCAGGAGGACCGGGGTGGCGCGAGGGCCTGAGCATGCTCTCACAGTTTGGCCGCTCGCTTTTCGACGCTCTGGTGGCGCTGGAATTCTCAGTCAAAGACAGCCATCACGATCGGTTTGCACAGCAACTGGAACCGTCTCTTGGACAATTGGCCGTGGACATTCGCATCGGTTTCCGCCACGTGGCCAGTTGCATTCACGGATGGCGCTTCCACGTTCCGCCGCCAGGGCTGAATCTCGAAGAGGACATCGCCCAGCTCGAAGCCCAGATGACCGCGGCGCGGCCCAAGGGAATCCGGTTCTCTCAGTCTGAGATTCTGCGCGCCTATGCCGTACAACTCCATCTCAAGCAGATAGCGAGGCTGCTGAGGGCCTCGCGCATTGAGACCAGCCGCGCTATCGGGGAGATGCAACAATAGGGATTACGCGAAGAGTTTGCGACACGCCTCAAACCGCGAGCAGTTCCGTATAAACAGCCATGCCAACCACCGCATCGGCGCCCAACGCATCCAGCGCATCCACCTCCTGCTGCGAGCGAATGCCGCCAGCCACGATGAGCTGCCGCCGCGTGAGCTTGCGCAAGCGGGCGGCTGCCTCAATGGGAAAGCCTTGCATCAGGCCCTCGCCGTCCACATGCGTATAGAGAAACGCAGAGGCGTAGGGTTCGAGTTGCGGAATTGCTTCGTCGGGCGTGAGGGCGACTTGTGCCTTCCAGCCCTTCACGGCGATGCGACCGTTCTTGGTATCGATGCCGGCCACCACGCGCTCCGCGCCGACGCTGGCGGCCAATTCGGCGGCAAACTCAGTATTGACAGTGCCATTTTCAGAGAAGAGCGCAGAACCGATGATGACGCGCTTTGCGCCTGCATCGAGCACCTGCCGGGCGCGCTCGATGGAGTGGATGCCGCCGCCGGCCTGGACTGGCAGCCGCTTGGCAATCTGTGCGACCAATGCGGAGTTATCGCCCTGGCGCATGGCCGCGTCGAGGTCGATCAATTGAACAAGTGGAAACTTTGCAAATTTTTCGATCCAGTATTCAAAATCATCAAAGGCCAGGCGGAGTTTTTCGCCCTGCACAAGCTGAACAATTCGGCCGCTCAGCAGATCGATGGATGGAATCAGCATGGCAGCCTCACGGAGACGCCGGCTTTGGCCAGCTCTTCTTTGAGCGAACGCGCGCTCGATACGCCGAAGTGAAAGATGCTGGCGGCGAGCGCCGCATCGGCCTTGCCGCGCCCGAAGACATCGACAAAATGACCCACCGTTCCTGCGCCTCCCGAAGCGATCACAGGAATGCCGACCGCCTCGCTAACCGCCGCAGTCAGCTCGCAATCGAAACCGGTGCGCATTCCGTCGGAGTCCATTGAGGTGAGCAGAATCTCGCCTGCGCCACGGGCCTCGGCCTCGCGCGCCCACTCCACGACACGGCGGCCGGCCGGCTTGCGCCCGCCCTGTACAAAGACCTGCGCATCGCGGACGGGATCGGCGGCTTCGGGGTCGCGGCGGGCATCGATGGCTACAACGACGGCCTGCGCTCCGAAGCTGCGTCCGATGGCGTCAATCAGCGTTGGGTCGGCGAGCGCGGCGGAGTTCACGCTGACCTTGTCCGCGCCCGCCTCGAAGACTTGCGCGGCATCGTCGGCGGAGCGAATGCCGCCGCCTACGCAGAAGGGAACGAATAACTCAAGAGCGGTGCGGCGCACGGTGTCGAGCAGCGTCTGCCGCTCCTCGTGCGTCGCGGTAATGTCGAGCAGCACGATTTCGTCGGCCCCCTCGCGCGCATGACGCGCCGCCTGCGTAGCCGGATCGCCGGCGTCGATGAGGTCGACGAACTGCACGCCCTTCACCACTCGCCCACCATGCACATCGAGGCACGCGATGATTCGCTTGGTAATCATTCAGTTCCTTTCCCAGGAGAGAAAATTGCTGAGAATCTTCAGCCCGGTTGCGCCGGACTTCTCAGGATGAAACTGCACGCCCATCACATTGTCGCGTTCTACGGCTGACGCAAAGGGCTCGATGTAGTGCGTAATGGCTGCTGTATCGGCAGTTACTGGAGCTTTGTAGGAATGTGTGAAGTAGACAAACTCGCCCGGCTCAACGCCGGCCAGCAAGCGAGAGCCCTTGCGCACTTCGAGCGAATTCCAGCCGACATGCGGGATTTTTTCTTGGCCTTCGGAAAAGCGCGCGCAGGACTCTGGGAAGTGCGCGAGGCCGGGCTGGTTGGGGGCCTCGCTGGAACCGGAGTAAAGCCACTGCATGCCGACGCAGATGCCTAAGAAGGGGATGCCGCGGGCGATGGCGGCGCGAATAGCGGGGGTGAGGCCCGTTGCATCAAGGCGCTCAGTGGCCGCGAAGTGACCTACGCCGGGAAGGACGAGGCGCTCGGCGCTTTCGATGTGGGCAAGGCCGGCGTCTGTGACCTCAACTTCCGCACCGAGATGACGAAGCGCTTTGAGGACCGAGGTCAGATTGCCGGCTTTGTAGTCGATGACGGTTACTCGCATCACAACAGTCCTTTTGTCGAGGGCAGCATTTCGCCTAGTTGCTTGTCGCGGGAGCAGGCTACTCGCAACGCTCGCGCGAAGGCTTTGAAGATGGCCTCGATCTTGTGATGATTGGAGCGGCCGTACATGGTTTTGACGTGGACGTTGGCGCGCGCGCCGCGAGCAAAGCCCTCGAAGAAGTCAGTGACCAGTTCGGTTTGCAGGTCGCCGACGAGACGGGTGCGGACTTTGGTCTCGACAGCAAAAGCGGCGCGCCCGCTCAGGTCCACGGCGGCGATGGCGAGGGTTTCGTCCATGGGCATGATGAAATATCCGGCACGCAGAATGCCGCGCTTGTCGCCGAGAGCGCGGTCAAAGGCTTCGCCCAGAGCGATGCCGACGTCTTCAACAGTGTGATGCTGGTCAACGTCCAGATCGCCGTCGCACTTGAGTTCAAGATCGAAGGCGCCGTGCCTGGTGAACAGCTCCAGCATGTGATCGAAGAAACGGATGCCGGTCGAGATTTTGTATCGACCGCGGCCTTCGATTGTGAGGCGAATGGCGATGCGCGTCTCCGCGGTATTGCGCTCAACGATAGAAGTACGCGCGCTGGATTTGATGCCGGATTTCGCTTTTTTGCCTATTGTCATTGCGCTTTTCCTTTTTCGGGTTTCAAGGCAAATCTCAAAGCTGCGATAGACTCATTGAGAGCCACAACCGCTTGCCGCATCTGTTCTCGGGTTCCGATGGTGATGCGAACTCGTCCGTCGCAGCCCGGATCGCTGGAACGGTCACGCACCAGCACGCCGGCGGCGCGCATGAGGCGCACAAATTCCGCGTGCTGAGAACCGATCTCAACCAGGATAAAGTTCGCGCGGCTGGGCCAGCGGCGAACTCCGGCTTTATCGAGTGCGGCTTCGAACTCCTTGCGCGCCTCGAGTACTTCGCGCACGTACCAATCCAGATAGGCCGTATCTTCGAGCGCGGGCGGCAGACAGGCCAGCGCCAGTGAGTTCACGCTGTAGGGCGAAAGCACGCGCCGCACCCAGCGCATAAGCTCGACCTGACCGGCTAGCAAGCCGAGGCGCAAGCCGGCAAGGCCATAGGCCTTCGAAAAGGTTCTCGCCAAGATTAGATTAGGCACAGTTCCGATCAAATCGATTACTGATTCGCCGTAGAAGTGGAAGTACGCTTCGTCTACGAGAAGCACCGCTTGAGGTGCGCGGCGTGCAATTTCAACGAGTTGTTCGCGCGTGGCCACGGAGCCCGAAGGGCTGTTGGGATTGGCGATGGCGATGATTTTTGTGCGCTGAGTGATGGAGGCGAGAAGACGCTCATATGGAAAATGAAGATCGTCCGCAGCCTGAACCGGGACCACGCGTGCGTCGGTGGCCGATGCGTAGACTTCATACATCGTATAGGTGGGCACGGGCAGCAACAGTTCGTCGCCGGCTTCTAGAAAGGATTCGAAGAGTACATGAATGGCCTCATCCACGCCATTGGTAAGAGCTACCTGCTCCGCAGCCAGGCCGAGATGCGCGGCAACGATGGCCTCCACCGGCTGGCGCTCGGGGTAACGGGTGAGATCGCCGGCAGAGATGCGTGCCAGGACTTCGCGGACCTTCGGAGAGCAGGCGAGTGTGTTCTCGTTGAAGTCGAGCCGCATCGCATCGCGGCTGCCGAGGGGAGGGTGATACTCCTTCATTGCCTGCACGCGGGCGCGCGGGGTTGGGTAGGCCTGCGAAAAACATACCTCAGGGGCTAAAGCCCCCGCCGATTGAGCAGGCTTATTGTCAGGGCTAAAGCCCTGACCTACCAGCCCCGGATTTACCGTCCGACCTCCCGTCGAAGCGAGTTTTTTTGACGCCTGTTCAGCCACGGGTTCTCCTTCTTTGCAATCGGGTGCGAATGGACTCGGCGTGACCCACAAGCCCCTCGGCCTCGGCCAGCAATGCAGCCGTGGGACCAAGCGCGCGCAGCCCTTGTTCTGTGTACTCCTGCACCGTGATGAGCTTGACAAAGTCGTTGACGCTCAACCCGCCGCGCACGCGCGCCATGCCGCCCGTAGGCAGAGTGTGATTGGGTCCGGAGATGTAATCGCCCATGGGCTGCGCGGACCAGCGGCCCACAAAGACCGAGCCCGCGTTCCGCACCCATTCGAGATCGCCGGGCGCGTCCACGGTGAGGTGCTCGGCGGCAAGGCGATTGGTGATCTGGCGCGCTTCGTCCACGCTCGATGCAACAACGACCAGGCCGTTGCGATCGAGAGCCTGGCACGCGATGGGGTTGTTGCAGCTGCGCAGCTTTGCCTCGGCGATGACTTCATTGGCCAGATCGGGGCGCGTGGTGATGAAGATGGCCAACGCTTCGGGATCGTGCTCGGCCTGCGCCACAAGGTCACTGGCAATATCGGCCGCGTCGCCACACTCGCTTGTCACCACAATTTCAGTGGGTCCTGCGAGCATATCGATGGCGCAATCGAAGGCTACCAGGCGCTTGGCTGCGGTGACGTAGAGATTGCCCGGTCCTACAATTTTGTCTACGCGCTTGATGCTTGCGGTTCCGTAGGCAAGCGCGGCGACGGCGTGCGCGCCGCCCAGGCGATAAAACTCCGTGATGCCGAGTAGATGTGCGGCGGCAAGCGTCTCCGGCGCGGGCCTGGGCGAGACCACCACGATGCGCTCCACGCCCGCAACCTGCGCGGGAATGGCCGTCATGAGCAACGTGGAGGGCAGCGGGTGGCGGCCGCTGGGCACATAGCAACCCACCGATCCGAGCGGGCGCACAAGCTGGCCGGTGGTGAGACCGGTAACAGGAGATGCACTCCACGAGGCCGGCAGTTGGCGCTTAGCAAAGCCGCGAATCTGCTTAGCGGCCGTGGACAAAGCCTGGCGCAGCGCGGGGTCGATGGCCTCGAATGCCGCGGCCATCTCTTGCTGCGTGACGCGAAGAGTGGCTGGGCCTTGCAGGCCGTCGAATTGGGCCGCATAGCGCAGAAGGGCGCGGTCGCCTTTTTTGCGCACATCGGCCACGATGCGCTTGACGGCGGGCAGCACACAATCGAGTGCCGCACCGCCGCGCTGTTCGAGGGCGGCGAGGATCTCTGCCGTTTGTTTTGCGTCTCGCCCGGTAGTGCGAATGATCTTCATTCATTTCCTCTGGGCCGTTGGTTGAGGTTCGTGGTATCCCACCCTAGCGACAAAAACAAAGACGTCGCGAGGGTGGGGCACCCAGCATTGTTGGAGTCGTCAGCGCAAAATTCAAAAATGTCATAACTCGCCGCCGCAACTCATGTTGTTAAAGTACAACCTTGTTCAGCGGGTATTCCACGATGCCGGTTGCCCTGGCAGCTTTCAGGCGCGGAATCACGTCGCGGGCCACGCGCTCATCGACAATCGTGTTTACCGCGACCCACTCGGAGTTGCTCAACTGGGAGATGGTGGGCGAGTTCAACGCCGGCAGTACCGCGAGCACTGCTTCGAGGTCAGCGCGCTTGACGTTGAGCATGAGGCCCACCTGCGATTGGGCATCAATGGCGCCGCGCAGCATGAGGGCGATCTGATCGATCTTTTCGCGCTTCCACGCATCGGCCAGAGTGGCCTTGCCGGCGATGAGATGAGTCTCGCTCTCCATCACTGTGTCGATGATTTTGAGATGGTTGGCCTTGAGCGAGCTGCCTGTCTCCGTGACCTCGACGATGGCGTCGGCCAGCGTGGGCGGCTTCACTTCAGTGGCGCCCCAACTGAACTCGACCTTCACGTTCACACCCTTGGCGGCGAAGTAGCGCTTGCTAACTTCGACGAGTTCGGTGGCGACGATCTTGCCTTCGAGGTCTTCGGCCTTCTCAAATCCGCTGCCCTCGGGAACGGCCAGCACCCAGCGCACCTTGCGGCGGCTCTGCTTGGCATAGGTGAGCGTGGTGACGCTGGTTACGTCGAGTCCGCTCTCGACTACCCAGTCGATGCCGGTGAGTCCCGCATCAAGCACGCCGTGATCGACGTAGCGCGCCATCTCCTGGGCGCGAATCAACATGCACTCAATCTCGCTGTCGTCGATGGAGGGAAAGTAGGAGCGGCCGTCGGCGTAAATATTCCAACCGGCCCGCTTGAAGAGAGCGATGGTTGCATCCTGCAGGCTGCCCTTGGGGATGCCGAGTCTTAGTTTGTTAGCCACGGGTTTCCTCTTTCTTATTGCCGGCTTCCGGATTGGCAGCGCCAACGGGCAGCGGTTTGGTGAAGCAACTGACGGTGCCCTCGTGGCAGACCAGCCCGTCGCCCTCGACCACGACGCGAAACAGCAGCGTGTCGTTGTCGCAGTCGGTGGAGGCGGAGACGACGCGCAAGCGGTTGCCGCTGGTCTCGCCCTTCATCCACAGCTTCTGGCGGGTGCGGCTCCAGAAGGTGACGAAGCCGGTTTCCAGCGTTTTGGCATAGCTGAGGGGATTGAGAAAGCCCAGCATCAGCACCTCGCCCGTGCGCGCATCCTGCACAATGCCGGGCGCGAGGCCTTCCATCTTGTCGAAGTCGATTGTTGTGGTCATTTTTTCCTGGTCCTGGTTGAGATTTGTGGCGCGAAAAAGCCCGCTGGCATCAGTCGCCGGCGGGCTTCAGGGTTCTTTCGATCTCTCTGGCCGATTACTTCAGGCCATGGCAGTCCGCCGGCATGGATGTCCCATGATGATGGTGGTGGTGACCGTGATGGCGGTAGCTCTGCATCTGTATTGAAAGTAAGGGCAAACACCCCGCGGTGTCAAATGTTTTCCTTGCCGGGGGCGGAATGTTCTACCTGCGGACTCCGGCTCATGCGCCGGTCAAGATTTTATGCGCGATCTCAACGTTCTCTTTGATTTCGTCCTTATGCCTGGGGTACATGCCTACGTAGATGGCATCAATGGGCTTGATGCTTGAAAATGCGGTGCGGAAAGCCTGCTCTATGGCGTCGTCGGCGACGCGTCCGGCGGCCAGAATCTTGAATGCGAAGCAGGGCTTTGCGGTTTGCCGGATGGCCTTGTACATGCGCGCCGGATCGCTTTGCACGTAGATTTCGCCGGGCATTTCCATCAGCTCGCCGTTGAGAACCTGCCTCCATTCCGCTTCGGTTCGAGTGATCTGGTAGACGCAGCCGGAGTAAAAATCGACGTCCCAGCCCCTTTCTTCCACCAGTTCGATCACCTTGGGATTGTGCGTGCCCACGCCGACCATCACGCCCAGGTCGCGGACGCGCTTGCACCACTCCCTGACGACGGTATCCATCTTGCCATTGTGGTAGGCTTCGTCGACAACCATGCCGTGTCTTTGCAGCGCCAGCGGCTTGATAGTCTGAACCAGCGAGAGTGTGCCCGCATGGTCGAGATTTGAATCTCCGGCGATCAAGTACATCTTGCCGCCCTCGGCTACGAACCGCTCCCAGTCCTGCACGGCGCGCTCCGCACTGCCGGGCTCCGCGCCGTTCTGGCTGTAGTTGTACGCATTGATGCCGAAGGAGTTTGCACGATGCATGACGGCGCAGACTTCATCCTGCGTGTACCACGTTGTCATCGCTTTACTGAAGTTTTTGTTGAAATGGGCAAATCCGCAGAACTGGTTGTGGCCGAGAACCATGCGGCTGATCTCGACGCTGCCGAACTTGATTTTTGGAATCTGGATCTCCGCAGGCGCACCGGCGCTCTGCATTCCCTGGGCTCCCGCGGACGGGTTTTGGGCCTGGGAACCAACGACCGGCTCCGCTGCCAGCGCAGTTGCCGCACCGCCCATCATGCCCACCGCGAGGGCCGCGCTGGACTGTAAAAACTCCCGACGCGTATTGGACATAAAGGTTCCTTCTTTCCGCACCCGGCCGATGATTTTTCTCCCTCAAGCGCCGGTCAAAATGTTATGCACGATCTCGGCGTTCTCTTTGACTTCGTCCTTATTCCTGGGATACATGCCCACAAAAACGCCATCGTTCGGCTTGATGCTTGAAAATGCGGTGCGGAAAGCCTGCGCCACGCTGTCGTCGGCGATGCGTCCGGCGGCCAGAATCTTGAACGCGAAGCAGGTTTTTGCGGTTTGCCGCATGACCTTGTACATGCGCGCCGGATCGCTCTGCAGATAGATTTCGCGGGGCATTTCAAGCAACTGGCCGTTGAGGATCTGCTTCCACTCCTCCTCGGTTCTGGTGCGGTTGTAGACGCAGCCGGCGTAGAAATCGACGTCCCAGCCCTGCTCCTCCACCAGTTCGATCACCTCCGGCTTGTGCGTTCCCACGCCGACCAGCACGCCCATATCGCGGACCCGTTTGCACCACTCGCGGACGGTATCCATGGTGCGATTCCGGAAGGCAATGTCGACGACCTCGCCCTGCCTGTGCATGGCCAGCGGCTTGAGATCCTTTACCAGCGTGGCGGCATCGTCGGGGGCCGTAACCTGAACGATCAGGTGCATCTTGCCGCCCTCGGCCTGAAACCGCGCCAGGTCAGCCGGGGCGCGCTTCGCGTTGACGTAGTTGAGCGCATCAATCCCGAAGGCGTTCGCCCGGTGCATCACCTCGCAGACTTTATCCTGCGTGTACCAATCTCTCATCGCGTTACTGAAATTGTTGTTGTAATGGGCCCATCCATAGAGCGGGTTGACGCCGAGAACCATACGGCCGATCTCCGCGCTGCCGAACTTCATCTTCGGAATCTGGACCTCCGACGGCCCGGCGCTCGGCGTTCCGGCGGGCAGGTTCTGGGCCTGGGACCTCGCGGCCGGCTCCGCTGCCAGCTTAGTTGCCGCACCGCCCATCATGCCGACCGCGAGGGCCGCGCTGGACTGCAAGAATTCCCGACGCGTATTGGACATAAAGACACCTTCTTTCCATGGCCAGCCGAGACCGCCAACCTGGCGCACGGCTTTCTAGACGGACCATTGTAGCGCTCAATTTGCAGGAGTTCATGTGACAAGGGACACATCGACCTGGACCTGAAGCAGAGCGAATCTGAGCGCGATTTTGGGAGCAGTTTTTAGCAGGCAGGGGTGGTTCTGGGCGGCTTTGAGCCAGTTTGACCCTGCTTGCCGCCGGTACCGGAACAGGCAGACAATGGAGCCGTGCGAGCAGGAACGCGATTTACGGCAATAGCACTAGCAATCCTCTGCGCGTCCCTGACCGGGATAGCGCAGTACCAGGATCGGGACACTCGCGGCGTGCCCAAAACCTCGGCTACGGCTCCTCCGGCGGAGTTGCGCATCGACATCAATCACGCCAGCGTGGATGAGCTGCTGAAGGTTCCCGGCATGACGCCCAGTTGGGCCGGGCGCATTGTTCGCTTCCGGCCCTACCGCACCAAGGATGACCTTCTGGAGCGCGGCGTGGTAACCGGCGAGGTTTACGATCGCATCAAGGATTACGTCATCGCGCACCAGAAGGCGCAATGATTTAGAATCTCTTGCCTCGGCTGGCTGGGGCGTGAATCGGCCGGTCGAGGTTCACGGTATCCCACCCTTGCCACAAAAACAAAGACGTGGTAAGGATGGGGCACCCAGCAGTGACCTGATCGTCATGCCTCTGACGGTTGGGACGCAGTATTGTCACCGCGCTTGAGCAGCCTGCTCAAGATCACGTAGAGCACGGGAATGAAAAAAAGATTGAGCACCGTGGAGAGCAACATGCCGCCCACGATGGTGGTGCCCACGGAGCGGCGTCCCAGGGCGCCCGCGCCGGTGGCGAAGACCAGCGGAAGAACGCCGAGGATGAAGGCGAACGAGGTCATCAGGATCGGGCGCAGTCGCAACGCGCCGGCCTCGGCGGCGGCATCGGCGATGGAGCGGCCCTTGCGCCGCAACTGCTCGGCGAATTCGACGATCAGAATTGAGTTCTTCGCCGAGAGGCCGATGAGCATGACCAGGCCAATCTGGCAGTAGACATCGTTCGAAAGCCCGCGAAGGGCCACCAGGCCCAGCGCGCCGAGCACCGCCATGGGCACGGCCAGAAGAATGATGAAGGGCAGCGCGAAGCTCTCGTATTGGGCCGAGAGGGTGAGATAGACGACCAGAATTCCCAGGCCGAAGATGATCAGCGCCTTGCCGCTGGACTCGATCTCGTCCAGGGTCAATCCCGTCCACTGGTAAGCCATGCCCGGCATCATCACCTTCTTGGCCAGATCCTCCATCGCCGCGAGCCCCTGCCCGGAGCTGTAGCCGGGCGCGGGTGAGCCGTCAATCTCGACGGCGCGGAAGAGGTTGTAGTGGGTAATGACCGGCGGGCCGGAGCTTTCCACCACGGTGGTCAGGTTGTCCAGCGGGACCATCTGGCCGCTATCCGAGCGCACATAAAAGTTGTGCAGGTCCCTGGCCGTCATGCGGAAGGGCTGGTCGGCCTGCACGAACACGCGATAGGTGCGGTTGTTGAAGTCAAAGTCGTTGATGTATTCCGAGCCCATGAAGACGCCGAGCGTGTTGGTGATCTGGGAGAGCGAAATGTTCATCGCCTTGGCCTTTTCGCGGTCGATTGTGACCAGCACTTGGGGGTCGTTGGCCGAGTAGGTGGTGATCAGGCCGGTAAGGTCCTTGCGCTGGCGGCTCGCGCCCACAATCTGATGGGCGACCCGGTCCATGTCGCTGAGCGTGTTGCTTCCCTGGTCCTGGAGCATGAACTGAAAGCCGCCGTAGCTGCCCACGCCCGCCACCGCCGGGGGCTGGAAGATGGCCACCAGGCCGCCATCGGGAGCGAACATCAGGCTTTGCAATTTCGGCGAAAGATCGGCGACGATATCCGCGGTGGAGTGGCCTTTGCCGCGCCGCTGATCGCTGGGCCTGGTGGAGACAAACATCATGCCCGCATTGGAGGCGTTGCCTGCAAAGCTGAAGCCGATAATCGAGAACGAACCAGCAATATCAGGATTCGACTTGAGGATCAGGGTCGCGCGATCCGCCAGCGCACTGGTGTAGGCCAGCGACGAGCCCGGAGGGGCCTGCACAATCACCATCAGAAAACTCTGGTCTTCCTGGGGAATGAAGCCGGTGGGCACGTGCTGGTAGATCCCAACGGTTGCGCCCAGGCCGGCGAAGAAGAGCACGAGCAATGCGTAGCGCAACCGCAGCGCAACGTGAATTGATTTTGCGTAGGCGCCAGCCAGCCAACTGATCTGCGCATCGGCGGAGTGAATGAATCTGGCAAAGAGGCGCGAGATCGGCGCGATGTGCAGGAAGTCGAGCTGGTGAGGACGGTCTTCTTCGCCGCGCAGGAAGATAGCCGACAGAGCCGGCGAAAGCGTGAGCGCATTGAAGGCCGAGATGGCGATGGCAAAGGCGATGGTCAGCGAGAACTGGCGATAGAGGATGCCGGTGGTGCCGGGAAAGAATGAAACCGGCACGAAGACGGCAATCAAAACCAGCGAAGTGGCGATGACGGCGCTGGTCACCTCGCCCATGGCGCGCGACGTGGCTTCATGCGGGTCAGAGTGCTCCATCGCGATGTGCCGCTGCACGTTTTCGATGACAACAATGGCGTCGTCGACCACCAGTCCCGTGGCCAGGGTAATGCCGAAGAGCGTGAGCGAGTTGATGGAGAAGCCGAAGAGCTTGATGAAAGCGAAGGTGCCGATCAGCGAAACTGGAATGGTGACGGCGGGAATGATGGTGGCGCGCCAGTCCAGCAGAAAGAGAAAGATGACGGTGATGACGATAAAGACGGCCACGCCCAGCGTGACCAGCACTTCGCGGATGGAGTCGCCGACGACGGTGGTCGAATCGAAGGCAATAGCGTATTCCAGCCCCGGCGGAAAGCTCTTCGACAACCCCTCCAGGACGGCCTTTGCCTGGCGGTCTACTTCCAGGGCGTTGGCGTTGGAGAGCTGCATGACGCCGATGCCCATGGCCTCGCGCCCGGAGTATTTCAACACTGAGCTGTAATCTTCCGCGCCTACCTCCGAGTGGCCCACATCCTTGAGCAGCACCAGGCCGTTGGCGGAATTTTTGACGATGATGTTGTCGAACTCGGCGGGACTGGTGAGCCTGCCGACGACGCGCACCGGCACCTGGAAGGCCTGCTTCGCGTCCGCGGGAGGCTGGCCAAGCTGGCCGGCGGGAATCTCGACGTTCTGCTCGACCAGCGCGTTGACCACGTCGGTGGCCGTGAGATTGCGGGCGGCCAAGCGCACCGGGTCAAGCCAGACGCGCATGGCATACTTGCGCTCGCCGAAGATCATCACGTCGCCCACGCCGGGCACCCGCTTGATCGCATCTTTCACGTAAACGTCGAGGTAGTTGGAGATGAACTCGGGCGAGTAGCGTCCGTCGCGGGTGAAGAAACCTGCCCCGAAGACCCAGTTGTAACTGGTTTTGGTGATCGTGATGCCGGTGGCATTGACCGCCGCGGGCAGACGGCCTTGCACGCTGGCCACGCGATTCTGTACATCCACGGCGGCGATGTCGAGGTCGTAGCCGGTCTTGAAGGTAACAGTGATTTGGCTGGATCCGCTGTTGGTGCTGGAGGAACTGATGTAGCGCATCCCCTCGACGCCGTTGATCGACTCTTCAAGGGGGATGGTGACGGCCTTCTCGACGGTATCGGCATTGGCTCCGACGTAGTTGCAGGTCACGTCAATCACCGGAGGGGCCAGATCGGGATACATGGCGACAGGAAGATTGGGGATGCACACGGCCCCGGCGAGAATAATCAGCAGCGCGCACACCGTGGCAAAAACAGGCCGGCGTATGAAGAAATCGACAAACACGGATTGCCTTCCTTTTTCGCTTGTACTTTAGGCGCCCGGCAGCGGCATTACCGGCATGCCGTTGACCAGAAATTGAGTGCTGGAAACGATCACTTTATCGCCCACATTCAGTCCCGAAGAGATGGAATAGGAGTTGCCGACCGTATCGCCCAGCGTGACCGGCGTCTGGTGCGCCACAAAGTGCCCATTCTGCTGCCGCGCGACGAAGACGAAGGTCTGCCCGCCCTGGCGCGCGATGGCCTGCACCGGAATCACAGCCATCTGCGTCGTGCTCCAGATGACCCGCGCCTTCACCATTTGCGCGGTGCGCAGAAGATCCGGCGAGGAATGCACCGGGGCCTTCACCAGAATTCCCTGCAGCATGCTATCCACCTCGGACGAAAGGAAATCGATCTTCGTCTTTTCCAGCAACTTGCCGGCATTGTCCATCAGTTCCACATCGAGGCCCTGCTTCACCTGGGCAGAGCGCTCCGTGGGAACGTAGATATAGGCTTCAAGATTCTTGTTCTCATCCACCGTGGTCAGCACACTGGGGGGAGAGCTGGAAGGCGCGACAAAGTCACCCTCATGCACTGGAACGTCGCCTACCACTCCGTCGAATGGCGCGCGGATAGTGTAGTAGGCCAGTTGCTCCTCCTGCGTCTTGCGCAGGCCCACCGCCGATTCGTAGTCCGCCTTGGTGTTGGCAAAGGTCTGTTGCGCCTGCTCGTAGGCGTCGCGGCTGGTGATGCCCGCCTCAAAGAGCTTGCGCTGCCGTTCGATCTCCGACACGTTGTAGTCGTAGAGCGCTTTTTTCTGCCGCTCGGTGGCGCGCGCCGCCTCAACCGCGGCAACCTGGAGCCGCGGATCGATCTCCATCATCACCTGGCCCGTCTTCACGTGATCGCCCGACTTGACGCGAATATGGGTCAGCGCTCCCTGCACCTGAGGCTCCACGGTGGCCGAGCGGCGCGACTTGATGGTGGCCACATACTCGCTGCTCTGCGCCACCGGGGAGAGCGACACGGTGACTGTCTGTACCGGCATGGCCTGCATCCCGGCATCCGCCGTTGCCGCCGCCTGCTTCTTCTGGCAGCCGGTGGCCGCAAGCCCCATCAGAACAAGACAACCTATCCCATGGATGCGCTTCAACGCGTTCTTTCTCACTCGATCTTTCCTCTATTCAGATTCGTTCAACCCACAGCACTGGACCCGGATCTCCGGTTTGCGCCGGACGGGATTGCGGGACTGCTCCATTGATCGCATCTTCACATTCTTGCGGATGAACCCCCAACCTGAGTGTACGCAGCCAACCGGGAAGAAGTTCGTCTCATCAAATCTACTATTTGACGCTGGGATCCGGCTTCTCGACAGAAAAAAACTCAGCATCGGGCACTCCGCCGCAACGCTCTTTTGACACTGCCCTCCCGAGTTGGTAGCCTTCTTGAGGGCGCACTCGGCTACTTCCGGCCGCTCATGGCCCACAAGAAGCGTCCCCGTCGTCTAGCCCGGCCTAGGACACCGCCCTTTCACGGCGATAACACGGGTTCAAATCCCGTCGGGGACGCCAATAGAATCAATAACTTAGAGAAAAGATGGCAAGTTCAAGTGAAAGTAAAGTGAAACTGGAGCACTCCGGGCCGCACTGTGCGGTTTCACTCTCAACTTTCACTCGCCGGGGCGGATTCGCTGGACATACCGCAACACCTGTGATTCACTCCCGGCAATGGGAGGTAACGCCATGACGCAACCGAATATGATTCGCTGCGAAGGAAGCGGACAGGTAGTGTACGGGCCGGATGAGCCGTCCGGCACAGTCCAGTGTTTCAAGTGCGGCAACAGTGCCTTGATAATGAAGACAACTGTTGTTGATGGTAAAGAGCACTATTCCGTGCCAGAGCACAAGCGCCGCGCCAATCCTTTCCGGCCCAAGGGAGCAAAGAAAGCTCCCCGGCCCCGAAGAACACCAAGCCGTGATTCAGGCCGGAGACGATAGCCAATAGGCAACGGGAGACTTCAATAGACCCGAATAGCCTTCGGGGCTTCATAGGGATGGAACAGAAAGATTCTGTCAAAGACGTTTGGAGCAGCATTCAAGTTCTGTCTGACTTGTTCAGCCAATTGTGGGAACCCATATCCAACACTGTGAATTGGTGTGTTGTGTAACATCGCTTCATCACAGTAGAAACACAACAAATCAAATTCATGCAGCGCGTATTGGGAACGAATATCTGCGTTCTGATATTTGTTGATCTTTTGATAAACGCGATCAACAACAGCTTGCATCATCCACTGCGCTGTATATGCACCACCGGGCAACTCAAACTCTATCCACTCAACATCTACAAGTGAAGGGTCGTTACTTGAGCGTGGATATATCCAAACTTTTTCTAGGTACTTTTCGAGCAATGGATAAGCACTGAAATCATCTACAGGTGCGCCCTGCGGTGTATACCAGCTACGCACCTTTTTCCAGTAGTCTGCTGTGATCTGCAAATGGGGATGGAATTCCGGCAATGGTTTGGCGTTTTCAGCAGCAATGAACGTGTACAACTGATTCCGAAACTCTACTCTGTCAGCCTGTTCTATTCGCAACGACTTGTCGTACAAAAGCACTTGTCGTATGTGATCTGGTTTTGGTTCCTTTTCACTGGCAATGACCTTTAGGTAGCTCTTCTCCAGTAGTGCTCTGCCTGCTCCAGTAGTTACTTGACTGTGCTCTACCCATTTTGTGAGTTCAACGCCAATCGCCTTGCTAGACACACCGGAACACAAAACATCGGGCGGGTCTGGACCATCGGCCCAACTCGCTATTGCTTCATCCGCGAATAGTGGCGCGGCGGCTATGAACCCTGTCCATGCCGTCTTTTCATCTGACCGTAGCATCATCTTGATTGTATTCCGTTTCAATAAAGCGGGGTCAACTGTCCGCTCTTGCATCAGTATTAAACGATTTCCACAACTTTTTAGGTAGCGCATCTGTCGCAACAGCAGAGGTTCGCAGGTTTCCGACTGCAACAGCTATCGTAGTTCTGTCGTTGCGGTTGAGAAATTGTCGTAATTTTGTATACCCCTTGCGGCTGTTGTCTGCAATTCAACACGTTGCTATAGTTGCCGTGTCGTTAGCTTCAACATGGAAAGGAATGGGGAGAATGGACAGACACGCGAAAGAACGATTGAACATGGTGAGTGAGCTGCCCGTACCATCACAGCGGCGCTCATTTGAAATTGATTTCAATGGTTGGCTGCATGTGGACCTGTTGCCTACAGGTCGCCGCTTGTGGGTAGTGCGGTTTCGAGACAAGAGCGCCGTCACCACATTGCTTGAGAGCCGATTCGCGGTCGTGTAGTTGGTAATCGTGCCGCCGGCGTGCAGTCGCGACAGCCCCGCGAAGGTGGCTACCCACAGGTCCCCGTTGGAGTCCCGCGCCATCGCGCCCACCAGATCGCTGCCCAGGCCGTTCGCCTGGGTATAAGTATCCATGTGCATTCCGGCCGGCCGGCCTTTCCGATCAGCCCAGTGTGCAAGCCCGCGCCGCGTCCCGATCCACAGCGACCCATCGGCGTCCGCCAGCAGGGAGCGGATAAAGTCGTCGGGCAAGCCGTCGCCGGAAGTGAATGACTCGATCGAGCCCGCCCGAATCCGGTTCAATCCATCTGGCGTCCCCACCCACAGGTCGCCGTTCGGCGCAGCGGCCAGGGACAAAATCACGTCGCTCAACAGGCCGTCACGGACAGAGTAAGGTCGAACCGTACTTACCCCGTCTCCGCTGCGGCGAACAGCATTCAGACCGCCTCCGCTGGTTCCCACCCACTGCGTCCCCGCGCCGTCCTCAACCACCGTAGATGCGCCGTCGGAGGAAAGCCCCTCCCGCGCGCCGATAGTGCGGAAGCGCTGATCGCGCAGGATGTGCAAACCGTCCGTCTCGGTCCCAACCCACAGGTTGCCCTCGCGATCTTCCATCAGCGCCAGCACCGACGCCCTGGCCAACGGATCGGTGACCGGCAACCGCTCCAGCTTTCCCGCAGCCCACCGCGCCAGCCCGCCATTCGTCCCAATCCACAAGCTGCCCTCGTGGTCCGTAAAAAGCGCCTGGACGCGGCTCCCCGGCAACTCCTTGCCTGCTATCAGTCTCGCCACCACACTGTCCCCAGCCAATACCACAACCGTGCTCTTGCTGGCGACCGCAACTCCCCCCTTCACGGTTTGCAGAAACTCGACCCCGTCCTTGGGAAAGTAGGGATGCAGCCAAAGTTGAAGCTCAGGCTGCGACCAGTGGCCTTCCCCGTAGCGGGACGCGCTATCTGGAGTGGCGACCCACAATACGCCTTGTCCATCCGTTGTCACGGCGGTGATTGCGCCGGCTGTGAGCCCAGTCTTGGCTGTGGCCTCAACAAACCGATCTTCGTCGTCCAGCCATGCAAGCCCCTGATCCGTCCAGGCCCAAAGCAGGCCGTTCGCGCTTTCCACCAGCGCGCGGATTCCGTTTCCCGGCAGACCATTGCGGGTAGTGAAGGCCGTCACCGTCCCATCCTTCCAACGCGCCAGCCCCTCACGGGTCCCAATCCAAAGCGCCCCGTCACGCGTCTCCAGCAAACAGCGGATATGGCTTCCCGGCAGCGCAGGAGTGGAATTCCGGTCGAAGACCGCAAATCCGCTGCCGTCAAAACGCACCAGCCCCACCTCAGTCCCAAGCCACAAGAAACCCTGCCGGGTCTGGACCAGAGCCTGCACCGTGTTTTACGGCAGGCCATTCTCCATCACCCACGCCTGGCGGCCGTAGTCGGCCAGTGGAGTGGAAGGTTCGAGCGCCAGGACGGACAGTCCGCAGCACAGTCCAAATGTTGTTGCCATGAAGCCGAGCAGCGCAGCCGAACGAAGAGCCCCCGCAGAAAATGGCCAGCGCCGGTCGGCCATTGCCGCCGCAACCATCGAATTGGCTTGATTTTGGGCCACGGGACCAGGTTCCCTCAAACAGACTTCAGCCTGCAAAAAAACCGCGCACCTCCACAGTAATTGGACAGATGAGGAAATGCACGGAAAGATAAGCAGAGGCTGTGGGTCAGTTTGAAAAAGGCGCATCCCTCAGGGGCTAAAGACCGGTTGATCTTATGGTCTTTATGTACGGGCTAAAGCCCGTACCCTTCAAACTGATCCACTACCTAAGCAGACTATCGCGAGGGGCCGAATCAATTGGGTTTGCTCGCCTTGACCGCCGGAGCCGAAGGCGCGACCGCACAGGGCGCGCCACCACACAGAGCGCCGGTGATCCCCTGGCCCTCGGTGATGGTGTAGATGCGGTCCACGGCAGGCAGCTATACCGTCTCTTTGGCGCCGGAGGGCCAGTGAATCTCGGCGGTCCCGGCATCGGTCGCATCGCCCAGCCCGAAGTGCGGCCTCCGGTCGTTCGATGAAATATAGCTGCCGCTGGAAAGCACATCCTGGCGCTGGCGCATCCCGTTGGCGTTCAGGTAGGCCGGGGCAGCTCCCAAGCCTCCAGCGATGCCGCCCATGCCCTGCGGCACTTTGGGGGGCGCGGGCGACTCCGGTTGCTGGCGCGTCTCTTGCGTCCAACCGGCGCCGGGCAGGAGAAGAGTGGCGATCAGGGCGCCCAAAAACCAACCTCGAACAGGCAACAACGAGATTCCTCCAAGGCTTGAAGTGTATCGCAATCGGCGCTGCCTCCCGACTGCGCCTTGCTGCAATTCCCATTTTTATTCGGCAACTTCTGCGCAGATTCTTGATCTGGCGAGTTGGATTTCTCGTTTCTTGTCCACCATTGGATGGAGAAAAATCTAACCCCAAGGGTGGTTGCCGGTCTTTCTTCCACCCTTCATGCTCTATGAACCCATATGAAGAGGCTTCCCCTTTTCCTGTTCTTCCTGCTGGCCGTGGCCAGTGTGTATGCGCAAAGCGGCGCAGCAAACACCGCTCCAGGCGGCTTCTTCAGCCGCTGGATGGCCCGAACCTCTGCCACGCAGGCCAAGCAACCCGGCTGGGCGGTCCCGCTGGTCACCACCTACACCGGGCTCATCCAGGTGGCGCGCACCGACGTTGTCAGGCAAATTGCGCCGGCCGGCACCGAAACCTGGAACATCGATAACAGCAAGGGCCTCAATCTGGTTCCCTGGGCCAACACCGAACTCGTTGTCGACCTTCCGCCCTACATCAAACACAACTCCACGGCCGTCGACGGTTGGGGCGACTTTTCGTTCCTCGCCAAGTACCGCATCGCCAGCGGCAACGCGCAGCACGGCAGCTACACACTGAGCGCATGGGCACTGACCACCGTCCCCACCGGCTCCGCCAGGAACGGCTCGACCAACGCCAGTGTTCAGCCCAACCTGGGCGCGGGCAAGGGCTTCGGAAACTTCGATGTGCAATCGACGATCGGGGCCACGCTGCCTACCGGCTATCCCGCCATCACTGCCTCCGGCCGCCCCGTAATCTGGAATACCGCGGCCCAGTACCGCGTCGGTCAACTCTTCTGGCCGGAGATCGAGAGTAACGCCACCTTCTACAAGGGCGGCTCCAACGACGGCAAGACCCAGGAGTTCATTACCCCCGGGATGATCATTGGCAAGTGCGCTATGCATCCCTCCGACCCCAAATCGCGCCCAGGTCTTGCCTTCGGCGGCGGCTTGCAAATCGCCACCAGCCAATTCCACACTTACAACCACGGATTGGTGCTCACGGCAAGGTGGATCTTCTAAGTATCATGCTGGCGCACACAGGACAGCGCGTCTGAGTGAGCTATCTCCGCAGCACTCCATCTTTTGGATGAGTCCGGAGTACGCTGAATGATTTATGGTGATGTTGTTTTTGGTGTGGAGACCCCATGATCACGTTTATTCCACGGCATTTCTCGACTTCGCCGTCCCCGAATTACAGAACGTTTGTCTCATGGGATGGGGGATTCCGACTCTTCGTCAGAAGAAGATCGATTTTTAGACTTGCTGCAGTGGTGATATGCGTCGCCCTGGTTACGGGCTCGCACCGCTCGGTTGCACAGTCCACTACGCCGGACTCTCATTCTGCCGATACACAGTCGGACAAACCCCGGGAAGGCGGACAGCCTCCCGCCGTTGGAGGAGTCAACACCGGAGGCGCGCACGCGGCAGTGCTCGACAAGGAACACCGGCCGATCACCGCGGGCGGTTTCGTCAAAGACGGCCCCGTCCTCTTCGAGGACATCGCCCGCCAGGCCGGTTTGACTAAATGGAAGCATGTCATGGGTACGCCGGAGAAGAAATTCATTATCGAGGCCAATGGCTCAGGCGTGGGCTTGATCGACACGAACAATGACGGCTGGCTGGATATCTATCTGGTGAACGGTTCCACCTATGACGCCGAGGCAGGCAAGGCGACTCCCCCCAAGGCCGCGCTCTTCCACAACAATCATGACGGCACCTTCACCAATGTGGCTGAAAAGGCTGGCGTGACCAACGATCGATGGGGCGTCGGCGTCGCCATCGCAGACTATGACAACGACGGCTGGCCGGATATCTACGTGACTAACTTCGGCAAGAACAGGCTCTACCACAACAATCACGATGGAACTTTTACCGATGTGGCCGAGAAGGCCGGCGTGGCTTTGGGTAACTGGTCAACCGGCGCCACCTGGGGAGACTATGACGGCGATGGAAGGCTGGACCTCTTTGTTCCCGGCTACGTTCACTATGACCTCAAGAATCCGCCCGCCTCGGGCGAGAAGGGCATAGCTTACAGTTTCTGCCAGTTTCGCGGCGAAAACGTGATGTGCGGTCCGCGAGGCCTGAAAGGCGAGCCGGACCATCTGTTCCACAACAACGGCGATGGCACATTTACGGATGTAAGCGAAAAGGCGGGCGTGGCCGACAAGAATGGCTACTATGGGCTGGCCTCGGTCTTTGTGCGTCTCAACGGAGACGGCAAGCCGGACCTGATGGTAGGTAATGACTCGACCCCGAATTACCTCTATCTCAACAAAGGCGACGGCACCTTTGAAGATATCAGCTATGCCTCCGGATATGCGCTCAACGAAAACGGCCGCGAGACCGCCACCATGGGCATCGCCGTCGGCGACTACCGGAACAACGGCCTGGTCGATCTGTATAACACCACCTTCAGCGACGATTATAACCCGCTCTACCGCAACGATGGAGATGCTAACTTCACGGATATCAGTTATCAGCTGGGAATTGCCGAACCTACAGTTCCTTTTCTAGGTTGGGGCGCCGCCTTCCTCGACTACGACAACGACGGTTGGAAGGACCTGATTGTAGCCAACGGGCACGTCTACCCCATCGTGGATAAGGAACCTTGGGGAACCACTTACTCTGAGCGTCCGCTGCTGCTTCACAACATCGGCGGCAAGCAGTTCGAGCTAATGCCGGCGGTAGAGGGAACAACGCTCGCCCAGACCTATGTAGGCCGCGGCCTGGCCGTAGGCGATCTCTTCAACGACGGCAAGCTCGATGTGGTTATCAACGTCATGGACGGCGTACCGGCGCTGCTGCGCAACGTCTCGCCCGACAAACACCATTGGATCGAGTTCAAGCTGATCGGTGGACCGAAGAGCCCGCGGGACGCTGTCGGCGCGACCCCTTACCTTACTGCCAACAAAATGCGCCAGCGCGACGACGCCATCTCCGGCGGCAGTTATGCCTCCTCAAGCGATCCGCGGCCGCACTTTGGACTCGGCGACGCCACGGCAATCGATGAGATTGAAGTGCATTGGCCCAGCGGCGCGAAAGAGCATTTTCCAGCGCCGCAGATAGACCGCATTGTAACCCTGATAGAAGGACAGGGTACGAAGCCTTAGAACGCATGCGCACGGCACCATCTTATTGGTGAAGAGTTATCCCCACTTAACGCCGGAGGTCAATTACCTATGAGGGGCAATGGAATAGCAGTCGCTTTGAAAGCCGCGTGCATGACCAGTCGAACGTTGCGCATTGCAGTCGGACTCATGCTTGCGGTCTCCGTCGCCTCCGGTTTGATTGCATGGCGCTCTCAAGGTGCTTATGCGGCCAACGACGATGCAGCGGCCACGAAACGAACTGCTTATTCCCAGTCGATCAGCGAACACTACAATCTCCGCTTTGGAGCGGATAAGCCGTTTCTGCCCTCCAATGCCACCACGGACACGGGCGAGTTCATCGATCCCAAGAGCTTTCCCACGGCAAAGTACTGCGGGCACTGCCACAAGGAGGCGCACGCCGAGTGGCGCCAGTCCGCGCATGCAAATTCCTTCCGCGCTCCCTGGTACGTCAAGAACGTCAACGTGCTCATACGAGAAAAAGGGACCGTGTATGCTCGCCACTGCGAAGGCTGCCACAATCCTATCGCCCTGGTCTCCGGCGCGATGACCAAGGACTCTCCTGTGGATCGAAGCTTCGACGTGGATGGCATCACCTGCTCGGTGTGCCATTCCATCCAGAAGGTCGATACGCGCGGCACCGGAAGCTATGTGCTCGGTCAACCTGCGGTGCTGGTGGATGAAAATGGCAAGCCGGTCTACGGCGAGGTCTCTGACAAGGAGATCCTGGCCCACCTCGATCGCCACTCCAAGGCGGTGATGAGGGATTTCTATCACACCAGCGAATTCTGCTCCGCCTGTCACAAGGCAGCTTTGCCCAGGATATTGAATGATTACAAATGGCAGCGCGCTATTTTTCTCTACGACGAGTGGCAGTTAGCCTCTTTCACAAAACAGTCCCCGCTCCCCTTTTACGTCAAAGACCAGGTCTCCACCTGCCAGACCTGCCACATGAAGCAGGAAGAGATTCAGTTGCCGGATTATGGAGCCAAGGATGGCAAACTGGCATCGCATCGCTGGCTGGGAGCCAATACCGTGCTGTCAAAGTTTTACGGCTACGACGCGCAGATGGAGAAAACCATCGCCTTTCTGCGCAACGGAGTCCTGAATGTGGACCTTTTCGGGATTGAACGCAACGGTGGAGAGATCATTGCACCCCTTGGAAGTCAGCCCTTTGAAATCGCTCCTGGCGACATTCTCACCGCATCCGTAGTGATTCAAAACAAAGGCATCGCCCACAGCTATGTGCCGGAACAGCGCGACTTCTACGAGAGCTGGGTAGAATTCGAGGCCAAAGACGCGGCAGGCCACACGCTGATGCATTCCGGCGCGTTGCAGCCGGGGGGAACTCTTGATCCTCGTGCACATAGCTTTACCAATCGTTTGGTCAACGTGAAGGGCGGGTTGAACGACCTCCACCAGGTCTGGGATACCAGGGTCGTTGCGTACAACAACACCATACAATCGGGCCGCTCGCAGATCGTGCGCTATGAGTTCAAGGTGCCCGCGGATGCCGTGGGCCCGATTACCGTGACCGCCAAAGTCAATTATCGCCGCTTCAATCAGCACTTTATCGACTTCGGAATGGGCAAGCACTATGAGATGCCGGTGGTTGAGATAGCCGCGCGCACCCGAACCCTGGCGTTGGGCGCCAACCCGGCTACGCCGCCCGATCCGCAGGACAACAAGGATTGGATGCGCTGGAACAACTACGGCATCGCCATGCTCGACGCGCTGCAATATGCCGAGAGCACGCGCGCCTTTGAGCGCGTTGCCCAGATGCGCCCCGACTATGCCGACGCGTTCACCAACGTCGCCATTGCCGATATCCAATGGGAGCGCTACGACGCCGCGCGCGGCAGATTGGAGGAGGCTCTCCGTCTTGCTCCGCGCAATGCCCGCGCGCTTTACTACCTGGCGCTGGTGGAGCGCACGCAGGGCAATCTGGACGCTGCCATCGGCGATTTCCGCGAGGTGACGGCGCAGTTTCCCCGTTCCCGCGACGCGCACCGTGAACTCGGTTTCTCCTTCTATCAGCAGCACAAGTACGACGAGGCGCGAATTGAGTACGAGACGCTGCAGTCGATCGATCCCGACGACCTGGCGGCGCATTATATCCTCTCCATCGTTTATCGCCGGCTGGGCATGAAGGAGCAGGCCACTCGCGAGGCGAGCGCCTTCGCGGACCAAAAGGACGATCCTACGGCCAGCACCTACGCGTTGGAGTTTCTTCGCAAACATCCGGAGATTACCTCGGAGAGCGTGCCCTGGCACACGCACAGTGACCTCACGGCACAGCCCGTTGCGGGCGGCGGGGCGGGTGCTCAATGAGGTTGTGGTTATCGGCCCTTGCCGTACTCGTGGTTTGCTCTTCCGCAGGCTTTTCGTCCTCACGCAGCCAACGGGCACACGGGGCCTCGGTTTTCGCCGCAAGCGGATGCATGCACTGCCACATGATCGGCAAGAACGGCGGCAGCAAGGGACCCAACCTCTCCGGCGTGGCCAGAAGGTTGAATGAAGCCCAGATGCGCCGGCAGATCGTCAATGGCAGCAAGATCATGCCGGCCTTCGGAGATGTACTGCAGAGTGCGGAGCTCAACGATCTGCTCTCCTACCTGCGCTCCTGCCGGGATAAGAAGAAGCAATAGGCGTGCATCGCTTTCCTGGCCTGCATTACGTCGCTGCGTCCTCACGATGAGCTATAAGCTTCGCGGAGCCGAGAGCATCTTTGAGGGCAGCGGCCACCTCTTCCTGCTGGCGCAGGGAAATGCGGTTGAAAAAGGGGATGGCGAGGGTGCGACGGGCGATGGATTCAGTAAGAGCCAACGATGCCTCGCCCGCGCTGCGATGGGCGCGCCAAACCGGCTGCAGATGGATGGGGGCAAAGTAGCGTCCGGTGGCGATGCCGCAGCGGGCGAGGGCGGTCTGGACCTGGTCGCGGTCCGCTTGCCGTGGCAGCCGGACGACGTAGACGAACCAGCTGATGGTGCGGTGAGGAAGGGTGAGCAGCGGGAGCTCCAGGCCGGCGACTCCCCTGAGCAACGCATCATAGCGCTCTGCGGCGGCCTGGCGTAGCGCGAGCATCTGGCCGATGCGGCTCAACTGCACCCGGCCCAGTGCGCAGGCCAGTTCAGAGAGGCGGTAGTTGTAGCCTGCCTCGCAATGGTCGAGCCAGTCGCCGGTGGATGGGCGGCCCTCATTGCGGCCTTGATTGCGCAGGCTGCGCAGACGGTTCGCGTGGGCAGCATTGCGGGCCAGCACGGCGCCGCCTTCGCCGGTGGTGAGCTGCTTGTTGGGATAGAAGCCGAGGACTGCGATGTGGCCGAAGCTGCCGGCGCGGCTTCCCTGGAATTCCGCGCCGATAGCCTCGCAGGCGTCTTCGATCAGGGCCAGACCGTGGTGGCCGGCGATTGCCTGGAGCGCGTCCATGTCGGCGGGGACGCCGAAGGTGTGGACGGCGAGGATGGCTCGGGTGCGCGGCGTGATGGCCCGCTCGACGCTGGTGGGGTCCAGGTTGAGGGTCACTGCGTCGATCTCCGCAAAGACCGGTGTGGCGCGCACCTGAAGCACCGCGTTGGCTACCGCGACAAAGGCGAAGGAGGGCAGGATGACTTCGTCGCCCTCGCCGACGCCCAGGGTGAGCAAGGCGAGATGCAAGGCGGCGGAGCCGGAGCTGACGGCAACGGCGTGGGGCACGGAGTGGTAAGCGGCCAGCGCGGCCTCAAACGCCTCCAGTTCGGGGCCCATGCTCAGTTGCGGCGTGCGCAGTACTGCCGAGACGGCATTGATCTCAGCCTCGGTGATGTCGGGCGAGGAGAGCGGGATACGCACGGTCATGGCTGCTCCGGGTTCTCTTCGACGGGCAGCGGGATGGGCGCCTTGATGAGGATTCCGTCGAGCGGGACCGTGGCGAGCACGCGGGCGATGGTGGAGGCAGCGGTTCCGTCACCGTAAGGGTTCACCATGCCGCGCAGAGTTTCTCTGAATTTCGGATCGAGAGCCTGCTGAATAGCCGCGAGGATTGCCCCGGTTTCGGCCTGCGAGTCGATCACATTGCGGGCGCGCTCGCGGCCTTGCTGCCGCATTCCCACGTTGACCGTGGGCAGAGTGAAGGAGGCAGCTTCCATGATGCCGCTGGAAGAGTTGCCCACCAGCACGTCCACCTGGCCGAGCAGGCTGAAGTAAGTTTGAGCGTCGAGGTTGACGTAGATGCGGGTGTCGCTGCGGAGTCCTGCGAGAGCTCTCGTGCGTTCGATGAGCGCGTAGCTGCCGGCGTCGGCGTTGGGATAGACGAAGACCAACTGGCCGGGTGCACACTTCAGCGCGGCGAAGAGAGCGTCGGCCTCTGCCGTTGTGTCCTTGAGAATGGTGACTGGGTGATAGGCAACCAGTAGGGTGGGCGGCGTGAGGGTGAGGCCAAGCCGGGCTTCAAGAGCGGCGCGGTCGAGGAGATGAGAGCGGCGCAGATGGTCCAGTGAGGGCGCCCCGGCGTGATGGATCCGCCATGGCTCCTCGCCCAGGGCGATGACGCGGCGGCGCGCGGTTGCGGTCGACGTGAAGTGGATATGCGCCAGCTTGGTAAGGGCGTTGCGAACCTGGTCGTCGATGGCTCCCTGACTCACTTCGCCGCCTTCGATGTGGGCGATGGGGATGCGCAACGCCAGCGCAACCGATGCCGGCGCCAGCATCTCATAGCGGTCGGCGATGAGCAACAAGAGGTCGGGCCTCCAGGCGGTTAGAGCGTCGGCCAGGCCCAGGATGGCGAGGCCGATGGTCTTGGCCATACCGGTGTCGGTGTCGGAGCTGAGCAGGCACTCAATGCGCGCCTGAATGGGGAAGCCGCCCCGCTCAATCTCCTTGATGGTCGAGCCGAACTCCGGCGAGAGATGCGTGCCCAGGGTGAAGAGGCCCAGTTCGACGTTTGGACGCGCGGCCAACTCGCGAAGCGGCCAGTAGAGGTGACTGTAATCCGCACGCGAGGTGGTGACCACGCCGATGCGCCGAATATTCCTTGGGTCTTTGTTCTTGACCACACAGTTCATGAATATACCCAGGGTCTGTGTCGCCGCGCCAGTTAAGGTTTCCCAGGGACGGAATCACAGAAGAAGTATAAACTGGCCAGTGCTTCGTCCGGGGAGAGTTATGAGGTCAATCATTCCATATGCTGCCCGGCAGCCAATCGGATTACACTGGGAGATTCAGCGGCCTTTCGGTTCGAGTGTTCCAGCCGCTTTGGGGAAGATATCCATGGGGATGAATGGGCCGTTGGCCCTTGCTCTTTTTGCGGCAGTGGCGGCAGCAGCCGGAGCGCAGGCGCGCTTTGACGCTGAAGCTGTGCGGCTCAACAATCGCGGCGTGGCGCAGATGGGCCAGCAGTTCACGGAGCGTGCCGCGGGCACGTTCGCCGAAGCTTTTAAGAAGGACCCGAAACTGGCGCAGGCCGCGATCAATGAGGGGATTGCGCTGCTGACATTGCAAAAACTGGACGAGGCCAAGAAGGCACTTCGTGCCGCTCTCGTTTTGGATCAGAATAACGCTCAAGCGTGGTACAACCTAGGCCTTGCGCAGCACGCGGGCAATGAGCTGGAGCCGGCGCTCGATAGCTTTCAGCAGGCGGTGAAACTCGACCCGAGGGATGCGGATTCCTATTACTTCGAGGGCGTCTGCTACCAGGAGATGAAGGATTTCGACCAGGCGATCGCGATTTTAGAGAAGGCGCTGGAGATCGACCCGGATCATGCGTCGTCGGAGTTTGCGATAGCGCGCGCATACCAGCGCTCCGGCCATACCGCGGAGGCGAAGGATCACTTCAAACGGTTCCAGCACTTGACCAATACCAAGATTGGCTCGCCTATTGGGCTGGCTTATGGCGAGCAGGGGCACTACTCGACCGTAATGCCGGTTGAGCAGCCGGAGACGAGCAGGCGGGCGATGATTCCTGTGAAGCTGGTGGCTCAACCGTTGGATTCAGCGGTATCCCAGGTCTCAAAGGCGAGACCTGGGATACCCGGCACTGGGGCATCCGCCCCCGCATTCACGACCACTGGCGGCGCTTGCATGATGGATGTGACCGGCGAAGGGCGCATGGACCTGGTGCTGATGCAGACAGGCGCACAGGCCATTCGCGTGTTGCACAGCAATGGCAATGGGAGCTTTGAAGAGTGGGACGCGGAAGCAGCGGGTCTGAAGGCATCGGGCCATGCCGTTGCGTGCGCAGTGGGCGATTATGACGGCGAAGAGCTGAACGATTTGGCGGTTGCGCTGGATGATGCGGTGCTGCTGTTTCGGAATTTGGGCAAGGGCAAATTTCAGGACGTGACGGCGGAGGCGGGACTGACGGCGAAGAATCGGCCGACGGGGATCACGTTTATTGACTACGACCATGATGGCGATCTGGATTTGCTGCTGACTGGGTCGCCGATGAAAGCAGGTGATGAGTCCAATGTGTTGTGGCGCAACAATGGCAATAAGACCTTCACGGAGTGGACCGAGCCTACCGGGTTGGGTGGCAGCGGTCAGACAGCAGCAGCCATTCTCACCGACTTCAACAATGATCGCGCGGTGGATTTGGCGGTGACCGGCGACGGCCCCGCGCCTCTCATTTATGTTAATCCGCGCGAAGGAAAGTATCCGACGCAGCCGCTGTATGAGAACGAGAAGCTGCCGCCCACCTTGGGCATCGCGGTGCTCGACTATAACAAGGACGGCTGGATGGATATCGCCGTCACACACGACGGCGCACCGGGCCTCACGCTGTGGCGCAACGTGGAGGGATTGAACCATTTCGGCCGGCGCTTTGAGCGTGTGGTACTGCCTCTCAAGGACGCGGTGCGCGGATGGGGAGTGACGCCCATCGATATTGATAACGATGGATGGATCGATCTGGCGGCGATTGTGGAGACGAAGGCCGGGCCGCAAGTGCGCGTCTTCCGCAATCGCGGCGACGGGACCTTTGAGGATGTAAGCCACGCGCTGGGGTTGGATAGCGTTGCGCTGAGCGCGCCACGTGGGTTGATTGCCGCCGATGTGGATGGCGATGGAGCGGCAGATCTGATTGTGACGCAGTTGAATGCGCCTCCGGTGCTGCTGCGCAACGCGGGCGGAAACAAGAATCACTTTGTGCGGCTCGATCTGACCGGCTTTGCGGACAACAAGACGGCGCTGGGCGTGAAGGTGGAGGTCTTTGCAAACGGGCTATGGCAGAAGTTTGAGCTGGCCGGGGCTTCGGGTTACCAGACGCAGGCGCCGCCGCAGATTCTGGTTGGACTGGGCGATGCGCAGGGCGTCGACCTGTTGCGGATTCTTTGGCCTACGGGTGTGCTGCAGGATGAGATCGACCTGCCGAATCAGCCTGTGATTGCGATGAAAGAGACAGACCGCCGCGGGAGTTCGTGCCCGGTGCTGTTCGCCTGGGATGGGCATAAGTACAAGTTAGTAACGGATGTAATTGGCGCCGGCGTGGTGGGCCACTGGTTTACACCGGCGCGGCGCAATATTCCCAATCCCGGGGAGTGGATCAAGGTTGACGGCGCGAAGGTTGCGCTGGTGAACGGCAAGTTGAGTCTGCGTTTTATGGAGCCGATGGAGGAGGTCAATTACATCGATCAATTGCGGGTGGTCGCGGTCGATCATCCTGAGAGTGTGGAGGTGAATCCCGACGAGCGCTTCCTCGACGATCCGCCATTTGCTTCCGGGCGAGTGGTGGCAACGGCGGGTGCGCGGCTGCCCGTGGGCGCGTGGGATGGCGAGGGCCGCGATGTTCTGGATCAGGTGAGCCGCCGCGATCATACCTTCGCGAGTGGATTTAAGGCATTGCCTTACGACGGGTTTGCGAATCTCCATGCCCTGACACTCGATCTGGGACCGCTGGACACGCAGTCTCCGCTGCGGCTGCTGATGACTGGCTATGTGAACTACTTCAGCGCAACCTCGCTGTATGCGGCATGGCAGGCGGGTGTGAAGCCGATTTCGCCTTACGTGGAAGCGCAGTTGGCTGATGGCGAATGGCGGCGCATCGCGGATGACGTGGGTTTCCCAGCAGGCCTGGAGCGCACCATTGTGGTTGACCTAACCGGCAAGCTGCCTGCGGGAGCAAGGCGAATCCGGCTTGTGACGAATCTGGAGATTTATTGGGACCAGGTGCTCATCGACAACAATGACGAAGCGGAGGCACGCACGGCGGAGGTTCCTCTGTCGCTGGCAACGCTCCATTTCCGCGGCTATCCAAAGCAGATGGAAGGCGCGAGCCCCGGGGATCTGGACTACGACTACGACCTCGTCAGCCTGACCGGGCCATTTCAGCATCAACGCGGCAACTACACGCGCATGGGGGACGTGACCGCGCTGTTGACGGGCATCGACGATCGCTTTGCGATCTTCGGCAGTGGAGAGGAGATTGCGGCGGAGTTCGACGCAACCAAGCTGCCCGCTTTGCCCGCGCACTGGAAGCGCGACTACTTCTTCTACGCCAACGGATTTGTGAAGGATATGGACTGGTGGGATGCATCGCCGTTCACGGTGGCGCAACTGCCCTTCCATCACATGAGCCAATACCCTTATCCAAAACCAGAAAAATATCCGGACGATAAGGATGCGTTGGATTATCAGTTGAACTGGAACGACCGGTTCGATTCGGGAGAGCCGGTGCGGTCTTATCGCTTTGACTATCGGCTGCGGCCTTCGTCGCCGCAAGAGGATCAGGCGCCCGCGGCGGCTACGGCGGTTCATCCGTGAAGGAATCGGGGATCGATTTGGTGCTTGAGCCGGCTGTGCGGCAACTGGAGTTGCTGCGGTCAGGCAAACTCTCCGTTGTGGAGTTGGCCGAGGCGCATATACGGCAGATTGAGCGGTTGAATCCCGAGTTAAATGCATTTGCCGACTTTGACGCGGATCGTGTGCGCGAGCGGGCGCGGAAGCACGATGCGTGGCGAGGCACCCGGTCCCGAAGGCCGTTGTTTGGATTGCCGGTAACCGTCAAGTCGTCGATCGCCACGCGAGGACTCAAGTGCGAGATCGGCAGCCTGCTGCACGAGGGCGAAATCCCAACTCAGGATGCGGTGGTTGTGGCG
Source organism: Occallatibacter sp. (assembly GCA_050012555.1). Taxonomy (GTDB): domain Bacteria; phylum Acidobacteriota; class Terriglobia; order Terriglobales; family Acidobacteriaceae; genus Telmatobacter. The sequence goes on from JBEKGY010000011.1 coordinate 56,698, forward strand.
CGGCTGCGTGCGGCGGGGGCGTTGATTCTGGGCACCACCAACTGCCCGGAGTTCCTGATGGCGTACGAGACTGCGAATCTGCTGCACGGGCGGACACGGAATCCGTGGAATCTGGAGTACACGCCGGGCGGATCGAGTGGCGGCGAGGCGGCGGCCATTGCGGCTGGTCTTTCAGCGGCTGGCCTGGGCAGCGATAGTGGCGGGTCGGTGCGTGTGCCTGCGCACTTTACGGGAATTTGTTCGCTGAAGCCAACCCCGGGACGCATTCCCGGCCGCGGGCATCTGCCGCCGTGTGTGGGCCCTTTCTCGATTCTGGGCGCCATTGGCCCGATGGCGCGCACCATGGCCGATGTTGCGCTGATGTTTCGAACGCTCAGTGGGCAGGACTCTTGCGATCCGGCGAGTCCGCCAGTTGCGTTGCGTGAGCGTGGCCTCGATGAACTAAGAAGCAACAGGATTGGATTTTTTGAGGACGATGGGCTGGCGCCCGTCACGCCGGAGACGCGCGCGGCGGTGAATGCGGCGGCGGCGGCTCTGCGCGACGCGGGATTTCGCGTGGAGCCGTTCGCGCCGCGCACACTGGAGCCTTTGCGAAAGTTGTGGTGGAAGTTTTTTGTGCAATGCGGGGCTATGTTCTATGCGCCTGCCATTCGCGGCAGAGAAGATCAACTGAGTCCTATTTTCAAGGAGTTTCTCGGGTTTGCCGAGGCTGTGCCGCCGCTTACCGCTATGAAGCTGCTCGACGCCTGGGCCGAGCTCGACCTGCTGCGCTCCAAAGTCCTCGCGGAGATGGGCGACTACCCGGTTCTGCTCTGCCCGGTGGCCAGTATTCCCGCCTTCCGCCACGGCGAACGTTCCTGGGTCGTCGAAGGCAGCGCCGTGGACTATCTCGATGCCGTACGGCACACGCAGTGGTTCAACGCGCTCGCCTGCCCGGCGGCGGTGGTTCCGGTAGGACGATCAAATGACCCTGGGGGGTCGGGATTGCCGATCGGGGTGCAGATTGTGGCGCGGCCGTTCGAGGATGAGACGGCGCTGGGCGTGGCGGCGGTGGTGGATGCGGCGTTTGGCTATCGACCGCCGCCCATGGCACATGTGTGATTGCCGCGGGTTAGTCAAGTTCATCCGTCACATACGAGTGTTCATTTCGCCTTTGGAATCGAATAGGCAGGAACGATGAGAACGGCCGCGCCTCAACCTTTGGGTGGAGGCGGGTAACGGTCAATCGCGGTACTCTGGCGTTTCCCCGGATTGGAGCGCACAGAGTGCGCGAAAACTGGCACGAACGATTTGCCGAAACTCCCGGTGTCTTGAAGAGCGCATGGCGCCAGAGGACAGTGGTGCCGGTGCTGGATCTTGAGATCGGCGGGGACAAATTTATCACTATGGCTGGGCCCTGCTCGGTTGAGACCGAATTCCAACTGATGGCCACAGCCAATCATGTGCGCCGCGGCGGAGCGCGCATTCTTCGCGGCGGCGCCTTCAAACCGCGCAGTTCACCTTATGCATTTCAAGGATTGGGTCTCGACGGCCTGAAGATGCTGGCTCGCGCCCGGGAAGAAACCGGCCTGGCCATCGTGACCGAGGTGATGTCGGAGACCGACGTTTCCATGGTCGCCGAGTACGCCGACATTTTGCAGATCGGCTCGCGCAGCATGGAGAACTACTCGCTGCTGGAGGCGGCGGCGCGGTCGGGGCGGCCGGTTCTGCTGAAGCGCGGCATGGTAGCGACGATTGCCGATCTGCTCCGCTCGGCGCAGTTGATTCTGGACAATGGCAACCCAAACATAATCCTCTGCGAACGCGGCATCCGCACCTTTGAAACGGCGATGCGGAACACGTTCGACGCGTCTGCCATTGTGCTGCTCAAACAGATTTCGCATCTGCCTGTGATCGCCGATCCGAGCCACGCGTCGGGGCATCGCGAGCTGGTTCCCGCGCTGGCGCGTATTGCCGTTGCCGCCGGCGCGGATGGGCTGTTGGTGGAGGTGCATCCCAATCCCGACAAGGCGTGGAGCGACGGCGAACAATCGCTGGACTTTGCCGGATTCGACGCGATGATGGAGGGGATTGAGCCGTACCTGGCGCTGCGGGAGCTGGAACTTGAGCGGCAGAAGCGGGAAGTTCCGCAGCGCGAAGCTGCCGGCGCGCGGACTATGGAGGCAGTGGGATGATTCCTGCTGCTCGAGTGTTGGCGATGGGCGCATCGGTTGCGATTCTGATTCCGATATGCGGGTTTGCACCCGGCTCGACAGAGAGCCACGGTGCGAAGATTGACGCGAATATCATCGTCACGGCCGCGCCCGTTTACGATCCGCTGGCGGCGCTGCGCGGCCAGGAGCGGTTTCCCAGGGGCGCGCAACTGCTGCTGGTGCAGGCAGGCAAGGCGGAGCTGCTGGTGGAAGGATTTGCGGCTACCGCGGACGCCAATGTTTCTTTCGATGGCGGGAGGATCGTGTTCGCGGGCAAGCAAACGGCAGGCGATCACTGGCAGATATGGGAATTGTCGCTCGAGAATCATTCGCTGCGGAGGTTGATTGCGGGAGAAGGCGATGTGATTCGCCCCTTCTATCTGCCCAACGGCCGCCTGGTTTATGCGCGACGGACGGCAAAAGGTTTTCAACTGGAAGCTGCGGGCAAGGATGCTGCCTGGGCGTTTGCGCCGGTCGATGCGAATGCGGGTTTGACGGTGCTTCCGCTTTCCTACTTGCCGGCCAGCGCGATCCCCACGGATGTGCTGCTGGATGGGCGCATTTTGTTTGAAGCCGGCTTTCCGCTCGGCGTGGGATCGACGCCGGAGCTGTATCTGGTTTATTCCGATGGCAGCGGGGTTGAGTCGTACAGGTGCGATCACGGTGCGGAGGGGTCTGCGGGGCGGTGGGGCGGAAAGCAGTTGGTGTCGGGCGACGTGGTATTCACGCACGGAAGTTCGTTGGCGCGGTTTACTTCGCCGTTGGCAACGGAGGCGCGCATTGCAGCGCCGCGCTCGGAGTACGCGGGAGGAATCGCGGAGACGGCTGCGGGGAATTGGCTGGTGAGCGCGCGAACTGGAGCCGGAGCGCATTATGCGCTAAAGATGTGGAAGCCCGGCGCGACGTCGCTGCAAAGCGTGCTGGCCGAGAACGGCGAGGACCTTGTGGAACCGGTTTTGGTTACGCCGCGGACACGGCCCAACCGTCATCCCTCCGGGCTGCACGATTGGAACTATGCCAACATGATGGCGCTCGATTCCCGGCAATCGCGCGCGGGAGATCTCAAGGTTGCTCCGGCATCGGTGCGTCTGGAGACGCTGGACGCCGCGGGCCACGTAGTGGTCACGGGAACGGCGCCGGTTGAGGCGGATGGTTCCTTTTTTGTGAGAACTCCTGCAGACAAGCCGATTCGCTTCGCATTGCTCGGTAAAAAGGGCGCAATTCTGCGCCAGGAGCACGGATGGTTCTGGATTCGGCGGGGCGAACAGCGGATCTGCGTCGGCTGCCACACGGGACCGGAGCGTTCGCCGGAGAATCGTGTGCCGGCCGTTCTGCTGCGCAGTACCACGCCTGCGGATCTTTCCGGCCTTGCTGCGGACGGCGCTCAGTCCGTAGCGCGTGGAGGCAAGTGAAATGTGGATTCATTTTTTTCTTTTTCTCGGTGCTGTCTCCATGGCCTCGGCGCAAATTGCTCCCACGGCGCCGGCTGCTCCTGCGGCAAGCCCCGCATCGGCGACAGCATCCGCAACTCAGTCCCCGCTACATCCCGTGATCCGCTTTGAAGACGCAAGCGATAAAGCGGGCATCAACTTCACGCACAGCTTTGGGTCGCGGCAACTGGGTTCGCTGCTGGAGGGAACGGGCGCCGGATGCATCTGGTTCGACTACAACAACTCGGGACTGGAGTCTCTCTATGTTGTGAATGGACGGCCACTGGACGACTCCATGCATCCCTATCCGCTGAAGGAGAAGCCCGTGCCGCCGCCGCACAATCATCTCTATCGCAACGACGGCAACGGCCACTTTACCGATGTGACGGAGAAGTCGGGGCTCGATCCGGATATGTACGGGATGGCGGTGACAGCAGCCGATTATGACAATGACGGCTTTGAAGATCTGCTTGTGACCGGCTATGGAAAGACGATTCTCTATCACAACGACGGCAACGGTCACTTTACCGATGTGACCGCGAAGGCCGGCATCAAGGTGGACGGCTGGGCCATCAGTTCCACCTGGCTCGATTATGACAAGGACGGCTGCGTGGATCTATTTGTGGGCCGCTACGTCAAGTTCGATCCCAAGTATCGCGCTTACTATGCGGCGGATAACTATCCGGGGCCGCTGGACTACGAGGGCACGACCAACCAGCTTTTTCACAATAATTGCGACGGGACATTTACCGATGTCACCGAGAAATCGGGTATCGGTGCCTATGTGGGACGCACCATGGGCGTGACGGCGGCGGACTTTGACAACGACGGCTGGGACGACATCTACGTGGCCAACGACCGGACAGAAAATTTCCTGTTTCACAACAAGCACGATGGAACCTTCGAAGAGATTGGAAACGAAACGGGTACGGCCTTCGGACAGAATGGCGAATCGACTTCGTCGATGGGGCCGGTGTTTGTTGACCTCGAGGGCCGGGGATGGCTGGATCTGTGGGTGACGGACGGGCACTATAACAGGCTGCTGCACAACACCACAAAGATGGGTTTCGAGGATATTGGCGCGGAGACCGGGATCTCGCAGGCGAATGCGCAGTATGTTAGTTGGGGCACGGGCGTCTACGACTTCGACAACGATGGGCTGCTGGACATTCTTATCTTTCACGGCGGACTCATTCACCTGATTCCACAGGAGCACACGCTCTTTCGCGGAATTGGGAACGGCAAATTCGCCGACGTTTCGCGCGAGGCTGGGCCGGTGATGAGTGAGCGCACCACAGCACGCGGCGCATGTTTTGCCGACTACGACAACGACGGAAAAGTCGATGCGTATGTGGTGAACCTGGGCGCAAAAGGAACCCTGCTCCACAATGTTTCCACCGATACTGGGCACTGGATCGAGCTCAAGCTGGTGGGGACAAAGAGCAATCGGGACGGGATTGGCGCGCGGGTTGAGGTTTTCGCGGCGGGCAAGCGGCATACGGCGGAACGCGTGGCTGGCTCTGGTTATTTGTCGCAGGATGACGGGCGCTTGCACTTCGGTCTGGGCGCAGCGGCTACCATCGACAAGCTGATGGTTCACTGGCCCAGCGGGCGGGAGCAGATGCTGGAGAAGCTCAGCGTGGATCGCGTGCTCACGGTGGAGGAACCGAAATGAACGGGCGCAATCAAACTGGGATGCGGACGGGAGTGGCGGCGAGGTTAACGCTGCCGGCCGCGCTACTTGCAGTTGCACTCGCGTTCCTTGCGGTTGCTCTGTTGCCCATCCGGACCGTGCGCGCGGATGAGCACATTATCGCTGTAGAAAATCTGGATTATGCTTCGCCGCTGGAGGTCTTGCTCTCGCCCGATGGCGCGCAGCTCTATGTGCTCTGCCAGGAGAGCGAAGAGGTGCGGGTGCTGGATGCGGCCAGTTATGCGGTGATCAAGAATATCGCGGTGGGGCGCGTGCCGCGCGGGATTTCGCTGTCGAATGAGGGCGCGCGGCTCTTTGTGACCAACTCGTGGGACGATACGCTCTCGGTCATCGATACGAGAACGCTGGCAGTAGTGGCTACATGGCCGGTGGGCGCGGAGCCCTCGAGCGTGATTGAGGACCGGCAAGGCAAGCAGCTGTTTGTGGCTAATCGAATCAGCAATGACGTGGCTGTGTTGGATGCGCAGACGGGCGAGGAAGAGAAGCGGCTGCTGGCCGGGCGCGGAGCAAGTTATCTTGCACTCTCTCCGGATGGAACGAAGCTCTACGCTACGCATGTGTACCCGAATCCGTCTCCACATCGCACCGCGCCGGAGTCGGAGATCACGGTGATCGATACGACACGCGCCGTGGTTGTCGATCGCATGCCGCTGCACGCAATCGCCGGTGTCTTTCACGTAGCGTTCTCCGCGGATGGACGCCTGGGCGTGGTGGCCGAGTACCATCCCAAGAACCTTGTGCCGTTGGCGCATCTGGAACACGGCGGAGCCTTCGAGGACACCATCACAGTATTTGGCGCCGATGTGGGCAGGACAGTTGAGGTTCCACTGGATGAGCTGGAACGCTATGCCTCGCAGCCCTTCGGCGTGGCCATTGCGCCGGACAAGTCGCGCATTTACGTCACCTGCGGCGGCTCGGAGATGGTGACGGTGATCGATGTGCCGCGTTTGCTGCGCTTTATTCATGCGCACAACGGATCTTTTGTGCAGGATCTTTCCGCCAGCGCCAACTACGTGGTTACGCGCATTGCCGTGGGACATAATCCGCGCGGACTGGCGCTGACGCGCGATGGACGCAGGCTGTTTGTGGCAAATCGATTGGAAGATACGATCAGCGTGATCGACACGCGCACCAGTCGGGTAGCCTCCACAATCACGCTGGACGAGCCGAAGGCCGTCTCCGTGCTGCGCCACGGCGAGCGGACCTTCTATACCGCGCGCCAGTCGTTCCAGGGGCAGATCGGCTGCGCCAATTGCCACATCGATTCCACCTTCGACGGCCTCCAATGGAACCTGGAACCCGACGGCTTTGGCCGCAACATTGTGGACAACAAGTTGCTCGAAGACGTCAAGGGTACCCAACCCTACAAATGGACGGGCACGAATCCCGACATTCCCACGGAGTGCGGGCCGAGGACGGAAAAATACTTCTGGCGGTCGGAGCAATACGACGACCTCACGCTGGCTGATCTGGTCGTCTATATTCGCAGCATTCCCCCCAGACCAAACCGCTGGCGGCTGCCTGGCTACGAGCTTACGCCGGCGCAGGAGCGCGGCAATGCGATTTTCGAGCGCACGGTGGACAAGTTCGGCAAGCCGATTCCGGAAACCAATCGCTGCTCCTATTGCCACAGCGGTCCCAAGGGCACCAACCAGAAGATCTTCGATGTGGGGACGCGCAAGCCCACCGACAATACAGGCCTTCTGAAGTCGGCGCCGTTGACCAACATCGCGCTGACCGCGCCTTACCTGCACGATGGGTCGGCGCGCACACTGGAAGAAATCTGGACGGTCTACAACCCCGATGACAAGCACGGGCGTTCGAACGATTTGACCAAGGATGAACTCAACGATCTGATCGAGTATTTGAGGACGCGATGAAAAAGCTGTGCATAATCGTATTGCTTCTGGCTGCAGGAACGACGGCGTTCGCCGCGTCAGCGGCGTCTGCCGCACCGCAGGTGCCCGCGACTCCCGCGATGCCGCGCTACCGCTTTGAGAATTTCACGACAACGAATGGGCTGCCGGACAATCACGTGTTTTCAGTGCTGGTGGATGGAGATCGCGTGTGGGCGGGCACGGAGAATGGACTGGCGGTTTATGAGAATCATTCGTGGAAAACCTATACGACTAAGGACGGACTGGCGCATCGCGCCGTGCTTTCGCTGGCGCTGGACAAGCGAACGGGCGACGTCTGGGCCGGGACCATGGCGGGGTTGAGCCGCATCTCCGGCGGGCGCATCGACAGCTATACGCAGTTGAATTCGGGGCTGAGCAACGATGTGGTCTACGGCGTATCGGTGGAAGGCGAGAACGTGTGGGTGGCTACGGCGGCCGGCGGTTGCCGGCTGAACCTGCGCACCGGGCAATGGATGCTCTACAACGAGCGCAATACGCCGATGATCGAGATATGGACTTACGGCGTTTCGGCAACCCCCGCCAAGGTGTATTACGCGGTGTGGGGCAGCGGCGTGCTTGAATTCGATCAGAAGACAGGCCGCTGGGACAAGTACGAGGATCCGGATGGCGAAAACGAGATCGTACTGTTCAAGGATCAGGGTCTGATCCACGAGATTGTCACTTCGGTGAGTTATGTAGACAACATTCTTTGGGCGGCGACGTACTTCGGCGACAGCCGGTACGACGGGCGCTATTGGCACAACTTTCTGACCAAAGACAGCGGACTTCCCTCGAACTTTACAAACTTTATCAAGGGCGTGGACGCCAAGCGCGCCTGGTTCTGCACCGACAAGGGGCTGGCCTACTACGACGGCGTGAACTGGGCTGTGTATCGCCCTTCGCTCAAAGACGGCAAGCCGGAGATGACGGTGCGCGACGCCGACGGCAAAGTAACGCCCGTCGCGGTGAGCACGGCGCCGGCGCACAACTACGTTCTCGGCATCGACTTTCAGGGCGACGACATCTGGGTCGCGACCGCAAAGGGTTTGAGTCACGGAATTCGCCAACAATAGTAAGGACAAGAGGAGCCACACAATGATGAATGCATTTGCAGATATTCTGGAAACCATTGCGCACGCGCCGATCGAGAAGCGCGCCATGACCAATCACGGAGTACTCAACGAGGCTTACGCCTATGCCAAGCCGAGTTCGTTCTCGCGCGGGATGCGAATCGATATTGGCGGCGTCACCATCCTTCTGATTTCGGGGACGGCTTCGGTCGACGAACACGGCGTGAGCGTACACATCGGCGATTTCCCCGCCCAGTTGCGGCGGACCTTCGACAATATCACGGGGCTGCTGGAGAGCGAAGGCGCCACCTGGCAGGACATCGTTCGCACCAGTTGCTACCTGCGGGATATCGATCGCGACTACGACGCCTTCAATGCGGGGCGCACGGCTTTCTTCAAGGAGCAGGGGCTCGATCCGCTGCCCGCGTCCACCGGCATCCAGGCGCATCTCTGCCGGCCGGAGCTGCTGGTGGAGATCGAGGCCATCGCCATGTTTCGCACGGATAAAGTAGAAGTCGGCAGCAAGGAGTAGTCGCAATGCGCAAGGGCTGGTTGTTGGTTGCGGGCGGCATGATGGCCGCGGCCGGCGCGGTTAATCTTGCCGCGCAGTATTCGGGCCAGGACACAGTGCAGACCGCGGGCAAGGATGCGAGTCCGGTCACGGGCAAGGGATCGTGCGAGTGCGGCGCGCATCCACCGGGGCCTCCGAGGGACCGCGAGGTGGCGCCTTATGCGGGCGAGCCAGAGGATTTGAGCCCCTACGCAAAGTTTGCGGCGCCTTACGATCGCAACTACATTCATCCCAATATCTACTCCGGCGCGGCGCGGGACATTCCCGAGCCCAAGAACCTGACCGAGGTGCGCATCGGCTTCTTTGGGCCCATCGAACACAATCCGGAATCGGTTTTTGGATTGCGCATGCTGCACGGCGCACAGTTGGCCGTGGATGAGGCCAATGCCCGCGGCGGCTATGGGGGCAAGCCCTTCCGCCTGCTGCTGCACAACGACTACGACAACTGGCAGGCGAAGGCGGTTTATGGTGAGGACCGGCCCACCGACCCCACCATCTGGGGCTCGGCCTCGAATGAAGTGGTGAAGATGGTCTACGACGATCAGGACTGGGCGATCTTCGGCTCGATCAGCTCCGAGTCCACCCACATTGCGCTGCGCGTGGCCCTGCGCGCCGAGATTCCCATCGTCAACTCGGCCTCCACCGATCCCACCATTCCGGAGACCTACATACCGTGGTATTTCACCGACGTGCAGGATGACCGCGTGCAGAGCCTGACGCTGGCGCGGCGCATCTTTACCGAACTTGGCCTCAAGCGTGTGGCGCTGCTCAGGGTGAACAGCCGCTATGGCCGCTTCGGCGTTCTCAAGTTCCGCGATGCGGCGCGGCGGCTCGGCCATCCGGTGGTCATCGAGCAGAAGTACCTGCCCGGCGACACGGATTTTACTCAGCAGTTGAAGGTGATTCGCTCCTCGCGGGCCGACGCCATCGTGCTGTGGACCGACGAGGCGCAGGCGGCCCTGATCCTGAAGCAGATGCGCGCCGCGGGGATGAAGCAGCGCGTCTTTGGCTCCTACCGCACGTTGGGGCCGACGTTGCTGGCCGAGGCCGGCGCTGCCGCCGATGGATTTGAGGCGGTGTTTCCCTACGATCCCACGCGCCAGGATCCGCGCTGGCTGGAGTTCAACCGGCGCTTTGAAGACCGCTTCCACGAGAAGCCGGAGCAGTTTGCCTCGCTGGCCTATGACGCCATGAACGCGCTGCTGGACTCGATCTGCAAGGCCGGACTGAATCGCGCCCGCATTCACGACGCGTTGGCCAACATCGAAGAATACGACGGCGTTACCGGGCACATGGTCTTCGATCCCAACCAGAAAAATGTAGCTCCGTTGTATCTTGGCACGGTGCACAACGGCTCCATCACCTACCGTGTTGCTACCATGGAGAAAGCTCCTGCCGCGCAAGCGGCGTCTGCCGCACCGCAGGTGCCCGCGCAAGCGGCGCCGGTCACAGCGCTGGCGCCGTATGCGCGCGTGGGAGAGGACGGCGTGGACTATGCCGGGCCGCATCGCACCGACGTGCCTGCGGGACCGGTAAGCGTGGCGTTGTTTGGTCCCAAGGCGTCCGAGGTTGCCGATTCGCCGGAGATGCAGGCGGAGCTTGCAATCGCTGCGGCAAAAGGGCGGGCGTGGAAGCTGCTGCCCGTGGCAAGCGATCAGAATTGGGGCGCGGCTTCAACCCAACTGGTTCATGCGCTGATGGACGAGCACGCGCTGGCGATTGTGGCGCTGGATCGCAATGCGGCCCATCTGGCCGAGCAACTGGCGCTCAAGACTTTTGTGCCTGTGGTAGCCCTCAGCAGCGACAAGAAGCTCACCTCAACAAACGTTCCCTGGATCTTCCGTTTGCCGCCCGAAACTGCTCCTGCGGCAGCCCTGCGCCTGCTCGAAGCGGCTGCCGTCACCAGCGGCGCCAATCCGGAACGGCTCAGGGACGTACTCGCTTCGGGCGACAACATCTCCGGAGTTGCCTTCCTGCCCACAGGCGAACCGCGCAACCAATATTGATCTCTACACTGTCACGTGCGGCGAAGCCAGCATCATCGTGCCGCATTGTTTCTATGCTCATTTTCTCCCATTGAATTCATGCACGGCATCGATCATGGCGACGATATTCTCCACCGGCGTGGCAGCCTGAATGTTGTGAATCGTGTTAAAGACGAATCCACCACCCGGCGCAAAGATCTCGCACCTGCGCAGAACCTGTTCCCGGACCTCAGCCGCCGTTCCAAAGGGCAGAACCTTCTGCGTATCCACTCCGCCACCCCAGAAGACCAGGCTGTCGCCAAAGTTCGCTTTTAACTGCTCAGGCTCCATTCCCGTGGCGGAGCACTGCACCGGATTGAGGATGTCAAACCCAGCCTCAATGAAGGAGGGAATAAACTTTGCCACCGAGCCGCAGGAATGCTTGAAGGTTTTCCATTGCGTGTGAGCATGAATCCAGTCGTTGACCTGTTTGTAGTATGGAAAATAGAGGTTGCGGAAGGTATTCACGGAACAGAAGGCGGAGGTCTGCGTGCCGAAATCCGTGCCGCAGACCAGCACCGCGTGCACGCTGTCGCCGACGGCGGCATGGATGCGCTCAAGATTCTTGATAGCAATCTCGCATTCATGCTCAAAGACTTTGTGGATATAATCCTGGCGGCTGCTGGTGGAGACGTACCATTCCGTAACGTCGCGGATCCCTTTGGGATGCTTGAGGAATGGCCCCGGGACCAGAGCGATGTCGCCGAATGCGCTTCCGCCAAAACAGGCAATCACTCCGCGACCCGTGGCCCAGGCCTCCTGCGTCGAACGAACGAAGTAGTCGATATCTTCCTGCTGGACGGGGCTGAACTCCTCCATATTGTCTTCCGGATTCAGCTTCTCTTCGTCGATCGGCTCCTGGCGGATAATGCAATCGAAGAAATAACCGCCACGCGGCATGCGCCCGCTGGCCGGAACGGTGGTGTCGCCCTCAGGGTAGATCAAAATATCGCCGTTCACATCGACGGTGGTGTTGAAGTCTCCAGGAACAAGCACTTCCAGCCCGTTGAACTGCCAGCTCTTCCATTTCTCCGCCGGAAAGCCGAACATGTTGTTGCGCGGAACGACGCCTTCAACATCCAGCCCCATGGCATTTTTCAGATCGTCATCCAGAGTTCCCAGCATTTGAAATGGTTCGTGAACGCGCACGGGACGCTTCTCAAGCCCGTAATGGTCGCGCAGCGCCGCTACGCAGCTGACATGCACACCGGTGACGGCGGTTCCACCGAAGTCGATCGGTATCGAATCCGGTTGGTTGTGGTTCAGCGTGGCGACGAACCGCTCACGGCTCTTGTTCATCAGACTTGCCATGTTTTCACTCCTTGACACGATAATCTGCACCTACGCTCATTACCTGCCGTTGAATTCATGTACGGCATCGAGCATGGCGACGATATTCTCCACCGGCGTTGCCGCCTGGACGTTGTGAATCGAGTTGAAGACAAATCCTCCGCCCGGCGCAAAGATTTCGCACCTGCGCAGAACTTGTTCCCGGACTTCAGCCGGCGCTCCGAAGGGCAGAACACGCTGCGTATCCACTCCTCCGCCCCAGAATACAAGTTGATCTCCAAAGTTCGCTTTCAACTGCTCAGGCTCCATCCCCGTAGCGGAGCACTGTACTGGATTGAGTATGTCAAACCCGGCCTCGATAAAGGAAGGCAGAAACTTGGAGACTGCGCCGCAGGAATGCTTGAAGGTTTTCCAGGACGTGTGGGAATGAATCCAGTCATTGACCTGTTTGTAGTAGGGAAAGTACAGGTTGTGGAAGGTCTTTACAGAACAGAAAGCGGAAGTTTGCGTGCCGAAATCCGTACCGCAGATATAAACCGCCTGAATGCAATTGCCAACTGCTGCGTGGACTATCTCAAGATTCTGGAGGGCAATCTCGCACTGGCGCTCAAAGACCTTATGAACATAGTCCTGGCGGTTGCTGGTGGAGACGTACCATTCCGTAATATCGCGTATACCTTTAGGATGCTTGAGGGCCGGCGCCGGAACCAGCGCAATATCGCCGAACGCGGTCCCGCCAAAGCCGGCAATCACGCCGCGGCCGGTCGCGCAGGCCTCTTGCGTTGAACGAACTAAGTAGTCGATATCTTCCTGTGAGATAAGGCTGAACTCCTCCATGTTGTCTTCCGGATTCAGCTTTTCCTCGTCGATCGGCTCCTGGCGGACAATGCAATCGAAGAAATAGCCGCCACGCGGCATGCGCCCGCTGGGCGGGACGGTCGTGTCGCCCTGAGGGTGGATCAAGGTATCGCCATTCACATCGACCGTGGTGTTGAAGTCTTCAGGAACCAGCACTTCCAGCCCGTTGAACTCCCAGCTCTTCCACCGCTCCGCCGGAAATCCCCACTTAGTGGTGCGGCGAAAGACGCCTACCACATCGATGCCCATCGCATCCAGTAAGTCTTCCTCCAGCAGCCCCAGCATTTGGGAGGGCTCGTGTACGCGTACAGGCCGGTTCTCAAGTCCGTAATAATCGCGCAGCGCCGCCACGCAGCTAACATGCATGCCTGTGACGGCGGTTCCGCCGAAGTCGATCGGGATCGAGTCCGGTTGCTTGTGGCTGAGCGCGGAGGCGAGCCGTTCATAGCTCTTTTTATTTTCCGTTCGACTTTCGTTGTGCTCAGACATAGCTTTCTGCTCCGGGAAAGGTCATGCGTTTCACAAACTCATCTTGAAATCCGGAATCGGCGGCAAGACTTACGTGCTCCACTTCCGGCAGAACCGGTTCACTGGCCGACAGAAGCAGAATCTTGGCGCCACGCAATGCCGTATTGCCTGCCGCGTGAATACGCTCCCTGGGCATCTCCAGCATTCCCACGCCAATGGCGCTGTCGATCTGAACGTAGTTGCCGAAGGCGCCGGCAAGAGAAACGCTCTGAATATCGCCGGCGGCAACGCCCAGATGCTTGATCAGCAGCCTGAATCCTGAAGCGATGGCCGACTTGGCCAGTTGCAGTTCGCGAATGTCGGACTGGTAAAGAACGACAGGAGCCTGCACCGGAAAGGCCTTTGTGCCGTCGGCGATGCGTCCCGACGACAGGATCGCGCCGCTTTCGAGGCCAGCCGCGACCGCATCTACCAGGCCGCTGCCGCAGATGCCCCGCGCTTCCACGTCTCCAATCACGGCGGCGCGCATCTTGCCGTCCTGGAGCGAAACGCGCGCAATGGCGCCTGTGGCTGCGCGCATTCCCATGTGGATGGAACCGGCTTCAAAGGCCGGTCCAGCCGCCGTGGAGGCGCAGACAATTCCGCGGCAATTGCCGATGGCGATTTCGCCGTTGGTGCCCAGGTCAATCAATGCCATCAGTTTTTCAGCGGCCGGCATGCCGACGGCGTGAATTCCGGCCAGAATATCCGATCCTACAAACCCGCCGAGGCAACGCAAAAAGCGAATGCGGCACGACGGAGGCAACGGCCACTCCAGCTCTTGAGCGGTGAAGCATTGTTCACCCAGATGGGGGGAATGAAACGGCGCGTGCGAGAGCGGCTCAACATCAAGCCCCGCAAACAGATGATGCATCACCGTGTTGCCGACCAGGACCACCTCGGCAATCTCGCCCTCTCGGCCGCCCGCAAGTTTCCGGATCATCCGCCGGAGGGCGATGCGCACCACCGATCGAAGATCGGCGCCGTGCAAAGCCGCACGGACCCTGCTCATCACGTCCGACCCGAACGATGCCTGTGGATTGAGATCTGTCTCGACTGCGAGAACGCTTCCTGTAGACATATCGATCATCTGCGCGGCAATTGTGGTCGTGCCTAAGTCAATGGCAATTCCGAGTCCGGACTTCCCTGCTCCGCTGAGTCCGGAGTTATCCGTGAGAACATCCATGTGCCATTGGCCGCATTCGAGAACGAGCGGCATCTCCGCGCACGCCTGGCATGCGAGCCGCCATCCGCCGGCAAGCTCCGTCTCGCTGAATAGGGATCGGTCCTGATCCGTAACCTGAAGCGATCCGGCCAGCACACGGACGCGGCAACCGCCGCAAAGTCCTGTTCCTCCGCAGGGAAACTCCAGGCCAAATTGCGGGAGCACGGAGGCGAGCGAGGCGCCTCGAGGCGCTTCCACCGCCACCGACAGGGGCTCCAGTTGAATTCTCACTCTTTCCGCGCTCATAGGGCATCCACGATGGAATCACCCAGGGTGCCGCGAATTGCGGCGCCAGGGGGCACAACCAGAAAGTCGGCCGCATCCCAATCTCCGTTGACGAGACGCTCCAGCAGCGTGAGCGAGCCCTGAACTTCTTCAAAGGCCCATCCCTCTTTCTCTGCTTCGTCGCGAGCCTGGCTGCGGAAGACATCATTGGATTCGACGCCGGTGGAGATATAGGTCAGCCCGGAGTAGTGGCGGCGAAACGCGCTGAATTGCTCGAAGAGATACTTCCCGTTATCTTCCCCATATTGGGCGATGAACTCCTCCAGGCTGCGCCGTTCTCCTAACTTGTTTTTTTCTGAAGAGAAGGCCGGCTCGAGAGCCGTCTGGCCCGGCTCCTGAAACTCGATCCAGCCAGGAGAGCGATAATAGACGCCCGGATGCGCTTCAAAATATGCCTGATAGTCGGTGCGGCTGCCCATCAGCAATCCGATGCAGTCGTGCGCGCGAGGAAGTACGAGCCGCGTCTTTCCCGCGCGCAGGCCTTCGGTTCCCCGGCCGCAGAGGGCGTATCCCAAAAGGATTGCGTCATAGCCGTCCCCGTCCACGGCATCTATCCGCTCCTGCAGATGCGGGCGCATGGACGCGCCCAGATCGTGCAGGCCCATCTCCAGCGTCTCCACCTCAACCGCATGCGGCGACCGTGAAAGGACGCTATTCATCTCCCGCGTGAGAACCTGGCAGCCGATCAGCTTAAGGCGCATGGCGTCCCCCGAGGAAATCTCCGATACCGTTTTCTAAGTGGCTATGGGAACCAGCCGGACTCAACTATAAACCATAGCTTGCCCGATCGTAGAGGCTTCCATATTGGGCCTCCAGATCGCGCATCAGCGTCTCTTCGTCCTTTGGAAAAGCGTCCAGCGCATCCTCCATGCGCGTCAGCCACTGCTGCCCCAGCCATTAGCCGTGATAAACAGCACGGCAAGACTGCCTAAGAAAGTCCAATGACGCGTCCAGATTGGGTATCAAGGTCGATTTCGTAGAAGTTGGGACGACTCGACAGGCCGGGCATCGTACTCAACTGGCCCAGCAACGGATAAACGAAGCCGGCGCCGACGCTGGCGCGAACGTCCTTGATAGGCACGATGAAGCCCGTCGGCGCACCCTTCAGTTCAGGGTCGTGGCTGAGGCTATATTGGGTCTTCGCCATGCAAATGGGGAGTTTGTCGAATCCCTGCCGCGTATAGATTTCGATGTTCTTCTCCGCTTCGGGAGAGTATTCGACACCCACGCCGCCGTAAAGTTCACGCACAATGCACTCGATCTTATCTTTGATCGAAGCCTCAGCCGGGTAGAGGAAACGGAAGTTGTTCGGCTTGTTGCAAGCGTGAACCACGGCCTCGGCGAGCGCCTCGGCACCGGCCCCTCCCTCGGACCAATTGTCCGCCGTGATCGCGTCCTCGGCACCGGCTTCGCAGGCGATGCGGCGCACCAACGTAAGCTCGGCCTCAGTGTCGGTATTGAAGCGGTTCACTGCCACCACCACCGGTATGCCAAACTTGCGCACGTTTTCGATGTGCTTTACAAGATTCCCACATCCCTTTTCCAGCAACTCGAGATTTTCCTCCGTGTAAGCGCTGACAATGGGCTTGCCAGCGACAATTTTGGGACCGCCGCCATGCATCTTCAATGAGCGAATGGTAGCCACCAGCACGGCGCAGTTCGGAACCAGCCCGCTTACACGGCACTTAATGTTGCAGAACTTCTCAAAGCCCATCTCGGTACCGAATCCGGCCTCGGTAACCACAATGCCTTCCCTGCCGACAAGCTTCAAGGCGATCATGTCGGCCAGAATGGAGGAATTGCCATGTGCGATGTTGCCGAACGGACCTGCATGCACAAATACCGGCGTACCCTCCAGCGTCTGCATGAGGGTAGGCATGATGGCGTCCTTCATCATGACCGCCAGCGCGCCTCCCACGCCAAGATCGTCAGCGGTCACGGGGCGTTCCTGCCGGTCATTGCCGATGACGATGCGTCCCAGGCGTTCACGCATGTCCGCGAGGCTCGTTGTCAAGGCAAGGATTGCCATGATCTCGCTAGCCACGGCAATGTCGAAACCCGTCGCGCGCGTCATGCCCTTTTCTTGCGGCCCCTGCCCGATGGTAATGCTGCGAAGCAGGCGGTCGTTGGTGTCTGTTACGCGGCGCCAGGTAATCGTGTCGGGATCGATGTCGAGGCGCGCGAAGCGGGAGCGCTCTTCTGTGGTGAGTTCGTTTGGGTCGTCCTTGTCGATGCCGAGCTTGCTCAAGCGGCGGCGCATGACCGGTGTGAACCTGCGAGAGCCGCTCTTTGAGGGCGGGCAGAGCCGGTCAAACAGTTCATCGTCATCTTTGATTTCGCGCTCATGCAGGATGCGGGCGTCGATCGCCGCCGCCAGTAGATTATTGGCTGCTGTGATGGCATGAATGTCGCCGGTGAGGTGGAGGTTGAAATCCTCCATGGGGATGATCTGGCTGTATCCGCCGCCTGCCGCGCCCCCCTTAATTCCGAAGGTCGGCCCCATGCTCGGCTGGCGCACGCAGGCGAACACTTTCTTGCCCAGATGCGCCCCAAGCGCCTGGCTGAGGCCGACGGTCGTGGTCGTCTTCCCTTCTCCTAAAGGAGTGGGTGTGATTGCGGTCACCACCACGTACTTGCCGCTCGGCAGGCGCTTCAGGCGATTCAGAATCGAGAGGCGGACCTTGGCCTTGGTATCTCCGTACAGTTCCATTTCATGCGCGAAAATGCCGGCCTGATGCGCAACACGGCCAATGGGAATGGGAAACGCGGCTTGCGCGATTTCAATATCACTGGGAACAACCGTTTTCTTTTGCTCCCGAATATGAAGAACTTCAGCCGTTCCGATCGACGACAATGTATCCGTAGGCATGCTCACTAACTCCGCAGCTATTTCAAGCTCCCTCTGGCACAGTGCCTGGAGATCAAGAGACTCTCATAAAAGAAGCCTAAAACGATCTTCTAAATACTATATGCTATAAACAGAAAACGCGCTGAGCGCATGAATCTCTTTCCTAAAGCCGGTCTCAGGATGGACGAGTCGAAAGTCAAACCGACGGAAGTCGCGCAATTCGGCAGGTACGAGTTCTCGCTCCACGACACAAACACGTTCAGCGTCACCTGGGAACTCGTTCCCGGACGAGGAGCCTTCGAGAAGGCGCAGCAGGACGTGATCGACGCCGCGATTAAAGCTGCCGCCAGTGGCCGGATTCACGCGCTAACCATCACAGACAATCCCGGCGGCAACCCCGCGATCTCGGCCGAGATGCTTGGCGCCGAGATCCGCCGCCTCGGCATTGAGCCGCTCGTTCACCTGACCTGTAAAGACAAAAATCGCAACCAGTTGGAAAGTTTGCTCTATGGATTGGAGCGGGCGGATGTCCACAATCTACTAGTAATGAGCGGCGATTTCCCCAAGGCCGGGTATGGCGGCGCCCCCAAGCCGGTCTTCGACCTGGACCCGATCACTCTGCTTGGTCTTATCTCTGAACTCAATAAAGGAAGAGAGGTCCCGAAGCCGGGAGGCAAGACGGCGCTCAAGGCGACGAGATTCTTTGCCGGAGTGGTGGCCAGCCCCTTCAAAGCACTGGAAGCGGAGCAGATGGGGCAATACTACAAACTGAGGAAGAAACTTACGGCGGGCGCGAGATTCGTAGTTTCTCAGTTGGGCTTCGACGCGCGCAAGATTCACGAACTGCTCCAAGTAGTGAAGCTGCTTGGTTTTGGGAATATACCTGTTGTAGGCAATATCTACCTGCTTCCTCTGGGCGCGGCAAAGCTGATGAATAGTAACGGCTTGCCTGGCTGTGTGGTTTCTGACAAACTGCTGGGTGATGTGCAGGTGGAAGTGGCAGGCCCAGACAAGGGAAAAGCGAAACGCCTTGAGCGCGCCGCAAAGCTGTACGCCCTCCTCAAGGGAATGGGATATGCCGGTGCGCACATCGGCGGACACGGCATGACTTTTCCTGACCTGCTGGAAGTGATTGAGCATGGCGAAGAGCTATCGCAGCGCTGGCCGGATTTCGTTCATGAATTCGACTATCCCCAGGAGAACGGTTGGTATTTCTTCGAACGCGACGAAAAGACCGGAATGAACACGATGACGCCGATCTCGCGAGAAGCGCGTTCTTCCGCCGGTATTGGCTATTCCGCGTTCCAAATGCTCCATCACCTTGCTTTCACCAAGGAAGGCGCGCTCTTTAGGCCGATGCGCGCGTTAGCCAAGATCGTGGACGGATCCGCACTCGAGAGCGCATATACGAAATGCGAACAGATAATCAAAGGTCTGACTAACGATTGCCGGCACTGCGGCGATTGCGCCATGCTGGATATGGCCTATCTGTGCCCCATGAGCCAGTGCCCCAAGAATCAGCGCAATGGTCCGTGTGGCGGAAGCTACGAGGGCTGGTGCGAAGCATATCCCAACCAGCGCAAATGCATATACGTACTCGCCTACGAGAGACTCAAGGCGCACGGCGCGGATCAATCGCTGGGGGAGGACCTGGTCCCGCCGGTGAACTACGATCTGAACGAGACCTCCTCCTGGATCAACTTTTATCTCGGACGCGATCATTCAGCGCCGAAACTCAAGATCGAGACGGTTGCCCGAAAGAAGAATCCGAAGTAATGGCGCGAAGCGAGAAAGGATTCATCGATGCTGATTATCGGGGAAAAGATCAACGGTACTCGCAAGCTGGTCAATAAGGCCGTGCTGGAGCGCGACGTCGCCCATATTCGCCATCTTGCCGTTTCGCAGGTTGAAGCAGGCGCCGACGCGCTGGACATAAACGCCGGCACCTTGCCCGACCGCGAGCCGGATGACATCGTTTGGCTGATCAATACGGTGCAGGAAGTCGTGGACAAGCCGCTTTGCCTTGACAGCCCTAACCCTGAGGCGCTGTTTGCGGGTATCTCCGCCACCAGGCAAGTGCCCATCATCAATTCCATCAGCATGGAAGAGCAACGCATACGCGTAGTTCTGCCTATCGTCGCTAAGCATGGATGCCGCGTTTTGGCTCTAGCGCTGGATGGAAGCACCATTTCGCAGAGCTGCGAGGGCCGCATGGCAGTCGTTCGCCGTCTTTTCGAAGAGACCAGAAAAGCCGGCGTGAAGGACGAGGACGTGTTCGTGGACGCGCTTGTCATGTCGGTGGGTACAGAGAGCGACGCATGTCTGACTACCCTGGCGACTATGCGTGCGATTCGCGCCGAATATCCCAAGGCCCACCTTACCGCCGGCCTGAGCAACGTCTCCTTCGGGTTGCCCGCGCGCACGCTTCTCAATCGCGCGTTCCTTACTTTAGCGATAGAAGCCGGCCTCGACTCCGCAATCGTGGACCCGACCGATCGCGGATTGATGGAAACCTTGTATGCAACCAATGCGGTACTTGGACTCGATCTCTATTGCGCGCAGTACAACCGTGCGTTCCGCGCGGGCAAGATCGGGCCCAAGCTGGAAGAAAGAAAGACCGAAAAGAAGAAGCCGGGCGCTGCCCCTGCCGCGTCCTTCTCGATTAACCGATAGAAGAGAGCGATATTCTAAGCGCGGCCGGGCAGGCTGTAGACAGTACGGCCGCGATGGGCATCACGGCCGTACCGGTTGGAACGACGTTGCAGGCAACGAGTTGCTTTAGCAGGATGCAGCCGCGTGGCCTAAGCCCCCAGCAGGGTTTTGACGAGGCCGACGGCGCCGCTGGCGTTTTCGCTGTAGCCGTCGGCGCCGATTTCGTTGGCGTACTGCTGGGTGACGGGAGCGCCGCCGATGAGCACCTTGACCTGCGTGCGCAGCCCCGCGGTCTTCAATGCGTCGATAGTTGTCTTCATGGCCGGCATCGTCACCGTCAGCAACGCTGACAAACAGACAATCTGAGGCTTTTGTTCTTCAACCGCAGCCACAAACTTCTCCGGCGAAACATCGGAGCCGAGATCGATCACCTCGAATCCACCGCCTTCCAGCATGGAGCCCACGATGTTCTTGCCGATATCGTGCAGGTCGCCCTTGACCGTGCCGAGGACCACTCTGGTGGACAGCTTATCACCGGATGCAGTCATGAGCGGGCGAAGAATCTCCAGGGCGCTCCTCATGGCGCGACCTGCCAGCAGCAGCTCGGGAACGAAGTACTCTTCGGCTTCAAACAAACGGCCGACTTCGTCCATGGCCTGCACCATGGATTCGGAGATCAGTTGCAGTGGAACAGCACCCGCCGCCAGCGCGGCCTCAGTGGCGGCGTGCGCCTTCTTTGCATCGCCGTTGAGAATTGCGTCGTAGAGTTCCTTTGATTGCGCCATCTTTCTACACCTCAAGAATAGTCATTGAAATCAAGAACGAGCATCCTGCATACGCCTGGCCGGCATAAACGCTTCGCTATACATGCTGATGCCAAAGATCAGCAAACTGAATGTCGTCTCCGAGACCAGGCTGTTGCGGAAGAAGGGCAGCGCGGCGATATAGCAAGCTCCGAGACCGCTCAAGGTCTTTGCATACATGCCCCATTCAGCCCATACCGCGAAGTTGCTGGCCAGGAAGAACGACACCGATGCCAGCAGCGAAGCTCCAATCACGCGCCCGGTCGATAGAGAATTGCGCAGCATTCCGGCGCCGAGGAGCGCCGCCGCCAGATACCACATCCAGGTGATGGCATGACCGCTGGTGAGCGGGTAGCCGTAACGGTGCGTAGTAAGGAAAATATCCACTCCGACGAGAACCAGCATCGGTATAGCAAACTCCCGCTTCGGCCGGTTCGCTCCAAAAAATAGAAGGCACGAGAAGATGGGGATAAAGTTATAAGGATGACTCACAGTGAGGCGCAGGAGAGCCGCGCCAAGGATGAGAAGATACGGAAAAACAAACAAATTCCTGCTTTCGACGCGCTTCATCAATACTCCTCCCGATTGATCTTCTCAATACGTAACTCACGTCAGCTCGTGCCGCCGCACTTTCGGATCCATGCCATGCCGCCGGCGTTTATTGCCGCATCGCCTTCCGCGTCCACTGCCGGCTTCGTCCAGGCACCACGCCAGAGTGCAAGCCGTTCAAGGATTCGAAGAGAACCGCTCCACTCACTTTTGACGTTCAGATTCACTGGACCTAGTCTTTAGGAATAAGCATACTACCTGGGAGTAAACATATAAAGTGTCGCAGAACACATTAGCTGGCCGTTTCAAGGCGGCCACGTGGCATATCTGCGCCGAATTTTCGCCAAAAAATGCATTCAGCCTGCGCATGGCTGTTGGCTGAAGCGGAGGTTATGATCGACCTGTGCAAACCCACTACAAGCTGGGCGACATTCTTGCCAACGCAATCACGCACGGGATCGGAGCCGTTCTGGCCGTGGCGGGCGCCGTATACCTGATTGCCGCATCCACGCGAGGAGCGGTTCGGCTGGTAGTCAGTTGCGCCGTCTTCGCCAGCACGCTGGTGCTGGTGTACGTGTGCTCCACGCTCTACCACTCGCTGGTGCGCACGCGGGCGCGGCATGTGTTTCACGTGCTTGACCACTCCTCCATCTACCTGCTGATCGCTGGCACCTACACGCCGTTCACGCTGATTTCGCTGCATGGGTCATTGGGCTGGTTGGTCTTCAGCGTTGAATGGGCTCTGGCCGCCGCCGGGGTGGTCTTCAAGAGCTTTGCTGTGGACCGGTTTGCGGTGGCGTCGGCTTTGGTCTACCTGTTTCAGGGCTGGTTCGTGGTCATCGTGGCCCGGCCGCTGCTGCATGCCATCGGCTGGCACGGAATCCTGTGGCTGGGCGCGGGCGGATTGGCATACACGCTGGGCATCGTCTTCTTCGCCCTCGACCGGCTGCGCTATTTCCATGCCACTTGGCATATTTTCGTCCTGGCCGGCAGCGTGGCCCATTACTTTGCCATCCTTTTCTATGTGATTCCGCCGCGCCTGTAAACAGTGGTCAGTGCACAGTGGGCATTACGCCGAACGCTGAAAACTGACCACTGACCACTGTTCACTGACCCCTGTCCTCTCACCGGTTCTGCCGGTTAGGCAGATTCCGCCTGGTCTGCCTGCCGCGAATGTGGTAAACGGCAACTATCCAGGGAACGAAAACGGAGAATGTGAAGCGCGCGAGAAGAGTGCGTGGCTCCTTACGGTAAATGAAGCGCCAGTCGGCGTGGAAGGCGAACCAGAACTGCAGCAAAAGGACGGCCAGCAGCGGAAGGGCTGTCCACCACCACCCCACGGACGAAGACCTGACCGCGGGGACCCCGATGAAGAGCAGGCAGAGCAGGGCCAAAACCTCCACGATGCAGCGGGCGGCGTTGCGGACCAGGCGCGCGCGGCGGACGCCGAGGATGCCGTCGCTGACAGCGTAGCTGGCAAGCTGGCGGCAGGCTGACAGGAAGGTGTACTGGGGGCGATAGAGAGCCTTGGCGCCCTCGACGAAGGCTGGCGTGGTGAGGCGGCGGGCTTCGAGATCGAAGAGGGTATCTTCGCCGAAAAAAACCGTCTCAGGAAAGCCGCCGATGCGCTGCCAGAGCTCTTTGCGAAAGGCCATGGAGCGGGCGGTGCAGGACTTGGAGGGCGTGGAGGGTGAGAGCTTGACGCCAAAGAAGGGAGCCGAGGCCAGGTCCCAGACGGTTGCATCGGCAGGATCGAGGCAGGAGCCGCCCAGGGCATACTCGGCGGTGGAGTCGATCAGAGGCGCGGTGATGCGGGCCAGCCACTCCGGCGGATAGGTGCAGCCGGCGTCGGTGCAGGCGACGATCTGGGAGCGGGCGGCGGCGATGGCCACGTTGCGGCCCCTGGAGATGGGCCCTGGCGAGCGCTTCAGGTTGCAGGATTCGTCGCGGATAGCCAAGAGAATGGGGTTATCTCTCTGGGCTTGCAGAAGCCAGTCCCAGGTGCCGTCCGTGGAGCCGCCGTCCACGATTATGACCTCGTCCGGGGGTGGAACCTGCTCGAGCAGGCTGGGAACCAGCCTGGCGATCTCCTTGACCTCGTTGAGGACGGTGGCGACGATGGCGACAGGCTGCATGGGGGAAGTATAAAGCGGCTCGGCTGGAAGCGGATTGCGGCCCCGGCAGGGCAAATTGACCGGATTCGCCGTTTAACGATAGAATTGTAGAGTTTGGCGATGCACCCGAATTGTGGATGTGCAGGGCTCAAGTGGGTTCACCGCCCGAAATTGTGGCGTGTGTGAGGCCCGTTCGCCTGTCACCATCATTCTCTGTTTGCTCCCCAATCGAGCACACGGTATCCGATTTTGAATGCGCCTTGTTTTGTTTTGAGGAGCGCTGGAGGAGTTTGTTATGTACGCAGTGATTCGCACCGGTGGTAAGCAGTACCGGGTCGCTCCGGGCGACGTGGTAAAGATTGAAAGTGTGGCCTCCCAGGACAACAAGGACAAGACTGTCGAATTCAGCGACGTGATTGCGGTCAGCGGCGAGCCCGGAACCATAGCCAGGCCGGGCACAGCCAAAGTGACCGCCGAAGTGCTGGGCGACGGCCGCGGCGACAAGATTCTGGTCTTCCACCTGAAACGGAAAAAGCAGTACAAGAAGCTGCAGGGACACCGGCAGAACTTTACCGAGGTGCGCATCAAGGCCATCGAGGCCGACGGCGTGACGTATACGGAGAAGTAGCTTTTAGCTTTTAGCTTTTTCATTGCGAAGGCAGGGACAGTTGATTCACAAAGTGAACGAACTGAGAGCTAAAAGCTAAGAGCTAAAGGCTGATAGCTGAAGGCTGAAAAAGGAGATTCGGCAATGGCACATAAAAAGGGTGGAGGCAGCTCCACAAACGGACGCGACTCGAATGCGCAGCGGCTGGGCGTAAAGGCCTTTGCCGGCGAACTGGTTACCGGCGGCTCCATCATCATGCGCCAGCGCGGCACCCGCATCAAGCCGGGACTCAACGTGGGCATCGGCTCCGACGATACGCTCTTCGCCAAGGTTACCGGCCGGGTAAAGTTTCAAGACCGAGGCAACCGCGGGCGTTTCGCTTCCATCGAGCCGATCGCAGCCGAGTAAGATAACTCAACCGCAATAACAGAAGACCACGGCGTTGCCGTGGCCTTTTTTGCGGAGGGAGCATTGACGGCGGATGGAGCATTAACGGCGGAGGGAGCAGGGGTCTTCAGACCCCTGAAACCGGTGCAAAAATGCGATGGGCTTTAGCCCCGGGCCTTCTGTTCGCTGCCGAAACAAGGCCCGGGCCTAAAGGCCTTCCTGTTGGGGCGCTGCATTCAGGGGCCTGAAAGGCCCCTGCTCCCTCCGTCGTGAAAATCGAAGGCCTGAAGGCCCCTGATCCCTCCGTCGTGAAAAGCGAAGGCCTGAAAGGCCCCTGCTCCCTCCGTCGTGAAAATCGAAGCTCTGAAGGCCTTGCGGAGGGAGCAGGGGTCTTCAGACCCCTGA
>JBEKGY010000012.1:0-77212 GCA_050012555.1 Occallatibacter sp.
AACCAAGTCGCCGCGGCGACCGCCTCCGGCGCGTTTGCAGTCCTCAATAAAGCCCACGTTTATGGCGCGTTTGTGCGGACATTACTTATGCAGTCCTCAATAGCTGTCAACCCCGAACACTCAAATGGAGGGCTGAGGCCCGCGAGGAACTGCTGGGGTGGCGTTTGAACCCGTCGCGGCAAGAGAGGGTGGGATTTTCCGGGCGTATGCGCTTGATTTTGTTCCCCTGTAACCTCCTATTCATATTGGCCCGGTAGCCTACCTTAAGTGAACGCCAACGTGCCTGAGATTCGCATCTCCCAAGCCCAGCTTCAGCCTGAAGCGGGTCCTCCAGACGGGCAGCGTCCTGTGGAGGCGGTTCAGGTTTCGCCGATTCGCGCGTTCCTGCTGTCGCGCGGCAATTCGGCGATTGCCGACCGCGGTTTTCATTGGCTGATGGTGCTTTGCGCGCTGAGTATTTTCGGCATTGTGGTGCTGATCGCCATCGAGTTGGTGCTGCGCTCGAAACTGGCCTGGAGTCAGTTCGGCTTCGATTTTTTCATCAAGGCCTATGTCGATCCCTACACAAAACTGCCCATGTACTGGGATCCGGTAAACGGGCATTTCAGCGCGCTGCCGTTCGTGTATGGCACGCTGGTATCTTCATTTCTGGCGCTGCTGTTGGCGGTTCCGCTGGCCATCGGAGTGGCTGTTTTTCTTACCGAGATGTGCCCCCAGGCGCTGCGCGGGCCGCTGGCATTCATGACCGAGTTGCTGGCCGCCATTCCCAGCGTGATCTATGGACTGTGGGCGGTCTTCGTGCTGGTGCCGCTGCTCAGGGAGCACGTGAATCCGTTGTTGATCCGGCTGTTGGGATGGACCGGCTTATTCAACGACGACAACCCCACCGGCCTGGGCTTTCTCTCCGCCGGCGTGATTCTGGCTATCATGATTCTGCCCATCATCTCTTCGCTGACGCGGGAGGTGATGACGGCGGTGCCGCATTCACAGCGGGAGGCGGTTCTGGCGCTTGGAGCAACGCGCTGGGAGATGATCCGCATGGGCGTGTTGCGCAATGCGCGCATCGGGATTGTGGGCGCGATCATGCTGGGACTGGGCCGGGCGCTGGGCGAGACCATGGCGGTCACCATGGTGATCGGCAACAACCCGCAGATCGTGCGCTCGCTGCTTGCCAATGGAAGTTCGATGGCGGCCGTGATCGCCAATGAATTTGCCGAAGCTTCGGGCGATCTGCATCTGAGCGCGCTGATGGAGATTGGCCTGGCGCTGTTTGTGGTGACGATTATCGTGAACGCGCTGGCCCGCGTACTGGTGTGGGCGGTTACCCGCGGAGCGCCGGCGCAGGTGCATTGAGAAGCAGGGACTAAGGGACTAGGGACTAAGGGACTAGGGACTAAGGGATTAGGGAAATTCTTGGGAGAGTTGAGAGTGCCGACGGAACATAAATTGCGGGCGCGGATTCGGACGGGGATCGATGGCGCGGCCACCGGGCTGGCGGTGCTTTCCACGCTGCTGGTGGTGGCGCCGCTGGTGGCTATCTTTGCCTATCTCCTCTACAAGGGCGCCAGTTCGCTGAGCTGGGCGTTTTTCACCGATATTCCCAAGCCGGTGGGCGAGGCGGGCGGCGGCATGGCCAACGCGATTGCCGGCTCGGGGATTCTGCTCGCGATCGGCAGCCTGATCGGTGTTCCGGTGGGCATCGGCGGCGGCATCTTCCTGGCTGAGTACGGACGCGGAACCAAACTGGCCAACGCGGTGCGCTTTACCGCCGATGTGCTCAACGGCGTTCCCTCCATCGTGATGGGCATCGCGGTTTACTCGCTGATCGTGGTTCCGCAAAGGCACTTCTCGGCCTTCTCCGGGGGAGTGGCGCTGGGCATCATGATGATTCCCACCGTCTGCCGCACCACCGAAGAGATGCTGCTGATGGTGCCGCATGCGGTGCGCGAGGCAGCCCTGGCGCTGGGCGTGCCCAACTGGCGGTCGGTGCTGGCGATCACCGTCAAAACGGCCTCGCCGGGCATCATCACCGGCTGTATGCTGGCATTTGCGCGCGTGGCGGGCGAGACCGCGCCGCTGATCTTCACGGCCTTCGGAAACATGGGCTGGAGTTCGAATCTGAACGAGCCTATTGCCGCGTTGCCCTTGCAGATTTATGTTTATGCCATCTCTCCCTACGATGAGTGGCACCGGCTGGCGTGGGCGGGGGCACTGGTGTTGATTGTGCTGATTGTGGCCGCGGTTTCACTGGTGCGCTATGTGACCAGCCGCGGCGTTTTGAAGGGAGCAAGCTAAGTGGGCGTCGGCATTGAGGTAATCAACCTGAACGCGTGGTACGGAACCAATCACACGCTGCAGGACATCAACCTGAACATACCGGCCAATCATGCCACGGCGCTGATCGGTCCCTCGGGCTGCGGCAAGAGCACCTTTGTGCGCTGCCTGAACCGCATGCACGAGACCAATCCCATCGCGCGGGTTACCGGTACGGTGCGCTTCGGAGACCTGGATATCTATGAAGATGCCAAGCCGGTCGAGATTCGCCGCCGCGTGGGCATGGTCTTCCAACGGCCCAATCCCTTTCCCACCATGTCCATCTACGACAACGTTGCCGCGGGGCTCAAGTTGAACGGCTACAGCAACCGGCGCGCGCTGGACGAGATCGTGGAAAAATCGCTCAGGAACTCGGCGCTGTGGGACGAGGTGAAGGACGATCTGAAGAAGAAATCCGGCGCCAGCCTTTCCGGCGGTCAGCAGCAGCGTTTGTGTATTGCCCGCGCCCTGGCCGTGGACCCCGAGGCGCTGCTGATGGACGAGCCGGCCTCGGCGCTGGACCCGGTTTCCACCTCCAAGATCGAGGACCTCATCTTTCAGTTGAAGTCGCAGTATACGATTGTGATTGTGACCCACAACATGCAGCAGGCTGCCCGCGTGGCCGAGAAGACGGGCTTCTTTCTGAACGGCCGGATGGTGGAGTTCGACTCCACCCACAAAATCTTCACCAATCCCAGCGACAAACGCACCGAGGATTACATCACAGGCAGGTTCGGATGACGCGCATACGCTTTCAACAAAGTCTGGACGAGCTGAAGGAGCAACTGCTGGTGATGGCCGGCTTGGCCGAGCAGGCTATCCAGAGAGCCATCGAGGCCTATCGCGTGCGCGATCTTTCGATCTGCGACCTGGTAAACCGCAGCGAGATGGCCATCAACCGGCTGGAGCGCGATATCGACCAGGCGGCTCTGGACCTTCTGGCCATGGAGCAGCCCATGGCCATCGACCTGCGCTTCGTCCTGGCCGTGATCAAGATCAACGCCGACCTGGAACGGGTGGGCGACGCGGCCAAGGCCATCAGTGACCGGGTGCGGAGCATGAAACAAATGGCCGTGGTCGAGCTGCCGGTGGATATTCCGAGGATGGCGTCTCTGGCCGCGGAGATGGTGCGCAAGTGCCTGCAGTCGTTCATCGAGGCGGATGCCGCGATGGCTCGCTCGATTCTCGCCATGGACGATGCCGTGGACGAGATGAACCGCGCCGCCTACAAGTCGCTGACCAAGGTGATGGAAGAGCAGAGCCATCTGGCTCCGCAGGCTCTGAATGCGCTGATGATCAGCCGTAACCTGGAGCGGGTGGCCGACCACGCCACCAACATTGCCGAAGACGTGATCTTCTGGGTCGAGGGCGCGGACGTGCGCCACCACAAGAGCGTTACCGGCGGCCGCGATCCGGATGCTTTAGGGTGAGGGCTGGGTGCGCCGAGACTACGCTACCTGTTCGTAGGGGCGGTGGTGGAGGCGAATCATCTCCTCAGACCGCAATGCGGCCAGGGCGTAAGTGCGCCCTTGATCGTCACTGAACTCAACCTCGGCCACGGAGGGGGGAGAGTACTTCAACGATGGTTCCTACCTGGCCACGCACAAGCCCCTTCTCGGGCATATCCTGTAGCACAGCTACTTCGGAAAGAAGCTCCATCTTCCGCATACCTCCCTCATCCTAAAGAATATAACATGATTAAATCTCCCACCAATCCAGCAGCAACATGCGCGGATAATAGAGTCCGGCGTGAATGGGTGCGTCCGCGCCGCGCAGGTTGCGCAGGACTGCGGCATAGGCTTCTAGCTGGGGCGTGAAGATTTGTCTTAGCTCGGGCAGAGCCGTTGCTGGGTCAAAATTTTCGGCGTGCGCGGTCTTGTAGTCGACGATCCACCAGCAATCTTCTCCCTCCGATCCGGGAGCGTGGCCGGCGCGGAAGACGCGGTCGACGCGAACCGTGCTGAGGTTGCCGGCGACGACGCCGGCCCAGCGGACCTCGCTCGCGGCCTCGGAGTGGGGCGAGAGAATCCATTGACCGATGGGGTCACAGGAAGCGCTGAACGCGGACTCCAGCGCTTGCGCGGCGATCCGGGCGGCCTGCGCCTGCTCTATGCCCGAGGCGCGCACCTGGGCGGCTATGCGCGGTACGATGCGCTTGAGTGCCGCTCGTGCCGGTTCCCACTCATGCGTACTGCGCAATCGAGCCAACTCTTCCAGCAGCGCGTGAACGGCGCTGCCTAAAGCGCGAGAGAGCAGGCCGCCCTCGTGGCGGGCGTAGTGTGTGCTTTCCCAGGTCTCAGAAGCGAGACCTGGGGCACCCGGAGATTCGTGCTCTCCCACCCTTTCCGCAAAAGGACGCGGAAAGGATGGGGCACGGAGTATCTCTGCGGGAACGGCTGGCTCCGTTGCTGCCTTTTGGGAGTCTTCAGTTTGTTGATGCTGGTACTCCGGCGGCAGGCGGCGCAGCAGCGTAGGCCTGGCTGGGTTGGGCATCACGGCCAGGTTGCTCTCGCCGGAGGCGGCAATTGCCAGCCCTTCCATTTCGACCTTGGCTTCGGCTGTGGCGATTTTCCATTCTTCGAAGCGCTTGCGCACCTCCTCTTCAAGCGCCGGCCAGGCGGTGGCAAGCAGGCTATTCTTAGGGGCAACAAGATTGAACTCTCCATTGCTCTCGATCTTGTAAGCCGGGCGGGCGAAGAGGTGCAGTTCTTCGCGGGCGCGGGTGGCGGCCACGTAGAGAATGCGCCGATCCTCCTGCGATTCGCGCTCACGATAGACGCGATCAACCCACTCCTTGGCTTTGCCGCGATCGGCGCCTTTGGGCTGCAGCGGTGCGACGAGGAACTCCGTAATCTCTCCCGATTCGTTCGGCTGGGCAAGCCCGCGTTCCAGCCAGGAGAGCAGCTTGCGCCCGCCGCGGCCCGTACCGGCCTGCAAATCGGGAACGATGACCACCTCGAATTCCAGGCCTTTGGACTTGTGGATGGTCATCAACTGCACTCCGCAGTCGCTGCCGGCCTCGGGGTCGGGCAATGCGGTCAGCTTGTCGAGAGCCGCGTCCAGCGCAGGGCCGAGCAGGTCCTGCTCGCCGCTGGGCAGTTGGTCCAGGCAACTCCACAAAAGGTTAACGTTGGCGCGCGCGGTAGCGTCGACGCACGCCGCGCCGCCCAGGCGCAGCCAGAGTTGTTCGAGCCAGGTTCCGGGCTTTGCGGAGGGTTGGGCGCTACGCTGAGTGGTCGCGACAACCAGCGTATCGAGCACGCGCTGGGCGGCGCGGCGGCCCTCTTCACTGAGCAGGGAAAGGCGCTCGGCCAGCAGCTCCGGCACAGGCCGGGCAAGCAACTCCGAATCGTCGGCGCTGGCGAGCCGGTGCAGGTCGTCAAGCGCAAGCCCACTCCATGGAGCGCGCAGAACGCCCAGCCAGGCCACGCGGTCCTCGGGATTGAGCAGGGCGCGTGCAAGCGACAAAGCATCCAGCACCTCGGGGCGGTCTTTCAGTTTTTCAAGTTCGACGGCGCGGAACTTAATATCGGCCTCGCGCAGGGCCTGGGCGATGGGCGTGAGCGATTTGTGAGCGCGGGCGAGGACTGCGATGCGGAATTTTTCTTTGCTGGCGCGGGCCTGTTCGATGCGCTCCCGATGATTTCGGATCAGGGTGATGATCTCTTCGATCTGAGAGGCGCGGGCGGTTTCGTTTTCGAGAATGGCGGCAGGATTCGTAGATTTTTTGTAAGCGGTTTGCGGCGCAAAGTTCAGGTGCAACTCGAAGCGTAAGCCGGAACCGGCTTCTTCCTCGCGGGCGGGCAGGGCCGGCGAGAAAGTGACGCCGCTGCCGTCGTCGGCCGCGAAGACCTGGTCAAAGACATCGTTGAGCCGGTTGACCAGCGCCGGCGTGCTGCGGAAGTTGGCTGCGAGCGGAACGAAGTCGAAGAGAAGCGGCTCGTTCTGGGGAATTTCAAGGCCAACTTCCTTCACGCGCGGGAAGAGCTCGGCGTCGGCTTCGCGGAAGAAGTAAATAGATTGCATGGGGTCGCCGACAGCGAAACAAGTGCGGCCGGTCCGCTCGGGCCAGGCGGCAATGAGGCCGGCGAGCAACTGGTGCTGGCGGCGGCTGGTATCCTGGAACTCGTCCACCAGCAGATGCCGTATGCCGTCGGAGACGGCCAAGGCAGCGTCGGTGGGCAGGCCGTCCGCGCCTTTCAGAACGCTTTGGGCGATTTGTGCCACTTCAATGAAGTCCACCCGGCCGGCTTCGGCAAAAGCGACTCTCAGTTGGCCAACGGCGCGGCGCAGCAGGGTGAAGCAGGCGCGGACGATGAGCCAGTCCTCTTCGGTGTAGCGAGCAGGCGGCAGCGTGCGGACGGCCGCAAGAGAAGATTCGAGATCGGGGACGGCGGAGAGTGCGGCGATGAAATCGAGGAGTTGTTTTTTCTCGCGCTTGCGATCGGCAGGGAAGCCGAGCCGTTTGTCGACCTGTTTACGAAATGTGCCTTCGCCGGTAAGCAGCAGCGCCGCAAGGCACAAATAAGCCTCACGAGCCTCTTCGAAAGCATCGCCGGAAGGGAACGGACCGGAGGGGAATTCGGCTAGTTCCGCAAGTTCGTGGTGGAGCTGGCCGCCGCTTTGCGTACAGGCAAACCGCGCCAATTCCAGCGCCTCTTCACGGGCCTGAGGAATCTGACCGAAGAATTGATCGAGTTTGGCCAGCGCCTCCCGGACGGCATTTGCGAAGGGCCGTTCCAGGCGCTCGCGCAGCGCCTCCCAATCCTGCTCGCGTTCGAGAACAAAGTCGTGCATCCAGCGGTCGCGGCTCTCAAGCATCTTGACCAGCAGGTCTTCCATCTCCTGCCAGTTGTTATCGCGCCAATCCAATAGCGCCGCTATAGCCTCGCTTAGAGTTGGATCGTCCTGATCAATCTCCTCCATGGTCTGGCGTGCGGCGCGGCGATAGAGCTCCGCGGGCTGTTCAGCGATGGTGAGACTGCCGCCGAGGCCGGAAAGCAGGGGCTGCTGCAGGGCCAGGTCGCGGCAGAAGGAGTCGATGGTGGAGATGCGAAGCTGAGCGGGCAGGTCGAGCAGCTTCCAGCCGAGGGCGTGCGAATGCTCCAGTGCGCGGCTGGCCAGGGTATCCATTGAGAACTCGCCCGCTGCGGTCGCCTCGCTGACGTGAGTTGCGGCCTTTTCAAGTTCGCTGAGGATACGGTGGCGCATCTCGGCGGCGGCTGCGTTGGTAAAAGTGATGGCGACTACCTGGCCGGGCTCATCAACGTCGGCCAAGAGGCGGAGAAAGCGGCGCGTGAGCAGATCGGTCTTGCCCGAGCCGGCCGGGGCCTGCACCAGCACGGAGCGGGCGGAATCGAGGGCGCGCGCACGCTGGGGCTGGTCGGGAGTTGGGGATTTAGCCGCAGCTTTACTCATCGGCCTCCTCCTCATCCCCGTCGGGGTCGTCTTCGGCTTCGAGTTGAGCGTGATTTTCCTGAATGCGGCACAGCGTTTGCAGGCCGCAGCGCTCGCAGGTCTTGGGGTACTCGCGCGGGTCCACCTCGGCGCGGCCGGCGAGAAAGTCTTTGGCCAGTTGCTCGATGTGGTCTCGCCAATCGTTCATTAGTTCGGGTGAGAACTTTTTCTTAACCAGTCTGCTGCCGGAGGACAGACCGGCGAGCAGCGTAGCTTTGGCATCGCCCACACGCCCGTCAAACTCCAGATCTCCGGCGCGCACCTTGGCAAAGACCAACCCGCCAAGTTCTTCCTTGGGGTCCAGAGCAAAGCCGGCATAGAGCGGCAGTTGCACGTCGTCGGGGCGAGGCAGCTCCCAGGATTTAGGCGAGACGTCGCCGGATTTGTAGTCGATGACCAGCAGGGATCTGTCGTTGAGCCGGTCGATGCGGTCCAGGCGCAGGTCGAAGGTGAGTGCGGCGATTTGAACGGTGCTGTCAACCTCAGTTATTGTGACTACGAATTCGATTCGAGCCGCCTCGTAGTCCAGCCACTCGGTCACCAGGCGGGTGAGGCGCTGCTCTTCAAGTTCCAGATAGCGGCGGGGCATGCGTTCGCGGAGGTTGGAGCGCAGCTCCTGTTGCAGCGCGCGCTGAACGTGGGCAGCCACGAAAGAGGTCAGGTCGTTCAGTTTTTGGAGTTCTTCGTGCGTACGAATTCCGACTGGAGGGCCGCCCCAGACGGCATGAAGCACGGCGTGGAGGAGTATGCCGCGTTGGGCGGCAGTGAGGCCGGCTTCGGCAGGACTCCAATCTTGAGCGGCCAGGCGCGCGGTGGCGAAGGCCTTGAAGGGGCACTGCGACTGCGCGGTGAGCACGCCGGCGCCGCCTTCGACTTTGGTCGCCGCGGCGACGTAAGGAATTTGGCTGAAGTCCTCAAAAGTAACCGTCTGTGGCGACGGGCTGAGCGGCGCGGTTAGCTCTGGAGTCAGCGGCTGAGGTGAGCCGGCAAACTGAGCGATCAGGCGCGACGGACGGGCTTCGGCGGTCTCGTTTTGTTTCGCATAGCTGAAGTGGACCTGCGGCGCGGCGGCGATGAGGCGGTTGGTGATGGCATGGGCCAGATCCCAGTCGAGCTGGGGAGTGGCGTGGGGCAGGTCGGCTTCACGCTGCACCTCGGGCGGCAGCAGGGGATGGGTTGCGCCCCTGGGCGGCCATGCATCCTCGTCCGCGCCCAGGAACCAGATCGCGTCAGCCGTGAGGCCCGCCGACTCGGCTGGGCCGGCGATCTGGATGGGCGCGTCGCGGGATTCGGGGGCAAAGAGGGTTTCGTCCAGGGCACGGGCCAATATGGAGAGGAAATCGGACCAGGAAATCCGGCGGCCATCGAAGCCCAGCGATCCGCATGTTTCCAGGGCTTGGTTCCAGCGGCGGGCGGCCTGGAATTCGGCGCTCGATAGTGAACGCGTACCCGGCCAGCCGGCGGATGCAAGCAACCGCGGGGCGAGTTCGGCCCAGTCGAGCGGGTCCGCCGCGGCGGACGGGCGGCGCGCGAACTCTGCCAGGAGGCGTTGGGCTTCGCTCATGCGGGCGACCCAGGCGGGCGGCAACTGCTGGCCGGACTGTTGGCCGAGAAAGGCAGCCAGGGTCCAGCTGGGCTGGGCTAGAGAGCGGCGGCGGAGCGAGCGCATGTGCGCTTGCAGCGCGGAATTTTCCTGTAGGCTGGCGGCGGCGTTGCCCGTGGAGAGCAGCCAGTCGAGTTCGTGCTCGGCAAGCGGGACCGAGAGCCAGCGCAGCAGCAGGTAAGCGCTCTCGGGCAGCGCCACCTGGCTGAGCGGCACTCCAAGGGAGAACTCGAAGAGCGGGGTCGCGGCTGGGCTGGTGTGCCTGAGAAAGGCTCGTTCGATCTCGCCTCGGCGCCCGGATGCGTCCTGCGTAACGACCAGGAGGCGGGCGCGGGGGTTGGCGGCGATTTGGCGGCTGCACCAGAGAGCGCAGGCGGTGAGTTCGGCCTGTGCGTCTGGGGCTTCGTGAAAAAGGAGATGATCGGCAGGTTCGTCGAGAGCGGCCTGCCGCCACGCGCCCCAGGCGTCGAAGAGAGCGCGCTGGACGGGCAGAATGCGGTCAAAGCCGGCCAGCAGCAGGGGTGGGCGCTCGGCCTGGCCGGTTTCAGCCGGCGGATTTCCAAGCAGCGCAATCAGTTCCAGCGGAAGACGTGCGGGGCTGAGCAGGTTGCCGGCGCGGCAGATTTCGTCAAAAGCCGTTAGCCAGTTGCTGAAGGCAGCCGCATCCTGTTGCCAGCCGCTGCGCGCATTTTCCCTCAGAAATCGCGGAGCATAGGCGCAAAGCAATTCGTGGGCTTCCATGGCCATAGCGGCCAGGCGGTGGCGCGGGCCTTCGAGCAGAGTGGCCAGGTGCCGATCCGCGCCGGCGATGTCCGCCCACAGCGACTGCTCCTGCAGAGGGTTCAGCAGCAGGCGGCCGTCGAGCGCGCGCTTCTCCCATTCCGCCTGGGCAAAGCTCTTCCAGTCCAGGATGTTGGGCGCCAGCCAGGCGGCGAGCCCCTCTGCCCGGCGGGCGCGATGGAAGGCGAGCTCAAGAGCGCGGGCGGCACGGTCGCTGGCCGTAACCACCAGGCCGCCGTTGCGCAGCCATGCGTCAATCTCAGCTTGCGATCCTGGCTCTGTTTTCGCTCGCTTCCCCATTCCTGCGTTATACGCCGCGGAGCGGGGCGAGTGCCAATGTGGGTCTATCGATTGCGGCCGTTCGCTCACAGGATTAGCAGCCAAGGCGGCGCATTTTCCGGGCATCGATGAGTAACGGCCTGGTGATAGAGTTATGTACGTGAACAGACGTTTGGCCATGGCTCTTGTTTACCGCTGTGCGGTGGTATTGGCGGCGCTTCTCCTGTTGACCGCCCATCCCCTCGCGGCCGAGCAGCCTGGAGCGACAGAGGGCGCAGGGCAGATGGGGCGCGACGCCGACCACACCGCATACGTCTGCCAGCCTTCCACCATGGGCTCGCCGTACATTCCGGTCGACAGTTGGGTCTATCCGGCCGTACTGCGGCTTTACTCGCTGGGATTTGTGGATACTGTCTACCTTGGATTGCGCCCCTGGACCCGCGCCAGTCTGGACCACATGCTCGAAGAAGCCGGCGCCCGCATTGAGGATGCGGATGAGGGGCCGGCA
This sequence comes from Occallatibacter sp., assembly GCA_050012555.1. Taxonomy (GTDB): domain Bacteria; phylum Acidobacteriota; class Terriglobia; order Terriglobales; family Acidobacteriaceae; genus Telmatobacter. Next base: position 10,941 of record JBEKGY010000012.1, read on the forward strand.
ACAGACGAGGCGCAAGAGATTTATGACGCGCTGATGCACAAGATGCGCAACGACATGCAGGGCCCCTGCCTGACGCATGAGGGCAACTCGCGCGTCGAGAGTGTCTACGAAGTGGCGCGCTCCATCAGCGGTACGCCTCTGCGCGACAGCTTTCATCTCGGCTCCACCGTCATCAACGACTACGGCCGCCCTTACCAGAGCGGCTTCAATAACTATTCGGGCGCCAGCGGCTACACCTCCGCGGGCCGCTTCCTGTTCTACGCGCGCGGCGAGTTCCAGGCAGCTCCCTCGGCCGCGGGCTACTCGACCTCGCTGGCACAGGCACTCGCCGTGATTGACGCCACGACCTATTACCTCAATACCACCAACATAATCCCATTAAACTATCAGACCACCATTCCGGTGGGACCGATCGCCGCGGCCACCGATGGACGCGTGATGGAAGCCTACGTCTCCGCCCAGTACCTAAACCACGTAATTTCGTTCGGCAAACAGGACGAATGGATGGGACCCGCCCAGGGCGGCGCCATGGCTTACTCCAACAACGCCGAAAACATCTACGCCTTCCACATCAACCGCATCGAGCCGCTGCACGTTCCGGGGCTCTCCCGCATCACCGGTCCCTTCCGCTATGAGTTCCTGATCGGACCTCTCAGGGGCCACATCTTTCCCATCGACTCCTGGGTCCATGTGGAGAAGATCAGCTTCCGTCCCACGGAGAACCTGGAATTCGGCTTCGAGCGCACCGTGATCTGGGGGGGCAAAGACCACGAGCCGATCAACATCCGAACGTTTTTAAAGGGTTTCTTCAGCTTCACCGCACCCACCCCCGCGGTCAAGAACAGCCCCCAGGACCCCGGCGCCCGCTTTGGCGCGTTCGACTTCAACTACCGCCTTCCCCGCCTCCGCAACTGGCTCACGCTCTATCTGGACTCGGAGGTGCACGACGACGTTTCCCCCATCGACAATCCCCACGGCGCATCGTGGCGGCCCGGGCTCTATCTCTCCCATGTGCCCGGTATTCCCAAGTTGGATATACGCGCCGAAGCCGCCTCCACCGATCCGCCCGTCTCTAAAAGCCTTTATGGACAATTCATGTACTGGGAGACCATTCAGCGACAAGGCTACACCAACCAGGGCCAGCTCTTCGGCGACTGGATCGGACGCGAGGACAAGGGCGGCCAGGGATGGATCACCTATCATCTGAGCGGCAATGAGTGGCTTCAGGTGGGCGTGCGCAATCAAAAGGCGGCCAAGGACTTTATCCCCGGCGGAACTACGCTGAACGACATCAACTTCCAGGTGGTCAAACGCATCGGCAAGGAGTTCGAAGTCAACGGCAGCTTCGCCCACGAGCGCTGGCAAGCTCCCATTTACCCCACCGGCAGCCCCGTGTACCCCGCCGGCCAGCAGACCGCGAACACAACCACTATCCAGCTCACCTGGTACCCGGAACGGAAGGTCAGCTTCTAAGGAAGCTCTAACTATTTTCCGTTCCCCATCGGGCATTCCCTCAGGGGCTAAAGCCCACGTTGATTTTGTTGCACTTGCGGCACGACTAAAGTCGTGCCCTTTCAAAACGTCGACTAATTCAGAGGTTCCCTAAGGCGAATGAACCAAAGATCATCCATGCAGGAGAACGAGGAGATGACGCTGCCGGCGCCAGCCAAGGAAAAGCTGGCCCTGGTGATTCCCACGCTCCGCGAAGAGGAAAACATCGGCGGCTTGCTCAGCCATGTTCGTTCCGTCCTCGATCCTCTTAATTTTCCTTACGAGATTCTGGTCGTCGATGATGACAGCCCGGACGGGACCGGGGCTCAAGTCTCGGCCATCGCTCGCGAAGACCCGCGCGTCCGCCTTCTGGTCCGCAAGGGGCAGAGAGGCCTCTCCGGCGCAATCCTTTATGGCTGGCAGCACTCGGATGCCGCGATTCTCGGCGTGATGGATGCTGACCTGCAGCATCCTCCTGAGCTGCTGCCGCAACTGCTCGCCGCCATCCACGATGGCCGCGACATTGCTATCGGCAGCCGCTATATCCCCGGCGGCGGCGTGGGCGGTTGGAATCCGGTGCGTAAGCTCTTCTCTGCCGCCGCCATATGGGCCACCTGGCCACTGCAAAAGCCGCGGCTCCGCGCCAAAGACCCCATGTCCGGCTTCTTCCTGGTTCGCCGCCGTTGCCTGGATCAAATCCTGTTTCAGCCCACCGGCTTCAAGCTGCTGCTGGAGATTTTGGTGCGGGGCCGCATTCAGTCGCTCGAAGAGGTGCCCTACTCCTTCGGCTCTCGTTATCGCGGGGCCAGCAAAGCAGACTTCAAGGTTGGCTGGGATTATGCGCTGCTGCTGGCCAGGCTCTACGCCGGCAAATTCGGTTTCAGGCGCAATGCCTGAGCCCTGCCGTTTACAGCACCGGCAATATCATGCGCAGCAGAAGAAACGCGCCTACGCCCGCAAAGAACACCAGCGCCATGCGGATGCCGGGTTCGCGGTTTACCTCGGGCACCAGGTCGGTGGCCGCAACGTAAAGCGCCACGCCGGCTGAGATGGGCAATCCATAGGGCAGCCAACTGGGAATCAGCTCGATCACCAGTACTCCGGCAAGAGTAGCCGCGGCCAGCGCCACGGCGGAGTAGAGCGCCGTCGTCCGGCTCCGTCCGCTGGCCAGCATCACGCTGGCCATGGTGAATCCCTCCGGCGCCTTGTGCAGGAAAATCGCCAGAAAGATCAGCCAGCCCAGCCAGTTCGTAACCAGAAAACCCGAACCGATAGCCACGCCGTCAAAGGCTGCATGAAGGCTCAGGCCCGCCATCACCGAATTGCCCGTATGCCGGGAGACAAACTCGCCGCGGTGCGTCTCCTCGCCAAAGTGGAAGTGGGCGTTGATGGTGTGCTCCAGCAGATGCACCACGCAATAGCCGCCCATGATCAGGACCGGCCCCAGACGCGGACTGAGTTTCAGGCTTTCGGGCGTCATCTCCAGCAGAGCCGTGGCCATCAGGAAACCCGCGCCCAGGGCCACAAAGTAGCGCAGATAGCGCTCCACGCCGCGTGCCCGCACCAGCACCAATCCGCCGGCCACGTCGGCCAGCGCGGCAATTGTGCCCAGAATGAGAGAGAGCTTCAGCAATATGCATCCTTCTGAACGAGCACCGTGAGCGATCTTTGAAAGGGCGCGGCTTTAGCCGTGCCGTAGAACGCCCAAATTGGACTGCGGCTTTAGCCGCCGAGGGAATGAAAGTGAATGAAAAAACTTCCCTCAGGGGCTAAAGCCCGAAATTTCAATTGCCCACTGACGGCACGTCTAAAGCCGTGCCCTTTCAAAGCAAAAAATCCTTACCCGCTGTGCCGGATGTGCACCACATCCCCATCCTGCACCACATATTCCTTGCCTTCCAACCGCAGCGTGCCCCTGGCCCGCGCCGCCGCCTCCGAGCCCGCGGCCAGCAGGTTGTCCCAGCGGATGGTTTCGGCGCGAATGAAGTGATGCTCCAGGTCGGTGTGGATCGCGCCCGCGGCCTGCGGCGCCCTGGAGCCCACCGGCACCGTCCAGGCGCGGCACTCGTCCTCGCCGGCGGTGAAAAAGCTGATCAGCCCCAGCAGCTCGTAACTCTTGCGAATCAGCCGCACCAGCCCGCTCTCATGCAGCCCGTAGCTCGAAAGAAACTCCGCCGCCTCCTCGTCGTCCATCTCCGCCAGCTCGGCCTCCACCTTGCCGCAGATGGCCGTGGCCCCGGCGTTGGGACGTTGCGCCACTTCCTCCAGCTTGAAGCGGCTCACCGCCGCCTCCAGATCGTCGCCCAGCTTGGTGCTCTCGCCGATATTGAGCGCGTAGAGAATCGGCTTCTGCGACAAAAACATGAAACCCTTGATGAGCTTCTTCTCCTCGGCCGTCATCTCCAGCTCGCGCAGCGGCCGCTCCTTTTCCAGAGCCTCTTTGGAGCGCAGCAGCAGCGCATGTTCCCGCTCCAGGTCAGCGGTGCGCATCTTCCTCAGGTCCTTCTCCACGCGCTCCAGACGCTTTTCAATTTGCGTCAGGTCGCTGACCATCAGGTCGAACTCGACGTTCTTGATGTCGCGCAGCGGATCGATCGGACCCACGTGCGCAATCGAATCGTCCTCGAAGGCGCGCAGCACGTGAATCAGCGCGTCCACCTGGCGCAGGCTGGCCAGGAACGCCGTCTCTTTCAGCGCCTCCTGCCCGATCGCCGCCACGTCCACGAATTCAACCGACGCGAAGGTGGTCTTTTTCGGCGAGTAGAGCGCCGACAGCTTGTCCAGCCGCTCGTCCGGAACACGCGCCACGCCGATATGCTCCTGGCGCGAGTGGCCCCGCTCCTCGAGTTTGGCCTTGGTCAGAATCTTGAACAGCGAAGTTTTGCCCACCTGCGGCAGGCCGATGATGCCAGTCTTCATATGTGTTCCATGGTAGCTCCCGCACTATGCATCGCGCGCTTCAGAGCCTCTTCGATGATACAGGAACAGAGAACAGAGATCAGCGGTCGGAGATCATTGGTCCCCGCATGCCAACCGGATGTGGTTGTTGTGCCTATTGGGTCCATAATCGATGGTCAGTTCCGTGCCATCCTCCCACTTCACCGACACGTGTTTGGTTCCATCTTTTTCAGTGTAGGGAATCGAATAGCGATCTCCATAGAGGGTCTTCTGCCGTTCCAGCGTGGAACCAAGCTCAAGTCCGCGACCAGTGGTTCCAATTGCTCCCCTGGGCGCATCGCCCCACACATCGATGTAATCAACCTCTGACTCGGCGATCGAACGCTGCACATCATCGCGATAGAAAAATTGTGTGGCAACGCTCATGCGCACCCCTGGCCACTGCCAAACATAAAACCGGGTTCCACCGGCTCCATCAGGCACCACCGCATCTTCCTTCGAGGTTGGCGGGCCGTATAACTTGATGACTTCCTCAATGCTCATGCCGGTAGCATGAATTCCGACTCGAATTGCCGACAATGTTTGCTCGGGCTTGCCTGTGGCCGGCAGGTCATTGTCCAACGCTCCGGCCAAAACCGGGCCAGCGATGATGAAAGGAAACGCCGCTGCCGCCAAAATCATTAAGATACGTCTCAGCCCGGAGCCAGCCGAATTTTGCATGCGGGATAATTGCACGTCTTTCCTCCACTGGTTCACGGATTGCGGCTGTCTTCTTTTCCCTAGAGCGTGTTTCAAAAATGGGTACCATATGACGGCTGCAATCCCTCAGGGGCTGAAGCCCATTGATTTACAGCCCTTTCCGGCACGACTGAAGTCGTGCCCTGACACTCGCCGCGGCGAACTGGTTTTTGAAACACGTTCTAGTTTTTCACCGTCTCCGCCCTTGCCACAAGCGCCACCGTTGCCAGTCCCAGCAGCAGAATCATGCCCTCCACGTCCTCGCTGCGGCTGTGCAGCTTGTTGAAGTCGATGCGGCTGGGATTGGCTGCGTCCGCCGCATTGATCACCCCGCCGGCAGCGATACGGTCCCGCTCCATGGCGGGAATGATCCCGAACTGCGAGTAAAGCGTGAAGGCGGCCATCAGCAGGATAAGGCCCATCGGCGCCAGCACTGTGCACGGCTTGTAGATGCCGCACGCCGCGGCCAGCGCCAGCAAAGCCAGAGCTATCATCCCCGAAACCAGACCCATCCCGTGCAGAATTCTGAGCAACTGGCCCACAATCGTCCCGGCAGTGTGCGTATCCGGCTGCAGCGTTGTGAAAGTAATCGCAGCCACGATGGGAAAGAAAATCTCTGCGCCCAGCCAGACGATGAGCGCGAGGTAAAGAAGCGTGCGGAGAAGAGTCTTCATAAAACCAGTGGTCAGTGGTCAGTTGTCAGTGGTCAGTGGTCAGTGATCAGTTGCCCGTGTTCGGCTGATACTGATTGTAGACCTGACAGCTTGTCGAAAGCCCATTGCGAGCTCAGAGCAGTGCACGGATTGAGGTCGATGCAGCGCCCCGGCAATGGAAACTGACAACTGATAACTGACCACTGACAACTAGCTTCTGTTCAGCGCCCGCCTCAGCACCGTCTCCAGCGCCGCCTTCACCTGGGCGTACTCCTCGGGCTTGATCGTGCCATTGATCTTCTCGCTCTCCACCGCGAATAGTTCTTCCTTCAGAGCGTTCAGCAGGGCTGCATTTTTAGCCAAAGGCGAAGCGAAGGCCTGTGCAGTTCCTGTGCCGGCATCGAAGGCCGCGCCCGGCGCCGGCTTGCGCAGCAGGAAGGCCGCGGCAACGACCAGCAAAAGTCCCAGTCCGCCCAGAATCCAACCCTTGTACTTGCTCAGCGGGTCAGGCGTATTGATGGGGTTGCCGATGCCGCCGCCGGGCTGGTTGCCGGGCGCGCCAGTATCCTGTCCTCCGCTGTCCTGCGCTCCCATGCCGGCGCCGCTTTGTTGTCCGGCCCCCGTGCCCTGGTCCTCGCGCGGCATCGACCCGTTGCCGGAGATGGTGAACTCCACCGCTTTGCCCGGCGCGACGTTCCTGGCCAGGAGCGTCTGCACGCCGGGATCTCCCGGCGCTGTCTTGAAAGCCGCACCCGCTCCTGAGGTGAAGGTCATGCTCTTGGGCAGCAGCACGGCCACGTTATCGGCCGGCAGCGAGACCTGGGACTTGCTGAAAGTAAACTTGCCGCTGCCGTAGGGCACGTGATAGCTGAGCTGGAACTGCGTGTCTTTTTCGCCGTTATCGGGCTGGATGGGGAAGTTGAACGCATAATGTCCTTTTGCCCCGTACGGGTCCAGCTTGATGGAAGTGGGCAGGCCGCTGGGCCGCTGCGCTTCCGCGCCGTCCACGGTCGCCTCGGCGGGCAGGACGATTTCGAATGAGTGCGCGCTCCACTGGGTGACGGGCGGCGAACTGGTGTTGTGGACGAAGTACCGCTCGGTCACCTGGAGTTGGCCGTTCTCGGCCTCGACCTCCATCACATCGGCCTCGATGGAGACGCCCTGCACTTTGGCGGCCACGTCATAGACCGTGATGTTTCCCGGCCCGCTGCCCTGGGGCGCGGCGATAAAGTAGCCTGCGCCCTGGTGCATCGCCCGTACCAGGTAGGGACCGCTGCCGGGCTCGCTCAGCGAATAATGCCCGCTGCCGTCGGTGGTTGCATGAGCCGCTGTCCTCATGCCGGCCTGCACGTCGACCAACTCCACGGCATCGCCCACGGCGGGCTTGCCGGTAGTCTTGTTGGTCACCGTGCCGGTGACGGTGGCGGCCTGAGCCAGAGCGCCGATGAGGAGCAGGCTCAAGGCAAGAGTGCGAAGAACAAATTGAATCGTTTTCATAGACGTGAATGGATCCTTCTTACTCTTAGCTAGAGCGTGTTTCATAAATGGCCACCGTATCCCTATTGTGATCCCTCAGGGGTTAAAACCTCCTTGTTTTTCAGGCCCCTTTTCGGCACGACTGAAGTCGTGCCCTGACACTCGCCGCGGCGAGCGAGTTTATGAAACACACTCTAGGAAAAACGTGTGCGCCGCGTGCCCGCTTTTCAGGCCTGCTGCAAATGCTCGATCTCGGCCAGCAACTGCGCCGTCTCGTTTTCCAGCAGTGCCCGCTGGGCTGTGAAATCCTCTTCCGGATACTTGCCGGCGCGGTACTCGAAGTTCAGGTCGCGCAGGTTTTCGTAGAGCTGTTCCTTGCGCTCCAGCAGATAGTCCAGGCGCGTCTTCTCGCGCTGGCTGGCGAAGACGTTCTCCGGCCAGAAGGTATACACGAACAGCGCAAACAACAGCAGCAGCCCGGCAATCAGATCCTGGGTCTCCGTCATAGCGCAATAACCTCCATAGCCGCGGCCGCTGTTCCCTGTTCCCTGTTCCCTGTTCCCTGCATTTCAAAACCCTCCGTCGCTGCCGGTCTCCCGGCGAATCTTTTCCTTGAGCGCATCCGTCGCCGGATCGGAGACCTGGGCAGCGGTCTGCGATTTGCCTACCGATACGTTTGCCCAGCGGCGAACCAGCAGAACGGCGCCCAGCAGCGCCGCTCCAAACACCGCGAAGGGCGCAATCCAGGCCACCAGGTTGAATCCCTCGGTGGTGGGCGCGGCCAGCACGGTGGCCCCGTACTTGGCAGCGAACGAAGCCAGAATCTCCTTGTCGCTCTTGCCGGCGGCGATGCCCGCGCTCAGCTCGTCGCGCTCCCGCCCGCTCTCCGGGCAGCCCACATGGTTGCACTCGCCCAGCATTTGCGCGCAGCCGCAGGTGCACATCAGCCGGTGACCCAGGTCGTTGAACCGCGAGCTCGCATCCGTGGCGCCCAGCGAGAAGCAGACGGCTACGGCCAACGCGCACGCTTGCACCGCTTTCATCCAATAAGAGAAACGTGCGGACGTACTCCCCAAGTATGAGGCCGGTTTAGGTTCGTGGTTTCCCACCCTTTTCGTCCGCCGCGGCGGAAACGCGAAAAGGATGGGGCACGGAGTTCCCTTTATCCACGGAGTTCCCTTTATCCACGGAGCGACCTTCATCCAAAAGGCGAAAAGCCTGGAAGGTTTCATGGCTGGCCTCCCTTCTGCGCCGCCGGTTTCTGGCTGGGAACCAGCGCCACCAGCGTGCCGAAGACCAGCACCACCAACCCCGCCCATATCCAGCCCACCAGCGGATTGAGGAATGCCTTGATAATCGGCTGGCCGGTATCGGGATTCGTGCCCTCATACACCACGTACAGGTCCCAACTGGGAGTGGAGTGAATGGCCACCATGGTCTGCGGCTGTTCGCTGGCCAGGTAGACGCGTTTCTCCGGAGCCATCTGAAACTGCTTCTTGCCGCCCTTGTACACGTCCAGCAGCGCGTACTCTGAGTTGAAATTCAGATTGGAGTCCTGCGTGGCGCCTATCTGTTCCAGCGTGTAGGGGCCGATGGAAATCTTGTCGTGCAGCGCCATCTCGTTCTCCACGCTGCGGTTGAAGGCCGAGCCGGCCAGGCCCACCACAATAATCACCACGCCGATGTGGATGATATAGCCGCCATAGCGGCGCGTGTTGCGCCGCGTCAGCAGCCATGTGGCTGCCAGCAGATTCCGCCCGCTCTGTTTGGCGATGACCGCGGCCCCGCGCACGAACTCGCTCAGAATGGCGGTGAGCACGGCAGCGGCCAGCGCAAAGGCTACTAGCGCGTAGAAGTTGCCCTGATCGAACACGCTACCCTTCCACGGCCGCACGCCCACGGCCAGGCAGACGATCACCACGACCCACAGCGCAATCACCGGCAGCACAAAGTTGCGCCGTATGCTCTTCAGCGACGTCGCCCTCCACGGCAGCAGCGGTCCCACACCGGTCAAAAATAAGAGGAACAGGCCGATGGGCACGGCCACGGCGTTATAGAACGGCGCGCCCACCGTCACCTTGCTGCCTTCCACGTACTCCGAGAGGATGGGAAAGAGCGTTCCCCACAAAATCACGAAGCAGGCCGTCAGCAGCACCAGGTTGTTGAACAGGAAGCTGGACTCGCGGCTCACCAGCGACTCCACCTGGTGCTCGCTCTTCAGGTGGCTGCGCTGCAGGATGGTTGTGAAGATGCACACCGCCAGCACCATCCCCATGAAGACCACAAACCAGGCGCCGATGGACGACTGCGCGAACGCGTGCACCGAACTGACCAAGCCGGCGCGGGTCAGCAGCGTGCCCAGCAGCGTGAGCAGAAAGGTGGAGAAGATAAGCCACACATTCCAGCTCTTCATCATGCCCTTCTTCTCCTGCATCATCACGGAGTGGAGAAAGGCGGTTCCGGTCAGCCAGGGCATGAAGCTCGCGTTCTCCACCGGGTCCCAGCCCCAGTAGCCGCCCCAGCCCAGCACGGCGTAGGCCCAGTGCATGCCCAGAAAGATGCCGCAGGTGAGAAACAGCCACGTCACCATGGTCCAGATGCGCGTGATCTTGATCCACTTCTCGCCGGGGTAGCGCATCATCAGCGCCCCCAGCGCAAACGCGAAGGGAACCGAGAAGCCCACGTAGCCCAGGTAGAGCATGGGCGGATGAATCACCATCTCCGGGTACTGCAGCAGGGGATTCAGGCCGTTGCCGTCGTCCGGGATCGCTCCTTTGAAGAGCGCAAAGGGCGGCGCGGCAAAGTTGAGCACCGCCAGGAAGAAGACCTGAATTGCAGCCAGAATCGCTCCTGCATAGGCGTAGAGCTTCACATCCCGCTTGTGCGTCAGCCGCAGGACAAATCCATAGGCTCCCAGCAGCCACGCCCACAGCAGCAGCGAGCCCTCCTGACCGCTCCAAAGCGCGGAAAATTTATACGCCGCCGGCAGGGCGCGGTTGGAGTGCTCCAGAATATACGTGATGGAAAAATCGTTGGCGAAGACCGACCAGACCAGCGCAAAGGCCGCCGCCGTGATGGCCGCAAAACCGGCGATTCCCGCCCGCCGCGCCGTATCGGCCAGCCGCTCGGGCGAAATCTGTATCCACCTAGGCTGTCCGGCGGCCAGCCACCGCAGCGCCAGCGCCCCCGCCAGCAGATTGTATGCAGCCAGCGCTAATGCAATAAGAAGAGCAAAACTACCAAACGCTGCCATTAAGACTCCAGAACGATTCTCGCACGCGGGCGGGGAGCCAAATGGCCTCCCTACGGGGGTATTCTCGTCCCATCATAGACGCTTCCGGTGTGATCTGGCTCACACTGCTGTCTGAAAATGAGACAGTACTGGGTGCCCCACCTGGGCGCCCCCTGGGCACCGCGTTCTTGCTTTTGCGGCTAGGGTGGGATACCACGATGCCCGTATTGCGGGAACAGTGAAAATGCCCTATCCGAACAAAAACTCCTTCTCCCGCAGTTCCTTGATGCTGTCGCGCAGGCGCGCCGCCTTCTCGAACTCGAACTTCCTGGCCGCCTCCCGCATCTCCGTCTCCAGCTTGGCGATAAAGCCGTCCAGTTCGGCCTGCGTGGCCAGCTCCGGCAGCCCCGCGGTCTCTTCCACTTCCACGTCGCCGTATTCGGCCTTCAGGATCCGAGCCAGGCCCATATCCATGGTGTTGATGATCGACTGCGGCGTGATGCCGTTCTCCTCGTTGAAAGCGCGCTGAATGGTTCGCCGGCGGTTGGTCTCGTCGATCGCCCGCTGCATGGAATCGGTGATCTTGTCCGCGTACAGGATGGCGCGGCCCTCGATGTGGCGCGAGGCGCGGCCCATGGTCTGTATCAGCGAGCCCGCCGAGCGCAGAAATCCCTCCTTGTCCGCGTCCAGAATGGCCACCAGAGAAACCTCCGGCAAATCCAGCCCCTCGCGCAGCAGGTTGATGCCGATCAGCACGTCGTACTCTCCCCGGCGCAGGCCGGCCAGCAGCTTGACGCGTTCAAGGGTCTCGATCTCCGAGTGCAGGTACCGGCAACGCACGCCCACTTCGGTGTAGTAGCCGGCCAGATCCTCGGCCATGCGCTTGGTCAGAGTGGTCACCAGCACCCGCTCGTTGCGCTTGGCGCGATCGCGAATCTCCCCCAGCAGGTCGTCGATCTGTCCCTTCACCGGCCTGACCTCTACCGCCGGGTCAACCAGGCCGGTGGGGCGGATGACCTGCTCGACGACGACTCCGGCCGAGCGCGTCAGCTCATACGGCCCCGGCGTTGCCGAAACGTAAATCGTCTGATGAATGCGGTTCTCAAACTCCTCGAAGGTCAGCGGGCGGTTGTCCAGGGCCGAGGGCAGCCGGAAGCCGTAGTCCACCAGATTCTGCTTTCGGCTGCGGTCCCCATGCCACATCCCATGCACCTGCGGAATGGTGGCGTGGCTCTCGTCCACAAAGACCAGAAAATCGCGGGGGAAGTAGTCCAGCAGCGTGGGCGGAGGCTCGCCCGGAAGCCGCCCGCTGAAGTGCCGCGAATAGTTCTCGATGCCGTGGCAGTAGCCCATCGACTTGATCATTTCGAGATCGAAGCGCGTGCGCTGGTGAACCCTCTGCGCCTCCACCATGCGGCCCTGGGACTCCAGTTCAGGCACCCACGCGTTCAACTCCGCCACAATCGAGTCGATAGCCTCGGCCCGCCGCTGCGGCTGCACCACGTAATGACTCTTGGGATAAATCGGCAGCCGCGAGTACTTCTGCTTCACGGTCCCGAAGAGCGGGTCGATCTGCGCCAGCGACTCAATCTCGTCCCCGAAGAGCTCAATGCGGTAAGCCGTTTCATCGTAGGTGGGGAAGACCTCGATCACGTCGCCGCGCACGCGGAACGTCCCGCGCCGGAAGTCGGTGTCGTTGCGCTCGTAGAGTATCTCCACCAGCCGCCGCGTAATATCCTGGCGGCTGATGCGCTGCCCTTTTTCCAGCAATAGCAGCATCCCGTAGTAAGCCTCCGGCGAACCCAGGCCATAGATGCAACTTACCGAGCTGACGATGATTGAGTCGCGGCGCTCGAAGAGCGAGCGCGTGGCCGAGAGGCGCAGCTTGTCCAGCTCCTCGTTGATAGTGGCTTCCTTCTCGATATACAGGTCTCCGGCCGGAATGTAGGCCTCCGGCTGGTAGTAGTCGTAGTAGCTCACGAAGTATTCGACCGCATTGCCCGGAAAGAACTGCTTGAACTCGTGATAAAGCTGCGCGGCGAGGGTCTTGTTATGCGCCAGGATCAGAGCCGGCCGGTTGGACTGCTCGATGATCTTGGCCATGGTGAAGGTCTTGCCCGACCCGGTGACGCCCAGCAGCACCTGGTGCTTCTCTCCCGCCGCCAGCCCCTCCATCAGCTCCGCAATCGCCCGCGGCTGATCTCCCTTCGGCTTGTAGGTGGTCACCAGTTGAAAGTCCATTGTTGAATTATACGTGAAGGGCGAAGATTGAGCGAAAAGATTCGGAAGTTTTCGACTGAAAGGATGGCCGACAAAAAGCCGATATGGTAACCTTCCTCCCATGGCAAACCCACTACTTTGGTTGGAAGCCTTAGCTGGCTTGAAGGCACTCTACGACTTGGTGCAGGAGGGAGTTGATTATGCAACGAGCCTCCAAAGGCATAGGCGAGAGCCGGACACCGTAGCGGAATCGCACCGTGTTAGTGCCACTTTCTCGACGTATTCAGATCGAGAGCTGGAAGAGCTGATTAGAAAGATCGAAGGATGTCGGGACCGCTTCATTTCGCAAGGAAGCGGAGCTGATCGTGCCCGCTGTTTGTGCAGCATTTTCAAAGAAATCAAGGACGGGAACGGAGGATCGTTACCGAAGATTGACGATTGGGGCCGCATGTACGACAAGTTAAATTGCGGGAGCAGCCCACGATAGCGCCCCGGATACTTGCACGACGCTAGAGCTTGACCAACTCATAGCTGGTGCTCCGTCCGCCCTGCTCACTGCGCACAAGAATCCCGCCTTCCACCAACGCCGCAATATCGCGCAGCGCCGTGTCGTGAGAGCACTTCGCCAGCTTCGCCCATTTGACCGTCGTGAGCTTTCCCTCGAAGCCGTCGAGGAGCCTGTTGAGCACCAGCCGCTGGCGTTCGTTGAAAGGGAACTCGACGGCGAACTCCCAGAATCGGGCTTTGCCTAGAACGCCGGCGAGCGTAGACTGCGCGCCCTCAATGGCGTCTCCCAGGCACTCCAGGAACCATTCCATCCAGCGCGTCACGTCCAGCGAGCCCTTCTGCGTCCGCTCCAGAACGTCGTAATAAGCATCGCGCTCCAGGCGAATCTGCGCCGACATGCTGTAGAACCGTTGCGAGCTTTGTTCCGAGCGCGACAAGGCCATATCGGCCACAGCCCGCGCGATGCGGCCGTTGCCGTCTTCGAAGGGATGAATGGTGACCAGCCACAAATGCGCAAGCGCGGCCTTCACCACCCAGTCGGTCTCGTTGCTCGAATTAAACCAGCGGAGAAATGCAGCCATCTCCGCGTCAAGCCGCGCGGCTGCGGGCGCCTGATAGTGTACCCGCTCCCGCCCCACCGGCCCTGAGACCACCTGCATCGGCCCTTTGCTGTCGTCGCGCCACTGGCCCACACGAATCCGCTTCATGCCGCTACGGCCGGAAGGGAAGAGAGCCGTATGCCAGACGAAGAGCCGTTCGGCGGTGAGGGGCTCATCGTAGCGGCGCGTGGCGTCGAGCATCATCTCCACTACGCCCTCGACGTTACGGTCAACGGCTTTCAACCCTCCAATATCGATGCCCAGCCGCCGCGCGATGGAGGAACGCACCTGGCCCGGATCGAGCTTTTCACCCTCGATTTCGCTGCTCTTCAGCACGTCTTCGGTCAGAGTTTTGAGAACGGCCTCTTGTCTGGACGGGAAGCCGAGTGCCTCCATCCGGCCCAGGAGACGGCCCTGCTGGTGACGCACGGCCGCCAGGCGCTCCGCCAGCCGCTCACGGTCCCAGGAAAAGCTGGGCCAGTCCTGCCGATCATAGATATAGACGGTCAATCTACGCATCCTTTGCGTAGATTATGGCAGGTATTCGACGCATTTGCAACTATTCGACGCAGAATATGCGTCGAATAGGGGTCTATTCTACGCAGGCGACTCGCGCAGATCAGTTACTGCAAGCTGGCCATCAGGCCGTCCAGGGCGGACTTTGGGGGGCGCGTCAGCGTCTCCGGCAGCGTGGCCAGCGGCTCGTCTACCACGTTCAGCAGGTCGATGAAGGTGGGCTTCTCGGTGTTGATGTAGAAGACGCCGGTGAGGATTTCGTCGTTATCGTGCGCCTCCATCAGGGTGCGCACCGCGTTGGCCTTGTCGGTGGGGTCGTAGTCCTCGTGCAGCTTGCGCAGGCGCAGGTTGGAGCCGTCGTGCATCTCCACTTCGTAGATCTCGCCGGAGCTGTAATCGACTTCGATGTCGTCGAAGCTGGCTACGAAATCGATTTCGTTGATGGGCTCGTCGTTGTCCTGCATGAATTTGTAGCTCTTGGTCGATCCCTCGTGGTCGTTGAAGGTCACGCAGGGGCTAATCACGTCCAGCATGACCGTGCCCTTGTGAGCGATGGCCGCCTTGAGCATTTGCAGCAACTGCTTTTTGTCGCCGGAGAAGGAGCGGCCCACAAAGGTGGCGCCCGACTGGATGGCCAGGGCGCAGGTGTCGATGGCGGGCAGATCGTTGATGACGCCGGTCTTGAGGCGCGAGCCGAGGTCGGCGGTGGCCGAGAACTGCCCCTTGGTCAGCCCGTAGACGCCATTGTTCTCGATGATGTAGATCATGGGCAGGTTGCGCCGCAACAGGTGCACGAACTGGCCCATGCCGATGGAAGCTGTGTCGCCGTCGCCGGAGACGCCGATAGTAGTCATGGTGTGATTGGCCAGGATGGCCCCGGTGGAAACCGACGGCATGCGCCCGTGGACGCTGTTGAAGGCGAACGAACGGCTCATGAAGTAGGCCGGGCTCTTCGACGAGCAGCCGATACCGCTCATCTTCATCACCCGCTCCGGCTCCACGCCCATCTCCCACATGGCGTCGATGATGCGCTCGGAGATGGAGTTGTGGCCGCAGCCGGCGCAGAGCGTGGTCTTGCCGCCGCGGTAGTCAATTACCGGAAGGCCGATGTGATTCACTTTGGGCGTTGGGGTAGCGGTGGCCATCAGAGGCCCTCCTTGGTGGCAAACTCTTCAGTGACGGTGCGAGCGTCGAGAGGCAATCCGTTGTAGTGCAGAATGCTGCGCAGCTTGACTACCTGGCCGGCGGGAAGGTCGAGCTTGAGCAGGCTGGCCAACTGCGCGTCGCGGTTCTGCTCCACCACGTAAACCCGCTCGTGCGAGGCCACAAAGTCGTGAATCTCGTGCGCAAAGGGATAGGTCCGGATGCGCATGTAGTCCACCTTGCGCGCATATTCCCTGTCGATCTGGTCCAGGCTCTCGCGCAGGGCAAAGTCGGTGCTGCCGAAAGCCAGAAAGCCGATCTTCGACGTTCCGTCCTTCACCGTCACCGGCCCCGGCGCCAGCTTGCGCGCGTTCTCGAACTTCCGCGCCAGCCGCTCCATCACCGCAACGTATTCGTCCGGCCTTTCGGTGTAGCCGGCCGCGTCGTTGTGACCCGAGCCGCGCGTAAAATAAGCCGCCTTGGGGTGGCGCGTTCCGGGCAGCGTCCGCCAGCCGATGGCGTCGCCGTCCACGTCGCGATAGCGGGCGAAGCTGCCCAGCCGTTTCAGGTCCTCCGCCGTCAGCACCTTGCCGCGGTCCAGCGGCTTGGCGGGATAGTCGAACGGCTCCGACATCCAGTTGTTCATGCCCAGATCAAGATCGCTGAGTACAAAAACCGGGGTCTGCAAGCGCTCCGCCAGGTCGAAGGCCGCGTACCCCAGCTCGAAACACTCCTTCACATTTCCCGGCAGGAGCACAATATGTTTGGTATCG
Organism: Occallatibacter sp.; assembly: GCA_050012555.1. Lineage (GTDB taxonomy): Bacteria > Acidobacteriota > Terriglobia > Terriglobales > Acidobacteriaceae > Telmatobacter. The sequence goes on from JBEKGY010000012.1 coordinate 27,187, forward strand.
CCGTGGGAAAGAAAGGCCACGCTGAGCAGATCGGCCTGCGAGGTCCGCGTCGGCATGCCCGTCGACGGCCCGGTCCGCTGGATGTCGAAGATCACGCCGGGAATCTCGGCGTAGTAGCCCAGCCCCGCAAACTCCGCCATCAGCGAGATGCCCGGCCCCGAGGTCGAGGTCATGGCCCGCGCTCCCGCCCAGCCCGCGCCCAGCACCATTCCAAGGGCCGCCAGCTCGTCCTCGGCCTGCACCACGGCAAAGGTCGCCTTGCCCTCCGGCGTCACGCGAAACTTCTTCAGCAGGTCGGTCGTCGCCTCCACCAGCGACGTAGACGGCGTAATCGGATACCACGCCACCACCGTCACCCCGGCAAACACCGCGCCCATCCCCGCCGCCGCGTTGCCGTCGATGATGATGGTGCCCGCCGTCCGGTCCATCCTCTCGATAAAGTACGGGTCCTGCTTGGTCAGCTTCTCCACCGCATAGTCGCGCCCCGCCTTTACCGCGCCGAAGTTCAGATCGAAGACCTTTTGCTTTTTGGCAAACTGCTTGCGCAGCCCGTTCTCCACCACCTCCAGGTCGATGGAGAGCAAATGCGCAACCACGCCCACGTAGACCATGTTCTTTACCAGTTTGCGCAGTTTGGCCTCGGGGCAAATTGCCGCCGTAATCTTGTCCAGCGGCACCGGGTAGAAAACCACGTCGTCGCGGTACTGCTTCAGGTTCAGGCTCTCCTCATAGATGGCCACGCCGCCGGCCGGCAACGCCAGCGTATCCTCCCGCGCCGTGTCGGGATTCAGCGCCACCAGAACGTCGGCATCCCGCTTGCGCGCCACGTACCCATCTTTGCTGGCCCGGATCGTGTACCAGGTGGGAAGTCCGGCAATGTTGGACGGGAACAGGTTCTTCCCGCTCACCGGAACGCCCATGCCGAAGATGCTCTTGAGCAGCACGCTGTTGGCCGATTGCGAGCCCGACCCGTTCACCGTTGCCACGTTGATGCTGAAGTCGTTGATTACGCGTTTGCGCGTGCCGATTGCGCCCTGTTCTTGACCTTGTACAAGGTCGCTGGTCGCCATGGGTAGGGATTCCCTTCCGAAGAACTCTAACAAAGCGTCGCTCTTTCCTTATAGATTTATGGAAAGCGGCGCTTTTCCTTCTCAAATGTGATTATAGTCACTTTCAGGCCCCACCGTCCCCGTCCGCACCCTCACTTTTACCCCTTTGAATCCCACCCCATGGAACCGCCCTCGTCCCCCTCGAAAGGGAGCGGCTGGTAGGTCAGGGCTGGTGTGTCAGGGCTTTAGCCCTGACACACACGCCCACACGCCCATTTTTTGAAAATCAATCAGCGCGGCGTCAGCCGCGCTCAAATCCACGTTCCGGCCCGAAGTGAAAGGACCTTAACCCCCGAGGTACACAAATCGGGGAGCTATTCCCTTAAAAGCCATGAACCATGGCAAACTCTGTTAGATTCAGGACTTAAAGAGGTCTAGATCAGGAAGTCTCAGAGCCTCGAACCTATGAATCTGACAATAGAGAGGGCAATCGCAAACTTCGGCAAAACAACCAAGGCAAAGCTGTCAAATCCAGCGGCAACAGGCCAGCCCGAAGACCAGATTCGCAGCCCATTCGAGCAACTGCTCTTGGACGCCGCAACTCTCTCAGGCTTCCCGGTGGGCAGCGTGGTAGCTGTAGGGGAATCCTCGGTCAGCCACCTGAAGACAAGGCCGGACTATGCTGTTACAGTCCAAAAGGCACTCGTAGGCTTCATCGAGCTCAAGGCCCCCGGAAAAGGTTCAGACCCTAGGAAGTTCAAAGACCCACACGATAAGGAACAGTGGGAAAGACTGCGCTCGCTCCCCAACCTGATTTATTCAGACGGCAATGGATTCAGCCGCTGGCAGGACGGAAAGCTTGTCGGGGAGGTACTCCATCTGGACGGCGACGTCGAGTCATCCGGAGCCAAGCTTGCCCCGCCGCCAGGCTTGCTGGGACTCTTCGAGGGTTTCCTGCGCTGGGAACCGATTCAGCCGCATAGCGCAAAGGAACTGGCACATACAACTGCGCATCTCTGCCGCCTTCTGCGCGATGAAGTCACTGAGCAACTTGACCTCAAAAGCGAAGCCCTTACCTCACTTGCCATGGACTGGCGAAAGTTGCTCTTCCCCGACGCAACGAACGAGCGCTTCGCTGACGGCTATGCGCAAGCCGTCACATTCGGGATGCTGATGGCGCGGGCGAAAGGAATTTCTCTCGGCAAAGGGCTCCAACAGGCTGCATCGGAGCTCACACATACCAGTTCCTTAATTGGAGCTGCGCTGCGTCTGCTCACGGATAACGCAGAAAATCAAGAAACGCTAAAAACCTCGCTCGGAACGTTAACTAGGGTCCTCGATGCAGTCGATTGGAACAAGATCAGCAAGGGCAAACCGGACGCATGGTTGTATTTCTACGAAGAGTTTCTTGCCATCTACGACAACGATCTGCGCAAGCAAACCGGCTCGTACTATACTCCGCCGGAAGTGGTCGGCGCTATGGTCGCGCTGGTAGACGAGACGCTCCGTACTGACAGATTCGGCCTCCACGCCGGTCTCGCTGCTCCCTCAGTCACGCTGGCCGACCCCGCTGTAGGCACAGGCACCTTCATGCTTGGAGTTCTTCGTCAAATAGCACAAAGAGTTCACGATGACGAAGGACCAGGGGCTGTCAAGGGAGCTATCCATGAAGCGCTCAAGCGTTTGATCGCATTCGAAATTCAACTTGGACCCTTTGCCGTGGCGCAGCTCCGTATTCTGGCGGAGGTGGTCGACCTCACCGATTCCGTATCCAACAGCCCTCTGCGGATGTTCGTGACGGACACACTGGGCAATCCGTACGACGATGCGGAATGGATTCCGGGCGTCCTTGCCGCCCTCGGAAAATCTCGCAAGGACGCGAACAAGATCAAGCGTGAAGAGTCAATCACCGTCGTCATCGGCAATCCCCCCTATAAGGAAAAGGCGAAAGGCCGGGGAGGCTGGGTCGAGAACGCCAACCCCAACGCACAGCAGCCCGCCCCTCTTGAAGCATGGATGCCGCCCTCCGAATGGGGAGTAAGCGCGCACAGCAAACACCTGCGCAATCTGTATATCTACTTCTGGCGCTGGGCCACCTGGAAGGTCTTCGACCACAGCCATGAACAAAACACAGGCATCGTCTGTTTCATCACCGTTGCGGGTTTTCTTGGCGGTCCTGGCTTTCAAAAAATGCGCGACTATCTTCGCCGCACCTGCGACGATATTTGGGTCATCGACTGCTCGCCGGAGGGACACCAGCCGGAAGTCAACACCCGAATCTTTCAAGCTATGCAGCAGCCCGTCTGCATAGTCATGGCCTCTCGGTCGAAGAAGACAAATATGGAGACGCCTGCAACCGTCCGCTTTCGTGCACTACAGGCGGGAAAGCGGGAAGAAAAGTTTGCCGCGCTTCATAGCATTCAGATCAAAGACGCCGGGTGGACTGATTGCCCGACAGAATGGCGCGCGCCGTTCCTGCCCGAGTCACAGGGAGCTTGGTCTACCTTCCCCGCACTTGAAGACCTCTTCGTATACAACGGTTCCGGCGTCATGCCCGGAAGAACCTGGATCATCGCACCCGACGCCGATTCCCTCGAAAAACGATGGAAGAAGCTCTTGGAAGCGCCAGCTACCGAGAAAGAGAAGTTATTTCACCCTCACCTTCGCGGCGGAGAGTTGGGAGACAAGCACAGCGCAAAGATAGTACCGACGCCGCTTCACGGCTTTCCTGCTCAGAAAAACTCCGTTGCAGATGAAAGCCCCAAAAAGAGCCACACGTCGCCGATTTATTATGGCTTTCGTTCCTTTGACCGCCAGTTCATCATTCCCGATACGCGCGTCATCAATCAACCAAATCCTGAGCTTTGGGTATCGCGCTCGGAATGTCAAATATTTCTTACGGCACCTAGCGATCGTTCTCCATCGAATGGACCTGCATTAAGTTTCACTGCGCTTGTTCCTGATCTTCACCATTACGCTGGCCGAGGCGGTCGCGCATTCCCGCTCTGGCGCGACGACACTGCCAAGCAGCCTAATCTGCCGCCGCACTTGTTTCCTTTTCTAATCCAAAAGTACAAGGCCAGCGCCAGCCCGGAAGACCTCATCGCCTATATCGCCGCCGTTGCCGCCCATCCCGCCTACACTGCGAAGTTCCAGAACGATCTTTCTACACCAGGACTCAGGATTCCATTTACCGCCGCCCCCGAGCTCTTCGCGGAAGCCGCGGAGCTTGGCCGCAGAGTCATCTGGCTTCATACCTTCGGGGAGCGCATGACCAACCCGGGCCAAGGTCGGTCAATAGGTCCGCCGCGTCTCCCCGCGGGAAGCTCACCCACCATCCCCAAAGAGGGCGCAATCTCAGACAAAAATGAAGACATGCCCGACACACTCGGCTATGACGCTGGGAAGCAAAGGCTCTTGGTAGGCCACGGTTTCATTGATCGCGTCTCGCCAGCCGTCTGGAAATATGAAGTCTCCGGCAAACAGGTTCTTCTTCAGTGGTTCAGCTACCGCAAGAAAAACCGCGAAAGGCCGATCATAGGGGATCGTCGCCCACCCTCACCGCTTGGAGATATCCAACCGGATCATTGGCTGCCGGAATACACCACGGAACTCCTGAACGTCCTGAACGTTCTGGGTCTCCTGGTCGAACTTGAGCCAAAGCAAGCCGACCTGCTCGAAAGAATCTGCGCCGGCCCGTTGATCTCTGAAGCAGAACTCAAGGCCGGTGGCGCATTGGAAATCCCGACAGCCCCTAAAAAATCAAAAGCCAAGAAGCAGAAGCCCCTTCACCTGTTCCACGAATAGGCGAGTAGCTATGGTCGCGGCGGATGATCAAACCGGACATCCCAGATCTCGATTTTGAGACCTGGGATGTCCCGCCAACCATGCCGCCCCCCGCCCCTCGACAGGACGCTGCCCGACTCCAAAACCGCCAGTTATGTACAAGAAAAATGTACATAATTCCCTCGATCCCCCATCTCTGACCCGTATTTTTCGTGTTTTCCGCCGACCTGAAGCTCCTCATTTTGCGCCAAACCCGCGACCTGCAAGTCATGATTTTTTGGTTTCCATATACAATCGCAGAAACCGGTGAAATCCCTCCGTCGATGAAGACCAAAAGCAAAGAGCAAACACCAGGCGCCAATAACGGTTTCCCGCTCATCTCCAACCGGAAGCTGCTGGCCCTCTACTCCACCATGCTCAAGTGCCGCATGATTGAGGAGCGCATCCGCATCCTCCTCAAGCAGAGCAAGTTCACCGGCAACGGCTACACCGCCTTAGGCCAGGAGGCAGCCGCCGCCGGCGTGGCCATCGACCTGCTCCCGGAAGACACCGTCAGCGCCTTCCCCAGCGACCTCATCCCACTCTTTATCAAGGGCTTGCCGCTCGAAAAGCTGTTCGCGCGCCTCTTCAGCGCAATCAGCCCTTCCACCACCATCGCCGCCCAACTCCACATCGCCACCGGCGCTGCACTCGCCAATAAGACCAGGAAAAACAACAAGATAGCCGTAGCCTTCTGCAGCCGGGAATGCACCTCTCACAGCTCCTGGGAGGAAGCATTGAAGTTTGCCGGCGTCCACGCCCTCCCCATCCTCTTCGTCTTCCGGAGCACCCTGCCGGCCCAGCCGGCGAGTCCCGATCCGCATACCAAAACCAGGCGTATCCTGATGAAAACAAAAGCCTATAGCTTCCCCACCATCACCGTGGAGGGCAACGACGCCGTCGCCGTTTATCGTGTAGCCTCCGAGGCCATCGCCCACGCTCGCAAGGGCGACGGGCCCACGCTCATCGAATGCCAACGCTGGCAGGCCGACGACCCCTTGCTGAACATGGAGAAGTACCTCATTCGCAAGGGTTTGTTCAGCGAGGAGTTCAAGCGGCAGGTGGCCGCCGGATTCCGTAAAGAGCTCGACGCCGCGATTGAAAGAGGGGGAAAAACATCTTCTGCTCCTCTTATTGCCGTGGTTAAACGGGAAGCGGAATAAGGGCAAGAGCCAAACTAAAAGCCCGAAAAGCATCCCTCAGTGGCTAAAGCCAGTTGATTTAGCTGAGTTTACGTACGGGCTAAAGCCCGTACCCTTCAAACTAACCCACCACCTACGCCGGGGGGGGGGTGCTTGATATTGATCTTGTGTAAATGCTGTAGCCTACGGCCAGAGCGATCTTTCTGCGCGGTCAATACTGCTCAGGAATTTCGGTCAGGGGGCCATATTGTTATCTGGAGAGGTGTGGGCTGATTGGGAAAGCCTTCTTGAATTGGCCAGAGCTGCGCTTGCCGTGGTGTAACAAGTCGAATTACCTGGCGAGTCTTCAGATGATGGTGCAGGCGGCACGCGGGCTCATTAGAGCGTATGCTTGAGTGAGCAGTCCTGCTATTTTCTTTCTCGCCTTCAGCTCTCCAGGCTTCTCTTCAGAAGAGCGCCGTTCAGGTAAATAACAGAACGACCCAATCCATGCACCATAGGGCTATTGCTTCCTAGTGCGTGAGACAGTCTGTCAGGCACGCGCCACGCACTCCTCAGGGCAATCGCACAAAGGCAAGATTTTGTAGCATCGATACGAGCGAAAGCAGGACAACATGTCATTCGCCGAATTAATCCATTTTGACGAGCTGCCTGAGGGCCTTCCTTCAGTTGCGGCTTCGCCGGTTGCATCGAATAACTGGAGCCTGCCCTTGCCCACGCGCATTGCATTTGTGGGGAACTATCTGCCGCGTCAGTGCGGAATCGCCACATTCACAACCGACCTGTGTACCGCACTTGCAGCCGAATATGGCTGGGAACGCATCTTTGCCATTCCGGTCAACGATCCGGAGTCGAGCTATCAGTATCCTGAGCCGGTGCGCCTGGAGCTTTCGCAGGAGGACATCGCCTCCTACGAGCGAGCCGCCGATTTCCTCAACTTCAATGGCAACGATCTTGTCTGCATGCAGCATGAATATGGCATCTATGGCGGCATCGCGGGTGGCCACATTTTGACGCTGTTGCGCAAATTGAAGATGCCGGTAGTGACCACGCTGCATACCGTTCTGCGGGACCCGAACCCGGATCAGCGTGCCGTTCTCGATGAGGTAGCGCGGCTTTCAGACCGGCTCGTGGTCATGAGCGAGCAAGCGGCCAACTTTCTGCGCGAAGTGTATGCAGTGGATGGCGGAAAAATCGACGTCATTCCGCACGGCGTGCCGGATATTCCCTTCACCGACCCGAACTATTTCAAAGACCTGTTCGGCACGGAAGGGAAGTCCGTATTGCTTACCTTCGGCTTGCTTTCTCCGAACAAGGGGATTGAGAACGTGATTCGAGCGCTGCCTGCGATTCTGGAACGGCATCCGGACGTGGTGTATATCGTCTCCGGAGTGACGCACCCTCACATCCGGCGGCGCGAGGGCGAGCGTTACCGCGAACAATTGCTGGCATTGGCAAAAGAACTTGGCGTTTCCGATCACCTGATCTTCAACAATCGCTTTGTTAGCGCCGAGGAACTGATCGAACACGTAGGAGCAGCCGATATCTACATCACGCCCTATCAGCAGGAGGCGCAGGTCGTTTCAGGAACGCTGGCCATTGCCGTGGGCGCGGGGAAAGCGATCATCTCCACGCCCTACTGGCACGCCAAGGAACTGTTGGCGGAAAAGAGAGGCGTGATCGTACCGTTCGAGAATCCCGAAGCGATTGCGGATGCCGTTGTTCACTTGATGGAAAACGATGCGGAGCGCCACGCCATGCGCAAGCGGGCCTATCTCTATTCGCGTGCAACAACGTGGCCCAAGACGGCGCGGGCGTATATGGCGAGTTTTCAGCGCGCGCGCTTCGAACGCACGCTGCACCCGAGAGCCGCCCAGCACGGCGATATGGCGGGGAATGCAGCCAATAGCCTGCCCGAGTTGAATTCCTCTCACATGTTGAGATTGACCGACGATACGGGCATGTTGCAGCATGCAATCTTCTCGGTGCCCAATTCTCGCGAGGGCTATACGACCGATGACAACGCGCGCGCGCTCATTGTGTCGACTCTTCTGGATGAGTACCCGGCGCATGCGGGCGGACTGGAGTATCCAAACCTCTCCCATCGCTACCTGGCCTTCCTTTGGCTTGCCTTCCACGCCGATACGGGGAGGTTCAGAAACTTTCTCGGCTACGACCGCAAGTGGCAGGAAGATGTTGGGTCGGATGACAGTCATGGCCGCGCCCTGTGGGCCCTGGGAACGGTGCTTGGCCACTCACAGGATGCAGGCTTGAGAGGAGCGGCCGGCAGGCTCTTTGAAGCTGCAGTTCCCGCGACACTCACGTTCACCAGTCCGCGCGCATGGGCGTATTGCATCCTGGGCATGCAAGCCTATCTGGACTGGTTTCCAGGAGACAGAGCCATACAGGGCGCTCGCAATACGCTTGCCAACCGGCTCCTCGATATCTATGAACGCACTCAGTCCGAGACCTGGCAGTGGTTCGAGAAGAGCCTTTCCTACTCCAACGCCAGGTTGTCGCAGGCGCTCATTCTGGCGGGATGGCGCAGCGATAACAGCCGCATGATTGAAGCGGGTATGCAGTCGCTGAAATGGCTGGCGGCCTCTCAGCACCGGGGCGATGAGGAAATCTTCGTGCCCATCGGCTCCAGCGGATTCTTCGCAGAGGGCGGGGAGAAGGCGCGCTTCGATCAACAGCCGGTGGAGGCTTGCGCTACGGTCTCCGCTTGCCTCGAGGTATACAGGCTTACGGAAGAAAGCCGATGGCTTGAGGAAGCCCGGTGTGCCTTCCGGTGGTTTCTGGGCAAGAACGATCTGCAGGTGCCGCTTTACGATGCGGCCACAGGCGGATGCAGAGACGGGCTTCATCCCGACCGCGTGAATGAGAACCAGGGAGCGGAATCAACGCTTTCGTTCCTGATGGCTCTGCTCGAAATGCATGAGGCCAAAGCGACAAACGCACATGAACAAAACCTGGAAATGAGTAACTTCTCTTGACAACGACTGTTCCCCCTATTGCATTGAAAGATCCTAACGCCCCGGAGCAGGTTGCTTCGCCGCGCGACCACCCCAACAAGGCGAATCCCGTGGAATCGACAGATTCCGTTGCCCCGGAGCAACTCCATGTGGAAACGCATTCAGGGCTTCCACTCTTCACCCGCTATGCCGGCAACCCAATCCTCACCCAGGACAACTGGCCCTATCCAATCAATAGCGTTTTCAATGCGGGAGTGGCGAAGCTGGCCGACGGAGATACTTTGCTCCTGTGCCGGGTGGAAGACCGGCGCGGGCTATCGCATCTTTGCGCGGCACGCTCCGCAAATGGAATCGATGGATGGCGCATCGATGCCAAACCGACGCTGCCGGCAGATCCGATCAATTATCCGGAGGAAATCTGGGGCATTGAGGATCCGCGCATTACCTACGTTCCGGAGCTGAAACAATTTGCGGTGGCGTATACCTCTTTCGCGCGCGGCGGTCCGGGAGTTTCCCTGGCCACGACCAGTGACTTCAAGAGCTTTAAGCGATACGGCGTGATCATGTCTCCGGAGGACAAGGACGCGGCCTTACTGCCGCGCAAGATCGGGGAATACTGGGCTCTGATTCATCGTCCCATGACGTCGCTGGGCGCGCATATGTGGATCTCCTACTCGCCCGACCTGCGGCATTGGGGAACCCACAAGATCATCCTCGCGGCGCGGCGCGGCGGATGGTGGGATGCGAACAAGATCGGTCTATGCTCCCCTCCGATCGAGACGGAAAAAGGTTGGCTGATGATCTACCACGGTGTGCGGCAAACAACATCGGGAAGCATCTATCGGCTGGGCCTGGCGCTGTTCGACCTGGAGAACCCGGAAATCTGCCTGCAGCGCGGAGATTCCTGGATCTTCGGCCCCGAAGCTCCCTATGAGCGCGGCGGAGACGTGAAAGACATAGTGTTTCCCTGCGGGCAGACGATCGGCGCGGACGGAGATACCATCAACCTGTATTACGGAGCCGCTGATTCCTGCATTGCGCTGGCGACGGGAAGTATTCGTTGCTTGCTCTCATGGCTGGACTCCAACTCGAGTCCTGAAGAGGTAAACGTTTTTTAACGCGTAGCTTACGCGGATATTGAAGAGTGACCAGGATGCGCGCAGCAAGCCGGCAGAGGCCGAATTGGTTACCGCGACTGCTTTGGATGCGGCGGGAGTGCCCTTGCTGCAATTCAGTCAAATTCAAGCCGGCCGAAGCGCGCTCGATCGATGGCCTGCTGAGCATGTTTGCTCTGCGGCCGGTTCGTTGCATGTTTTGCTGGCGGCGATACTACTGGTTTGCGTTGCGGGGCGCGGTTGCTGAGTGATTCGCGCGATCGATCGCTCTGGAGCAGATCAGGATGTTTTCACGAAGGAATATCTAGAACGTGTTTCATAAACCTGCTTTGTGTCAGGGCACGACCGGGGACCGGGGCACCGGGGCACCGGGGTACCCTCTGGGTCGGGGTCGGGTGCCGTGCCGAAAAGGGCTGTAAATCAATGGGCTTCAGTGTCTGCGTGTGAACCCGATTTTCGACTTGTCTGACCACAATATATTGGGCTTCGAGCCTCGTTTGATCCCAATATATGGCCAGCAAAACTAGTTCTCACGCAGACACTTCAGCCCCTGAGGGATTGCAGCCGGCATATGGTAACCCATTTTTTCAAACACGATCTAGAGAACATATAGGCTGGTGAATCCACCATTCTAGTTATGGTTGTTGCCTTTCGACCTCAACACGATGCTATTTGGTCCATTTTGTTATGGATAAGCCCGATTATCACAACGAGCTGTGATCTGAGGCACATCCGAAAGATTCCTCGGGAGTTCAATGTTCCCACGGACACTCTTTGGGGAGAGCTCTGTGCGGATGGCGCTGAACTCGATGGCGCAGCGTTCGTTTTCACCGAGTTGCGATGCGCCCTCGGCGAATGCTTTTTTCCTTTCTATTTTCTCTCCCGGGATATGGTCCAGAAGTAAGGCGGTTCGCCTCCTATGGTTCTCTCGATTCAGCGAGGACCACGCCGGACTGCGACCCGTTCGGGCATAGAAGGGAGGAATCATGCAGAGTGTCGTCCATGAGGTCCTGAGCGCGAATGAGAAACTGCTGATCGACCAGACGATAGCGGAGCACGAGAACCGTCCCGGAGCGCTGCTGGGAATTCTGGAAGCGGTGCAATCCGCCAATGCGCATCAGTTCCTTTCAGCGGAATCGTTGCGCTACATCGCGGACAAGACCGGGGTCCCCCCGGCAAGGATTTACAGCGTCGCGACGTTTTATGCGCTTTTCAATCTCGATCCGCAAGGCGACAACGCGATCTGCGTCTGCCGCGGGACAGCCTGCCACACCCGCGGCTCCCGCGATCTGTTGGAGAAGCTGTGCCTGGATCTCGGACTGGGCGGACAGGATCTGAACGAAACCAACGAGGCCGATAAGCTGACGCTTACCACGCCCGACCGGAAGTTCACGATTTGCACGGTTGCCTGCTTTGGCCAGTGCGCGCTGGCGCCGGTGGTCGAGGTAAACCACCACATCCTCAGCCATGTGAACGAGCGCACGCTGCAGCGGGAAGTGAAGGCGTTGAAACAGGGGAGGAAATAATGCCGCGAATTCTGGATATTGGCGGATTCAACGCGGTACGGGAGTCCGGGCTTGCCAAATTGAAGCCGCCTATTCCGCGCCTGACAGTGGGGATGGGAACCTGCGGCCGCGGCAACGGCGCCGAAGAGGTGTATCACGCCTTGAATGAGGCGATCCAACGCAGCGGGCTGGATGTGCTGCTCACCGGCGTGGGTTGCTTTGGTTCCTGCTTTCAGGAACCGCTGGTGAGCATCCGGCTTCCAGGGCATCCGCTGGTGATGTTGCATCGCGTACAGACCAACGATGCCGTACGCATTCTAGAGGGCCTTTCCACGCAGGGCATGCCGGCCGATCTGCTGTACTGCAAGATCGAGGAATGGGATCACATTACCGCGCATGTGAAATACGGCCAGGGCTATCCGGAGATCGCGCCGTGGAACGCGATCCCCTTCTTCAAAGGACAAAAGAAGATTGTCTTGCGGAATTGCGGGCTGATCAATCCTGAAGACATCGAGGAATACATTGCTGTTGGCGGGTATCAGGCGCTTTATAAAGTACTGATCGACGGGCGTCCGGATGGGGTGATCGAGCAGATCAAGGCATCGCGCCTGCGCGGACGGGGCGGCGCCGGCTTCCTGACCGGCAACAAGTGGGATTTTCTGGCCAAGGCCAAGGCGGATACCAAGTACATCATCTGCAACGCCGACGAGGGCGATCCCGGCGCCTATATGAACCGCAACGAGATTGAGGGCGATCCGCATTCCCTGTTGGAGGGCATGATTATCGGTGGCTACGTGACGGGCGCGACCGAAGGCATTGTGTATGTGCGCGCCGATTATACTCTGGCGGTGCGCCGGCTGAATCGGGCCATCGAGCAGGCGCGGGCGTACGGACTGCTGGGCGTTAACATCCTGGACCGCGGATTCAACTTCAACATCGAACTGGTGCAGGGCGCGGGGGCCTTTGTTTGCGGCGAGGAGACGGCCATGATCGCTTCCCTTGAGGGCCATGCGGGCAGGCCGCATCCCCGTCCGCCGTTTCCCGCGCAAAAAGGCGTGTGGGGTAAACCGACCAACATCAACAACGTCGAGACCTGGTGCAACATTGCGCCCATCGTGACCCGCGGTCCCGCATGGTTTACCGAGACGGGCAGCGTGAAGAGCCCTGGCACCAAGGTGTTTTCGCTGGTGGGCAAGATCCAGAACACGGGGCTGGTGGAGATGCCGCTGGGCACGCCGCTGAAGAGCTTCATCTATGACATCGGAGAAGGAGTGGCCGCCGGCCACCGCGTCAAGGCCGTCCAGACAGGCGGACCCTCCGGCGGTTGCATTCCCGTGGAGATGCTCGATACGCCCGTGGATTACGAGAGCCTGGCGCAGATCGGCTCCATCATGGGTTCGGGCGGCATGGTGGTGATGGATGAAGACAATTGCATGGTCGATGTGGCCCGCTACTTTATCGAGTTCACGCATTCGGAGTCCTGCGGCAAGTGCGTGCCGTGCAGGGTGGGGCTGGACAAGGCGCTGCGTATCCTCAACGCGATCACCCAGGGCAACGGGAACTCGCAGCATCTGATCCTTTTGGATGAGTTGGCGCGAATGATCCGCGAATGTTCCCTTTGCGGACTGGGGCAGGCGGCGCCCAATGCCGTGCTCACCACCATGCGGCACTTCCGCAAGGAGTATGAAGACCACATTGTGGCCAAGCACTGTCGCGCCGGTGTGTGCCAGGAACTGGCCGTATCCCCCTGCGAAAGCCGTTGTCCGTTGCGCATGAACATCCCGCGCTTCCTGGAACTTTACCAGGAGGGCCGGCTGGAAGATGCTTTCGAGTCCGTGGTTCTGGACAATCCGTTGCCGGCATCCACGGGGAGGGTGTGCCAACATCCCTGCGACAGTCGCTGCCGCAGGCAATCCTTCGATGAAGCGGTGAACATGCGCGAGGTGCACCGCTTTATCGCCGACGCGGTCTACCAATCCGATCTCTTTGCACCGATGCTGCAACGGATCGTGGCGCGAAAACTCAAACCGACGGGCCGCAAGGTGGCCGTGGCCGGCTCTGGTCCGACCGGCCTGACGGCGGCATTCTATCTGGCCATGCTGGGCCATGACGTCACCATCTTCGAAGAGCATGGCGAGGCAGGCGGGATGCTTCGTTTCGCCATTCCCGAGTACCGGCTGCCAAAATCGGTGCTGCGCCGCGAGCTGGACCTCATCGAGGGCGTGGGCGTGAAGATGGTCTTCAACAGCAGGGTAGGGTTCGACCTTCCGTTGAACCAACTGGCGACCCAGTTCGATGCGGTCTTCCTGTCCATCGGAACGCGGAAGAAATCCTGGCTCTATCTTCCCGGGACGGAGTTGAAGGGCGTCTATCCCGCCCTGCCGTTTCTGGAGTTGGTGGCCAAGCAGGAGAAGGTGGTTCCGGGCTCCAAGGTAGTGGTGATTGGCGGCGACGACACGGCGGTCGATTCGGCGCGGACCGTGCTTCGCATGGGCGCCGAGGTCACTCTTCTTTACCGCCGCGAGCGCAATGACATGCCGGCCATCGACGAGGAGATCCAGGCGGCCGAGGAGGAAGGCGTGCGGTTCGTCTTTCTGGCCGCGCCGCACCGCATCCTGGGCGATGGAGAGGGAAATGTGAGGGCCATCGAGGTGGTCAAGACGCGGCTGGGCGAATACGACAAATCCGGCCGCAGAAGGCCGATTCTTACCGACGAGGTGCAGCGCTTCGAATGCGACGGCGTGATTCTCGCGGTGGGGGAGACCTTCGATCGGGACTTCTGCCGCGCCTCCGGCCTGGCGCTCAAGGAGGAAGGTATGATCGTCGTGGATCGCTCCTCCTTCGAGACCAGCCGCCCCGGCTTCTATGCGGCTGGAGACGTGATTACCGGCGCATCCTACGTGTCCAACGCCATGGGCGGCGGCAAGCAGGCGGCGCGGAAGATCGACGAGCGCCTGATGGGCGAAGGCCGCTGGGAGCGGCTCTTTCCCGAGTTTGAATACAGCCAACAGGCGCCGGGAGAGCCGAGCCTCAGCCGCCGTCACTCGGCCCGTGCCGTGGCCGCGGCGGTTCGCGTCCGCTCGGAGCAGGAGGTGATCCCCGGCCTCGATCCGCAAGAGGCGCTGGAGGAATGCCGCCGCTGCCTGCGTTGCGATCTCAGAATCACCGCCAGCGCAACCTGAGACCCATGGAGAGAGAAAGGAGCGTCGCGTTGACCAACAAAACGATTTCAGTCCGCATCGATGGGGAACTGGTGACCGCCCAGGAAGGACAGACGATTCTGGAGGCGGCCCGCGCCAACGGCAAGCAGATTCCGACGCTTTGCTATTTGAAGGGCCTGAGCGCGGTGGGCGCCTGCCGGGTGTGCATGGTGGAGCTTGCCGGCACCGACCGGTTGCTGCCGGCCTGCACCACGCCCATGCAGGAGGGGATGTCGATCAAGACCGCCTCGGCGAAACTGACTCTCTACCGGCAGATGGCCGTCGAACTGCTGCTTGTGGAACGCAACCACATCTGTTCGGCGTGCGTGTCAAACAGCCATTGCGAGCTTCAATCGCTGGCTCGTTCCCAGGGCATCACGCACGTGCGCTACTCCTACAACAATCCCCGCCTGCCCGTCGATATGACCCACAGCCGCTTCGTTCTGGATCACAATCGCTGCATCCTGTGCACGCGCTGCGTGCGGGTGTGCGCGGAGTTGGAAGGAGCGAACGTGTGGGAGGTTGCCTCGCGCGGCATTTATGCCCGGATCGTCAGCGACCTGATGGACGATTGGGGGCAATCGAGAAACTGCACCGGCTGCGGCAAATGCGTCCAGGCATGCCCTACGGGGGCGCTTGCGGAAAAGGGTTTTTCGGTTCAGGAAATGGTGAAGCAGGGCGATGCCGTCAGCCGTCTTGCCTCGCAACGAGCGAACCACGGCAACGACTCGCGGACAGCTTGAGAATCGTACCTCCTCACGCCGCCGTCCTCACAGCAGATTCTCATTCATCACCAGAGCGACCGCGCTGCGCAAGCGCGCCTTGTTGCCTTCCTGAGCGGGCCGCAGCGTGGGAACTCTTTGCGATGGATTGCGGCGCATCTCCGCCTCTATCCGTGGGCCTGCAAAATTCCACAGCGTTGTAATGTCGCCCACGACGACGATCTCGCTGGGCGCCAGGGCGGACGCGATCATCTGCATGCCGCGGCCGAGCGCGACGCACATTCTATCGATCGCCTCTTTCGCCGCCGCTTCTCCCGCCTCGGCTAACTTGAGAAGTGACTCAAAAGGCGGCGAAGGCTTGCCTGCGATCTCTGTGTAGTAACGCATTCCGGCGCGATTGGAGGCTACAGTCTCCCAGCATCCCCTGCTTCCGCAGGAGCACGGCAATCCATCCGGGTCCACCTGCACATGCCCGAATTCACCGGCAAAGCCGCCTTCTCCGCGGAGGATTCTGCCGTTGGCAAAGATGCCTGTGCCCAGTCCCTCAGAGACGCTTACGACGACCAGGTCGTGCATGCCGTCGCTCAAGCCAAACCAAATTTCAGACAATGCGCAGGCGTTGGCCACGTTATCCGCAACGACAGGCAAACCGGTGGCCTGTTCCACACGAGACTTGATGCGCCCGATGGGCCAGCTGATGTTGGGCGCGAATATCGGCTTGTCGAAGTTGGACTTATCGAGCTGAAGATCAAGGCGCCCCGGCAGACTCATGCCGATGCCGTCGAAAGACCGGTCTCTGTGGCCGGCAATCATCTTTCGGATCGCATCCACGATGGCGCCGATCACCTTTTCAGGATTCGCAGGGAGCGCGATCAGGCTTTGCGCAAGGATATTTCCACCCAGGTCCGTCACGGCCAGCGTGGTCTGCGCGGGGTGGATATCCAATGCAAGCACCCCGCGCTGACTGTTCAGGTTCAGGAAGGTTGGTCTCCGGCCACGGGGAAGCCGTCCCAACGATCCCTCAACGATCCATCGTTCGGCGAGCAGCTCCTCGACGATGAGCGAGACAGTACTTCGCTGAAGTCCCGAGACGCGCGCCAAATCGGCGCGCGAGACCGGTTGCCTGGCGCGAATCTGGTTGAAGATGAGGTTACGATTGATCTGCCGCGGTATTTTGTTCGAAGCGCTCAGCTTGTTGGTGAAGGAAAACCGCGGCGTGGGCATCTTGGCTCTTTCCATCTCCGAATTGGCCTGGCTTAAGCGTTATAGGTTGAGGACGAAACCCGGCCTCCACGGCCTGTCCAGTTGGTGTGGAAGAACTCGCCCCGCGGCTTGTCGGTGCGCTCGTAAGTGTGCGCGCCGAAGTAGTCGCGTTGCGCCTGCAGCAGATTGGCGGGCAGCCGTTCGGTCCGGTAGCCGTCGAAGAACGCCAGCGCGGTGGAGAACGCCGGTGTGGGCACGCCGAGCTCCACCGCGCGAATCAGGGCCTTGCGCCACGAAGCCTGGTACTGATTGAGCGCTCCGTAGAAAAAGCTGTCCAGCAACAGATTCTCGAGGCCGGGTTCCTTGTCGAAAGCTTCCTTGATCTTGCCCAGGAAGCGGCTGCGAATGATGCATCCGCCCCGCCACATCAGCGCGATGCCGCCCATATTCAGGTTCCAGCCATTCTCTTTGGCCGCGGCCCTGAGCAGCATATAACCCTGCGCGTAGGAGACGATCTTGGAGCAATAGAGCGCGCAACGCACATCTTCAATGAACGTGGCGCGGTCGCCCACGGCGGCCTTCGCCCGCGGCCCTTCAAGAATCTTCGCGGCTTCGACGCGTTCCTCCTTGAGCGCCGACAAACAGCGCGCAAACACCGATTCGCCGATCAGAGTTACAGGCTGGCCGAGATCGAGCGCGCTGAAGACAGTCCACTTGCCCGTGCCCTTCTGGCCGGCCGTGTCCAGTATCTTATCCACCAGCGGCTTGCCGTCCTCGTCCTTCTTGGCGAAGATATGGCTGGAAATCTCGATCAGATAACTGTCCAGCTCGCCTTTGTTCCACTCGACGAAGACCTCGTGCAGCTCATCGGCGGTGAGTCCAAGGCCGCGTTGCAGCAGGTCGTAGGCCTCGCAGATCAGCTGCATGTCGCCGTACTCGATGCCGTTGTGCACCATTTTTACGTAGTGGCCGGCGCCGTTTTCTCCCACCCAATCGCAGCAGGGCGTTCCATCTTCCACCTTGGCTGCGATGGATTGAAAAATATCTTTCACGTGCGGCCATGCGGCAGGATTGCCTCCGGGCATGATCGAGGGACCGAAGCGCGCGCCCTCCTCGCCGCCAGAGACGCCGGTGCCGATGAAGAGGATGCCTTTTTCGGCCAGATATTTAGTGCGCCGGTTAGAATCGGTGAACAATGAGTTACCGCCGTCGATGACAATGTCTCCCGCCTCAAGATGCGGCAGCACATGCTCGATCATCTGGTCTACGGTGTCCCCGGCTTTGACCATCAGCATCACGCGTCGCGGCCGCTTGAGCAGGCCGGTCAGCTCCTCGATGGAGTGGGCTCCGACGACCTTGGCGCCCTTTGCTTCGTTGGCGAGGAAGTCGTCCACTTTGGAAACGGTGCGGTTGAAGACGGCAACTTTAAAGCCGTGGTCGTTCATGTTGAGAACAAGGTTCTGTCCCATGACAGCGAGGCCGATGAGTCCGATATCACATGATGCTACTGGCATACGATCTCCTGAATCTACCTAAGTTGGTTACTGCGAATCAATACCGTCCACCTTATTATTGGCAGCTTGCGTTGTGCGCTTTAGGAAACGCAAGAAATGTAATGCTGGCGGGCGGAAAAGCGACTTTCCCTGCATGAGTTGGCGTTCCATCCAGGCCGGGAAGAGCATCGCCGGCGCCCAGCTTGAGTTCGCTGCCGTTCAACAGAACAACTCTATCCGTCAGCTCCCGGGCCGTGAGAGTGTAGCGCTCTGCCGCCGTGGGAACCTCAATTGTCTGCGCGTTAGCCTTGTCGGTATTGAGCGCCAGCAATGCAACGCCGCCGGGATGATTGCGCAGGCAATGTGCATAGAGATGTAAAGTTGGAGCGGGCAAGGGGCCGGGGTCGAGCACGGTAGTTCCCATCAGCTTGCGCCAGATGAGTGCTGACCAGTAGTTGGGACGCGGTGTGTATGTCCTGGTGTCGATCAGGGCATAGTCGCTGGCGTCGAGCGTGTTGTGCATATTCGTCTGGACACCGCGTTTGGCCAGCGCACCAAGCTGGTTGAGATAGCGGAAGGTATCCAGGAAGGTGGAGGCCCAGCGGTCTCCTCCGCATGCTGCCTGCGCCGTCTCTGTAAGCCAAAGAGGTTTGCCGGGCTCAAAGCGATCACGGAGACTGCTGTAAAATTCTTCGTCGCGCCCTGCCCGCGCGAGCCACTCCTCCGATAGCGCCGCCGCGGCAGTGGTTGTTGCGTTCGCGCCATACGACGCGCACCGGCTGGAAACCGCCCCGTAGAAATGGTAGGAGAAGGCATCGAAGACCGGGCCGGTGGCAGTGAGCAAGTCGGCAGTTGGAAGCGCGGGCATGGATGCTACCGTAGCCGGAGTAGCTTCTCCGGAGCCGCAGGGCCCGAGGATCAACATTCCGGGATCAGCTTGTCTTGCGAAGGTATGAAAAACGGCGATGTCGCGGCCAAAGGCTGCCGCATCATAATCCTTCGGCGCGCCGCCGCCGTTCATTGCAATGTTCGGCTCGTTCATGAATTCCGCTGCCGCAATACTGCCGCCAATGGATTTGGTGTAACCGACTAACTGTTGCGCCAGGTCAGGGGTCCACACGCCGGCGGCATCGCGGGTTCCCGCACTGATGGCGAACGACGTAACAATCTTCGCATTCACCGCGCGCGAGAAGTCGACCACGCCCTTCCATTGCCGGCGGGTAAGTACACCGTTGAAGCCTTTGGGCGGGGTTGGCGGCGCCGGATCATCCGAATTCTGAAAGTAGGTAGTATTTGCCCAGGTGCCGCTGATGCGCACATAGGCCGGCCCCAGGGCTGCTGCCAGTTTGCGCAGACGGGCATTGGTCAGATCGATGGGCGGCCGGTATTGAAAGCGAGATGTGTCCGTGTCGGACTGCGTCGTGTCAGGCTGCTGCCCGGCTGTTGCCTGACTCGCGTCCGCGGGTGCGGCATATGGCTTCCAGAATCTTCCCCCTGTAACCTCGACCATCTCGATGTTGTACGACTGAAAGCGCTCATCGATTGTGGCAACGCGCGGCATGGTTGCGGGAGTTACCTTGGCCGGCGGCGCGCCCTCTGGCCCTGCAAAACACGTTGCTGCTCCTAACATGGCCAAGGCTGCGCTTGCGATCAGCACGACCTTCATGTTTCTATTCATATTAGCAATTCCTCATCTTAGTTTGTTCTTAGTGTACCGATGTTATGGTACGCCGGAGTTACTGGTTGACGCCGCTGGCCAGAAATCCGCCATCGACCACCAAAGTCAGTCCGGTAACAAAGGATGCGGCGTCGGAGGCGAGAAAGATTGCGGCTCCAATGAGCTCCTCGGTCTTGCCGAAGCGGCCCATCGGTGTCCGCATCAGCAATTCCTGGCCGCGCGGCGTGCTGTCGAGCAGGTCTGCATTCAGCTCGGTGCGGAAGACGCCGGGAGCTATGGCGTTCACGGCAACGCCCTTCTTCGACCATTCCACGGCCAGAGATCGGGTGAGCGAGGTTACGCCTGCCTTGCTGGCTGCGTAGGCGGCCACTTCGCTGAGGGCGACGAAGCTGTTCAGCGAGGCGATGTTGATGATGCGCCCATAGCCGCGATCCAGCATCGACTTGCCGAAGACCTGGCAGGCGCGCAGCGTTCCCGTGAGGTTGACATCGATAATGCTGTTCCACTCTTTTTCAGAGACGGTGAGCGTGGGCGTGCGCTTGATGATTCCGGCGCAGTTGATGAGAATGTCGACTTTGCCGAAGCTCTTGAGCGTGGCGGCCAGCAACTGTTCCAGCGATTCGCGGCTGCCAACGTCGGCTGAGATGCGCAGGGCTTTGCGGCCGCGCTTCTCGATCTCGGCGGCGGTTTCCTCGACATGCTTCTCATTGTCCGGCTGCAAGTGGAAGCCCGGCGCGACGACATCGGCGCCGGCTTCGGCGAGGCCGAGGCTCATGGCGCGCCCGATGCCGGAGGTTCCTCCGGTAACAACTGCGATCTTTCCTTCAAGGCTGAAAAGTTGAGTGCTCATCGTTTCTCCATTCCGGTTGTTTTAAACTGAACTTCCTGATTCCTGGTTATTGCGAATAACCTATCAAGGCTGAGATCAAGCTCCTGGCGCCAGACAGACAGGGAAAGCGCGCGGGCCGTAGGAATTCTCAGTTGCATTCTAGTCTCCCGTCTCAAAGCCGGCTGCGGTGTGCCCACAACCCCAATCCTGGATTTGCGATGAAGAAAACTTCTTCGCCGTCGACCTGGTTATATCCGTGGCTGAGCTTGCCGGGATCGTAGCGCTTGAGCATGGTTGCCAGGTCTCCATATTCGAAGCCTACTCCTTCTATCTCTTCCCTGGTGAGGTGTCCGGGGCACCACGTAATCGTGAAGCGTCCCTCGGATGATCCGTGGATAAGGTGCGCTGCGGCGCTCAGATCGCTGGCCAGATCGGCATTGGCTTCGACTGCCTTGAGCGTTGCCGGGGTTCCACGATAACCATACTTGCGGATCAATCCGTCGATGGTCTTATCTTCGCCGAACTCCTTTACGCCTGGCGCGAGGATAACCAGTTCCGCGCCGTCGGCCAACGCCATGCGGGTGCGATAGATCGCTTTGTTGCCGAGCCAGGTGGAATGAAACTCCCGCGGATCGAGATAAACGACGGCTTTTTTAATCGGCTCGTCGAGCATCTCGAAGTTTACTTTGAGACTAAGTTCCGAAGCCAGGCTGAAGCACTCAACGTCATCGCCGATGTACAGGCCGCGCACGGCAAGCGCGTTGTTCGTCCCGCGCCCGACCACGGTCAGCACATAGACGATGGGAAGATGCTGGAGGAAACGATCGGACGCGTATTGAATCACGTTGCGCACGGGATTTACAGCGCGGCCCATAATCCGCTCCATGCCGTAGACCGCGCCCAGATAGTGGCTGCGGTTGATTCCCTCGCGGCCGCCCGTGCCCACCAGGATGTTTTTGCTGTAATTGGCCATGCCGATCACTTCATGGGGCACGACCTGGCCGATGGAAAGGATCAGGTCGAAACCGCCCTGCGAGATGAGCTTGTTAACCTGAGCGGGCCACGCATAACTCAGCTTGCCTTCCGATTGCTCGCGAATATATTCCGCAGGAACCTCGCCCAGCGTCTCGATATCGGTTCGCCAGTTGTGAACGCGGAACAGATCCTGCGATACCTGGCCGAACATGTGCGCGATCTGATCGGGCCGCATGGCGGTATGCGTGCCGAGAGCGGGAAGAATCGCCTTGAGGCGTTCGCCATAGTACTGCCACGCATACCGCGTCAGCTCGCCGGCGCGGGAATGTTCGCGGCTCTGATCGGGAGGCACGGCCAGCACTTTGTTGCGCCGGCCGAGTTTGCCCAGGTTTTCCGCCAGCAGATCGTTCAACTGCCGCGGAGACAGATCGGTATCGACACTTCCAATTGCGCAGTAGAGGCTCATGCGACTAACTCCACTTTTTTCAGTCCAGGAACAAGCAGGACAAGGATAAGAAATGCCGTAAGGTAAGCGCTGGCGGATATGGCAAAGAGGATCGTATAGTTATGCGTCAGTTGTAGAGTGTACCCGGCAAAGGTGGCAAAGAGCGTGGCGCTGACCGATCCGGCCATGCCGCCAATGCCGATTACCGAGCCCACCGCGCTGCGCGGGAACATATCCGACGACGTGGTGAAGAGATTCGCCGACCAACCTTGGTGCGCGCCCGTGGCCAGACTTAGCAGCGCGATGGCGGCCCATTCCGACTGGAGATAAGTGACCGTAAAGATGGGAACCACCAGGCAGGCGCAGAGAAGCATAGCCGCCAGCCGCGCTTGCGCTGCCGTGAGCCCCAGACGGCGGAAGGGCGCGGGCAACCAGCCTCCGCCGATGCTGCCGATGGCCGAGGCGTTATAGACGATGATGAGCGGCAGCCCCAGATGCGAAAGGTCAAGGTGGAATTTTGTACTGAAGTAAGAGGGCATCCAGAAAAGATAGAACCACCAGATGGGATCGGTGATAAACTTGCCCGCGGCAAATGCCCAGGTCTGTCGGTAACTCAGCAATTTGCGCCAGGGAACTGAAGGGCTCATTTCTTCGGCTGCTTCTTTGTAGATATAGCGCAGTTCGGCGCCGGTGAGCGTGGGGTGGTTGCTGGGCCTGCGATATTTTCTAAACCAATACAGAATCCACGTCGCGCTGAAGACGCCAGTGACAAGAAAGGCCGCATGCCAGCCGTAGCGGATCGTGACCCAGGGCACAATGAGCGGAGCCAGAATCGCTCCCAGATTTGTTCCTGAGTTGAAGATGCCCGTGGCCAGCGATCGTTCGCTCTGCGGGAACCACTCGGCCGTAGTCTTGATGGCCGCGGGGAAGTTGCCGGATTCGCCGATGCCAAGACAGAAGCGCGCAATGCCGAACTGCAGTACCGAGTTGGCCAGCGCGTGGCCCATGGCGGAGAGGCTCCAGACGGCCATGATGACCATGTAGCCGATGCGCGTGCCGACTTTGTCGACAAACCACCCAGCGGCCAGCAGGCCGAGCGCGTAGGCGATCTGAAAGGCGCTCACGATATAACCGTAGCCAACTTCCGTCATGCCGATGCTGTGTTCGAGGGTGGGCTTGAGGATCGCGATGACCTGGCGGTCCATATAGTTGATGGACGTGGCGGCGAAGAGCATGGCGCAGATGGTCCAGCGCACGCGTCCGATCCGCGCGCCGATTGAGGATTCGTCTTTGTCCCACGTATCCAATTCCGCTCTAACCGTCATATCCGTTCCTTACAGCCGGTACGCCTTTTTTACCAGTCCATAGGCAAGGTCGTGCGCCACTTCGAAAGCTTCGTCTTCCGCCAGCCGGTGTTCGGCGACGAGCCTGGCCAGATATGCGCAGTCCATGCGCCGCGCCACGTCGTGCCGTGCCGGAATGGAAAGGAAGGCGCGCGTATCGTCGTTGAACCCCACCGTATTGTAGAAGCCTGCCGTCTCCGTGGTCTGCTCGCGAAAACGCATCATCCCTTCGGGGCTGTCTTGAAACCACCACGGGGGACCGAGCCGCAAGCACGGATAGTGCCCGGCCAGCGGGGCCAGTTCGCGGCTGTAAGTCGATTCGTCCAGCGTAAAAAGAATGATGGTGAGCTTGAGCTCGTTGCCGAAGCGGTCGAGCAGGGGGCGCAACGCGTCCACGTAGTTGGTTGGCCTGGGAATATCCGCGCCCGTGTCGCGGCCGTAGCGCTCATAGACTTTACGATTGTGGTTGCGCACGCTCCCCGGATGGATCTGCATCACCAGCCCGTCTTCCAGGCTCATCTGCGCCATCTCGGTCAGCATCTGCGCACGAAAGAGTTCCTGCTGCGGCCGGTCGGCATTTCCGGCGAGCACGCGGCGGAAGAGTTCCGCAGCTTCGGAAGCGGGAAGATCGGCGGTCTGCGCGGTGGGATGCCCGTGGTCGGCTGCCGTGCAGCCAAGCGAGCGGAAGCGGGCGCGCGCATTGCGCAGCGCGTTCAGGTAGCCTGTCCACGTGGTGGTATCTTCCCCGGTCTGCTCCCCAAGCAGCTTGATGTTCCCGGCAAACCCATCAAACTCCGGATCGACGACCGGGTCGGGGCGGAAGGTGGGTAGAATCCTCGCCTTCCAGCCGGAATCGCGAATGGCCTTGTGATCGGCCAGTGAGTCGATGGGGGAATCGGTGGTCGCCAGCACTTCCAGATTGAAACGTTGGTAGAGTGCGCGGGGCAGGAACTCCGGCGTCCGCAACTTTTCAGAGATGGTGTCGAAGTAGAAGTCGGCGGTCTTCGCCGACAGCCGCTCCTTCAATCCGAAGAGTTCCTGAAAGGCGAAATCCAGCCACATGCGCGTCGGCGTTCCGCGAAACAGATAGTAGTGGCTGGCGAAGATGCGCCAGACCTTGCGCGCGTCCTTCAGTTCCGGCTGGCCGATTTCGAGGTCATCGAGCGAGATTCCCTGGCTGTAGAGCATGCGAAAGACGTAGTGATCGGGCTGCACAAAGAGCTTTGCCGGATCGGGGAAGGGCTCATTCTTAGCAAACCAGGCCGCCTGCGTATGCCCGTGCGGGCTGACGATGGGCAAGGCGCGAACGTGCTTGTACAGAGCCCTGGCTATCTTTCGCGCACCTGGTTGGGCTGGGAACAAACGATCTTCGTGGATCAGCATAACTGCAACCTACTCTTTCGCTGTGAGGCGAGGCGGTCTGATTATTCGTGAAGCCAGGCCGCAATCGTGCACATTCTCCGCATACTGCCGGGGCAGGAAAGCCAATGCGCTTTACTCGTGGCTACGATATCCCATGCCTGCCAAAACGCCCCGCATATAGGCGAAACTGCTTATGACGCCGGGCATTGGATCGTCTTCATTCACCTCATACTCGAGATCGACGAACCCCTGGTAATTGGTCGCGATGAGGGCTTCAAATATTTCACGCACCGGCATGATACCGTCTCCCACTGCGGCTGAACTATCCTTGATCTCAAAATTCATCAGGTCCTTCATGTGCATGTTGAACAGCCGTGGTCCAACTTCGTGAATAGCCTGAACTACGTCAGTGCCGGCGCGCGCCGCGTGGCCGACATCCATGCAGCATCCCATGCGCGGGTCCATATTCTTTACCGCCTTCAGCACATCCAGCGGGGAAGGCCACAACTTATCCTCCGGCCCGTGGTTGTGAATGGCGATCCGGATGTCGTACTCCTTCACAAACTTCTCAATGCGGGGAAGTGTTTCAGGAGCCGGGCTGCCTGCGACGATTACGGAAATCGCGGCTCGCTTGCAGTATTCGAACTTACGGCGAATATCGGCATCGTCGTCTTTCAGGAAACCGATGGTTCCGGCAGCGTGGAGTTGAATGCCGGCCGCGGCATAGTCTTCCAGCGCCTTCAACTCTTCCTCGGGATCGGCGGGAAGATGGTCCTTTGCGTTCTTGGCATTCAGGGCAGTGAGGTTTAGCTGCTTCATGAAGCCGATCAACTGGGCGCGGGTGAAATTGCGGAAGGTGTAGCTGGCCAGTCCCAGATGAATGGGCGACGGCTTTCCGGATGCCGGCGAAGCCTCCGCGAAGGAGGGTACTGCGGTCGAAGCAGCGCATGCGGCCGCAATGAGAGCGCCCGATTGAACGAAATTGCGGCGTGAATAGGTTTGTTTCATAAGCGGGAGATTCCTCGGGTGCTCCTGACAATAGTTGCCTGTACAACGATTCGGACGCACCAGGCGCCTAGAGATGCGGCGCCCAGCCTTTCTCGTATTCGCGCCCCCACATCTTCATCGCTTCCTCATCGTGCTGAATCTTTCCGTCGTTTGTGTCGATCTGAAGCTCACGGTTCACTTCCCAGGAGATATTGGAAAGTTGCAGCATGGTGACGGCGACGTTACCTGCTGAGATGGGAGAGTGGAGCTGTTCACCCTTGCGGATTGCGGCGATGAAGTTGGCAAAGTGAAGATCCGTCATGGAGTCGCTGCCAACCAAATCGGAAGATACCTGCTTGCTGGGGGCCTTCACTTCAGAGGTCTTTTCGCCCTTGAGATTGTAGACTTCGTAGCCGCCCGGTTCGACAAGGATCGAACCTGTGGTTCCCATGATCACCGCACCGCGGTCGCGATTGTAGTACTTCATTCCCTGGCAGCATTTACATTCCCAGGAGATCAACTTATCGTCGTATTCAAAGCTGGTGACCAGAGTGTCATAAAACTGCCAATCGTCCTTGAAGTGGTATCTTCCGCCTGCAGACGAGACGCTGTGCGGATAGTCGACTCCGAGAGCCCAGCGGCAGATATCCACTTCATGCGTGCCATTGTTCAGGGTCTCGCCGGTGCCCCAGTTCTTAAACCAGTGCCAGTTATAAGGATGAATATTATCCTTATATGACCTGCGCGGCGCCGGTCCCTGCCAAAGATCCCAATCCAGCTGCGGCGGCGCCGGCGCTTCCTTGCCAATCCCGATCGACTTTCTTGTGTTGCTGTACCAGGCTTTGGCGAAGTAAGGCCTGCCGACGAGGCCATTGTGTATCTTGTCGATGGCTTCAATGTCGGTGGGGTCCGATCGCCGCTGGTTGCCCATTTGCACAAGCTTGCCATATTTTTGTTGAACCTCGACCAGCAGCGCGCCTTCGGCAGGGTTGTGGCTGCACGGTTTTTCAACATAGACGTGCTTGCCGGCCTGCACGCCGGCGATGGCCATGGGAGCGTGCCAGTGGTCGGGTGTGGCAATGGTGATGGCGTCCACATCCTTCGACTGTAGGATGTTGCGAAAGTCCTTATCGGCGATGGGAGCATAGCCCAACTCCTGCTCCGCTTTATCGGCGAAGGTTTTCAGAACATCGCCGTCCACATCGCAAACATGGGAGACGCGGGCGGTATCCTTGTTTGTCTTCAGCCCGTAGAGATGAGCATAGCCGCGCGAACGGACGCCGATCACGGCAAAGTTGAGGCGATCGTTGGATCCCAGGATCTGGCCATAGCTCTTGGCGGTCGATTGAATAGCCAAGCCAGCCGCTCCAACCGCAAGCGTATCGAGAAATTCACGTCGAGTAACCAATTTGTTTCTCCATTTATACTGAAATAGTCGTGTTGATGATTAGTGGTTGAGTTAGCAAAGCATTCTTCCGCATGACTAAAAGGTCTTTGAATTCTTCAGGGCTTGCTTCATGCCCGCCCAGCAGATCCGGCTGGACTCCTCCGGGGTTCCGCCTCCATGCCAGTGGGTCTCAAGGCTGACAGCGTCGTGAAAGCCGGCGTGCTTGAGCGCGCGGAACTGTGCCGTCCAGTCGATGAGTCCCTTATCGACCGGAGATAACTCGACCTTGCCCTCTGCGTTCTTGGCGGCGTTCTTGACGTGGCAGTGGTGAATGCGGTTTTTCGGCAGGACGTCCCAGCCGCCGGGGAAGGCATCGAGCTCGCCCCGCATCACGGCATTGGTGGGATCCCAGTTGAGCGCGAAATGCGGCGACTGGACCGCGTTCATGGTTCGCGCAGCCTCGCGGCCGGTGGCGGTGTTGCAGGCCAACTCGTTCTCGAGCACCAGCAAAATCCCCTGGCCGCCGGCAACCTCGGCAGCGGAACTCAATTTCTCATCGATGGCCGCGCGATAAGACGCAATATCGTCCAGCCGCCAGAAGTCGAAGCAGCGAACCTTCTCCGTATTAAACTGTTTGGCCCGGGCGATGGCGCGTTCGAGGAGCTCGTCCTGCTGCTTGAAAGCGACGTCGACGGCTCCGTGCATATCGCCCTTGGAGCTATACGGCGACAAGGGCGCGCCCGGCCAGTCGGTCTTGAAGAGGGGGCTGGCGATGTCGGTCACCTGCAGGTTGTATTTAGCGAGTATCTTCTGCGCGTCGCCGATCTGGGCGTCGCTCAGATCCATGGTATTCTTGCCCCACGTGGAGCGGAGTTCGATCCAGCTGAGGCCGAAATCATGCGCAATAACGTAACAGACGTGGTCAAAGTCCTGCGAGATCTCATCGTTGATGACAGCGATTTTGAATGGAGACTTCGATGCCTTAGCCATGCCGATGGATGAGCCGGCAGCGCAGACAGCTGCGGTCATCCCCGCACCCCGGAGAAAACTTCGTCTTGAACAGCCTTCCATGTTGCTCCTTTCGCTTGCGCGCGAACCGCGGTCGATTGGACCGGCACAATCATGATATAGGGCCGGCGCGCGAAGGCGAACGACGACCCTGGAGTGAAATTGCAGTTGGCAGGGAAGGGCCTGATGTTTGCAGGAATATAAAAGGCGGAGACGGCCACAAAGATGGGGCCTGATTTTCCGCCTGGTGTCACCTGGAGCCTCCGGATTGAGTCAAATCCCAGCTTCGAACAGTATTTTGTTCTAATAACGAACAAATCTAAATCCGGCCATGCTGCCTTGTCAAGCGGGACTCCCGGAGTCGCAGTAAAGGCATAGAAAGACCGTGCATCCAATGGGCAGGAACATGGTTCCGGCATTTTTCACTTTCTTGCCTGTTCAACCTTTTCGTTTTTTATCCGGGCTTGAGCAAGATCGAGATTTCGCCTGGCATCGGCATAGGCCGGATCAATCCGTACCGCGTCGCTGAACTGCCCGGCCGATTTTTCATAATCCCCAAGTTGAAACAGGGCTACGCCGAGGTCATTATGCGCATGAGCGTCTGCAGGGTCGAACCGCAGCGCCTGAGTAAGCTCCTCTACCGCTTCGGGGAGCTGATGCGTCTCGGTAAGGATCCTGCCGATTTTGGAATGGGCAATTGCCTGATCGGGTTGGATGGCCAGAGAAAGCCGGAATTCCTTAATCGCTTCCTGCGGCCATCCCTGCCCGTCATAAACATTGCCTAAACTGTTATGCACATTGTAGTTATCCGGATCCATGGCAATCACTTTACGGTACTCCTGAGCCGCCTCGTCAAGTTTATTCTGCGTCTGGAGAGCATCGCCAAGATAAAGCCGCGCCGTTATAGAATCCGGGTGCGCGGCGATCACCATTCTGCCATACATCTCCCCATCCTTGGGGCTGCCCGTCAAATTAGACCATAGCGCCATGTCAGTAAGGGCATCGGGGTCGTTCGGAGCAGCACGCAATGCCTGATCGAGGCGTTGCCTCGCTAGCGGCAGATTGCGCGGATCATGGGTTTTCATCAGGCAAGTGGCGGAATAAGTCAGAGCCACAGTCCAGTTGGAATTATAGGACAGCGAGCGTTCGAAATAATCTTCCGCCTCGGCAAGCTTTCCCTCCCTCAGGTACGCCGCACCCAGGGTTGTATTCGGAAATGCCCCGCGCGGGTCAAGCTCAAGAACGTGGCTGAAAAGTGTCACCGTGTTCTCCCACACCTTTACCTGCGCCTCGGTCTTTACTGCGCACGCTGCAAGGACCACGACCGCAAGCATTTGAGTCGCGACCCTGATCTTCGGAGAGCTGGCAACGGCATCGCCAACCAACCAGACAACGGCGATGAAAAGACCGATCAAGGGAACATAAGTGTAACGCTCGGCCATGGACTGCTCTCCAACCTGCACGATGCCGATCACCGGCGCCAGTGTTCCCAGGAACCAAAGCCAGCCGACCAGGCAATAAGGCCTTGCCTTGCGGATATGCCAGCAGACGGCGGTTACGAGTACGAGCGCAAGGACCGATAACACCGCTGCGATAACACTGATGTTATTAAAATCATAGTAATAATAGACCATAAGCTGAGCAGGCCACACCATGATCCGCACGTAGCTCCAGTAACTGATGGCCGCGTTACCGATTCGCACCCACAAAGGCAAGGATTGAAGTTCAATCACCGAGCCGCCGGTCCTCTGCGCAATAAAGGTGATGACGCTGGAGAAACCCGCCATGAGGAAAAGCAGCCATTTTTCTACACACAACTTCCAAAGATATGGGAACCACCGCGCGCGTGTTTCCCGAGTGAACGATATTCTGCGCAACGGCCAAATATCAAGCAACAGCAGGGTAAACGGAAGAGTGACTACCATCGGTTTCGACATAAGACCGAAGGCAAAGCCGCAGACCACCCATAGGAACCGTTTCCAGGATGGCCTGCGCACGTACCATGCATAAGCAAGCAACGTCGCGAACCAGAAAAACGCGCTCAAAACATCCTTGCGTTCAGCGATCCAGGCAACGGATTCGACATGCGCCGGATGCAGAGCGAACAGAAATGCGACCATTGCGGAACGGCCAAAAAAGCCGGTCATGTACAGAAGCAAAAGGAAAAGCAGAACCGCATTGGCGGCGTGCAAATGCACATTGGTTACATGGTGGCCGATGGGATTATTGCCATAAAGCCTCCAGTCCACCATATGGGAAATCCACGTCAGCGGATGCCAGTTTGACTGATCGAAGGTGGTGAACGCCCACGCCATGCTCTGCATGTTCAACCCATGCTGCACCTGATGGTTCTCCAGGACGTAGACGTCATCGTCATAGATAAGGAAACCGTTGCTCCGCACTCCCCGATAGGCAAAGAGGGTAACCATCGCAAGGGCGATGCACACAGCGGCAATTTGCCACGGCTTATGGGTTGCCGGAGCAATGGGAACAGTCTTCCCGGCCAGCGCTTCCGGCGGGCGCTTGACCTCTGATTTGCGCTGTCGCGATTTCCTCGCCATGATGGACAACCTCCGTTCATTCTAACCAGAGGATTTCCATTTTGCCTCCCGGCTGGGAACGAATTGAAGATCCGCGGCGAGGGGACAGCCTGTGCAGTGGGCGGTTCTGCCGCAGTGCGCTTTCCCCACGGCCACAGTGAGAGCGTGAAACTCGTTGAAGAGTTGCGCGTGACTGGCTGAAGGATCGGAGGCGAAGGACAGGCGGGTGAGATCGGCCAGGGAGTCATAGCCTTTGGGTCCGTGTGGAGGCGTCAGAAGCCGATGCCGACGGACGATACGGCGGAGATACTCGTCAGCTACGGGGACGGGATGGTGGAGGGCGTAGAGCAGGATGGCGTCGGCGGTCTCCTGACCTACGCCGGGCAGAGCCAGCAGGCGGCGGCGGAGGGTAGCCGTGGGATGAGCCGCGAGCGTCTCGAGCGAGCCGCCAAACTCTTCGTCCAGCATGGCTACAAATGCTTTGAGCGCGGGCGCCTTGCGGGTATGAAAGCCGGAGGGGCGAATGAGAGTCTGCAAGTCTTTGAGGGCAAGTGAGCGCAGGCCGTCGAGGGTCAGCGCTCTAGCCTGGCGCAGATTGGCCAGGGAACGCTCGACGGCCTTCCAGGCGGTGTTCTGGGTAAGATAGGCGCCCAGGATCACTTCAAAGGGAGTCTGGGCCGGCCACCAGTGCTGGGGGCCGTACGCCTCGGCCAGTTTCAAGTGCATCCAGCGCAGCCGCTCGGCTGGTATCGGCCGGCGAAGGACTTTCACTGGAGGGAATCCTCATTGGGCGGAGATTGAAGCTGAATCTTCCACTCCAGCACGCGGGCGCGGGCGGCGGCGGCTTCGGCCTGGGGCACGTGGCCGGCAGCTTGCAGAGAGATGGAGAGGGCTGTGTGAGCCAAGGGATCGCCAGGGGTGAGGGCGGTCAGGGCCAGGGCGGCGGCGACGGCCTGGTTGAGCTGACCGGCATCGCGCAGGGCGCGAATGAGCCCGTGGTGCGCCTCGGTGTGCGCCTCAATATTCCCTGCATCGGCGGCGATGGCGGCGCGATAGGCCTGGACCGCTTCAGCGGGCTTGCCGGCGGCGAGCAGGTCAAGGCCACGCTGGGAGAGCGATTCGGCGGTGGGAGCTTTGGTCGCGGTCACGGCTGACCTTAGGATATAGGCAGAGCCGCAAGGTTGCATTCTGCTCAGAGCGGCGTCTGCCGGGAGGACGAGATGAAAAGTCACACGGAATATCTGGTTTTTGAAACCCGCAAGCGGCGGGAGATGGTGCACATCACCGATGATGTGGAGCAGATTGTGCGGCGCAGCGGCGTGAAGGACGGTCTGTGCTTTGTCTCGCCGATGCACATCACGGCGGCCGTGTATGTGAACGACCTGGAGAGCGGGTTGATCGAGGATATCGGCAAGTGGCTGGAGGAGCTGGCGCCGGCGCGGCCTGATTACAAGCACCATCGGACCGGCGAAGACAATGGGGATGCGCACCTGAAGTCGCTGCTGCTGCACCACGAGACCACCCTGCCGGTGACCGATGGGCGGCTGGACCTGGGAACTTGGCAGCGGATCTTCTATGCCGAGTTCGACGGCCAGCGGCGGAAGCGGGTGATTGTGAAGGTGCTGGGGGTGGAGTAGGGAGAAGGGAGTAGGGAGTAGGGAGTAGGGAGTAGGTTGGGCAGTCAGCGAGGTTCTTCACTGACCCTACTAACTCCGCTCAGTCGCCGTCGGTGATCTTGCGCCAGCCGCCGGTGGAGTGAGGCAATCCGGACGCGGAGAGATTGATTTTGGTGCGCGGCAGGACAACCAGATCCACGCGCCGGTTTTCGGCACGGCCTTCCGCGGTATCGTTACTGGCCACGGGGTGAAACTCGGCATAGCCGGCTGCCGAAAGCCGGTCCGGGGGCATGGCTTTCAGGTCCAGGAAGATGCGGGCGATGCGGGTGGCGCGGGCCGCGGAAAGCTCCCAGTTGGAGTCGAATTCGGCGTTGTGGATGGGGATGTTGTCGGTGTGTCCCTCGATGCGCAGGTTGTAGGGAGTGCGGCCCAGCGAGGCGGCGATCTGACGCAGCGTGGGGAGCGTTTCTGGACGGGGGGTGGCCGAGCCGGAGCTGAAGAAGCCGGCCTCGCGCAGGCTGATCACCAGCCCGTCGCGGCCCATCTGGATGGAGACGGTGTGCTGGGCTACCTGGTTGGAGAGCGTCTGTTCCAGTTCGCGGCGGATATGGTTGAGGTCCTCCTGGACCTTGGCGGGCGCCAGCACATCTTCTCCCATGACGATGTTCATGGGTATGACCGGCTTGTCGATGCCGTTGGCGGCGCTGCTTGCGCCGGATGGGCGGCGCAAAGCGTCGGGAAAGATACCCAGAGCGCTGAATGCGGAGTCGATGGCCTCCGACACCTTCGATTGTTTCTTCAAGTCGGCCGAGGAGGCGGTGTAGAGGACAACGAAAACGGCAAACAGCAGTGTGATGAAGTCGGCATAGGAGACCAGCCAGCGATCCCGGCTGAGGTTGCTCTTGCGCCGCTCTCTTATCATGCCGCGCGCTCCTTCTTTTCCCGGTTGGCGTCATCGAGAAAACCTGCCAGCTTGACCTCGAGCATGCGCGGGTTCATGCCTTCGAGGATGGAGATCACGCCTTCCAGCATCATCTCGCGGCGCTGCTGGCCGTCGTGGATGCGGATGCGCATCTTGCCGGCGAAAGGCAGGAAGAAGAGATTGGCGATGCCCACCCCGTAGATGGTGGCGACGAAGGCCACGGCGATGCCGCGGCCCACCTCCTGCATATTGTCAAGATGATGCATCACCTGAATCAGGCCGAGCACTGCGCCGAGGATGCCGATGGTGGGCGAGAATCCTCCGGCCGACTCGAAGACCATGGGCAGCCGCTCTTCGTGCTCCATGGTGCAATCCAGGCTGACGCGCATGATCTTGCGCAGTTCGGTGGGCTCGGTGCCATCGACGGCCAGCATGAGGGACCGCTTGAGGAACGGATCCTGGATGGTATTCAAGTCAGCGTCCAGGCTGACGACGCCGTTGCGGCGGGCCTTGTTGGCGAAGGAGACCAGCAGGCGGATGAGCTGGTCATTGTGCTTGCGCGGCGCGGCAAAGACGTGCGTCAGGCTGCGAAAGGCGGCTGCAACGGTGGTGAGCGGAAACTGGAGGAGCACCGCGCCGAGGGTGCCGCCAAAGACAATCAGGGCCGCGGTCGGCTGCAGGATCTGCCCCAGGTTGCCACCCTCGATGAGCAACCCGGCAATAATGCCGGCAACGGCTAGAATGACTCCGCCAATACTCGCTTTATCCATCACTTGCCTCATTCATGCCAAGCTCCTCCGGAACCGGGTGCGAGGGCTCCGGTTCCATCGTTCAACGGCCGGGTTCCGGATCGCGCCGCTGAGGCGCAGGCATCGTGCTGGACTGGCCCGCAACGTCGAGGCTGGCAATGGAAACAACGCGCTGCAAGCCGCCCAAAGAGGGCAGGCGCCGGGCCACGCCCGCCAGCAGGCGCGCGCGGTAGGCGAGTACCCGCTCCGTGACCTCAGCGCAATCCTCGCGCACAATCAGCTTTTCTCCGTTGATGAGCGTGAGCATGGTGTCTGGAGATGCCTCGGCAGTCTTGATCAAATCGCTGTTCAGCACGATCGGAGTGCCGTTAAGCCGGGTAAGTTCAATCATGGCCGGAAACTCCTTAGTTGAAGTTATCGGCAGGCGGCTATAAAGGTTAAGAAACTAAGGTGCGAGGAACGGAAGTGTCCGTGGGTGGGACACAATAAAGGGGAAATAAAGTCCATAAGTGCCGGGCCGAAGAAAGGTCCAGATGCGGCGGTACCCGAACCGGAAGCAGCGACCCAGGGTTAGGCAAAAAAATATGGGAGCGCTTCCGGGAACGGGCCGCAAATCCACGCATCCCAAAGGAGAACCCCATGTCCCTGGGTGTCTTGAACAACATCTCCGCGATCTACGCGGAGAAAAATCTGAACAACAGCAACAACAGCCTGACGACCGTGCTGCAGCAGTTGTCTTCCGGGTCGAAGATCAACTCCGGCGCCGACGACGCAGCCGGCCTTTCACTGGTGAATGGCCTGCAAGCCAACCAGACAGCTCTTACCCAATCGGAAACCAATTCCGCCGAAGGCGTGGGTCTTCTGCAGGTTGCCGATGGCGCTCTCTCGCAAGTGACAAGCCTGCTTAACCGGGCCGTAACGCTGGCTACCGAAGCCTCGAACGGCACCCTCAACTCCTCGCAGGATACGGCGGCCAACCAGGAGTACCAGTCGATCCTCTCCGAGGTTTCGAACATCGGCTCCACGACCACCTACAACGATGAGGCGGTCTTCGGTTCCAACACCAACATCTACACCGGCGACGCTTCGACGGCCGGCGCATCGATCAACGATCTGAACATCCGCTCGCTCTCTTCGTCCAACATAGGCGACACCGGCGGCGTGATGTCCTACAGCACCGGCGCGAACAACGCGTTCATCGACCTGTCGAAAAACGGCACCCTCGCGGGAGTGAACGATGAGCTGGCTGCTGGCGGCACTACCTCTGTCGATATCACCTACATGACATCTGGTGCAGGGGGAGTCCCTGTCGATCAAACCGCAGTAGTGAGCGCAGGCACAGGCACCAACTTTGCCAACACAACTCAGGGATTGATCAACGCCATCAACGGCGCGGGCCTGGGCGTGACCGCCAGCTTTACTACGGCATCGCAGGCTGGAACAGCGGCTGTGGCGGCGGCAGGCGCGGGCCATAGCGGAGATACCGGCATTGAGATCTCGGGTTTGGGATCCGGCGTTGCCGGTGCTGCCAACGGCGCCGCTACTCCTGGCGTGGATGGCGCATTTGGGGGCGGGCCATTTACCGGCGGTACGCTCACCATCAACGGGAAAGCCATTACCCTTGGCACGGTGGGCCAGACCGACACGCTGGCCCATTTGTTGACTTACATCAACTCGGGAAACTACGGTGTTACTGACACCGCAGGCACACTGACATCGCTGACCAAGGCGACCATCACCACTTCAGGTCTCACGGGCGGCACTTACACGCCAGGGAATTACTACACGGCCGGGGTCACCGAAGACTTGACGAATCCATTGGTGGACACTGCCACCGCAGAAACTCCGGCCGTACCGGTTTCGGATACCAATGGGGTGGGCGGCGTTGCTACCATCAGCTACTCGGATAACGCCGGCCAGAGCCTGAACGCAACCGATCTGTCCAGCCAGAATGATGCGCAGACGGCGCTGACCGCTCTCAGCATTGCCATCACCGACGTCTCGGCGCAGGACGGCTACGTCGGCGCCCAGATCAACACGCTGAACGCCGTCAGCCAGGTGCTCAGCACGCAGCAGGAGAACGTGGCATCGGCGCAGAACGCGGTGCAGGCCACCGACTATGCGGCGGCAACCTCCAACATGTCCAAGTACGAGATTCTGAGCCAGACCGGCATCGCCGCCCTGGCGCAGGCCAACACCGTGCAGCAGGAAGTGATGAAGCTGCTGCAGTAATCCGGGGTCCCCGGCCCGCCGCGGCGGGGTCTTTATCGCTGGGGTGGATAAACCGGCGTAAAGCCACTAACCGGAAGAAGGGCGCCCGCGAGGGCGCCCTTCTCTTGCGCGATGGATGAGGGTATGGCGGGAAAAACCCGCGATTTTCAAGACGAACGCGGCTAAAGCAGCGCCCTGTCCCAGCCGATGAACAGATGGGCGAGAAGGATATACGGCAGCCTGTAAAGCGGTGTTTTTCAGCGCAATGAGAATTTTCCAATCCGGTTTGCAGGCGGGGTGGTTCTCCGGCTGCTCGAAGTCAACAAGGAGAGGGCGATGGGCACAGTAGGACTGAGTTTCGGTTCGCCGACCAGCGGGGCCGGCTTCAACGTGAGCTCGACGGTGGCCGAGATCGTGGGCAATCTGCAGAATGTGGAGACGCCGTGGAAGACCCAGATGACCAGTTTGGAGAACCAGGACAAGGCGATCTCCAGCCTGGGGACGCTGTTCTCGAATCTCTCCAACGACCTGAGTTCGCTGACGGATCTGGAAGGCATTTTATCGCAGAAGACGGGTTCCAGCTCCGACACCAATGTGCTGACGCTGACGTCGGCCAACAATACGGCGATTGCCGGAACGCACACGGTGACGGTGACTAATCTGGCGTCGACCTCGAGCGGCTACCTGGCCCCTATTACGAACGCCTCCAACAAGCTGTCCGGTTCCGTCACCCTCCAGGCCGGCAGCGGCGCGGCGCATACCATCACGGTGAACTCATCGGACAATACGCTGTCCGGACTGGCCTCGGCGATCAACACCTCAGGGGTGGGCATCACCGCCAGCGTGCTGACCGATGCCTCGGGTTCGCGGTTGAGCCTGGTTTCGGGCACTTCGGGGGCAAATGGAAACGTGACCATCAGCTCGAATTCGATTGCCGCCAGCGATCAAATCCTGGATTACACCGGCACGGCGGGCTCCACCGGTGTTGCCTCAACCGGCACTCTGACGGGGATTACAAATGCCGGCGATACGCTCTCCGGCTCGATTTCGATCCAGGTGGGCAATGGCACGGCGCAAACTGTCACCGTCGGTACAACCAGCAACACGCTCTCCACTCTGGCCGGCGCCATCAACACAGCCGACACCGCGGTTACCGCATCGGTGGTGACCAACAACGACGGGTCGTCGAGCCTGCAGATCGTGTCGAATACCACGGGGACCGCCGGGACGTTGACCGTGACCTCAAGCATCGTTGACACCGGCGCCACTACATTGGGCTACACCTCCACGGTGACGGGCAAGGACGCGAACCTTACGGTAGACGGTATCAACCTGACCAGCGCCTCGAACACGGTGGCCAATCTGATTCCCGGCATCACCTTTCAACTGCTGGCCCCCAGCGCGACGGAAACCGGCGGAGGGCTGGAGCAGGTGCAGGTGGTGATCGGCAACGACAATACCGATGTCGAGAGCACGGTCAATCAAATGGTCAACGACTACAACTCGCTGATCAGCGCCATGAACACCCAGGAGGGGAACGACAGCTCGGGCATTCCCGAGCCGCTCTTCGGCTCTCCCACGCTTTCGCTGCTGCAACAGCAACTGATGAACGGCATCAACGCGCCGAATCCCAACGGCACGCTGACCTCGATCTCCACCAGCACCAATACGACTCTGGCCGGCTCCATCTCCATCACTGTGGGCAGCGGCGCGCCGCAGACCATCACGCTCACGTCGAACAATACGATCTCCGGGTTGGCCAGCGCCATCAACGCAGTCAACATCGGGGTGACGGCCGGGGTGGTGACCAGCGACGGGCAGTCGACCCTGGCGCTGACATCGCAAACCGCGGGGCCCAGCGGAGGATTGACCGTGAGTTCGAGCATCGTCGCCACCGGCTATACGCCGCTGAGTTACTCCGGCGCGGATGCCACCAGCACGGAGAACTCGACCGGCGCCCTGACGGGAATTCCCAGCTCCACCAGCGATGTGCTGACGGGGTCGATCGCCATTCAGGTGGGCAGCGGCACGGCGGAAACCGTCGTTGTGGGCGCCGCGCCGAGTTCTCCGGCGGCCAACACCATTTACACCGGCAGCGGCATCAACACGCTCTCTCAGCTGGCCGGCGCCATCAACACGGCCAACATCGGGGTGACAGCTTCTGTGGTGACGAACGGGAATGGGTCGCAAAGTCTGTCGCTTCTCTCCAAAACCGCGGGAAACGCCGGAAATTTGTCGGTGACCTCCAGCCTGATGGATACCACCAGCCTCACCAGCAAGACGCTGAGTTACACCAACTCATCGGACATCAACAGCATGACCAGCCTGGGCATCAGCGTCAACAACGACGGGTCGCTGACCTTCGACGCCACCGCCCTGGATTCGGTGCTGAACTCGGACTATAGCTCCGTGGCCGGCTTCTTCCAGAACGCGGACAGCTGGGGCCAGACTTTCTCCACCATGCTGACCAACGCCGGCGCCAGCACGCCGACGGGGATTCTGGCCCTTGCCTCAAGCTCCAATAGCAACATCGAATCCACGCTGAACGCCGACATCTCCAAAGAGAACAGCTACATCTCCGCGCAGCAGGCGAGCCTGACAACGGAACTGAACCAAGCCAACCAGATCATGCAGCAACTGCCTACGCAGTTGGAGGGGATCAACGAGCTTTACTCGGCGATCACCGGCTATGACCAGAACGTGAACGGCTAAACGGCTAAGGAGTTTTATACCCATGGGAAGTTATCAGGAACATGCGCTGGACAGCGCTTCGGCCGTGGATCTGGTTGTAGCGCTTTATGACGGCATTCTCCGCTTTCTTTACGCCGCCAGTACGGCCGTGGAGCGCGGAGACCAGGCCGGGCGACGGACCGCCGTGAAGCGCGCTCTGGATATCATCATTCATCTGCAGGCGCGGCTGCGCATGGATGTGGGCGGACGGCCCGCGCAGGTGCTCAGCGAGTTTTATGCGTCCATCTTCGCGCAGATACTGCAGGCATCCCAGTCGGCCTCGCGGCAGAAGTTCGAGCACACCATTGACTGTGTGCGCAATGTGCGCGATGCCTGGCGCCAGGTGGCGAAGGACCCCGAAGTCAATCCAACTCCGCTGCAGATGAGCGCACTGGCCTCAGGACGCCGGCAGGCGGCCTCCGGCAGCGACGAGTTCGACAGCGAGGCAAGCACCGTCTCGCATTGGAACGCTTAAAAGCAGGGATTAGGGGTTAGGGATTAGGGGTTAGGGACTAGGGACTAGGGGTTAGAGACTAGTCGCCTTCATCCGCAATTTCGCCATCGATCAAAGGCTCCGTGCCCCATCCATGCGACTTTTTTCTGTCGCATGGGTGGGATAGCACGAACTTCGATTTGTAGTGGTTTCCCACCCTTTTCGCAAAGAACGCGAAAAGGATGGGGCACGGTGCTGTTTCCTGTTCCCTAGTCCCTATTCCCTAACCCCTAACCCCTGTATTAATCATCCGGCGACGGTGAGCTCTTCTTCCAGTTGCTGCTTCTGGTATAAGCCGGCGTAGTAGCCATCGAGGGCCAGCAACTCGTCGTGCCGCCCCAACTCCACGATCCTGCCGTGGTCAAGCACGGCGATCTGGTCGGCATCGCGTACGGTGGAGACGCGGTGGGAGATCAGGATGGTGGTGGAATTCGACGTGTAATCCCGCAATCCGCCCAGAATGCGCTCTTCGGTGTAGGTGTCCACTGAGGCCAACGCGTCGTCGAGGATGAGGACGGCGGGACGGCGCAGCAAGGCGCGGGCGATGGCTGCGCGCTGTTTCTGCCCGCCGGAGAGCGTGACGCCGCGTTCGCCCACCATGGTCTCAAAGCCTTGCGGAAACTCTTCGAACTCCAGGCGAATGTGGGCGGCCTCGGCGGCCTCGAGCAACTCCTCCGCGCCGGCATGAGGCGCGCCAAAGGCAAGGTTTTCCCGGATGGTCTCGCTGAAGAGGAAGGTTTCCTGGGGAACCATGCCGATGTTGCGGCGCAGCACTGCCAGGGGATAATCGCGCACCGGCCGGCCGTCGATGAGCAGCGATCCCTCGGGCGCTTCATACATTCTTGAGATCAGGTTGACCAGCGTGGTTTTGCCTGAGCCGGTGGGGCCGACGATGGCCATGCTTGAGCCGGCTGGAATGTGCAGCGAGATATCGCGCAGGACAGGAGTGTCGCCGTAACTGAAGTTGAGGGCTCGAAACTCGATCTCTCCCTGCAGCACAGTATCCGGTCCAATCGATAAATCCGCGCAGCGGTCGTCGATGGCGGGCTCGGCCTTGAGCAACTCGTCGATGCGCTGGACAGAGGCAGTCCCGCGCTGGAAGAGATTCACCACCCAGCCCACGGCGATGATGGGCCAGATGAGCAGAATCATGTAGGTGTTGAACTCGACAAACTGGCCGACTGAAATGCGATTTTCGATGACCAGATGGCCGCCGGACAGCAGGGTGATGACCAGGGAGACGCCGAGGATGAACTCCAGCGAGGGCCAGAGCATGCCCATAAGTTGAACCAGGCGGAGGGAGCGGGCGATGTACCGGCGATTGAGTTTTTCGAAGAGGCCGATCTGGGAGTCTTCGCGCGCGAAGGCGCGGATGAGGCGGGCGCCGGAGTAGTTTTCCTGGGCCTGGGAGGAGATTTCGGAGAAGCTGGCCTGGATGCGCTCGAAGCGGTCGTGAATCCTGTGGCCGAGGTACTGGACCAGGATGCTGGCCAGCGGCATGGGCGCCAGAGCCACCAGGGTGAGCCAGGGGCTGAGGTGGAGCAGGAAATACAAGGCGAATACGGTGAAGAAGACCGTGTTGGCGCTGTACATGAGGGCCGGCCCGAGCAACATGCGGACGGCATTCAGATCGTTGGTCATTCTGGCCATGACGTCGCCGGTGCGATAGCGATGATAGAAGCCCGTATCCTGCTTTTCGAGATGGCGGAAGAGGTCATTGCGGATGTCAAATTCGATCTCCCGCGAGATGCCGATCAAAATCCAGCGCTGGGCGTAGAGAAAGATGCCCTTGGTGAAAGAGATGGAGACCAGGAGGCCGGCGAAAAGGAGAATCGCCTGGTGGTTGGCCTGGTGCTTTTGCAGTTTGTCGATGGCCCATCCCAGGACTCTGGGAAACTGGACCGCGGCCGTATTGGTGGCAATGCACGAGAGGGTGCCCCACAGGTATCCCCAGCGGTAGCGGCGCATGTAACTGTAGAGCGGGGCCAGATCGCGGAACATAAGATTATTGTACGGGGACGGGCGTGCGACTCATATCAATCAAGATTGCCATTTATCGACAGGCGGCAGCAAGTGTTTACGAGCTTTCTCAAGATCGCGAAGCCATGCGGCTGACTCTTTCGGCGAAAGACGGACTTTTGACTTGGCAAGTGCTTCGGCTATTGCGCGCCCAGTGTTGTCCTTTTCTTTGACGAAGGGCACAATCCGGGCCACAGGCACACCGTTCTTGTGCAGCACGAAGGTCGTGCCCTGGTAGTGGGCACGATTAATGCAATCGGCAAAGTTGCGCGCGGCCTCAGTGACGGAGATAGACTTGCTACGCATAAAATCAGATTATCATATTTTACATAACCAGCCAAATCCTGCCGATATCGCTCTATGTGGGCGTTCTCAGCAGCAGATAGCCGCCCGTGAGCCCGAAGAGGATATCCGGGGACCAGGCGGCCAGGGCGGAGGGCAGATAGTTCACGTTGCCCATGGCTCCAAACAGGCCGTCCACCACAAAGTAGGCGAGCGCCACGGCGATGGCCACGGCAATGCCGGTGAGCGAGCCGCGGCGGCCCATGGAGAGCGCGAAGGGAATGGCCAGCACCGCCATGACGATGGCGATGAGCGGGTAGGCGAGCTTGTGCCACAGCGCGACGCGCAGGCGCTTGGTGTCAAAGCCGCTCTGGCTCAGGTCGCCGATGTAGCGTTCGAGCTGGCCGAAGTTCATCTCCTGCGATTGCAGGCTTTCCTTCTTGAAGTGGCTGGGATCTTCGTGAATCTCCGCGAAGGAGGTTTGTTTGAACTCGCGATACTCGGTGATGTTGGCGCCTGCGATGTCGCGTTGCCAGCCGTTCAGAAAGCGCCAGGAAGCGATTGCGGGGTCCCAGACAGCGCGGGAGGCAAAGATGCGCCGCGAGAGAGCAAAGGTGGAGGGATCGAATTCGAAGATGGAGAGATTGGCGAACTCGTTGTGGTCGTTGTCAAAGAACTGGTAGTAGAAGATGCGGCCGGGCTCGCCGGGACGCGGCTGGCCGAAGATCCAATTGTTCTCGGGGTGCAGGACGGTTTGCGGCGGAAGGCCCTTGATGATGTTGCGGATGGCCTCCGCTCTGCGGTTGGCCTGGGGCAGATAATACTGGTCGAAGAGAAAGAGAGTTACGGCCAGGACGGCGGAGATGGAGAAGATGGGAACTACCAGGCGGTAGAGGCTGATGCCGGAGGCCTTCATGGCGATAAGTTCGCTGTTGCGGTTGAGCACGCCGAAGGTGACCAGCACGGCGATCAGCACCGCCAGTGGCGCGATCAGGTAGAGCATGCTGGGCGTCAGGTTGAGCAGATAGTCTCCGACCATGGACATGGGAATGTGGTTGCGCAGGATGTCGCCCACCAGGTCGAAGAATGTAAAGACCAGCATCAGCACCACAAAGCCGGCCAGCACCAGGAAGAAGGTGTTGAGAAACTCGCGGACCACATACTCGTCGAGGATGCGCGGAAAGGCGCCCCGGGCCGTGGTGCGCTGGAAGCGCGGATGCAGCCTGTCAAGAAGGCCGGCGCGTGGAACGCCATTGTGCCTGGGCGCGGCATCAGGCGCGGCTTGTGGAGAACGCGAGGCCCAACTGGTGATGGCGTAGAGAATGCGGCCGCCGCTGGCCATTTGCCATAGCAGAAAGGTGCCGGCCCCGGCGAAGAGCATGTTGGCCAGCCACACCCCGGCGAATACGGAGAGTTTGTTTTGGCGGGCCATGGCGATGCCGGTGTAAGAGAGGATGTAATAGAGGGAGACCAGCAGAATGGTAAAGACGAAGCCGGAACTCTTTCCGCCCCGCCGCGAGGCCACGCCCAGCGGAACGCCCACCAGCATCAGCACCAGACAGGCCGCCGGATAAGCGAAGCGGTTGTGCAATTCGATCAGGAATCGTTTGGGGTCGGGACCGCGGGTACGCTCGAGCAGCGCGCCCAGGGGCAGGGCGTAGATGACCGTGTCCATCCGTCCCAGGTGGAACTCGTTCTGCTGACTCAGGGCCAGGGGCATATCGGTGGTGGCAAAGACGGAGATGTTGTACTGTTGCGGCTGGTCGGCCACTGTCTCGTGCCGCGATCCGTCTCGCAGCCGCATGAGCAGTTCCTGGCTGGTGTCGTTGGCCACGGTGGCGGAGGCGGCGGTGGTGATCAGCGGCGTGGAGGGATCGGTTACGTCGGCCATGAAGACCTGGCGCCAGTTGGCCGCGCCCGTGCCGGCGCGCACGTCCTGCACATAAAGGACGAAGTTGCGAAAATCCTCATAGAAGACGCGCGGCTGAATCTCATAGGAGGCTTGCGAGGTTTCCAGCTCCTGCTGCATGTCCAGGATAGCCTGGTTGGCGCGCGGAGCCACGTA
The DNA here is from genome assembly GCA_050012555.1 of Occallatibacter sp. Lineage (GTDB taxonomy): Bacteria > Acidobacteriota > Terriglobia > Terriglobales > Acidobacteriaceae > Telmatobacter. Next base: position 71,057 of record JBEKGY010000012.1, read on the forward strand.
AATGGAGTTGGCCAGTCCCACCAGCGTGCCGGCGACGGCCACAATGGAGGCGACGCGCACAAAGTAGCCGATGCCCAGGCCGGAGGCGCGCATGGCGATGATCTCACTGTCGGCGGCCAGGCGGCTCAGTCCCAGCAGAACCCCCACCAGCACGCCCATGGGAATGGTGACCTTGAAGGTGTTGGGCAGCGTGAGAAGAAAGATCTCCATCACGTTGGTGAATGTGGAGCTGTTGCGGACCACCATCTCCAGGATGTGGGGAAGGTCGCGCATGAAGAGAATGAAGGTGAACAGAGCGCACCCGATGACAGTGTGGGAGAGAATCTCGCCGAGGATGTAACGGGTAAGGATGCGCACAGGCAGGCTCTCAGGTTAGTTTAACGTGCCTGGCCGCCAGCGTCGCAGGCGCAGGCTGTTGGCCAGCACGCAGACTGAGCTGAGGGCCATGGCGGCGGCGGCCAGCCAGGGGCTGAGCAGGATGTGGAAGCTGGGGTAAAGCAGGCCCGCGGCCAGGGGAATGCCGAGCAGGTTGTAGGCTATGGCCCAGACCAGGTTCTGGCGCATGACGCGCAGGGTTTGGCGGGCCAGATCGAGCGCGGCGGGAATAACAGAGGGTTGCGTGCGCAAAAGCAGCACGTCGCCGGCCTCCTGGGCCAGGTCGGCGCCGGAGCCCATAGCGATGCCGGCGTCGGCCTGGGCCAGCGCGGCTGCGTCGTTGATGCCGTCTCCCACCATGGCTACGCGCAGGCCGTCCGCCGCGGCGGACTGCAGTTCGCGAATGCGGGTCAGCTTGCCGGCCGGGTCGAGTCCGGATTCAACCTCGGCAATGCCTGCTTGCTGCGCGATGGGCGTGGCCGCGGCGGCCGAGTCGCCGGTGAGCATCAGCACGCGCAGCCCGGCGTGACGCAGTGCGGCGATGGCCTTTGCTGCATCGGGGCGTAGAGCGTCGCGGGCATCGAAGTAACCGGCGGGCATGTTGTCCAGAGCCATCCACAGCCGGGTGACGCCGGGCTCCGGTGGGGGAATGCCGCCGGGAAGCGGGATAGCGAACTCATGGAAGAGAGCTTCATTGCCAAGCAGGCAATCGTGGCCTTCGACTCTGGCGGTGAGGCCGCGGCCGGGCAGAATCTGCGCGTCTTCAGCGGGCGGCCAAACCAAATTCCGCGCCCGCGCGGCATCCACGACGGCGTGGGCCAGCGGATGGTTCGATCGCTCCTCGGCTGACGCAGCCAGGCGCAGCAGATCGTTTTCCGCGTGGCCGGCAAGGATATGAGCGCCTCCGTGCCCCATCCTTTCGCCTTCTTCCTCCACCCCATCGCACAAAGTTCGTGCGCCGGGGACCCCGGCCTGGCGAAAGGGTGGGAAACCACCAAGCGCATGGACCGCTTCCAGCACGGGTCGTCCCACGGTGAGGGTTCCGGTCTTGTCGAGGACGATTGCATCCAGATGCGCCAGGCGTTCCAGAGCTTCTCCGCCTTTATAGAGGATTCCCAGCTGCGCGCCGCGGCCCACGGCCACGGTGAGCGCCGCAGGCACGGCCAGGCCCATGGCGCAGGGGCAGGCGATCACCAGCACGGCGACGGTGTTGGCCAGGGCCAGCGGGAGCGAATGCGCGGCGATGAGCCAGACGGCAAAGGTGATGGCCGCCAGGGCCAGCACGATGGGGACAAAGATGGAACTGGCGCGGTCGGCCAGCCGCTCCATGGGCGCGCGCGAAGACTGCGCCTGCTGGACCATGCGCGTGATCTGCTCGAGCACCGTGGCCTCGCCCAGCGTTTCAGCCCGGCAAGTAACGGCGCCGTCGTAGTTGAGCGAACCGGCCAGCACGCGGCCGCCAGGCTCACGCGGCAGAGGCGTGGGTTCGCCGGTGAGCATCGACTCGTCCACGGTGGTACGGCCTTCGATGATGGTTGCGTCCACAGGGAAGCGTTCGCCGGGCAGAACCAGAACGCTGTCGCCGGGTTGAATCTCTTCGAGTGGCACAACGGATACCATGCCGTCGCGGATGCGGCGGGCAGTGGCGGGGCGCAGGCGGGAGAGCGAATCGAGCGCAGCCAGTGCGCGGCGCTTGGCGCGGCCTTCCAGGCTTTTCCCCAATAACAGAAATCCGAGAATTAAGAGAACCGCATCGAAGTAGACCTGGCGGCCGGTTGCGGGCCAGACGGTGGCAAAGGCGGAATAAGCAAAGGCCACGCCCGTTCCCAGGCTCACCAGAGTGTTCATGTTGGTTTTTCCGTGGCGCAGGGCGCGGATGGCACTGACGAAGATGCCGCGCCCGGCCCAGGCCACGATGACCGCCGTGAGAATCAGCAGAAACCAGCGCAACAACTCCGGCGGAAGCGCATAAAGCCAGGGCATGAGGCGCATGAGAGCGTGGTCCAGCGCGCCCATTTCTGTTCCCAGAGGCATGGCCAGCAGCATGGCTACGGCTCCGGCAGCCAGAGTGATCCATGCCTTGCGTCCGTGACCAGTTGCGTCTGCGTTCGACGATGCTTGCGCAGAAGAAGCATCGGGGCGGGGAAGGACGGCGTCGTAGCCGGCGGCGCGAATGGACTCGAGCAGCGTAGCGGGCGCGGCGACAGCCGGATCGAAGACCACGCTGGCGCGATTGGTAATCAGATCGACGCGCGCGGATTGAACTCCGGCGGTCGAGCGCAGTGCTTCTTCCACATGATGCTGGCAGGAGGCGCAGGTCATGCCCAGAACCGGGAGCGTGAGCGATTCCGTTGCGGGCGTGGGCACTTTAAGGTTCCAGCCGCGCGGAGTAGCCGGCCTTGGCCAGAGCGGCAATAGCAAGATCGACGGGCGCAGGGGCGAGATTGGTACTGAGCCGCGCCGCACCCACGCGAATCTCCTGGACCTGTACCCCTTCGGCTGAGGCCAGGGCCTGGCTGACGCGGCGAATGCAGGAGCCGCAGTGCATTCCTTCGATTCGCAGCGTGAACTCCGCCATTCTTGTCTCCCTTATGTATTCGATGATAGCCCGTCGCAAACGTTGCGCGCGCGGAGCGGCCAGGGGCTGTTCCGCGCGATCCTGGCCCGGTCAAGGGTTGAGGTTTCCCACCTCCGCCGCGGCGGAAAGGCGAAAGGATGGGGCACGGATATTTGTGCGAAAGTGAGATACGAGCACTCTCACAAGAGAGGTTCGGCTTGGGGTGGAGGACTATGCAGAGAGAGTTTCCCGACGCTCCGCTCATTGGCGTTGGCGCGGTGATTGTGGAGCAGGGACGGGTGCTGCTGGTGCGGCGTGGAACCGAGCCGATGCTGGGCCAATGGACCCTGCCGGGCGGGCTGCTCGAGGTGGGCGAGCCGCTCCTGGCCGGGGTGGTCCGCGAGGTGAGGGAAGAGACCGGGCTGACGGTCGAACCGATTGAATTGATTGAGCTTCTGGACCGCATTCAGCGGGAGGACGAGCGCGTCCGCTACCATTACGTGATCGCGGACTACCTCTGCCGCGTGGTGGGAGGCCAGTTGCAGGCGGCCTCTGATGCGGACGCCGTGCGCTGGGTCGAGCGGGCGGAGTGGAATAGCCATAGCGCCCTGAAGATCGATCCGGTAACCGTGCGCGTCATCGAGAGCGGCTGGCAGCGAGCGCTGGAGCTGAAAAGGCGAGAAGAACCATGAAAGGACGTAAACTTCTTTGGTGTGTGTGTGTTGCGCTGACTCTGGGGTTGGCGGCCGGATTTGGGTTTTGGCAGCGTCCGGTTTGCTACTTCAATGGAATGATGTATTTACGGGAGTATGTCACCGGGGTAGAGAGCCGCACGGTGACGGTTGATGGCTATCTTGTTCATTACAATGTAGATGGACCTAAAGATGGGCCGACTGTGGTGCTGGTGCATGGGCTGGGCGGGCGCGCCGAGGATTGGCGAAACCTGGCGCCCCGGCTGGCCAAGGCCGGTTATCGCGTCTATATGCCTGATTTGATTGGGTATGGACGCAGCGAGAAGCCGCAGGACTTTTCTTATTCGGTGCCCGATGAGGCCGCCGTGGTGGTGGGCTTTCTGGATGCCCTGGGGTTGAAACAGGTGGACCTGGGCGGCTGGTCGATGGGCGGCTGGATCGTGCAAGTCGTTGCCAATGAACATCCTGAAAGGGTCAGGCGGCTTATTCTGTTTGACTCGGCGGGCATCTACGAGAAGCCGGCGTGGGATACGCGGCTGTTTACGCCCGCCACGCCGCAGGAACTCGACCAGCTGGATGCGCTGTTGATGTCCCATCCGCCCCGGATTCCAGGCTTCATTGCGCGCGACATTCTGAGGGTCTCCCGGCAGAATGCATGGGTAATTCGCCGGGCGATGGGGACCATGCTCACCGGCCGCGACGCCATTGATACCTTGTTGCCGCAGTTGAAGATGCCGGTGCTGATCGTGTGGGGCGCGGAGGACCATATCACGCCGCTCAGCCAGGGGGAGAAGATGCACCGCCTGATTCCGCAGTCGGAGCTGGAGGTTGTTCCGGGCTGCGGGCACCTGACGCCTGTCGATTGTTCTCGGCAGATGGGACCGAAGGTGGTGGAGTTTGTGAGGCAGTGAATTTGCGCCTGGCCGGACTCTAAGAGAAACGGCTTATTGCCAACAATTCGACGCGCCGGTTGAGGATCTGAATCAATCTTGCTTTTGCTTGTTGAACTTCAGGTTCACGTCGGTGTTGGGGTCGCATGTGGGCCCCTTCCAGCGATAGTCGGTTTGGGAATCGGAATGGGTGGCTCCTGTTTTGATCGTCATCATGTCGAAGGAACCCTTGCCGACCATGTGCGTCATTCCATCGAAGATTATGTTGACCTTGCCCTTCATCTGGAAGGATTTCATGGAACAACTCATATTGTAACTTGCGCCGGTTAACGTGACGGAGAAATTTGTAATGGAGCAGGCGGGGTTCTTTGTAAGAGCCTTGGTCCACAGTTCGTCATTCAGGCAGTAGGAAAGAACCACAGGTGCCTGGTTCGGCGTGGTACTGGCGGTGGAGACTACCCATTCGCCGGGACGCAAAGGAAACTTCTGTTGCGCCGAAGAGACGGCGGTTGCCGCAAGGACGATCACGCCCAGTAATGCCCATTTACAGAAAGTCATTTTAACCTATCCTTTTCTCTGAGGTCATTATATCAAGGCGCCGGTTCGAGGTATTTCCCGTCAATGGAATCATAAAAACCGCACGCCTCGAATCAACAGGTCCGCGAGGGCTCTAAACGCCGATGACGGCGCAGAGTTCCTTGACGGCGGCGGCGCTCTTTTTGAGGGCGGCGTCTTCTTCTTCGGTGAGCTTGATCTCGATGATTTTTTCCAGGCCGGCGGCTCCAAGCTTGCAGGGAACGCCGATGAAGTATCCCTCAATGCCGTACTCGCCCTGCAGGTAGGCCGCGCAGGGCAGGATCTTTTTCTTGTCCTTGAGGATGGCTTCGACCATCTCGGTCGCGGCGGCGGAAGGCGCGTAGTAGGCGCTGCCGGTCTTGAGGTGCTTGACGATCTCCGCGCCGCCATCGCGGGTGCGCTGCACCAGGGCTTCGAGGCGGCCCGCGGTGATCAGCTCGGTGATAGGAATGCCGGCGACGGTGGAGTAGCGAGGGAGCGGGACCATAGTGTCGCCGTGGCCGCCCAGCACGAAAGCGATGACGTTTTCCACGCTGACGTTCAGCTCGGCGGCGATGAAGGAGCGGAAGCGCGCCGAGTCCAGTACGCCGGCCATGCCGATGACGCGCTCGCGGTTGAAGCCCGCTTGCCGATAGGCGGCCTGGGCCATGGCGTCGAGCGGGTTGGAGACGACGATGAGAATGGATTCGGGCGACTGCGCGACCACCTTCGCCACCACGTCGGAGATGATTTTGAAGTTGGTGTGGAGCAGGTCGTCGCGGCTCATGCCGGGCTTGCGGGGAATGCCTGCGGTGATGACCACGATGTCGGAGTGGGCCGTGGCCGCGTAGTCGTTGGAGCCGGTGACGCTGACGTCGCGTTTTTCGATGGGCATGGCTTCGAGCAGATCGAGCGCCTTGCCTTGCGGGATGCCTTCGGCGATGTCTACCAGTACTACGTCGGCTAGTTCCTTGGATGCAATCCAGTGGGCTGTGGTAGCTCCCACGTTGCCCGCGCCGATGATGCTTACTTTTTTACGCATATTAATTTCTCCTCTGAGACTAATTCCTAGTGCGCTTTGAAAAAC
>JBEKGY010000013.1:0-75544 GCA_050012555.1 Occallatibacter sp.
CAAATCCTCTTGCCGCTCTCGATGCTCACGTCTGCCCATCGCCATGAAAAAAGCTTACGAGCAAACCCTGTGGATAATCCAACAACTTCCAGAGTACGAATCAGGACTTGCACCACGGGCTGCTAGTGGAAGATATGAAGCGATACGCAACGCATGCATAGGCATGTTTCCCAACCTTCCAAAGCATTTGTTGCCAGAGGGAGTTGTTGTAGATAATGCTGACGGGCACCGTTTCGGAGTGTGGATCATGCCCGACAACACTACAGAGAGATGTTTAGAAAATTTTCTCAAACTTTTGGTTCCACCAGAATGTAAGGTAGTTTGGGATCATGCTGAAGCGTCGGTCATGAATGCCCAAAAGTTGGGCTGCAATCTAGTGGGGAATAACTATGCAAAAGCCATTCTTTACACTTGGCTTGCATGGCAGGAAAGCCCGGGACAGTCGCCAGGTATCGCGCTGACAAAGAAAATGCTAGACCCTACCAATCAAGCAGCAACTTCGTTTGTGGAGTGGTTCCGAAAACTCTACCAACTCCAACCGAAGACCATGTTATTCCCCTAGATTTCCTTAATTCACCAAGGCCACGTCAGGGCATGTCTAGCTTGCTTATCGCAAGAAGATAATTTTCCTAGATTGTAAACTAGACCCCTAAATATCAATCGTGGTCGATTGTCTCGACTTCCCGCCTAGCTGCTTGAGTCCCGCGCTTCTCCCAGGATCAATTTGAGAGTGATCTGTTTGTTGCCGCGATAGAAGGTGACGCTGATCGTGTCTCCGGCCTGATGTTTGTCCATGAGGGCGTTGATGTCCTGCGGATCGTTGACTCCCTGGCCGTCGATGGCCACGATGAGATCGCCGCCCAGCATGATGGGGGTATTGCCCACATAAGCCTGCTGGTCGCCGCCGTGCAGGCCGGCTTGCTCGGCTGCGCCGCCGGGAATCACTTTCTGGATGAGAACGCCGGAGTCGACGGCCAAGCCCATCTGCGAGGCCAGGTCGGGGCCGATGGCGTAGGAGACGATGCCCAGCGAGGGCCGCTTGACGCGCCCGTACCGGGTGAGGTCGGCCAGCACCGCCTTGGCGGTGTTGATGGGAATGGCAAAGCCGATGCCTGAGCTCTGGTCGACCCCCGGGCTCGAAGCAATCATCGTGTTGATGCCGATGACCTCGCCGTGGGAGTTGAGCAAGGGGCCCCCGGAGTTGCCGGGGTTGATGGCCGCATCGGTCTGAATGGCGTCCTCAATGGGCGCGCCTTCCGCGCCGTGAATGGAACGGATGGAGCTGATGATGCCGCGGGTCATGGTGCCGCTGAGGCCGAAGGGATTGCCGATGGCGTAGACCTTTTGTCCCACCGACAGGCTGCTCGAATCCGCGAGAGTGACCGGCTGCAGGTTGGGCGCGTCGATCTGCAACAGCGCCAGGTCGTGCACCTTGTCCGTGCCCACTACCTTGGCGGCGTAGCGGCGCTTGTTGCTGAGCATCACCTCGATGCCGCGATTGGCGTTCTCGACCACGTGGTAGTTTGTGAGCACGTGGCCTGCCCGGTCAAGGATGAACCCCGAGCCCTGGCCGTGCTGCGGAACCGTTCCGTAAAAGAAGTTGAAGACCAGAGTGGTGGAAGTGATATTGACCACCGAGGGCAGCACCCGTTTGTAGACGGCGATATTGTTCTGCTCCTCGGCGTCGAAGGCGGGAGCGGCCTCAGCCTCGGTCAGTTCGAGCGGGGAGCCGGCGCCGCGCGCCCCGAAGAGCGAGATATGGTTCAGAGACAGGCGGTCAAAACTGGGGGGGAGATGCGTGGTGATGTACCAGAATCCGCCCACCAGCAGAACGACCAGGAGAACGCGGCGCAGTAGCTTCATGACTCGTAGACCTGAAAACCTTTCTACAGAGATCAGAGATCAGAGATCAGTGGTCAGTGGTCGGCAAATCAGCCGTAAACCGCCGTTACTGAAAACTGACAACTGATCACTGACAACTATTTTAAAGACTCGCCCGGCTTAGAATTGTTGCTCTCCGCCTTCAGGCGTGTCCAGAGGGCGACGACCTGGGCTTGGAGTTGGGCAATATCTCCCGTGTTTTCCAGCACATAGTCGGCGAGCGGCGCCTTTTCAGCATCGGGAATCTGGAAGGCCAGGCGGAGGCGGGCATCGGCTTCAACAGCCGCGCGGCCAGCGGCGGATGGGCTGATCCGGGCTGCATAGCGGGCGATCTTGAGCTCGTCGGGGGCGGTCACCACGATGACCCGGTCGATGCGCCGGCGGTCGCCGCGGCGACCCAGCACGCCCTCGCTTTCGCCGCGGGCGCGGGCATCGCGGACTACTTCAAAGATCAGCGCCGACTCCACCACGGCTACGGCGGCCGGATCGCGCGCAAACACCTCATCCATCCAGCGCCGCTGCGCGTCGATTACCGCGGGATGCACAAGGTCGTTCAGCTCGTTGAGCCTGCCTCCCTGAAAAGCCAGCGCGGCAAGACGGACGCGGTTCAGGCGGCCATCGGGGTTGACCACCTCCGGGCCGAATGCGCTCACAATTTGGGCATAGACCTGCTGGCCCGGTTCCATCAGCGAACGGCCCAGCTCGTCGGACTCGATGACCTCGGCGCCCAGATCGCGCAGGTAGCCCGCGACGGTGCTCTTGCCGCTGCCCAGGCCGCCGGTGAGTCCGACTCTTAGCATGACCTAAAGCCCCCGCCGCATTTTGGCGGCGCGCACGGTGTTGGCCATGAGCATGGCGATGGTGAGCGGACCAATGCCGCCGGGCACGGGAGTATAAGCGCCGGAGAGATCGAAGGCTTTGGGGTGGACGTCGCCCACGATCGTCGAACCCCGCTTGGCGAAGGCGGCTTCGCGCTTGGGATCTCCGGCAAAGTAGCGGTCAAACTCCTCTCGGCTGGTGATGCGGTTGATGCCTACGTCGATGATGGTTGCGCCGGACTTTACCATCTCCGGGGTGATGAAGCCGGGACGGCCGATGGCGGCGACCAGAATATCGGCCTGGCGGGTGACCTCCGCGAGGTTTTGTGTTTTGGAGTGGCAAATCGTAACAGTAGCGTTCTGGTGGAGGAGCAGCATGGCCACCGGCTTGCCCACAATATCGCTGCGGCCCACCACCACCGCGTACCGGCCACTGATGGGAATGCCGCTGCGCTTGAGGATTTCAATGATTCCCGCCGGGGTGCAGGGGGCCAGCGCCAGCCTGCCCGCCTGCACGCGGCCCACGTTCAGCGGGTGCAGGCCGTCCACATCCTTGGCCGGGGAGACGGCATCGAGCACCAGCTTGGCATCGATGTGCGCGGGCAGCGGCAACTGGATGAGAATGCCGTCGATCTCGTCGCGGCCGTTGAGGCCGGCCGCCAGATCGATCATCTCTTCGGTGGTCACGGACTCGGGCGGGGTGATGAGGTCGCTGTACAGGCCGAGATCGGCGCAGGTCTGCACTTTGCTGCGGACGTAGATCTCCGACGCGGCAACGTTGCCCACCAGCACCGCCGCCAGCCCCGGACGGATGCCCTGCTCGGCGAGCAGCTTCACCTCTTCGCCCACTTCCCGTTTGATTTCCGCGGCAATCGCCACGCCATCCAGCACTTTTGGCATTCTGCGCTCCACAGTTCCATCGTATCGTTTCCCGCTTGTGTGCGCGCGCCTCAAGCAGGCAAGGGGAGAATTGGTGTGGGAGCGACCTGCGTCACATCGTCGTGTGATTTAACTCACATCAACAACGAAATCAGTTCCTATACGGTCAGGCATACGAGGAATATTCCAAATCACAGGAAATCGATTCGCGCGACCTCATGGCTGGGGCGTTACGGAGATAGAGCTAGATGAGTGTATTCAAGGATGCAGGGCATCTTTTCCGGTTTGCGGGGCTGTTCGTCCTCGCCTTTCTGGTGTTTCTGGTGGCACGCCATTACGTTGTGCCTAAAAGCTTTGGAGAGTATGGGCACTATCGCGGGGCGGCCATCGGCGAAATTGCCGAGCATCCGGCCAAATTTGCCGGCCACGAGACCTGCGAAACCTGTCATGCGGACGTTCTGGAGATAAAGAAGAACGGCAAACATGCGCACGTGAACTGCGAGGCCTGCCACGGCGCTCTGATCGAGCGCTCGCCCAGCCCCGCGCAGCCCGCGCCGAACTTCTTCCGGCGCGCCATCGCTTTGGTCATTCCACCTGCGACGGTCGAGAGCCCGTTCATCCGCCATGCCGACGACCCGGCCTCGGTGCAGCCGGTCTTGCCGGACACAGCCGTGCTCTGCATCCGGTGCCACACGGCCAGCGCCGCCAAACCCAAGGGCTTTCCGCAGGTTGTGCCGGCAGACCACTACGCGGGGCTTGCCTGCGGGATCTGCCACAAGCCGCACAGCCCTCAAATGGATGCAGGAGGCGCGAAATGAAGATTACCCGGCGTCAAATGCTGATTCTTTTGCCGGCGGCGGCGGTGGCGTGGGAGTCCGTTCTGGCCGGAACCCCGGAGACCTCGCCGAACTACAAGTTGACCGAGCATTGGTGGAGCATGTTGATCGATATCCCCAAATGCATCGGCTGCGGCAACTGCGTGCGCGCCTGCCAGACCGAGAACGATGTGCCGGACGGATACTTCCGCACCTGGGTGGAACGCTATCACGTCAACGACTGGCATCTTACCAATCCCGAAGTCATCTCGCCGGACGGCGGCAAGGAAGGGTTTCCCGTTGCCCAGGAAGATGAGGGCAAGTATTTCTTCGTTCCAAAACTCTGCAACCAATGCACGGATTCTCCATGCACCCAGGTCTGCCCGGTGGGCGCGACCTTCACCAGCCCGGATGGCGTGGTGCTGGTGGACCAGACATACTGCATGGGCTGCTCCTATTGCGTGCAGGCCTGCCCCTACGGCTGCCGTTACATTCATCCCAGGAAGAAAGTTGCGGATAAGTGCACGCTTTGCTACCACCGGATTACCCAGGGACTAACGACCGCATGCTGCGAAGCCTGCCCGACCGGGGCGCGCCAATTGGTGGATCTGAAAGATCCCAAGGATCCGATTCACGAGTTTCTGAAGACGCACAGCGTGCAGGTGTTGAAGCCGCAGATGGCCACCGGCGCGAAGGTCTTCTACAACGATCTGGACGGCTCGGTGCGGTGAGAAAAGCAGGGACTAAGGGACTAGGGACTAAGGGGCTAGGGACTAAGGGACTAGGGACTAGGGACTAAGGGGCTAGGCAGCTAGGAGCTAAGTGATGAACGGTGTTGAAGGCTTCATGTATCCCAACGAAATCGCACTGCAATGGAGCGTGCTGATCGTCCTGTACCCGTTTATCACGGGACTGGTGGCCGGAGCATTCATTCTGGCCTCCCTGGAGCGCGTGTTCCTGGTTGAAGCGGTGAAGCCGACGTACCGGCTGGCGCTGCTCACGGCCCTGGCTTTCCTGCTGGTTGCGCCGCTGCCGCTGGCGCTGCACCTGGGGCATCCGGAGCGTTCGCCGGAGATGTACTTCACTCCGCATAGCACGTCGGCCATGGCCATGTTCGGGTATGTGTATCTGTGGTACCTGATGGCGGTGCTGGTGCTGGAAATCTGGCTGGACTACCGGCGCGAGATCGTGCTGCTCTCCCAGTCGGCCCCGGTCTGGACGCGCTGGATTTACAAGCTGATGACGCTGGGCTCGAGCAACATCAGCAAACGCTCGCTGGCCATTGACGAACGGGTGGGCTGGATCGTGACCTTGATCGGCATCCCTTCGGCTTTCTTATTGCACGGATACGTCGGGTTCATCTTCGGCTCGCTCAAGGCAAATCCCTGGTGGTCTTCGCCGCTGATGCCGGTGGTGTTCATCTTCTCGGCCATGGTGTCGGGGATTGCCGGGGTGATGGTGCTGTACATGGCGATCACCAAGCTGCGCAAACAAAAGATCGACATGCGCTGCATCGATACCATTGCCATGTACCTGTTCTACATCTTCATCATCGACTTCAGCCTGGAGTCGCTGGACCTGGTTCACCGCATCTACGAGGCCGACGAATCGTTCCGCAGCCTGGACTTTCTGGTCCACACCCAGCTCTACATTCCCCACATCGTGATCCAGATATGCCTGGGCACTCTCACGCCCATCATCCTGCTGGGCGTAACGCAGGTGGTGAAGCTTCCTGAAATTGTGCGCAAGCGAATGTATGCCGTGGCCGGTTGCCTTACCCTGATCGGCATCTTTGCCATGCGCTGGAACGTGGTGATCGGCGGTCAGTTGTTCAGCAAGAGTTTTTTGGGGTACACGACCTACAAGATGAGCCTGGTTACGCACGAGGGACTGCTGGTGGCAATTTTCCTGACCATCCTGCCGCTGATTTTTTTGTGGGCGCTGGTGAAGTTGCTGCCTCCCTGGCCTGAAAAGAGCGCGCCACCCAGAGGGTACCCGCCCGCGGCGGCGGCGGACTGAGCGCAACTAATCGCTGGTGGAAACTATGGATCCTCTTCCCGACGCCCTGGAACGGCTCACGACCCGCCTGGAGAACCTGGAGCGGCGGATTTATGCCCTGGAGCATCCTTCCGAGGCGGATGGTCCGCTTCCTATTCTGGAGTCAAATCTTTTGCCGTCGGCAAAGGCCGTGGAAGCGCGCTCTATTGCGCCGGCCGGCGGAATGTTCTCTGTGCTGGGCAGGGCTATGCTGGGCATGGCCGGCGCCTATGTACTGCGGGCCGTGGCGGAAACGAGCTTGCTTCCCAAGCCGGCGGTCGCGGCTCTTGCTATCGCGTACGCGATCCTATGGCTGGTATGGGCAACGCGGGCGCCCGCCGGGGCATGGTTCGCAAGCATCACCTATGCCTGCACCTCCGCTTTGATTTTGGCTCCCATGCTGTGGGAACTTACTTTGCGCTTCAAGGTATTGCCGGCCGCGGTAACCGCCGGCGTGCTGGGCGTGTTCGTGATTGCAGCCTCCGCCCTGGCGTGGAAGCGCAATCTCGCGTCGGTCTTCTGGGTGGCCAACGTTACGGCGGTTGCGGTTGCGCTATCTCTATCTATCGCCACGCACGAGATGGCGCCCTTTATCGCGGCGCTTCTCCTCATGGTTCTTATCTGCGAGTACGCGGCGGGGCGAGATCGCGAACTGAGCGTACGGCCCCTGGTGGCGCTGGCTGCCGACCTGGGCGTATGGGCTCAGATCTATATCTACTCCAGCCCGCCCAGCACGCGCGCGGATTACCCGGTCATCGGCACGGCAGCATTGCTTGCGCCGGGATTCGTTTTGTTCCTGATCGATGGGACGAGCGTGATCTTCAAGACCGCGGTGAACAAGAAGAAGATCACAGTCTTCGAGACGGTGCAGACGATGATTGCGTTCCTGCTGGCTGCCTCCGGCTGGCTCTATTTCGGGCCGAGCGGCGGCGCAACCGTTTTGGGGGTCTTCTGCCTGGTTTTGTCGGCTGCAGGTTATGCGGGAGTTTTTACGATCTTCGACCGTGCACCCGAACGGCGCAATAGCCTGGTGTTTTCCACCTGGAGCGCGGCGCTTTTTCTGGCCGGCGGATGGTTGTGCCTGCCGCCGCTGGGTATGGCATTGTGCCTGGGCGCGGCCTCGATCGTGGCTGCTGTTCTGGGCGTTCGGCTGAAGCGGCTGACTCTTGAGTTTCACGGTATGGTTTATCTTGTAGCGGCCGCGGCGGTATCCGGCCTGCTGGAGTATGCCTTCCGCGCGCTTGCCGGGACGCTGCCTGGAGCGCCCGCCTGGAGCGTTTGCTTTGTCGCAGCTTGCGCGGCCCTCTGTTATGCGGCCGGGTGCGCCGGCCAGGGAGAGTCGTGGAAGCGGCAGATTCTTTCTATCGTCTCCGCTTCTGTGGCGATTGGCGCCGCCGCCGCGATGCTGGTGGAGGGCCTGATGGGCCTGGCAGCGTTCAGCGTCAATCCCGGTCCTCAGCACCTTGCTTTCCTTCGCACTTTGACCCTCTGCGCGGCGGCTCTCGCGCTGGCCTTCAGCGGCTCGCATTGGCGCAGGAAGGAATTGACTCGCATGGGCTACGCCACGCTGGCACTGGTTGCGGTGAAGCTGGTGTTTGAAGACCTGCGCCTTGGGCATCTGGAGTTCATTGCCGCTTCCATCTTTCTCTTTGCGGTAACGTTGATCGCGGTTCCCCACATTGCGCGCATGGGACAGAAAGCGTAAGAGGCGGCTTGGGTTTGAGTGGGTTCCCAGGTCTTTCGCCGCGGCGAACCGCGGCGGACGAGACCTGGGGCACCCACAATTCAAGTGAAGTCCGCGCAAGCAATCAGCGGTAGATCTGCGGGTCGTAGTGACGCGGCGGCCGGGTACCCTCTGGGTGGCGCGCTTCCGCGTTTCTCAGCTTGAGCTTGCTGATGTGGACGTCGTAGCCGGTTCCGGGCAGCAGCGACTCCAGCACAAAGGTTTCCGTGCTCCCGGACCTGAGTTCGCGATAACGGTAGACGCCTACGTCGCCCTCGCTGGTTTCGGCGCCTCCCGAGGGCGCGTTGAGAAAGTGCTGCGCATCGGCCACGGTGGGCGCGGAGTGGGTCTCGCCTTCGGTCAGGCTTTCGGCCGCATAGGAACGGACCAGCTTGGTCCAATAGCGGGCGAGAAGGTCGGTGTCGGCAAAGAGGTCGGCCCACACGATCTCGCCGCGCACGGCCACCACTACGCCGACGGCGTGTTCCTGGCGAAGCTGGGCAAGCACCTGGTCACGCGACTTCATCACCGGAGCCGCGGCCTCATCTACCTTTTCGCTGACGGCGCTGTCCTGCATGACCTGGGCATAGCTGGTGGTGCCCATGGAGCGGTAGTATCCCGACCCTCCCGGTCCGTTGCTGTCCAGGCTTGTTGAGGCCGATGCAGAGGGGGCAGCCGCCATCTCCATCTGGGAGATGCTTCCACTGACCGAGTCCCAAACCTGCTGCTGGTCTTTGGCGACCATAGCCTTCTGGCGGACGGAGGGCTGAACCATAAAGCTGTGGGAGGGCGCCTTTGCCGACGCGCCGAAGGTGGACGAACTCGCCGTCCAACGGCCCGGCTCGATGCAGAAGACGCCCAGGTCGATGGGATCGGCGCCGACAGGCACGATGCGGTCCTTGGCGATGACGCGATCCTGCTTGCCGCCGGTCACAATCTCGCCAGCCAGCAACAGCAGGGGCTTGTCGGAGTGATTGACGAGGACCAGAGTATTGACCTCGTCTCCGCGCGAGTGGTCATCCGGATAATCCGGAGCGCCACGAAAGCGGTCATCCTGGTAAGGCGGGACGCCAACGCTCCCTCTTTGCCGCACCAGTCCCCGTACCTTTCCCGCTTCGGTTACTTCAACCTCTCCGCTCTTGATGCCCTCATCCAGGGTGAGAAACGGGGTTGCGCCGGGAGACTTCCACCCCAGCGACGAAGACCTGTCGCTGGGGACCCCGGACTTGCCGCTTGCCCGGACGACCGGAAAGAGCAGCAGATTGCCGCTCTCGATGGGAGCCAGCACGCGGTAGGGACCACTTGCCGCTTCCTCCGGTCCGCCGGCCGCTTTGACTCCACTTCCCTGCTCAAACGCCGCGAGCGCCAGCAGCATCGCTGCCGCCAGCCCGAACCTGTACAAATTCTTCATCGCTCTCCTCCGCCGGGAAAACATCGCCGGCCTTTGACTCAGGAACGCGGGCGCATTGGTTTCTTGCAGAGTTTTTTGGCGTATCTTGAGGGCGTGGGGATAACGCCTACCCAATCCGTCGAAGGCACAGCCGGGCCGGGCATTCCGGCCGTCGCGGGCGGCCTCGACGCCGCATTGCTTGAGGAGCTGTGGAGAGAGTGCGATGCGGCAGCCTGGGGGCTGGTTCTAGGCGAGTTCAACGAGATTCTGGTTCGCGTGGGAACGGAGCAGAACTACGGGCTGGCTCAGGGGGCGATTGCTTCACGGCGGCAACAGGCGGCCTTCTTCCGCGGCCTCAGGCTGGCCGATCTTGCCCTGGCGCGCGCCTGCGCGAACGGCAACGAGCGCGCATGGGAACACTTTCTTGCGCTTTACCGGCAGCCGCTGGTCCGCGCGGCGATTGCGATTACCGGCAGCGAGACGCTGGGCAGTGACCTGGCCGATCAGCTCTACGCGGAACTCTACGGCCTGACGGAGCGGGACGGAAAGAGGCGCTGTCCCCTGGATTCCTACCGGGGAGGGGGATCGCTGATCGGCTGGCTCAGAACCACGCTGGCCCAGCGCTTTGTGGATCATCACCGCCGCAGCCATCGGGAGCAGCCGCTGGAGGAATATGACGCTCCCGCTTTGGACCCGGAGCCCGGCGAGCTTGCGGGCCAGCTCCCGGCGCTGGGCAAAGCTATTGAAGAGGCTCTGCGGCAGCGGGAAGCCGAGGATCGCTTTCTGCTGGCTGCCTACTATCTTGACGGGCGGACGCTGATGCAGATTGCCCAGGTGCTCGATGTGCATGAAGCAACGGTCAGCCGCAGATTGCGGCGCGTGACCGGCGGCCTGAGGAAGCAGCTTCTCAGGAATCTCGAGGATGCCGGCCTGAGCAGGCGCGCCGCCGAAGAGGCGCTTGGAGCCGATCCGCGCGACCTGGATCTGAATCTGAAGAAACTACTGCAATATTCTCCATCGGACGCGTTCCAAGAGAAGGCTGCACCATGAATTCAACCACCCAACTCGAATTTCATCCCGACGCGGAGAGCCTCAACGCCTTTGCGGAGAAGGCTCTGCCGGAGCGGGAACGCGGGCTGATTCTGGCCCATCTTGCCGATTGCAGCCGCTGCCGGCAGGTGATTTTCCTTGCTCAGGAGGCAGCCTCCGGCTTGGAAACGGGCGCGGCAGCAGCCGTTCGAACCGCTCATTCCGGGAAGCGAACCGGCTCCTGGCTTAGCGGCTGGCGCCTGGCATGGATTCCGGCGGCTGCGCTTGCGACGGTGGTCGCGCTGGCCTTCCTGGTTCACGTCCGGCATGAGGAGACGGGTTCGGAAATGGCCAGGGTCGTGACTCAAGTTGTTCCGCACGAGGAGGGGAGCGTCGCGAAACCTGCCTCAAAAGAGCAGGTAGAGGCGCGAAAAGCGCAAACGCCGATTTCCCCTGTTGCCGCTAAGGTTTCAGAAAGCAAGGTACGGTCCACACCGGTCGCCGCGGCCTCCGAACCGATTCTCGAAGAGGCTGTGCCTTCCCCAGCACCCCCGGCCGGGGCTGGAGCAATCGCGCCGCCAAGTGCTGAACGCGTGGTAACCGTGACTTCGGCGGCATCGGTCGGGCAAGTCATTGATATGGACCAATTGAAACCGGAGCCGGCAGCCGCAGCGCGGCAACCCCAACGCGTAACAGGCGCGTATTCGAGCAATGCCACGGCCGTCCGCGCGCCCCAGTTAAAAATGGACGACAAGGCGGAACGCGCCCAGGCCAGCCGAAAGGCGGAGGCTCGGTTTGATGGCTCGGGTGGGGCTTCAACTTCGCGGCTCAAGAAGGAGGTTTCGCCGCACAGCAGCTACGATTTCGGGACACAAATGCCTGTGGTTCAGTTTGAGGCTGTCGGCGAGGCGAAAGCTGCTCCGCTGCCCAGCGGCCTGGCGGCAGTTTCCACCGTCGCGGAGCAAAATCGCGCGCTGGCAATCGACCAGGCCGGCACGCTGTTTCTTAGTGAAGACTCAGGAAGCAACTGGGAATCTATTGCCCGGCAATGGGCTGGCCGTGCCATCGAAGTGCGCCTCCAGCGGCCCGGGACCGGCAGTCCAGCCGCCGCGGCGCCCGCCGCCGGCGTCCCAGTGGCCCCGCCTCTTCCTGCCGCGGTCTTCGAGATCGTGAACGACAAAAACCTGATCTGGGTGAGCATGGACGGAAAGACCTGGAAAGCCCAATAAACCATAGGGATCCTCTATTAAGTCTGTCTGCTTACGCCGGCATTCCCTCGGCGGTCCGCCGCGGGGGACTCGCGATCTGTTCTGGCCGTTCTACGGCCTTCACCCGACCCGACCCAGAGGGTTCCCCGGTTCCCCGGTACCCGGCCGTGCCCTTTCAAAACTCCGACTTTTGCCATTTTCGAGCCTGCGCCGGCCATCGATGCCGCTTCGATGATCGATTCCCGCTCACAAGGAGTTCCCATTCATGAAAAGCGGCTCTCCTGCCGAAATACACAGTACAGGGAATGCCCAAGCGCGAAGTGCGTCTTGATCGATGCAGTGCCGGGGGAAATCGGCCAGGCCGCCGCAGTCACAGCAACCATGCCCGGACAAAGGAGACTCCGACAAGTGAAGATCAACAGGCGGAGACTCGATGTGGACAATGTGACCTGGGCCCATCTGCGCCTTCCCCCGTTTCCTCAAGTTGCCATCCGCGTTCTGCAGTTGGCAAACAAGGAAAACGTGCAGTTGCACCAGATGAGCGACCTGATCTCCTCGGATATGGCTTTTGCCAGCGAGGTCCTCACCGTCGCCAATTCTCTTTTGTATGCTCCGCGTTTTCCCGCCAGCAGCATTCTGCAGGCGATCGCGGTATTGGGCGTCAACAACCTGCAAGGGATGTGTCTCACTGTGGCCGCCAGAGCCTACATGGGTAAAGCCCTGAATCTTCCTTCCATGCAGGTCATCTGGCGCCACAATCTGGCCTGTGCCTTGATCGCCGAGCAGTTGGCATCCGCGGGGTTCATGGACAAAGACATCGCGTACACCTCGGGCATCCTGCACGATATCGGCCGATTGGCGCTGGCCACCGTGCGCCCCAAAGAGTACGCCGCGCTCCTGGAGAGGCATAGCGGATCCGGCGAGAGCATCCTTCAGGCCGAGCGGGAGATCTTTGGAGCGGACCATTGTGGAATCGGGCAGAAGCTCATTTCGGATTGGCAACTGCCTCCCGACTTCGAAGCGGTTGTCTCCGAGCATCATTTGCCCAGGCGGCCGGATGGCGGCTGGGATGTGGCTGAGTTGGTCAAGGTGAGTTGCAGGATGGCCGACTCGGCCGGCTTTCCCGCGTTCCAGGGCTGCGAGGCCACAACGTATTCAGATCTGCTGGGCGAACTCCCCGCTCGGGAACGCAGGCTCTTCCCTCCTGAAGTTGAGACCCTGGCCATCGATATCGCCAACAAAATCCAGGCCATTGGGTTTGCCTGACGCAATCCGCGGGGGTTGCCTTCAGGAGGCAATTAAGCGAAAACCCGATGGACGTATCCAGGGCCATCCATCTAAAGTGTTGATTTACTTAAGTTATGAGTATCTGTACAAGGTACTGCTTCTTGCTATCCAGCCAAAGTTTGGCAGATAATGATTGCCATAAGTGATTGACGTCACACCAAGGCAGCGAGGATTGCAGTACGAATTGGTTACAGCCTGGCGCTCGCGACGGATCATAGGCTCAGTGGAGAACCCTTATGAGTTCAATGCACAGCGCAAGCCGGCGGGATTTTCTGAAGGGCGCGCTCCTCGGCGCCGCGGTTTTGCGCGGCGGCGGAGGCAGGGAACTGCTGGCGGCGGCGGAACAGGGAGCGGCGCCGGCGAAATCCAGGGTTGTGATCGCCCACGATGCCCTGTTGCGCGGCACAGGCTCCACGGTGGATTCTCGCCGGATACTGGCGCTTCTGGATCGCGCCGTGCAGGCTCTCTTCGAACGGGATCGTCCCATCGAGGCCTGGAAAATGCTGGTCCATCCGGGCGAATTGGTGGGAGTGAAGGTGAATACGCTGGGAGGACGCGGAATCTCCAGCAATCTTCAGCTCGTCGAAGCCATTTGCGAGCGATTGCAGGAAGCCGGAATCAAGGCCGGCGATATCGTGGTATGGGACCGCGAGACGGAGGAACTGGAACGCGCCGGATTCCATATCGCGACGGACGGAAACGGAGTGCAATGCTTCGGCACCGACCGGGTGGATTACGAACAGGAGCTGGTTGAGTATGGCAGCGTGGGCAGCCGGCTATCGAAGATACTTACCCAGCGCTCCAACGTCCTGATCAATGTACCCGTGCTGAAAGACCATGACGGCGCCGGCGTAACCATCGCCATGAAAAATATGTATGGCGTCATTCATAACCCCAACAAGTACCACCCCAACGGCTGCAATCCGTATATTGCGGACCTGAACATGCTGCCGGAGATCCGGACGAGGATGCGATTGACGATCTGCGACGCGACCACGGCCATGTACGATGGCGGGCCGGGATTCAAGCCGGAACACAGTTGGCATCACAACGGCTTGCTGGTTTCGCAAGACCCCGTTGCGCTGGATTACACGGGCTGGCAGATCATCGAGCGCAAGCGTGCCGAAAAAGGATTGAAGACGCTGGAAGGCGAGGAGCGGGCGCCACACTATATTGCAACCGCAGCCGACAAAGAACATCGGCTGGGCACGAACGACCCAAGGAAGATGGCAATTGTCGAGGTCTAGCCGGAGCGGCTGGGAGGTTCAATATGTTCTGTGAATTGGAGATGCGGAAAGGCGAGGGATCCATTTTCGGCGGTGAGCGGAGCCCTTTCAATCGCCGTTCGTTTCTGAAGTGCGCCCTGGCGTCGGGAGCGGCACTGGGGCTGAGCGAATTTGCCCAACCCGCCACGGGGATCGGTTCGTCGGCCGATCAGCAGAAGCAGGACGATTCGCAATTCACCGTGGAAGCGAAGTTCTACCAGAAACTTCAAAACCGGAAGATCAAGTGCAAGCTGTGCCCGCGTGAATGCGTGGTGGGCGACAAGGAACGCGGCTACTGCGGCGTGCGCGAGAATCGCGGCGGAACCTACTACACGCTGGTGCACTCGCGGGTGTGCGCGGCGCACGTCGATCCCGTGGAGAAAAAGCCGCTGTTCCATTACCTGCCTGGATCGACGGCTTTCTCCATAGCCACGGCCGGCTGCAACGTGAACTGCAAATTCTGCCAGAACTGGGATATTTCGCAGTCGCGCCCGGAGCAGATCCCCGCCCAATATGCACCGCCCAAACGGGTTGCCGAGCTGGCCAAGCAATATGACTGCCCGACGATTGCCTATACCTACAGCGAGCCGGTGATCTTCGCGGAGTTCCTGATGGATGCGGCCGATGCCGGGCACGAAGCCGGCGTCCGCAGCGTGGTGGTCTCGAACGGCTACATGCAGGAGGAGGCGCTGAAGACGGCCTACGGAAAGATGGACGCGGTCAAGATCGATCTAAAGGCGTTCACCGAGAAGTACTATAGGGATGTGGTTACCGGCCAGTTGAAGCCGGTGCTGGATTCGCTGGTTACGCTCAAAAAGATGGGCAAGTGGACGGAGATCGTTTACCTGGTGTTGCCTGGGATGAACGACGGCGACGAGGAATTCCGCGGCCTGGCAACATGGATCAAAACGAACCTGGGTGAAGATGTGCCCCTGCACTTCACGCAGTTTCATCCGCAATACCTGCTGAAGAATCTGCCCATCACGCCGGTGCCCACCCTGGAGCGCGCCAAGGCGATTGCCGACGCCGAGGGACTGCATTACGTTTATATCGGCAATGTGCCGGGGCATCCCGCGCAAAATACTTACTGCCCGCAGTGCCGCAAAATGCTGGTGGAGCGGGTTGGGTTCACGGCCAGCGAGATGCTGATTCGCAAGGGTCGTTGCCCATTCTGCCTGCACCCGATCCCAGGTGTCTGGCACGCATGAGGAGGTTTGGCAAATGAAGTTCAAGAGGAGTACCAAAATGTATTGGGTGGCAGCTCAAATCGTCGCGCTCCTGGGGATTGCTCCATTGCAGCATGTTCGCGCCGCAGATCCGCAGAAGGTGAGGCCCGCCGGAGTTGCGGGCAGTTTCTATCCGGCCGATCCAAAAGAACTTTCGGCCATGATCGACGATATGCTGGCGCACGTGTCGCAGCCGCCGATCACAGATAAAATTTTGGCCGTGGTTGCGCCGCACGCCGGTTATCAGTACTCCGGCCCCGTGGCTGCCTACACCTACGCGGCGCTGAAAGGGCGCAAGTATGCGCGCGTGGTGGTGATTGCGCCGTCGCATTACGAGAGCTTCGACTTCACCTCGGTCTACGACGGCGACGCCTACTCGACGCCGCTGGGAAATGTGCCGGTGGACAAGGACTTTGCCGCCAAGCTGGTGAAGATGAGCTCGACCATGAAGCTATCCGGGCGGGGACACGATGCTACTTCGGCCGGCGCCGAGCATGCCATCGAGGTGGAGTTGCCTTGGCTGCAACGGGTACTGGGCGATTTCCAACTGGTGCCCATCGATATGGGAGACCAGAGTTATGAGAGCAGCCGCGCGCTGGGCGTGGCGCTGGCAAAGTTGATCAAGGCCGAGGGCAAAAATGGCGATACGCTGGTTCTGGCCAGTTCCGATCTGTCGCACTATCACCCCTACGACGAAGCGGTGAAGATCGACCACAAGACGCTGAATGCTCTGGAGGCGTGGGACTACTTCAGCATGTCGCAAAACTTCCAGACGCGGGTGTGGGAGGCTTGCGGCGGCGCGCCCATTGTGGCCGCAATGATTTACGCCGAGCGCATGGGAGCGAACCAGGCCCGGGTGCTGAAGTATGCCAACTCTGGCGATGTGACGGGCGACCGATCGCGCGTGGTGGGCTACAGCGCCGATGTGTTTGTGAAGACGCATCACGAAAAGGCCGCGGAAACTCCGTTCTCTCTTACCGATAAGGAGAAGAGCGAACTGCTGGCCTTGGCGCGCAAGTCAGTGGAGTACGCGGTAGAGGTGAACGAGCCGTATGCGCCGGACGCAAGCGCGAGCGAGACTCTGAACCAGGAGCGCGGCGCGTTCACTACGCTCAAAGAAGCGGGGCAACTGCGGGGGTGCATCGGGTATACGTCGGCGAGGAAGCCGCTCTATATGACGGTGCGCGACACGGCTACGCTGGCCGCGTTGCAGGATCCCCGGTTTCAGCCGGTTAAGGCGGTGGAGTTGCCGAAGCTGGAGTACGAAATCTCAGTGCTTTCGCCTTTGCGGCGGGTTACGGATATCGAGGAGATCAAGGTTGGCCAGCACGGCTTGCTGATGAAGAACGGCGGCAGCGAGGGGCTGCTGCTTCCGCAGGTGCCGGTGGAACAGGGATGGGATCGGCAGACATTTCTTGAGCAGACCTGCCGCAAGGCGGGCATGGCGACTGGTTGCTGGAAGGATGAGGATACCGACATCTTCATGTTTACGGCGGTGGTGTTTGGGGAACATAAATCGTAGGCGATCTGGGCCGCTGAGTACTTTCGAAAAAACGCGATTATACTTGACGAAGCATCCCAGAAGTGGGATAACTAATGACAAGAAAGCTTGTGCCGGGTGAAAAGCCTCTCTTCTGGATTGGTTCGTCACTCAAGGACATCACTCGATTTCCATCGGAGGTTCAGCGCTCTATCGGCTTTGCTCTCAGCGCGGCTCAATACGGCGGGAAGCATCCGTCGGCAAAACCGTGGAAGGGTGAAGGGCCGGGAATTCTGGAGGTTGTCAAAGACCATGACGGAGACACGTACAGGGCGCTCTACACCGTTCGCTTCGCAAATGCCGTCTACGTTCTGCACGCATTTCAGAAGAAGTCACCGCATGGAATTGCGACCCGGCAATCCGACGTTGCGTTGGTCAAAAAGCGTTTGAAGTTGGCGCAGAAGGATTACGAGGAGAGATATGGCTAAGGGCGTCTCAGAACAGGTGATTCGCAGCAGCGGCAACGTCTTTGCGGACATGGGACTGCCGGATGCGGCGGAGCTCGACACCAAGGCCCGGTTGGGAGCCGCCCTCAACCTGATTGTCAAACAGCGGAGGCTCACCCAGGCTGAGGTCGCGGCTGCGCTTAGCATTAATCAGCCGAAGGTCTCCGCCCTCCTGAATTACAAACTGGAAGGCTTTTCCGTCGAGCGCTTGATGCACTTTCTCGTAGCACTCGGGCAAGACATAGAAATTGTCGTCAAGTCCAAGCCAACCTCCCGCACTGCCCGCATTGCCGTCAAAGCCGCCTAATTTCGGGTCCGCGTGCGCCGGGGGTGAGGATACCGACATCTTCATGTTTACGGCGGTGGTGTTTGGGGAGCATAAATCTTGAGAATGAAAACGAAGAACTCAGCTTTTGTTTCGTTTGCAGTCGTCTGCTTTGGCCTTGTGATTCTCTTGGGGTGTCACACAGACAACCAGTCAGCGAACGCAGCTAAACCTACTGGCGAAGCTCAGCCTCTGTTTACGCCAGTAGCGGCCAGCTTGGCGCAGCAAAAGATGTGCGATGAGCAAGCCGTAAAGAAATTCAGCGAGAATGGACACGGGAAGTATGACTCCTACACGAGCCACTATGACCCCACGGTAAATGTTTGCTATATCCGTGTTCATTCTATTTCTGCTGACAAGTTTCCGATTGTCTCCGATGTGGTTTACGATGCGTTTGGTGGGCGGGTGTACGCGAACTATATATGGATTAACTCTAAGAATAAAAAGTATTGGGAAGTGTCTCCGTCTACGTGTGAAATTCACATTCCCGGTAAGCCTGATGAGAAATGCAAGACGGATGCAGAGTTTGATGCGTTAACCGAGAAATACTTTGGCATTACGCAGTAGGTTTTGCCGAAACCGTCAATTCATATTGGTTGAAAACCACTCGAATGATTAGTCCGATTTTTTTCTCTACTAGAAACCGAAAAAGAGTGTTTGCTTACGCCCGCTAAATCAGAGCAATGAATTTGCGCGATCTGCTCATGCGGCGTCGTGGAGCCGCCGGAAGGAACTTCGATGATCACATGAAGAAATTCCGTCATTTCATCCGGTGCCACCACCCGGTGCTTAGCATCCTCCGTCACGGTTTGAACAGGAAAAGCACCGTTATCGTATATCAATTTCATGGCGAACGTTACCACTTTGAGTGGGAGATTGCCTTTGTTGCGAATGGTGATCGTTCCACCTACAGTTTCGCCCTGTTTGCCGCGCCCATCACTCCAATGCCCAGCGGAACAGTTGGTCAGCGTCATTTCGACATTGGGCTGAAACGACGCGGCCAGTTGTTCTCTGAGCGTTATCGCCATGCTTTTAGTAAGCCTTGCATACCACCACGTTACGCCCACCAGAGCGAACGTAAGAACCACGATAACGATTGCTGTTATCGCTTGAACTCCTGCGGCGTTTTCATTAAACCACTGCATTTTAGGTGTAACAAGGATACCAAAGAGCCACTCGTTGACAATCTCATAAAGAATTAAGATCTCGAGTCTATCCTCTTCTCTTCTAAGCCTGCCCGAGCGGCAAGCAGCGCCGGAGCCAGGTTGATAGCTGCGCAGAGCCAGGCGGTTTTCCAGAAGCCGAAGACGGGAATTAGATACGTACTGAACAGGAGCGCGCCTGCGCATCCGCCTAATAGATCGAGGGCATAGAGGGTGCCTAATCCTGAACGGACGGCGCGGTCGTGAAGGTAGATTTCTGCCGCGATGGGGAACTGATAGCCGCCTAACATTCCTGAGAGAGCCGCTAAGGCCGGGAGAACCAATTGGGCTGCGAGCCAGGTGGTTGCGCTTCCGGTGAAGTTCTGGAGCAGGCTTACCGCCAAGAGCAGCGCGGGGCAGGAGAGGGCTAGCAGGAGTTGCGTGATTGCCATGGTGGAATGGGGCGGGCCGGGGAGCGAACGAATGCGGCGTAGGGCGAGCCAGCTTCCCAGGGCAATGCCCGCCATGCACAGGCCGATGAGGATTGCGAGCTGGTGGTAGACGTAGCCGTAGATGGATTGGAACGCGAGCAGGAGGAAGATTTCGAGGGCGATGAGCGTGAAGCCGGTTGCGGCGGCACAGGACGCGGCTGCGGAACGGGCGCAATGG
Source organism: Occallatibacter sp. (assembly GCA_050012555.1). GTDB lineage: Bacteria > Acidobacteriota > Terriglobia > Terriglobales > Acidobacteriaceae > Telmatobacter. The sequence continues at coordinate 19,681 of JBEKGY010000013.1, forward strand.
GCACGTTTGGGCAGAAACGCCAACAGTACCGCGACAAGAAACAGGAGAATCAGGACAGCGCCGAGAATCCGAGTGAAAGGAATCTGCGCGGCGGCGCGGAACCAGCCGGAGTAACCGGACTTGAACTGCGCGTTACAGAGGACAAAGTCAAAGTAATAGGCGATGGGGGCGAAGTCGCGATTGACGGGCGTCCCGGTGAGCGGCTGGAGCTGCTCCTGAACCTGGGCCATGCGGTCGGGCATCATGCGGAAGGGGATGAAGTATTCGCGGACATACTGCGTGTGCATATTCCGCTCCCGCAACCTGGCCATCAGGATTTTAGGATCATCGGTCAGAACATCGGGCTGCGCGGCGGCGAAGAAGTGGATGGTATCGCCGGGAATGGCGACGACGTAAGGGAAGACTTCCTTGAGGGTGCGCTCAATGCAGCGCAGGAACTCGGCCAGGTCGGGGCTGATGGTTTCTTCCGAGGAGCGCAGTTCGAGGGCCAGGATGCCGCCGGGGGCGAGGTGAGCGCGAGCGGAGCGGAAGAACTCGACTGTGTAGAAGCGGTTCAACTGCGCGGTCTGCGGGTCGGGAACGTTGAGGATGATGGCGTCGTATGCGGCGGCGGAGGTCTTGAGGTAGTGACGGCCGTCGGAGAAGTGGATGTGGACGCGAGGGTCGGAGTTTGATGGCTGCGCGGGGAAGAACTGGCGGGCGATGGCGATGAGAGCGGGGTCGAGCTCGACGGTATCGATGCGCTGGACGGTGGGATGACGGAGCGCCTGGGCGACGCTGCCGTTGACGCCGCCGCCGATAAGGAGAATGTTTTTGGGCGCGGGGTGCTCGAGGAGCGCGTAGTGAACGGATTCTTCGGCGGCGGCTTCGTCGGGGGCGTTGGCCAGGAGGACGCCGTTGGAGTAGATGCTGCGGATGGAGCCGGTCTGAGTGACTGCCAGGTTGCCGTAGATGGAGTCGCGCGTGGCTACGAGGTGGAAGCCTTGCCAGAGGCGCTGCTCGGATTGGCGGTCGAGCGGCGGGGCGGCATAGACGAGGAGAAAAATTGTGAGGAGGGCGGTTGCGGCGGCGAGGGCGGCAAGCCGGCTGCGGCGCATGGGGAACAACAGGACGGCGGCCATGCACAGGTTGAGCAGGGCCACGAGGAATGCGATCTGGAAGGACTCGAAGCAGCGCAGAAGGACGATGCTGGCCAGGATTCCGCCCAGGCCGGAGCCGGCGGCTTCAAGCAGGTAAGCCGAGGCGGCGGCAATGCGCGGGGTAATGGCGCACTCGGTTTCAAACATGCGGGCCGCGGCTACGAAGAGCGCCCCTGAAAGCAGGCAAAAGAGGCTCAGGCAGAGGAGAGAGGCAAGCAGCATCGGCGCGGGTCCGACGAGCTCGCCGGGGACTGTTTGAAAGATGGACTTTGAGGCGCGCAAGGCCCAGATGGTTGGCGGCAGGCTGACGGCGAGCAGGGATTCGAGGGCGGCGACGGTCCGGCGGGCGTTGCTTCCGTCCAGCTTAAAACGGCTGCACAGGCTGCTGCCGGCTGCGGTCCAGAAGAGCCAGGTGGCCAGCATGATGCCCAACGACATTTCGTTGCCGTTGAAGACGACGATCAGCTCCCGCATGAGAACGATCTGGCCGATGACGGCGCTGAATCCTATCAGCGCCAGAGCCGCTGTTACGGTAGACGCAGGGTTTTTCGTCCGGGGCATGAGGGCGGGCTGTATTGGCGCTTCCACCAGAACGGAATTAGAAGCCAGTTGCCGGGGAAAAGCAAGGGAGACTCAGCAAATGGGTTCCCACCCTTTCGACAGAAAAAAGTCGAAAGGATGGGGCACGGGCAATTGGTTTCCCGATCTTCGACAGAAAGCGAAACGCAGGTTCTTCGACTCCGGTCGCTGCGGCGACCTTCGCTCAGAATGACAAAAAGGTTGGGGCACGGGCGGAATAAATCAATAGAAACCTATCCCTCAGGGGCTAAAGCCCGCGTTCATTTTTGCATTTTTGCGGCACGACTGAAGTCGTGCCCTTTCAAAACATCAACTGAATCAGAACTTCCCCAATGATAACTATGTCTGTCTGCTGTTTTACTTCGGCAACTGGGTTGTGTCCCAGCTTCCGCCTAGAGAGCGGACTAGGCCCACGCTGGCCACAAACTGCCGCGTGCGCAGATCGATGGCCGTGCGCTGATTCTGGAGGAGCGTGGTCTCGGAGGTGAGAACTTCAAGGTAGCTGGTGACGCCGCCTTTGTAGCGCTGATTGGAGATATCAAAGGAGTGCTGCGCCGACTCGACCGCTTGCTGTTCGGCAGACGACTCAGCCTCAAGAATCCTGAGGCCGGAGAGCTGGTCTTCCACGTCGTTGAAGGCCTGAAAGATGGTGCTCTTGTAGGCGGCGGCCTGGGCCTCGTAGGTGTGGCGGGCTTGGTCGGTGAGAGCGTGGCGCAGTCCGGCGTCGAAGAGCAACTCCGATGCTTGCGCCCCTAAGCTCCAGAGCGCACTCGGGCCTTGAATCCAGGTTCCGGGGTTGGTGCTTTCAAAGCCGCCCGCGCCTCCCAGCGTGATGGTGGGATAAAAAGCGCTTACGGCAATGCCGATCTGCGCGTTGGCCGCGGCGGTGCGGCGCTCGGCGGCGGCAATGTCGGGCCGGCGCTCCAGCAGTTGCGAAGGCACGCCGAGGGGAACCTTGGGCAGAAGCAGACCCTGAGACTCGTCGAGCGGCGAGGGTGGAATGCTGAAGTCGGGCAGCTTCAGGTTGGCGATGGTGCCGATGGCGTGCTCATACTGGGCGCGAGCCACGCCTACATCGATCAGTTGCGCGCGCACGGTTTCGAGTTGCGTGCGAGCCTGGGCCACGTCCACATCGGTGCCGATTCCGCCGGCGAGGCGGCGCTGGGTGAGGTCAAGCTGGCGCTCCAGGTCGGCGACGGTGGCTTTCAGCAGCTTGCTCTCGGAATCGAGGCCGCGCAGTTGGAAGTAGTCTGCGGCCATCTCGGCATGAAGGCTCAGGTCCACGCCGGCCATATCCGCGGCGCCGGCCTGGGCGTTTTCACGGGCGGCTTCGACGGTGCGGCGGATGCGGCCCCAGAAGTCCGGCTCCCAACTGGCCTGGCCGGAGATCACCATATCGGTGTAGAGGGTGGGTTTGCCGGCAGAGAAGGAGGGTCCATTTCTCGATATGTCGTTGCGCGAAATGGAAGGCCCGGCGGAGAGCGTGGGAAAGAAAGCCGACCTGGCTACCTTCACCTGGTCGCGCGCGGCCAGATAGGTCTCCATCGCCTGGCGCAGAGTCTGGTTGTTCGGCTCAATCCGCTCTTCCAATTGGTTGAGCTGCGGGTCCTGGTAGATCTCCCACCATTTGCCGCGCAGCACGCCGTCGGAGGGAGTGGCTTTCTGCCAGCCGCCTCCGGCCGGGTTGGGCGGAGGGACGATCGCCGTAGATGCGCCGGTTTCCTTGTAGGCCGGGGGCGCTTCAAAGCCGGGGCGATTGTAGTTAGGCCCGACCGGCTTGCAACCGGTGAGAATGAATGCAGCTACGAAAACCCACCCTAGCCGCAAAAACAAGGGCGCGGTGCCCAGGTGGGGCTCCCAGGTGGGGCACCCGGCGAGACGGACTCGATTCCTGGGATGATTCGATAAAGGCAGCAAGTTAGCCACCGTTTCGCGGCGATAGCGAGTTAGCAAGTTAGCGAATTCAAGAAGTCTTTCCGCTGCAAGCGGCGCTGGCATATTACTTGCCTCCCGCATCGGCGTGGCTGCCGGGGCTCTCCATATGAACCTTTTCGCCCTCAATGAGCGAGTCGGGCGGATCCTGGATCACCAGGTCGCCGGCGCTGAGACCGGAAACAATCTGCACGTTGGCGCCGTCGTCCTCGCCGATGACCACAGGAACCAGATGCGCGACGTTGCCGTTGACCACAATGCCCACGCGCAGCCCTTCTCTGCGGAAGATGAGCGCCGCGGCAGGCACGATGAACGCCGGGCCGGCGGGCGGGGTCTTGAAGTGGACCTGGGCCAGCGAGCCGGGCAGCAATTCGCCGTCGCGATTATCCACGTCGACCTCGACCAGCAGCGTGCGGCTCGCCGGATCGATGGCGTCGGCGGTGCGCGCCAGGGTTCCCTCAAAAATCTTCCCGGCGTGCTCGGCAAAGGTCAGGTCGATTTTTTCTCCGCGCTTCACGTTCTCGGAATAAATCTGCGGCAGGTTGGCGTAGACGCGCAGGGTCTGGATGGCCTGCACGTGGAAGAGCTCCCGGCCCGCGCCGGAATCGATCAACTGGCCGGTATCGATGTTGCGGGCGGTGACCACGCCGTCAAAGGGCGCATAGACCTTCTCGAAGGATTTGAGATCGCGGAGCCGCTCGACGTTGGCCTGCGCGGATTTGACGGCTGCCGCAGTGGCGGCGGCCTGGTTGACGAAGGTATCGGTATCCTGGCGCGAGACGGCGTCGGAGGCGACCAGCCCCGTATAGCGGTCGGCCTGGATGCGGGCGTTGTTGGCGTTGGCCTGGGCCGTATTCAGGTCGGCCTCGGCCTGGTTCAGTTGCTGGTCTACCTCGGGAGTGGAGATCTCGGCCAGTAGAGCGCCCTTCTTCACCCTGGCGCCGATATCGAAGTACCAACGCGTCAGATATCCGGAGGTGCGCGCGTAGATGGGCGAATCGGTGTATGCAGTCACGTTGCCGGGCAGCACAAAGCTGTCCACCGGCGCGCCCTGCCGAGGGGGTGCGGCGATGACCGTGGGAGCGGCCAGCTCCGTGGTTCTGGCGGCCAGAGCCTTATCGGCATGAGCGCGGCTGAGAATGCCGAAGCCCGCCAGCACCGCGGCTACGACGAGCACTACGGCTACGCCCGCGAGAGCCAGCCGCGGAGAGACCGGCTTCTGCCCGGGCGCGGTGGCGTGATTGCGATCCGCCTGAGGGGAAGGTTGCGAGTACGGATTGGATTCGTTGCTCATAAGAAAGTTACTCCGAAAGATCGTCAAACTCGTCAAGTGATCCGGCCCGGGCAGCGCCGCGCGCCGCCCTGCGGCGGCCTTCCAGCCAGCCGTGGACCACAGAGAAAAATGCGGGAACAAAGAACAGCGTGGCCACAGTAGCCAGCAGGAGGCCGCCGATCACGGCGCGGCCCAGCGGGGCATTCTGTTCGCCGCCGTCGCCCAGGCCCAGAGCCATGGGCACCATGCCGATAATCATGGCCAGAGCGGTCATCAGCACCGGGCGCAGACGGACAAAGCCTGCGTTCAGAGCGGCCTGGCGCGCGTCGCCCACCAGAATCTCCAACTCCTCTCGGGCAAAGCTTACCACCAGGATGGAGTTGGCCGTGGCCACGCCCATGCACATGATGGCCCCGGTGAGCGCCGGCACGCTGAGCCGGGTGCCGGTGAGGAAGAGGAACCAGACGATTCCGGCCAGCGCCGCCGGCAAGGCCGAAATGATGAGGAAGGGATCGAGCCAGGACTGGAAGTTGACCACGATAAGCAGATAGACCAGCAGGATGGAAAACGCCAGCCCGCCCAGCAGTCCGATATAGGACTTTTTCATGGTCTCGCTCTGCCCGCGCAGAATGAAGTGCGAGCCGCGCGGCAGCTCGTTTTGGTGGCGGGCAATGATCCCCTCTATCGCGCGGGTCACAGTGCCCAGGTCGGTTCCATCCACGTTGGCATAGACATCGATGACCGGCTGCACGTCATAGTGGCTCACCGTGCCCAGTTCCGCTCCGGGCGTGATGGACGCGAGGTTGCCCAGGACATTGACCGGCGGCGGAACTCCAGGAACGCCGGTTGAAGCTGCGCCGGGTGCGGCTACGACGTTCGGTTGATTTGTCGCGGCTGTGCCCGTCGTTACCGGCAGGCTCTCCAGTGCGGCCAGCGAATCGACCTTGTACTGCGGCGCCTGGATGGCAATGTTGTAGCTCACGCCGTTTTTGGGGTCGAGATAGAAGTTGGGAGCGGTCTGGAAACTGCCGCTCAGAGCTACCAGCACGCTTTGCGCCACATTCTGCTGGGTCAGGCCGATGGTCTGGGCGCGGGTGCGGTCCACATTCACCGTCATATTGGGATAATCGAAGGGCTGCTGGATGCGCGCATCGGCTGCGCCGGGAACATAGCGGACCTCGTCGAGCATGCGCTCGGCGAGAGCGTGGTTGCCGTACAGGTCCGGGCCGACTAACTGGATATCAATGGGTGCGGAGAGACCGAAGTTGAGAATCTGAGTCACGATGTCCACCGGCAAAACATAAAACGTGACGCCGGGATACTGGCGGGCCAGCACGCCGCGCAGGCGCTCGACGTAAGCGGCGGTGGGATGGTGATCCTTGGTCAACTGCACCTGGATATCGGCGTCGGCCGGGCCGATGGGCGCAGAGGTGGAGTAAGAGAGGTTCAGCCCCGAGTAGGGCAGGCCGATGTTATCGACGATGGTAACCACCTCTTTGGCGGGAATCTGCTCGCGGATGGTCGAGTCGATGTGGTCGCAAAGCGCGGCCGTCTCTTCGATGCGCGTGCCGGTGCGGGCGCGCACATGAATCTTGAACTGGCCGGAGTCCACAGATGGGAAGAAGTCCTGGCCGAGCCAGGGCGCAAGAAGCACCACCGAGACCAGCGCAAACACCAGGAAGAGGATCAGAAAGACGCCTGCATGGTCCACGCACAGGGTGAGCAGGCGCAGGTAGCCGTGGCGGAAGTTCTCAAAGCCATGTTCGAAGCCCTGTTGGAACCGGACTACTGGATTGCGGCTGGAACGCTTCCTCGCGGCTTCCGCGTCGTCGTGCTCCTTGAGCAGGTACTTGGCCATGGTGGGTACCAGCGTGCGCGAGAGGAAGTAACTGGCCAGCATGGCAAAGCACACCGCCTCGGCCATGGGAACGAAGAGGTAGCGGGCCACGCCGCTGAGGAAGAACATGGGCACGAAGACGATGCAGATGGCGATGGTGGAGACGAAGGCCGGCGTGGCGATCTGCGCCGAGCCGTCGAGGATGGATTGCTCCAGTTCCTTGCCTGCTTCCAGGTTGCGGTTGATGTTCTCGATGGCCACGGTGGCGTCGTCCACCAGGATGCCGACGGCGAGCGCCATGCCGCCCAGGGTCATGATGTTGATGGTCTCGTGCAGCGCGTAGAGCGCGACCAGCGAACAGAGAATGGAGAGCGGAATGGAGACCGCAATAATCACCGTCGAACGCCAACTGCCCAGGAAGACCAGGATCATGATGGCGGTGAGGCAGGCGGCGATGATGGCCTCGCGGACCACGCCATCGATGGCCCCGCGCACGAAGATCGACTGATCGGAGAGCGCATTGATGCGCAGTTGCGGCGGCAACTGGCCCTTGATGCTTTCCAGCTTGTCGCGCACCCCCTTGATGATGTCCAGCGTGGAGGAGGAGCCGGTTTTCAAGATGTTCATCATGATGGCGCGGTGGCCGTCCACGCGCACCACGTTGGTTTGCGGAGGATTGCCGTCGCGCACATGGGCCACATCGCGGATATAGATCACCGCGCCGTCCACCGTTTTAATGGGCAGGTTGTTCAGCTCGTCGACGATCCGCGGGGCCGAGTTGGTTTCGATCGCGTATTCGAAGCGGTCGATCTTTATCGTGCCGGAGGGAACAATCAGGTTCTGCGCGTTCACGGCGTTGACCACATCCACCGGCGAAAGCCCCTTGGCCTGCAGCGCATGAAGGTCGATATCCACCTGGATCTGGCGCTGCTTGCCGCCGTAGGGAAACGGCGTCTGCGCTCCCTCGATGGTGGCCAACTGGGTGCGAATGGTGTTCTGGCCCAGATCGTTCAACTGCTGTTCGTTCAGCCCCTGCCCCGACAGTCCCAGCTGCAGCACCGGCACGGCGGAGGCGTTGTACTGAATGATGAACGGCGGCGTAGTGCCCGGCGGCAGTTGGCGCAACTGGAGCTGGCAGATCGCGGTTACCTCGGCCACGGCGCTGCCGATGTCCACATGCGGCTGGAAGAAAATCTTGATAACGCCGATACCGTTCAGCGACTGCGACTCGATGTGCTCGATGTCGCTGACCGTGGTGGTCATGCCGCGCTCGCTGTTGTAGATGATGCGGGTAGACATCTCCTGCGCGGAGAGGCCGGTGTACTGCCAGACCACCGTCACCACGGGAATGTCTATATTGGGAAAGATATCCGTGGGCATCGACAGAATGCTGAAGATGCCGAGAATTACAATCAAAAGCGCAAAGACGGCAAAGGTGTAAGGCCGCCGTAGCGCTAGCCGGACAATCCACATAAGGCTGGTACTCGCTCCCGAGCCGGGTCGCTCTTAACCATCTTGCCCGTGACCGGTTCGCTATAGAACAGCGCGGCAAAGCCCGGTCCGGTTGGCGCCGACTCACTGGTTCCTGGGCCGCAGGCAACAACTGCCGGGGCCCAATCAATAAACACAGTTGAAATTACTATGGTAGTCGAAGTTGCCGGAGAATGCGCAGAACCGGACAAGAGCGGCTGTCCGCACAGGTTTAAGACGCTCTGAGCGATGGAAAAGCCGCAATTCCGAGGGCCCGGAACCTCGCCTCGCTTGCCGCTGTGAGCGGGTCTGGAATCCTGCTCCGGTCGCGAGCCGTTATTGCCACGGCGTTGCCCGCATCGCTTACAATAGTTGCATCTTGCATCCTTTGGGAATGTAATGTTCAGCCGCTTTTGAGAGAATCCGCCTCCTGTTATGCGCCGGGACGGACGAAACTTCCGCTGAAACTCGAGCGTCCAAAGGAACGATACGGGCAGATTTGCCTTTGCCCGGCAGGACCGCATTTAAGCCCCTCTGTGGGCCTTCAAGCCACAAGAAAACGACGGGAATCGAATTTATGTCCATAGAAGGTACTCCGGAACCCTATTTGCCCACAGCCAGCGCAATCGACCAGCCGCCTTCGCGCAAGGGATTCTGGATTCGCGTCCTTGTTTATCTGGTGCTGGCGGGCGCTTTGGGCTTTGCCGTCTGGCGGATCTACGAGAATCATCAGCAGGCAGCGGCAAACAGCGCCAGCCAGGCGGCGGCGTTACTGAACCGGCCGGTTCCCGTGCAGGTGGCAGCAGCGGAGCGGAGACCCACGCCCATCTATCTCACCGCGCTGGGCACGGTCACGCCTTATATGAGCGTAACGGTCAAGGCGCGGGTGAGCGGCGAGCTGGAGCCTGTCAGGTTCACCGAAGGGCAGCAGGTCAGGCAGGGCGAAACCATCATGGTGATCGACCCCAGGCCCTACAAAGCCGCGCTGGACCAGGCCAAGGGTACCCTGGCGCACGATCAGGCGCTGCTGAAGGACGCCCAGGTGGAATTTGCCCGTTACAAAGCGCTCTTCGACGCGGGTGTGACCTCCAAAGAGACGCTGGACGCCGACGAGGCTACCCAGGGCCAGTACCTGGGCGCCATCGAGGCCGACAAGGGAGCCATTGAGACCGCCCAGTTGCAGCTCGACTGGTGCACCATCCAGTCGCCCATCAACGGCCGCATCGGCCTGCGCCTGGTGGATCCCGGCAATATCATCACCGCCAACACCACCAACCTGGTGGTCATCAACCAGTTCCAGCCCATCGCCGTCTACTTCACCCTGCCCGAGAATGAGCTGCCCCAGGTGCTGCGCAAGCTGGCCGCGGAGAAGCGCCTGCCCGTGGATGCCTACGACCGCGGCGACGTGCAGAAGCTGGCGGTTGGCCAGTTGCTCACCGCCGACAACCAGATCGATACCACTACCGGAACCGACAAGCTGAAGGCCGTCTTCGACAACAAGGACCAGTCGCTCTTTCCCAACCAGTTCGTCAACATTCACCTGGTGCTGGAAGACCGCCCCAGCGCGCTGGTGGTGCCGTCGGCGGCAATTCAGACCGGTCTGCAGGGATCGTATGTGTGGACCATCGATACGAATGCCAAGGGAACCGCGACCGCCCGGATTCAGCCGGTGAACGTGGCCTTGGCCGAGGGACAGGTAACTATTCTGGACAGCGGCCTTCAAGCTGGACAGAACGTTGTGGTGGACGGCGCTGACCGGCTCCGCAACGGGCAGATTGTCACCGTGAGCATGGCTCGCCAGCGCTCCAGCCAAGGCTCGGCAGGGCAAGGGTCAGGTCAAGACTCGGGCCAGGCCGGCGGTTCATTCGCTTCGCCCAACTCCGTCGCGCCGGCACTCCCCGGCCCGGCCAATAGCAAACACAATACGAGGGCGCGGCAGTGAGCCTGAGTCCTTCCCGGCCATTCATTCTGCGCCCGGTAGCCACTTCGCTGCTGATGGCGGCCATACTGCTGGCCGGATTTGTGGGCTACGAACAGTTGCCGGTCTCCGCCCTGCCCGAGGTCGACTATCCCATCATCCAGGTGCTCACCTTTTATCCCGGCGGCGGACCGGAGGTGATGGCCTCCTCCGTTACCGCGCCCCTGGAGCGCCAGTTCGGCCAGATGCCGGGGCTCAAGCAGATGACCTCGGTCAGCTCCGGCGGCGGCTCGGTCATCACCCTCGAGTTCAATCTGGAAGAGAACATCGACGTGGCCGAGCAGGAGGTGCAGGCGGCCATCAACGCGGCCAACAGCTTTCTGCCCGCCGATCTGCCCAATCCCCCCATCTACAGCAAGGTGAACCCTGCCGACGCGCCCATCATGACCCTGGCGCTCACCTCCGACTCGCTGCCGCTGGACAAGATCGAAGACGCCGCCGACACCAACCTGGCGCAGAAGATCTCCCAGGTCACCGGCGTGGGACTGGTCTCGATAGCCGGCGGACAAAAGCCCTCGGTGCGCATCCAGGCCAACCCGGCGCAGTTGGCCGCCTACAACCTCAGCCTGGAAGATTTGCGCACCGCCCTCAACGCCGCCAACGTCGACCAGGCCAAGGGCACTCTCAACGGCGCGCGCCAATCCTATACCATCGGCGCCAACGACCAGTTGCTATCGAGCGCCGATTACCTGCCGGTCATCGTGGCCTATCGCAACGGGGCCGCCGTCCGCGCCTCCGACGTGGCCACCATCGTCGACGCTGCCGAAAACACCCAACAGGCCGCGTGGATGGACCGCCAGCCCGCGGTCATCGTGAATATTCAGCGCCAGCCCGGCGCCAACATCATCGCCGTGGTGGACCGCATCAAGAAGCTGCTGCCGCAGTTGCAGACCAGTATGCCGGCTACCGTGCAGGTCAAGATCCTCACGGACCGCACTATTACCATCCGCGCCTCGGTCAGGGACGTGGAATATGAGCTCATGCTCACCGTCGCCCTGGTGGTGATGGTCATCTTCCTCTTCCTGCGCAACCTGGCCGCCACCGTCATTCCCTCGGTCGCGGTGCCGCTGTCCATCGTGGGCACCTTCGGCGTGATGTACCTGCTGGGCTACTCGCTCAACAACCTCACCCTGATGGCGCTCACCATCTCCACCGGCTTCGTGGTGGACGACGCCATCGTGATGATCGAGAACATCTCGCGCTTTATCGAAGAGGGTGACAGCCCCATGCGCGCCGCGCTCAAGGGCAGCGAACAGATCGGCTTCACCATTATGTCGCTGACCGTTTCGCTGATCGCGGTGCTCATCCCGCTGCTGTTCATGAGCGACGTGGTGGGGCGGCTCTTTCGCGAGTTCGCCGTCACCCTGGCCGTCACCATCCTGGTCTCGGCGTTCGTCTCGCTTACCCTCACGCCCATGATGTGCTCGCGCATCCTTCAGGACAAGGCGGTCGCCCGGCAAACACGTTTCTACTATTGGTCGGAGAAGGTCTTCAACAGCGTCATTGCCTGGTATGGGCGAACCCTGCAGGTGGTCCTGCGCCATAGCTTCACCACGCTGATGGTCACCATCTCCACTTTTGCGGCCACCATTCTCCTCTTCATCGTGGTTCCCAAGGGCTTCTTTCCAGTTCAAGACACGGGCGTGATCCTGGGCATCAGCGAGGCGCCGCAGACGGTCAGCTTCACCAGCATGGCCGAGCGCCAGCAAAAACTCGTGGATCTTCTGCTTCAGGACCCGGCCGTCGATAACATCTCCTCCTTCATCGGCGTGGACGGAACCAACACCACGCTGAACTCGGGCCGCATTCAGATCAACCTGAAGCCTCTCGATGTGCGCAAGATCTCCGCCAGCGAAGTGATCCGCCGCTTGCAGACCAAGCTGCAAGACGTTGAAGACGCCGAGGGCATTCAGCTCTTCCTGCAGCCGCTCCAGGACCTCACCGTCGAAGATCGAGTCAGCCGCACGCAGTTTCAGTATTCGCTGGAAGACCCCGATCAGGTTGAGCTGGCCAGGTATACGCGGCTGATGGTCAGCGAACTGGGCAAGGAAAAGATGGTCACCGACGTGGCCAGCGACTTGCAGGACCAGGGGCTTGGCGCTCAGTTGGTGATCGATCGCGACACCGCGGCCCGGCTGGGCATCGCCATGGCCGACGTGGACAACACCCTCTACGACGCCTTCGGCCAGCGACAGGTCTCCACCATCTTCACCCAGCTTAACCAGTACCACGTGGTGATGGAGGTAGGGCAGAACTTCCAGAGCGACCCCGGCACGCTGAGCAATCTCTACGTCAAGTCCGGCAACGGCGCCCAGGTTCCGCTCAGCATGTTGGCCCACTGGGAGCAATCGCGCGCGCAACTGGCCATCGGCCACCAGGGCCAGTTCCCCTCCACCGTGATCAGCTTCAACCTGGCGCCGGGCAAGTCGCTGGGCGACGCCGTCAAGGCCGTCAACCGCATCGAACAGCGCATCCAGATGCCGGCCGCCATCAATGCCAGCTTCCAGGGAACGGCCGCGGCCTTTGAGACCTCGCTGGCCAACGAGCCGCTGCTGATTCTGGCCGCGCTGGTCACCGTCTACATCGTGCTGGGCGTGCTCTACGAGAGCTACATCCACCCCATCACCATCATCTCCTCGCTGCCCTCGGCCGGCGTGGGCGCTCTGCTTGCCCTGCTCATTACGCGCACGGAGTTCAGCGTGATCGCGCTCATCGGCATGATCCTGCTCATCGGAATCGTGCAGAAGAACGCCATCATGATGATCGACTTTGCCCTGAACGCCGAGCGCAACGAAGGCAAATCGGCCGGGGAGGCCATCTTCCAGGCTTGCCAGTTGCGTTTCAGGCCCATCCTGATGACCACCATGGCCGCCATGCTGGGCGGATTGCCGCTGGCCCTGGGTGGAGGCGTGGGCGCGGAGTTGCGCATGCCGCTGGGCGTCACCATCGTCGGCGGCCTGCTGCTTTCGCAGTTACTTACTCTCTACACCGTGCCGGTCACCTATCTCTACTTCGATAAGCTGGCCCAGCGCATCAGGCCGCGGGAGATTCATGCCGGCTACGAGCAACAACCGGGCAGTGCCGACTAGGAGCCGCGAGCGATGCATCTTTCCGCGCCATTCATCAAACGCCCGGTAGCCACATCGCTGCTCTCGCTGGCCCTGCTGCTGGCCGGTTCGGTGGCTTATTCCCTCCTGCCCGTGGCCTCGCTGCCCAATGTGGACTTTCCTGTGATCGGCATCGGCGCGGGCCTGCCCGGCGCCAGCCCTGAGACCATGGCCTCCTCGGTCGCCACCCCGCTGGAGCGCCAGTTCGGGCGCATCGCCGGCGTCAACCAGATGACCTCGACCAGTACGCTGGGCGCAGCTTCCGTGGTCCTGCAGTTCGACATCAATCGCAACATCGACGCCGCCGCGCGCGACGTGCAGGCGGCCATCAATGCGGCGCGCAGCCAGTTGCCCGCTTACCTGCCCCAGAATCCGAGCTACCGCAAGGCCAATCCCGCCGAATCGCCGATTCTGATCCTCACCCTGACCTCCGACGTGGTGCCCAAGCCGCAGATTTACGATATGGCCGACTCTATCCTGGCGCAGAAGATATCGCAAATTGAGGGCGTGGGCCAGGTGTTTGTGGGCGGCAGCTCCAGTCCCGCCGTGCGCGTGGAGTTGAACCCCATGCAGCTGGGCGCGAACGGCATCGGCCTGGAGGCGGTGCGCACGGCGCTGGCCAATGCCAACACCAACCGGCCCAAAGGAAGCTTTCAAGACGCGGACCATCGCTGGCAGATCGGCGACAACGATCAGATTTTCAAGGCCGGCGATTATGAGCCCATCATTGCAGGTTACAACCCGCGGACCGGCGCGCCGGTGCGCATCTCCGACCTGGGCACCATCGTAGACAGCGTCGCCGACATTCACACCGCCGGCGTCTCCGGCATCAACCCGGACAAAGGCCCGCCCGGCCATCTCAAAGACGCCATCCTCATCGTCGTCTTCAAGATTCCCGGCGCCAACGTAATCTCGACCGTGGACAACGTGATGGCCGAGATGCCGCGCCTGCAAGCCTCCATTCCGCCCACCATCAAGATCGACGTGGCCCTGGACCGCACCACCACCATCCGCGCCAGCGTTCATGACGTGGAAATCTCGCTGATGATCAGCGTGCTGCTGGTGGTGCTGGTGGTCTTCCTCTTCCTGCGCGAGGTGTGGGCCACCATCATTCCGTCCATAGCCGTGCCGCTTTCGCTGGTAGGCACCTTCGGCGTCATGTACCTGCTCGGCTACACCATCGACAATCTTTCCCTGATGGCGCTTACCATCGCCACCGGCTTTGTGGTCGACGACGCCATTGTGGTCATCGAGAACATCACCCGCTACCTCGAGGATGGCATGACGCCTTTTGACGCGGCGATGAAGGGATCGCGGGAGATCGGCTTCACCGTGCTCTCGATGAGCACGTCTCTGATCGCCGTCTTTATTCCGATTCTCCTCATGGGCGGCATCGTGGGCAAGCTCTTCCGCGAGTTTGCCGTTACCCTCTCGGTGGCCATCGCCGTCTCGCTGCTGGTCTCGCTCACTTGCACCCCCATGCTCTGCGCAAAGTTTCTCAAGCAGCGCGACGAAAGCCGCTACGGCCCCATCTACCGCTTCAGCGAAGGCGCCTTCCAGCGGCTTCACTACGAATACAATGCGGCGCTGCGCTGGGTATTGCGCCACCAGACCCTGATCCTCTGCGTGGCCATCGGCACGGCGTTCCTGAACGTGTTTCTCTTCATGATTGTTCCCAAGGGCTTCTTCCCGCAGCAGGACACGGGCCGTCTGGGCGGCCAAACCATGGCTGCGCAGGACATCAGCTTTCCCGCCATGCGCGACAAGCAGCGCCAGTTGGCGCAGATGACGCTCGAAGATCCGGCGGTGCGCTCGGTAACGGCTTTTGCGGGCGGCGGCCGCAACAGCAATAACGTGGGTTTCATGTTCGTCGGCCTCAAGCCGCTCGATCAGCGCCCCGGCCGCGTCTCCGCCGACGATGTGGTCAACCGCCTGCGCCAAAAGCTCACCAGCGTGCCCGGCGCTACGCTCTTTCTCCAGGCCTTTCAGGATATCCAGATCGGCGGCCGCAACAGTGCCGCGCAATACCAGTACACGCTTTCTGACGAGAACCTGAGTGAGTTGAATTCCTGGGCGCCGCAGTTCGAGGCGCGCGTCAGAAACCTGCCTGAGCTGCGCGACGTCTCCACCGACCAGCAGGATCAGGGCCTGGCAGCCAACTTGGTTATCGATCGCGATACAGCCTCGCGGCTGGGCATCACCGCCGCCGCCATCGACAACGTGCTCTACGACGCCTTCGGCCAGCGTGAAGTTTCCACCATGTACACCGCGCTCAACCAGTACTACGTGGTCATGGAGGTCGATCCCAAATACCAGTTCAGCCCTGACGCGCTCAACGGCATTTACATCAAGGCCAACAATGTTGTGGGCGCAACCACCGCCATGCCGGGTACCGTCACGGCCGCAACACCCATCGCCCCCAATGCGGCCATCGCCTCATCCGCGGCCACAGTTCCCGCAGTCCTATCACCCACCGCGGCAATCGCAGCTGCAAGCCCCGCTCCGGTGGCTGCTCTCCCAACCTCCTCTACAGGCGGCGCCATGGTGCCGCTCTCCGCCATCGCGCACTTTGAACGCCAGCGAACCTCGCTTGCAGTCAACCACCAGGGCCAGTATCCGGCCGTCACCCTCACCTTCAACCTGGCACCCAACGTGGCCCTGGGAGATGCGGTCACTGCTCTCGAAAAGGCGCAGCGCGAGATGGATATGCCCAGCGGAATTCACGCCACCTTCCAGGGAACCGCGCAGGCATTCCAGGACTCGCTCAAGAACGAGTTGTGGTTAATTCTGGCCGCCCTGGTCGCCGTCTACATCGTCCTCGGCATCCTCTATGAGAGCCTCATCCACCCGCTGACCATTCTCTCCACGCTGCCCCCGGCCGGCGTCGGCGCCATCCTCGCCCTGCTGCTTACCGGAACCGACCTGAGCATCATCGCCCTCATCGGCATCATCCTGCTCATCGGCATCGTGAAAAAGAACGCCATCATGATGATCGACTTCGCCCTGCAGGCCGAGCGCGAACAGGGGCTGCCGCCGGTCGAAGCGATTTATCAGGCATGCTTATTGCGCTTCCGCCCCATCATGATGACCACCATGGCCGCGCTCTTCGGCGGATTGCCTCTGGCCATCGGCATGGGCGTGGGCTCGGAGCTGCGCAAGCCCCTGGGCATCACCATCGTCGGCGGCCTCATCGTCTCGCAGATGCTCACCCTGTTCACGACGCCAGTGGTCTACCTCTTCTTCGACCGCCTGCAATGGAAGTTCATGAAGCTCCGCCGCATCGGCGCGGAGCTTGATGAAGCGCCGGGCGACTGACGCAGCTTAGCAGGATTTGTTGCAAACTAGCCATTTTAGCTATAATATCTAGATTAGCTAGTTTTTGGAGATGACAACCATGGTCACGATGACTTCAGTAGAGGCCCAGAACAGCTTTGGGAAGTTGCTGGATACGGTGCAGCGCGAGGCGGTCGCGATCACCCGGCACGGGCGGCCCACGGCCTTCGTCGTCTCGCCGCAGGATATGGACGAGCTGCTGGATGTACGGCGCAGGCGCAGCCAGGCCGTGGCCGATTTCGAAGCGTGGCGAGCACAGGCGGAGGCGAGTACCTCCCCGGCGCAAAAGGCCGCTGCCGCCGCGCTGACCGATGAGGATGTGGTCCGCATGGTGCATGAACTTCGATGAGCCGCAGCCGGCGCATCCTGCTGGATACCAGTACACTGGTGAGCGCAGCACTTTGTCCGTGGTCCATACCCGATCAAGCTCTGTCGAAAGCGCTGGAATCCTATGACCTGTGCGTGAGCGTTGAGACGCTGGCCGAGTTGGAGCAGGTTCTGGATCGCGGAAAGTTCGACCGCTATCGCACTCGGGAGTCGCGCCGCGCATTTGTCGCGACGATACGGCAGCGTTCCCATCTGTTCGCAGTTGAACTTGCCGACTTGTCTGCCGTCGATCCGCCCTGCCGCGATCCAAGAGACAACCAATTTCTGGCATTAGCGCTGGTAGCCGAGGCCGATGTCCTGGTCAGTAGCGATGAAGACTTGCTGGTGTTGCATCCGTGGCGCGGAATTCCGATAGTTAGGCCTGCGGAATTTCTAGCCGGGTTTGCCGAGTCTCCCACTCCGTAGACCGAGATCACTTCGCGAGCGCCTCTTCCTCGAACTTTACCTGTTCAATCAGCTTCACCGGATAGTAGGCGTTGCGCGTGTACTGCTTCACCATGCGGTTGGTGTTGAAGTAGGAACCGTTGAAGGCCAGCGTCGAGCGCATCAGCCGCGCCCACTTCTCCGGCGCTGCAAGGAAGAGCGGAACCACGGCCTTCTCCAGCTTGTTGTAAAGCGAAGCCGCTTCCTCCTGATCGTTGGCGCCGTCTTCGATGGCCCAGCCGGTGAAACCCTCAATGCAGCCCTCGATCCACCAGCCGTCAAGAATCGAGAGGCTGGGGACGCCGTTCAGCGCGGCCTTCATGCCGCTGGTGCCGGAGGCCTCATAGGGGCGCCGCGGCGTGTTCACCCAAACGTCCACGCCGGCGGTCATCAACGCGCCCAGGTTCCAGGCGTAGTTTTCGAGATAAACCACCCGCAGCACGCCGGTCGCGTATTTGGCCGCATCCTCGACGACCTCCTGGATCAACGCCTTGCCGGGCACGTCCTGGGGATGAGCCTTGCCGGCGAAAACAATCTGCAACCCGCCCGCCGCGGTGGCGATCTCCACCAGCCGCCTGGGATCGGTGAAAAGCAGCGTCGCCCGTTTGTAGGTGGCCGCGCGTCGGGCAAAACCCAGCGTCAGCACCTTGGGATTCAGCACCAGCCCGGTGCGCGCGGCAACCTCGGCCAGCAACGCCTCCTTGTTGCGGGCGTGCGCCGCGAGAATTTCCTTTTCCGCCAGGTCGATGGCATTGCGCAGGTAAAGATTGTCGCGCCGCCATGAGGAGAAGTTCGCATCCAGCATCTGCTGGAACGGCTCGGAAACCCAGGTGGGAGCGTGAACGCCGTTGGTGATCGAGTTGAGGGCGAACTCGGGGAACATTCCCCGCGACACTTTTGCATGCTGCATGGACACGCCGTTGGCATAGCGCGAAAAGTTGAGCGCCAGCACCGTCATGTTCAGCAGGCCGTCGCGAAAACAACCCAGTTTTTCCAGGCGCGCGGTCCGGTCGCCTCCCAGAATGCGAATCGTCTGCTCGAGAGAAAAGCGATCGTGGCCGGCCGGAACCGGGGTGTGGGTGGTGAAGACGCATCTCCGGCGCACCTGGGCGAGGTCGGTCTCCGTGGCCGCGCTCAGCGGTCCGCCGCCCAGCTCGCTCTCCAGCAGCGCCAGCGTCAGCAGCGCCGCGTGGCCCTCGTTCATGTGGTACACATTCACACGGTGGCCCAGCGCGTGGGCCATGCGCGCGCCACCCATGCCCAGCACAATCTCCTGCTGCAACCGGTAGTTGCTGTCCCCGCCGTAGAGGTGATCGGTCAGGCCGCGATCCCATCCTGAATTGACCTCCAGATCCGTATCCAGCAGGTAGATCGGCACCACGTGCCCGTAACGGCCTACAAGCTCATAGCGCCAGGCGCGCACCGTCACGATGCGATCTTCCACTGAAACCGTAACCCGCGCCGCCTCCTCGGTGCAGAAATCCGACGGATTCCACGGCTGAATATCCTCGCTCTGCACGCCTTTGCTGTCCAGGTGCTGCTGGAAGTACCCCTTGCGGTGCAGCAGCGTGAAGGCCACCAGCGGAACTCCCAGATCGGCTGCGGAACGCATCGTATCGCCGGCCAGAACCCCCAGGCCGCCGGAGTAGGTGGGCATGGCCGGATTGATCGCAATCTCCATCGAGAAGTACGCCACCAGACCTTCAGCGGGAAAAGTTTCATAGGAAAACGGTCTTGACGTTGTCACTTGCATCGTCTTTTTATTTCTCCGCGGCGCTTCCAGGCTGCGAAGCGACGATCAAATAATAGGAATCCGGGGAAGCCTGCCATACAAAGAAATCCTGCCGGTCTTCAGCGGGCCAAACTCCATTCGATTTTATCAAGGAACGCCTGAATCCCACGCATTCGGGGCATGGCCACCCGGCCCGGCGTTTTTCATTTTCTTGCCTGCGCAACCTTTACATTTTTCATATGGGCTTGAGTAAGTTCGAGATTTCGCCTTGCGCCGGCATAGGACGGATCAATTCGCAGCGCGTCGTTGAACTGTTCGACCGCCTTTTCATCATCCCCCAGTTGAAACAGTGCCACGCCGAGGTCGTCATGCGCATTGGCGCTTGCAGGGTCGAGCTTCACCTCCTGGGTAAACTCTTCCACCGCTTCGGGCAACTGATGTGTCTGGGTGAAAATCATGCCGATTTTGGAATGGGTCATTGGCTGATTGGGTTGGATGGCCAGAGAAAGCCGGAATTCCTTAACCGCTTCCTGCTTCAATCCCTGCCTGTCCAAAATAACGCCTAAATTGTTATGCGCATCGTACATACCCGGATCGATGGCAAGCACCTGACGGTACTCCTGAGCCGCCTCGTCAAGTTTGTCCTGCGCACGGAGAGCATCGGCAAGAAAAAGCTGTGCGGTTACAAAATTCGGGTACTCGGCGAGCGTTCTTCTGCTATAAGTCTCCGCATCCTTCGGCCTGTTCATCAAGAGTGACCATCGCGCCATATTATTCAGTGCATCGCGGTAGTCGGGATCGATACGCAATGCAGCTTCGAGGCGTTGCCCCACCAGCGGCAGATTATGCCAGTCATGGGTTTGCATCATGGTTTGCATCATGCAATAGGCGGAATAAGAAAGAATCAGTGGCTTGGTGGAGTTATAGGTCAACGAGCGTTCGACATATTCCTGCGCCTCGGCAAGTTTTCCCTGATTCTCATATGCCATGCCCAGGCTGAAATTGGGAAGCGCGCCGCGCGGGTCAACCTCGAGCACGTGGCTGAAAAGCGACACATTATCTTTCCAGACCTTTACCTGCGCATAGGACTTTACGGCGCACGCCGCAATGACCGCGACTGCAAGCAGTTGAGTAACGAGCCTGATCTTCGGGGAGTTAGCTACGGCATCGCCGATCAGCCACACCGCGGCGATGAAAAGGCCGATCAAGGGAAGATAAGTGTAGCGCTCGGCCATAAACTGTTCTCCAACCTGTACGAAGCCGATCACCGGAGTTAGTGTTCCCAGGAACCACAGCCAGCCGACGAGGCAATAAGGCCTTTCCTTGCGGAAGTGCCAGCAGGCGGCGGTTACCAGGATGAGCGCAATAATCGATAACACCGCCCCGATCACATTGATGTTAGTTACATCATAGTAATAATAGGCCGTGAGCGGATCGGGCCAGAACGTGATCATCAGGTAGCGGCAATAACCGATGGCAGCGTTACAGGTTCTCTGCCACAAGGGCAACTCCTGAAGCAAAGCCACCGAGTGGCCGGCTCGCTGCGCGATAAAAGTGATGACGCTGGAGAGAACCGCCATGAGGAACAGCAGCCATTTTTCAACGCATAACTTCCAGAGAGAAGAGAGCCAGCGCGCGCGTGTTTCCCGAGTGAACGATATTCTGCGCAACGGCCAAACATCAAGCAACAGCAGGGTAAAGGGAAGAGTGACGGCCATCGGTTTCGACATAAGTGCGCAGGCAAAGCCGCAGACGACCAATGAGTACCGCTTCCAGGATGGCTTGCGGAGATACCATGCATAAGCAAGCAATGTGGCGAAGAAGAAGAACGCGCACAAAACGTCCTTGCGTTCAGCTATCCAGGCCACGGATTCGACATGCGCTGGATGCAAAGCAAACAGGAATGCGACCATTGCGGAACGACCTAAAAGGCCGGTCATGTACAAAAGCAACAGGAAAAGCAGAACTGCATTGGCAGCGTGGAAAAACACATTGGTCATATGGTGGCCGCCGGGATGATTGCCGTAAAAGCTCCAGTCCACCATGTGCGAAATCCAGGTCAGCGGGTGCCAGTTTGAAACACGAAAGGTAGTGAATGCCCACTCGAGGCTCTGCATGGTCAATCCCTGGTGCACATCCCGGTTCTGCGCGACATAGTCCATATCGTCGTAGGTGAGGAAACCGTTGGCCCGCACACCCTGAAAGGCAACGACGGTTACCACCGCAAGGACGACGCAGATAACGGCAATTTGCCACGGCTTATGGGTTGCGGGAGTAACGGAAACGGTCTTCCCGGCCGGCGCCTCGGGCGGGCGCTTGACCTGGGATTTGCGCTGTCGCGATTTCTTTGCCATGATTGCCAACCTCCAATCATTCTAAGGATGCGGATGATTTGCTGTTGGACGAGTCTTCGATTTCCATTGCATGTGTAGGTAAATACGGCGATCGTATCCCTTTTGGCGAAAAGGATCGTGCAGGGAGTTCGAGTGCTTTCGGCTCGAAAATCGTAATAAGACTACTCCAGCCGGTGAGCTCCTCCTGAAGCGTGGCAGATGTGAATCTGCGGCACAATGCCGAATTGAGCGGCATAACGGCCGCCCAGCGCCTCGGCAAAGGCCGCGGCCTGACTCTGTTCCACCACGTTGACGGTGCAGCCGCCAAAGCCTCCGCCCGTGAGCCGCGCGCCGATCAGCCCCGGTAGATCCTGCGCCAGGGCCACCATCGCGTCGGCCTCCACGCAACTGCCTTCAAAATCCTTGCTATAGCTGGTGTGCGCCTCGGCCATCAGCCGGCCCAGTTCGGCCAGGTCGCCCTTCAGCAGCGCCTCGGATGCGGCTACTGTGCGCAGGTTCTCGGTAATCACGTGGCGGGCGCGCAGGAGAGATTTGGGCGCCATCTCGTGGCCCCATTTTTCAAGATCCTCAAGCGTCGCATCGCGCAGAAAGGGAACTCCGGGCCGGTGGCTGGCGATGACCGCGCAGGCCGCTTCGGATTCGGCGCGGCGGGTGGGATAGTCGCCCCCCGCAACCGAGTGCTTGACCATGGTGTTGGCAATCACCAGCGCCACGTGAGGCGGAATCGGCGCCAGCTTGAAACTCAAATCGCGGCAATCGAGCAGCAGCGCATGGTCCTTTTTGCCGTTGGCGCTGATGAACTGGTCCATGATGCCGCAACTGGCGCCCACAAACTCATTCTCCGCCCTTTGGCAGAGCCGGGCCAGCACCGGCCCCGGATAACTCACGCCAATGAGCGACAGCACGGCCAGCGCAGTAACGACCTCAAGGGCAGCTGAACTCGACAGCCCCGAACCCAGCGGAACGTCGCCCCACAGGCTCAGGCTGAACCCCGGAATCGTATGGCCCTCCCCGGCGAGGATCGCAACCACTCCGAGCGGGTAGTCGGTCCAGTGCTGGCCGGCCTTGGCGGGTAGCGCCGCCGTCTCAAAATACCTTTCTTGCCCGTAGTTCTCCGAGTAGATGGCGATCTTGCCGTCGGTGCGCGGCGAGATGGCTGCCAGCGTAGCAAAGTCAATGGCCACGGGCATCACAAAGCCCTCGGCATAATCGGTGTGCTCGCCGATCAGGTTGACGCGGCCCGGGGCCACAAAGATGGCCGGCTCCGCCTTGAAGCGGGCAATGTGCATGGAACGCAAAACGGCAGGATCGTGCATGGCAGTTCACTCCTTGATAGGTTTCAATCGCAACTACTCGAATTTCTTACCCCAACGAGAATGTTTTCTTTGGCGGACCCAGACCCGTTGGCCTCGGCCATCGGTCTTATTCTCCCAAAACCTCAGCGCAAGCCGCGGTCCATCTCTCCCATATCCTGTCCAGCCATGCCTCATGCTCGGGCTTCATCAAGACAGAGCGCAGACAGGTTACCAATCCGGCTCCGTCCGCGGCCTCATCCGCGCTCTGAAACCAGGCCACCGGCAATTGTACAAGGGCCAGGTGCAAATCCCGCGCGGCGCACGCCACAAAGGTCCTTTGCGCCAACTCCGAGGCCCGCTCCCTGGTCTTCGCATCCAGTTTCCACACCACAATATCCAACTCCGGCGTGCCGGCGGCCAGCGGCTGGAAACGCCCGTCCTGCCTTAACCGACGGTCCAGCTCCAAAGCCGCCGCCCGGCCCTTAGCCAGCCCGCGCGCAAACGCGCCCCCCGGCGTCAGCGGCAAAAGCTTCTGCGTGGCCCACAAAGCCACCGCCGCCGCCCCGGCGCGCGAGCACTCCAGGCTGATCTCACCCAGGTGCAACTGCTTCGACGTGAAGTAGGTATAGGGCGAATCGTGCTTGTAAAAGCGCCCCACTCCGGGCGAGCGAAACAGAACGCATCCGCATCCGTAGGGCTGCAAACCGTGCTTGTGCGGATCGATCACGATGGAGTCGGCCTCGCTGGCAGCCGCGTAAGCCCGCCGTGCGGGTTCGTCCAGCGCCTCGGGAATCAAGCGGAAGTAGCCGCCATACGCCGCGTCCACATGCACACGGAATCCGTATTTCAGCTTGAGCGCCAGCACCTCGGCCAGAGAGTCCACCGCGCCCATGCCCGTGGTGCCCAGCGTCACCACTACCGTTCCCACATCGCCCTTGCCCAACTCGGCCTCCAGCGCATCCAGGCTCATGCGCCCGCGGCTGTCGGCCGCGATCTCCGCATATTCGAGCTTCAGCACCGCGGAGATGCGCCGGTGAGTATAGTGCGCCTGCTCCGACCCCACAATCCGCTTCCCCGGCGCCAACAGCCCGGCCACCCACAGAGCCTCCAGGTTGGCCAGCGTCCCGCTCGAAGCCAGGTGACCCAGAAACTCGGCCCAGCCGAAGATGCCGGCAATCTCCTTTACCGCCTCAATCTCCATCTCCGAACTGGCCCGCCCGCCATCCCGCGCATGGTTGTTCGGATTCAGGTTCATGGCCAGCGCATAGGCCGCCCGCGCCACCGGATGCGGCGGCTTCAGCATCTGCCCTGCATAGAGAGGATGGAAATAGGGGTAGTTGTCCCCCAGCCGGTGTGCCGTCGCCTCCAGAACCTGGGCCATCGCCCCTGCGTCCGGAGCGGCCTCAAAGGCCGGTAAAGCCCCGAACTCCGCCTCAAGCAACTCTGTGGCGCGGGAAAGAAGGCCGGGAACTGGATCCTTGGGCATGACGACCTCTCACACTATCACAGCCAGGGGCCGTTACTAAATCCATCCTGGCCGGCAGGATCAGGAAGCGGGGATCAGGGGGTGGGACGAAGCCCGGAATTCCATACAAGACAAAAGAACGTGTATTGTGTATGCTCCTGTCAAGTACGAGCAGCGTAAGCTGCCCGCAAAATCGAAAACAGGGAGGTTACGATGTCAATGCATATCTCTGGGATCAGGCGGCACTACGCACTTGCTCTCATCTCCATCATGGTCTTCGCCGTTTCTTCGGTGATGGCCCAGACTCCGGCCACAACTCCCACGGGAGCGAGCCCGGTGCTGACGAATCCAGCCACAACGGGTCCGATCTCTCACAATTACAAACTGCCGAAGATTAACGGAACGCTCAACATCACCATCAATTCCGATGGGACCTGGGACTTTTCCGGGACCGGAAAGGCGTTTCCGCATAAGGATTACGACGTGAGCCTGGCCTTGCGGAACCCCATGGGCGAGATGATTCTTTTTCAATACATCGGAGACGCCACGAACGGGATTCAATTCAGCAAGCAGGGGCAGACCGAAATCCTCAAGGACAACTTTGCCTCCTTCGCGAAGGGTCACAGCGCAGCGTGGGCGTTTCGCTTCTCAGAGGACAAGGAAGGCCGGAGATTGGCCTATGAAGCCCGCATGAAGAAGCTGGAGGCGCTCAGGAGGGAAGAGGAAGAAGCCAGGAAGAAGCACGAGGAAAAGATTGCGGCCGAAAAGAAGGCGGCAAGGGAGAAGGAAGAGCAGCAGCAAATTGCCGCGGAGCGGGCGCAGCAGCAGAAGCAGAGCAGCAGCGGCGGCGGCGGATCGAGCGCGGGCAGCGTGATGAGCACCATCGGCACGGTTGCCGGAATCGCCGGAACCATCCTGTCGTTCCTGTAGAGCAGGACAGGCTGGGTTCCCGTCGCGTCGCGAAAGCAAGGCGGTTGGAGCTACAGCAAAGCTGAGCATCACACAAGGCTGGGCATCTTGCCCAGCCTTGTGCCGTTGTCCGAACGCATCGCCTGTGCGCGAGTCTCTACTCCACGGTGACCGGCTTGGCCAGATTTCTCGGCTGATCCACAGGGATTCGTTGGGTCGCGGGCGTGTGCAACCGCAACTGCGCCCCGGAGTGGAGCGCGCTATTCCTCTATGCGGTAAGTAAATTCTTCGATCACCGGGTTGGTGAGCACCTCGCGGGCGATGCGCTCCACCTGGACGCGCGCCGCGCCGGCGCTCAGCCCATCGGCGAGCGTAAGGGCGAAATACTTGCCCTGGCGCACATCAGTTACCTCCGCAAATCCTATCTTGCGCAGGGCGTTCTGGATGGTCTGGCCCTGCGGATCCAGGACCGAGGTCTTCAGCGTGACATAAACATGCGCCTTCATCATCCATGATTATAGTAGTTCCGGTCCGATACCCCGCGCCGGATTCACCTCCCCAACCCCGAAGGATAAGTAAGAAGATCCGATGGACGCGGCCCTGCTCGTGGCGCGCCGGCAAACTCTAGTCGAGTGATGAGGCCCTCAGGCGCCGCCGGGCCAGCGGAGCGGCCGTGAGCCAGTAGAGCACCGGACCCAACAGAGCCACCACGGCCGCAAACAGCAGTGCCGAAATCGCGCCGATAAGCTTTTCATCGCGCGAGGCATAGAGCGCATAACCGATCAGCACCGCCGGTCCCACTCCCAGCAGGCAGGCAAAGGCCAGGTTGCCGGCCTTGAAGGGCCGGTCCATATTGGGCTCGCGGATGCGCAGCACGGCCAGCGCCACGAACTCCAGCAGCAGGCTCGTTCCATACAGAATCAGGTCGATGGAGATGAGCCGCTCGAAGGGCAGCTTGAGCGCCAGGGCCCAGGCCAGCCCGCACAAGAGCACCGAAACCCACGGCACTCCGCGGCTGTTGCGCCGGGCAACCACGCGGGGCAGCATACCCTCCTCGGCCATGGCCATGGGCAAGCGCGTGTAACTCATCACCAGGGCATTGAACATGCCGATGCCCGACAGGGCGCCGCCGGCAACCACGGCCAACCCCAGCAGCGGGCCGCCGAGCGAGGTTGCCGCGGTCGCCCAGTCGCCGGTCGAGAAGCTATCCGTGGAGAGGCCGGCCAGCGCCATCGCCGCCAGCGGCAGAATGTACGATACGGCCGTCACAAAGGTTGCCGCCATCATGGCGCGAGGATAGTTGCGCTGCGGATTCTCCACCTCCCCGGCCACGGTGGAGGCGTTGTCCCAGCCCATATAGTTCCACATGGCCACCAGCACCGCGGTCGAAAAGGCCGACCCCGCGCCAAACCCGGAGGCAGGTCCACCCCATTGGACCTGAGGGTGCAGCGTGAGCCCATGCCAGAAGCCGAGAACCACAAAGACCGCAAACGGCGCCAGCAGCAGCGCAAACAGACCCACCGAGTCGTCGGCCACCACCGGCGCCCCGAGCAGGTTCCACGCGCAACAAACCAACACCACCGCCAGTGACCAGCCGTAGCCGTACCAGCCGCCGGTGAGCGCGGGCGAGAACTTGCCCAGGTAAAGAACGAAGATGGCCGGATAGAGGGCCATGTCGAAGATGCTGGCCGAGAGCGAAAGCCAGCTCTCCTGATAGCCCCAGAACGGACCCATCGCACGCCGCACCCAAATGTAAAAACCGCCCTCGGCGGGAATGGCGCTGGCCAGTTCGCCGATCATCAGCGCGGTAGGCAGGCACCACACAAGCGGCAGGATCAGCAGGATGAGGATGGCCTTCAAAAATCCTGCTCCGCCGAGAATGTCCTCGATCCCATACGGACCGCCCGAAACCATGAAGTAGGTGGCGGCAACCAGCGGCAGGAAAAGCATCTTCCGCCGGCGAGAATGAGAGCGAAAAGGCATTACAAGCGAATTTAACAACCCTGGCTTCGTGCAGAAAGCGAAAAATGACCCGGTCCCGCGCAGCCATCCAATCCCTGAGCGACGCCTACGCAGCTTCCGGTATAATCCCACTGAAGACCCGGAGAGATGGCCGAGCGGCTGAAGGCGGCGGTTTGCTAAACCGTTATAGGGTCAAAAGCTCTATCGGGGGTTCGAATCCCCCTCTCTCCGCCACGCAGTCTAAGTTGTTTATTTTGTTTAACTTAAGAAGAGAAAAGCCCCGCAATTCGAGGCAATTCTGCGAGTTTCTTCCACCGGAGAATTCCACCTGTTGCCGGAAACCCACCCGAAAAATGGCACTTTCTCTGATCGGATCATCGATGGTCCGGTTTTTAAGCCGGATTAACCTGAAAACCCGTACCGCTCTCGCCGTCCCAGACGGGCGCGATGTTCTGGGATTCAAGAAACCCGAACGAGTAGTTCATTGCCTTGATGGCGGCTGCGCTGCTGCTGGAACCAAACAAGGATGAAATGCCAGATACCGAGTTCGGGTAGAGATGGACATCGTAGACCACTTTGTTGGTGATCAAGTTCCCGTTGACGGTGAAAACCACCGGGAGATTCTTGACGCCGGTGCAATCGCCCCAGGGAGCGTTTCCAACTGTCGTGCCGTCATACAGCGTGGCCGGGCCGTAATTCTGCGGACACTCCGCGAAGATCAGCTTGCCGGGATCCAGCGCGAGCATCGCCGATCCCACGGTTTCATACATAAGGTGAATATCGTTGTCGCCCGCCCCTCCCCATACCGAGTCGCCATAACTCAGGGGTTCGTTCCAGAGATCGTATCCGATGACGGTGTCATTGCCGGCGTAGCGAGTAGCAATGGAAACCCAGTCGCTTTGAAACGACGCCTGCGTGGTGTGGCCGGGGTCGTTGCAGCCGTCCGTTCCGTTCGATGCGCCGCCCAGATCGTACCAGATGCCGTTTGCCTGCTGGGCTGCGCAATCGTTCGAGTAATTATCGTTGCTCCCGTAGTTTCCCTCATTGTCGTGGTCGACGATGATGATGCGGACCCCGGCGCTCCCGGCAGCAGAAACCACGGAGTCCAGTTCCTGGAGGAATGCGGCCGTTCCACTATCGTGCAGCGAAATGTTGTTGATATCGACGCGGACGCAGTTGAACCCCGCTGCGGAAATGGCTTCCATGTTCGCCTGATAACCATTGAACGGCGACGACAGGTTGGACAGCGTGCCATCCTCGGCGTTCATCCCCTGCCAGTAGACACATGACAGCCGCACCGGATTCTGGTTCTGGCCGACGATCTGATTTCCCAGCGTGCTGAACATCCCGGCAGGAAGCGTCGATCCTCCCTGGGCAGCCGCGGTCGCGGCTGCGAGCACGCCTGCGAACAAAAGATAAGGCACATCCATGGGGCAACCTCTTTCAGCTGACGTTACCAATTACAAGCCTGGCACGTTTAGCTTCTGCTCCAAAGACTTGCGGTCCATTTGGTATAAAGCGGAATTTCCATTTTGCCTCTCGGCTTCTGTGTGGAGTCATGAAAACTGGCTCATATCAATGTTCAACTCGTACTCTTCGCCGTGCAGTAACAATTCTTCCCACGTAACCTCGCGACCGAGGCGACCAGCCATTCGACCAAGCATGGCGCTCAATGCGGCTTCAACGCCGGCAGCAGCCTGATTGTGGAAACTCCCCGACGTGATGCTATCGATGAAGCCACGATCTTTCTCCCGGTCGGCCAAGGCCAGATTGTCACTAAACGCTCCATTGGCGGCAAAGGAAGCCGGAGTTGTTTGCGCCGCGGCGCCGTTATCGACCCATGTCCATGGATTGTCGCTCACGATTCGCAATGGGCCCGAGTATGGAAGCTCGGCAAGGCCGTCCGAGCCAAAGACACGCGCCTCAACGTCGAACCAGTCGTGGGGGCCAAACTGCGTAGATGAGAAGCTCACATGGACGTTCTCAGAGTAGGTAAATACAACCTGATAGTTGTCCCACATGTCCCCGGCATGAGAGATTATGTTTCTTCCGCCAGTGGCCATTGCCTTGATCGGGTGCGCCTGAAGAGTCCAGTTGCAGATATCGATCACGTGGATATTTTGCTCCACGATGATATCGCCCGATAGCGTGAGATCCCAGAGCCAACGGCGTATGCGAAGTTCGTCGGCGGACATTTTGGGCAACTGAGGGTAACTTACCCCCGGAGCATTGTAATAGGCGGTTATGCCGGCAATCTTACCCAATGCGCCCTCGTGGATACGGCGGACGATCTCGACGTAGGGCGGCGCACTGCGAATCTGGAAGCCAACATCGAGACTTACACGCCCCTGGGCGCGCTTCCCGATCTCCAGGGCCTGTTTCGCCTGGGCTACATCAACTCCTACCGGCTTTTCGCAGTACACATGCTTGCCTGCCTTGACGGCAGCATCGAGATGCTGAACATGAAACCACGGCGGAGTTGAAATCTGCACGGCGTCTATATCCGGGGATGCGGCGACTTCCTCGAAGGCCTTATAGCCGCGAAACATCATCTTAGGATCGACACGCGCGTAGCCCAATTTATCGGAGACCTGGTCGAAGTACGCCTTACCCGTTTCCAATTTGTCGGGAAACAGATCTGCGAGAGCAACAACGCGAGCACCGGTGTTGTTCGCAAAGGATGTCGCGACTGTAGTTCCGCGTGCGCCGCAACCCAATAACGCTAACCGCACTGCCGAGTTAGCATCGTAGCCGAATGCAGTTCGTTGCTTCAACAACAACAATCCTGAAGCCGCAACCGAGCCCTCCACAAATTGCCTTCTATCCACAGCAAAGCCTCCGTTGATTATGTTTGATTGGCCAGCACCTGGGCGAGAATTCGTTCAAGATAAACCTTCTCGTGTTTTACATCTTCGATCTGCCTGGGGCCGGAGGTCTCGCGTTCAATGGTGATCGCTCCGTTATATCCAAGCTGATAAAGCCTGGAGAATACCTTCAGAAAATCGACGCGGCCCGTACCGATCAATACTTCCTGTCCCAGCCGCATTGGGTCGGTGGGCCACATTCCATCCTTTGCATGGACACTCTTGACGTACTGCCCGATGATTTCAACCGCGTCCACCGGATTGGCTTTCCCATAGAGAATCAGATTCGCCGTATCCAGTCCCACGCCGAGGTTTGGCTGGTTGACGTCCATGATCGCCCGCTTGAGTGTGGTGGGTGTCTCCTGCCCTGTCTCCATCAGGAAGTCCTGACCATTGGCCGCGCAATGGATCGCGACCTCACGGATAGCGAGAACTGCCTCCTGATAAAGCGGATCCGCTGGATTCTCCGGAATGAAGCCGCAATGGGTCTGGACGCGCGGTACGCTCAAACTTTTTGCAAAGTCCGAGGTTTGTTTCAGCGCGTCCATCCTGGCCGTTCGCGTGGCGCGGGGCACCAGGCCAATGGTTGCCG
The DNA here is from genome assembly GCA_050012555.1 of Occallatibacter sp. Classification (GTDB taxonomy): domain Bacteria; phylum Acidobacteriota; class Terriglobia; order Terriglobales; family Acidobacteriaceae; genus Telmatobacter. Next base: position 50,312 of record JBEKGY010000013.1, read on the forward strand.
GACCATCGGCAAAATCCCAAACCAGGCGTCCCGGTCCCACGACCTCGACGCTGGTTGCCGTTATCCCATACTTGTCCAGAAGAGCATTCAGTTGCTGTGCGCCTGAAGCGCTGAACTTCCCTATCCAACCGTCGAGGCTGAGGAAGCAATTGGTCATGCCCAGCTCTTTGACTCTAGCGATTGCATTCTCCGGATTGTCATAAGCAGGCCCAATCATCACCCCAATGGCCATGGGCCGGACTAGCTTTTGTCTATCCACAGCGTCTTGCGCTTCGGCAATCGAGGCGGACAAAGCCGCCGGGGCGCCTGAAAAGGCGCTGGCAAAGGCGCCGGATTGAATCATCGCCGTTCCGATCGCTTTACTCAGGAATTCTCTGCGACGCATGCACTCTCCTTCCGCAACAACTCGTTCCGCTAAGTTTTAGTTCAATTCAGCCGCATCTGCGATCATCCTTCGACGATGCCGCCAATCACACTTTCACAAACGATCGGGTGCGATACATCCAGTACAGAATCAACCAAACGACGGCCAATGCCGCCGATTGAGCAAGCACATCGCCCCATCTGCCCACTCGCGGGAGAAGGCTTCCGACAAAGACGTTGCCGACCTTTCGAAAATCGAACAAAATGGTCGCCATATAGACGGCAAGAGCATTCATGCCAATTACAGAAAAGGGAAACACCCATTTCGTGTAGCCGAGTACATCGATCATCAGATAGAAGGTCGCCATCATCAGGCAGCTAATCCCCCCGGCGACAAGAACGAAGGAACTGGTCCACAAGAGCTTGATGATTGGCAGCCAGATGCTCCAAATGAGGCCCAGCATGAGAAGACCCGCACCATAAGCGTACAGAGCCAGGCACTTTGCTTTCCTGGATCGCGCGGAGAGGAGCAGCTCTCCAGCCAGCACGCCGATGAGAACGGAAGATGCAAATCCAAGATAACTCAAGAACCATGTGTTCTCGCCATAGTAAAAGCGCCCCATGATCAAAGAGTCGATATAAGCGGCTGCATTGCCGGTGGAGGTAAGCACTCCGCGCCCAACACCGGGTACCGGAATGATCAGCAGCAGAATCCAATAACTCACCAGGAAGATCGCCGTGACTATTGCCTGTCCCTTCGCCCTCAGGTTCAACGTAACAATCGTTGCGATAAGGTACCCGGCTGCTATGCCATGGAGCACACTATAGAAGGGGTGAAGCGTGGCCAGGTTGAAGTCCAGCAGATTGCCTTGCGCAGCCATTCCCAGGACGAACAATATGAGCGCGCGCTTTATGGCATGAGAGTAGATTGAGCGGCTGCTCTCGTTCTTCTGCTTGCGTTTGGCTATGGAAAACGCGAGAGAGACTCCGACCATGAACATGAAAAGGGTCCAGATTATATCGAAAACGTGCAGCCCCGCCCAGGCGACATGTTCAAACTGTTGCGCCAGATCCGTTGAAAAGCTGCCGGGCCACACTTTAGCCAGGTCTTTGACAATCTCAGCGCCTCCGATGATCCAAAGCATATCGAAGCCGCGGAGGCCATCCAACGACAGCAACCGATCCGGCCTGGTCAAATTTCGTTGCACGCGAATCGGGCTGAACTGCTTATCGTCTGGGGGTTGTGGTTCTTTCGTAGTCATTTTCTATACTTCCAACTTTCGCCGGCAATTCTATCATCGAACTCTCGATCTGGTTTTTTCAGGCCCGGCACAGGACAATGGACAGCAAATTCAAGCCTTCGCATGGCCGCAATTATCCCCATGCGTTTGAGCGAATTTCATCATTGCACGCAAATTATCGTGCGGGGTATCACGCACAATTTCGCAGCCCGCAGCCACCACCCAGCGCTCTCCAGCATGGTACTGCAACGCTTCCAGGGACTCTGTGATGGTGCGCGGGGAACCGTTGCGGACTTCTCGCACCGGATCCAGGTTCCCTGTCAGCGTCTGCAGCGAGCCCATTTGCATGCGCGCCTGTTCAAGCGGCACCGGAAAGTCAATGTCCACAATGTCGCATCCAAGTTCAGCGATGCTGCTGAGAATTCTACGGGTGTTTCCGCAGATATGGAGACGGACTTTAGCGCCTTTAGCGTGGATAGCATCGACCAGCTTCTTCTCCCACGGCCATATGAGCTCTTTGTAAATACGCGGACCCGCCAGCGAAGCCGCAGCATCTCCCACCCCGATGATGTCTGCTCCGGCATCGATTTGCGCCGCGGCGAAGCGAGCCGAGCTCTCCAAGGTAAAGTCGAATAGATCGCGGACGAATCCAGGGTCGTCGGAAAAATCCAGCATAAGGCGGTTGATTCCGCGCAGGTCCGCTGCCCCGGCGCACGGCCCTTCCACCCAGCCTTCAACGATTAATTCCTGTCCTGCGCGCCGGCGCATCAATTCCAGGCCTCGAAGAATATCCTCCATGCATTTACCAAAGGATGGATGGGGATCTTTCATTCGATTGAGGACGGATTTATTCGCAAACAACGCCTCGTCTTCAACTTTTGCCGGCGGCTGATCCTCAAACCACTGAATCTTTGTACCCAAATCAGCGGACGCAGCGGGGGGACCGATGGCGGATACATGATCGAAGCCGAATATCCCGGCGGTCTTGACCTGTGCATCTGCCATGATCTTGTGATCGCGGACGTATTGTCCGTATTTGACGCCGAGGATATCCGCGGCAAACATCATGGTGATCGGCATAAACGGGAGGTGGTCGGGCTTTTGCCCGGCAAGAACCGCGAGAACCCGTTCACGGCCTGTCATAGAGTGCACGTCCGATCCCAACCGGAATCTCCTTTTCCATTTTTAGAGGGGATCAAGATTGGCCGGCCCGATGTTTTGTACCAGTTGAATTGTAAGTGTAGCGCGGCAGGCAAAGCATAAGCCCCGTCGCCGTAGTCGAGGGTGTGGAAAAGTGGGAAGCGCTGTTGGCTTTCCACTTTTCCATGCCCCGCATTCATTCCGGCCAGCCGAGCTGCCGGCGCCGGAGGCCTGTACCCCAGCGAGGAGTGTGGTCTCACGCGGCTGGGCAAGCAAAATGGAAATTCCGGTAGAAGGACTCGGGGGACTTGGCGAAGTGTGGCCGGGGCGCGTAGGGTAAGTTGCAACGATTGAAACAACCTGTATGGAGAAGTCCGCAATGACCAACCCAGCATTGAACCCCACGCCCGTGCAGCGGCTGTTGTCGCTGGACGTGTTGCGCGGCATCACCATCGCCTTCATGATCATGGTGAACAACAACGGCGGCTCCGGGGCGTGGGGCTTTATGAAGCACGCGGCGTGGAATGGGCTTACGCCGACCGACCTGGTGTTTCCGACGTTTGTGTTTGTGGTGGGGGTCTCGATCGTGTTTGCCTTTGACGCGCGGCTGGCTCGCGGGGCCAGGCGCTCGCAACTGGCCTGGCACACGCTGCAAAGGGCGGTGATCCTGTATTTGCTGGGCATTGTGGTCAACAGCTTTCCCTTCTTCGCGCTCAAACACATGCGCTTTTACGGCGTGCTGCAGCGGATAGCCATCTGCTACCTGGTGGTGGGGCTTTTCTACTTGTGGGACAGGCAGGTGTGGACCAAGGTGGCGGCGCTGGCGGCGGTGCTGGTGGGCTATTGGATACTGGTGCGCTGGGTCCCGGTGCCGGGAGCGGGGATGCCGGGGCGCGATATTCCCTTCCTCGATCCGGACCTGAACATCGTGAATCGGCTCGACCAGCACATCATGCCGGGCCACCTGCTGGAGGACGGGGTGACCCACAACCTGCGCGACCCGGAAGGGCTGCTGAGCGACATTCCCGCGCTGGGCACCGCGCTGCTGGGCCTGTTGACCGGGCTGTGGCTGCGCGGGAGCCGGACGGTGAAGGCCAAGAACCTGGGATTGGCCGCGGCATCGGTGGCTTGCCTGGCCTCGGGCTACCTTTGGTCGGTGTGGTTCCCGCTGAACAAGAAGATGTGGACCAGCACGTTTGTGCTGGTGGCGGCGGGGTGGTCGCTGGCCGTGCTGACGCTGGCTTACCTGGTTGTGGAACAGTGGGGTTGGGGCAAGGGACGGAGCAAGGGATGGGTTTACCCGTGGCTGGTCCTCGGCTCGAACGCCATTGTGGCTTACATGTTCAGCGAGTTGATGTCGGATGGGCTTTGGAACCTTGACTTTGCTTCGGGCCGAGGGCGCACGAGCGTGCTGGGCTACGTGATTGACCACGTCTTCGCGCACATTCCCGACCCTGGCTGGGCCGCGTTTGCATATTCAGTTTCATTCCTGGCGGTTTGCTTTGTTCCGGTGTGGGTGCTGTACCGGAAGAAGATATTTGTCAAGGTGTGAGGGGCCGACGCGGTCTGGATGGTCACAGACGGTTAGCCGCGAACCATCCGAAACTGGTGCTTGGACTGCAACCGGGAAACGCGGGCCTTCCTATCACTGCCCTGGTGCGAAGCATCCGAGAGCAATTCAACAACGATCCTTGCAAGGTTAAACTTGACCCGGATCAGGATCATGGGAAGATTTCTACGCATCGTAGCCTCCGGCGCTGGGCTGTTCTAAGGGGGCCCTGTCCAGTTTGCAGCGCCGCCCTGTCGTAGCCCGAACTGGAAACCCGGCTTTCAGTTCTGCTTCAGCCCGTAAATCTCCAGTTCGCCAGGAACGGTGGTCGAGCTGTCGGCGCCGCCGGTATTGTTGCCCCGCGTCCCCACGTAGACTTTGCCATTCGCCACCGTGGGCACGGTGAACTTGACCGCATTGCCCGCTGCATCCCCGGCCGCCATTCCACTGTTCCACAACTCCGTGGCGATATTTGCGGCGCTGTAGGCATGAAGCACCGCCGGTCCGCAGCCAGGGGACTGGGGCGTGCAGTAGAGCGAGTTGTCCAGCGCCCACACAATCCCGTTCGAACTGCCTGTGGCTGAAACCGATGGCGTCGCGCCGGGGAATCCATAGGTGGTCGCGGAGATAGAAGCCGCGCCCGTGCTAAGGAGGTTCGTGGCGGTATCGAATGGGAATTCTTCCAGCGAACTCCCTATCGGCGCAATATAGTAGTTGTTATTCCAGAAAGCTCCCGTGGCAAAGATGCCGCCCCCGCTGAAGAAGTGCTGCCGTGCGTTCGAGTCTCCCAACCCACCCATCATGTCGCCATTCAGCAGATAGAGATTGCCATCCTTCCCGCCGCCAATCACCAGGTGCCTGATGGAGCCGGAATTCACATTCAGCACCACCGCCGATCCTCCCGAGCCAAAATCCCCATCATTGAGGGCATCGCTCACCTCGTCGGAAGGTGCGAAGTAGGATGAAACCGTCAGGCCTGCCGTCAATTGAAGGAAGGAGTCTCCATAGTCGTTGTTGGGCGCGCTGGGGCTGTTGGCATCGAAGGTTGCATTCCCGGTGATCAGATAGAGATGGTTGTTGTTGTCCGCCGCGGGCGCGCCGCCGCTCATCCATATTCCCCCAGACTGCACATTTGGAGTTATATTCAGCACGTTCGCGACGGCCAGGTTGGAGGCATTGAACCCCACTACCCAGCCATAGTAGGGGAGGGTGTCCTCGTGCGAGGACCAGGCGATATAGACCGTTCCGTTGACCAGCGCAAGTCCGGGCCGCTGATTCTGCTGGCGCGCATTAAAGCTGTCCGTTGCGCCCCCGTCGCCCGTGCCCGGGTAGGTGATGCCCGTCCCGATATCCGCAGGGATGCCAAATTTCTCGTTGCCCGTCGTAAGGTCAATTGCATGAAGGCGCTGATAGAACGTCGTGCCTCCAGAATCCACAGACTTCGAAACCACGTAAAGTATGTCTGTCGCCGGATCGATCACCGGCGTCCCGGTTACCCCGACCTCAGGCGAAATATCCCCGGCGCCGCCCCCCACCAGGTGACCTATTGGTCCGGAAGGAACTGTAGTCTCCCCCGCTCCAGCCCCGTGATTCGCGTCGATGAGGTTCGCACTCCAGAGCGTCACGCATGGGCTGGAGTCGGCATCGAAGGCAAACAGGCTGTCATGCTGCGTGGCCACCAGCACCACGTTGTGCGTGGCCCCATTCACGGTCAGATTCGGCATCCACAACGGCTGCGTATAGATCGCGCCATCGACCGGGCAGCTGAACAACTTGCCGAAGGTCGAAGTGGCCACAGTTGTTGCCGACAGTGCATATTCCTGGCTGTTGACGCCATCGCGCGCCAAGTCGTTGTGGTAGGTCGTTACTCCAGCCAAGTCGGTGACGTAGACGGTCATCGAGGCGCTCTTCCCGGCACTGGATACGCTGCTCGCCGTGATCGTATAGCTCCCGGCCGCACTCGGAGCCGTATACGTCACGGCCGCTCCTGTCAGACTCGTCTGCGATGAAAAGCTGCCTCCTGTCGAGGTCCAGTTCACGCCCGATGTGTCGTTGGTCGTAGCCGTAATCTGAAACTTCTGCGTGACTGCCAGGGCAGCTCGCTGAGCAGAAATCGAAACGGTGATGACCGGCGGAGGAGGGCCGGTATTGCTGCTGGAGCCGCAGCCGCAGGCCAGCAAACCAGCCGCGAGAAGGCAAATCACCGGGAAGTGAACATGTTTCATCCAGAATCTCCTTTTCTGCACCGGCGCCACGTACATATATCACTCCTGAGGCAGAATGCAAGACGTATATGCCGAAAAATCCGGCAAAGGCAGTTGCGTGTTCTTGCCGAGACGATTATAGGTCAGGCTGTCGGAGATGAGCTGGCTCAGGCTGCCGTTCATCCAGCTCTCGAGCCGGCAACAGGCCCGTTAGTGTCCGCTTGAGCCTTTCCCGCTTCTGCAATATGGTTCTCCAGTTTTGTTATTGCGCTGCAGACATAAGGGTTTGCCCACCCTTCCGGCACCATTTAATCTATTGAGCTACGGCAAGTTGCCGTTGAACTTCGAAGTCAATCGATGCGTGGGTGAAGTTTCTGATGCACCCAGCTCACTCCTAAGTCCCTCGGGTGACATGATGAACCGCGAAAAGACCAATCCGGTGTTGCCGAAGGAGTCCGGTACCTCGGTAAAGAATTTCCTGCGCCCCGATGTAATTAACCTGGTGAGCAAGATCAGCGGCTTCTATCTGCAAGCAATCGCTTTCTCAGTCGCGTTCCTGCTCGTCTGCTCCCGCCGTCCTGATGCGATACTGAATGCCCAGTTTTACGCTGAAGACGGCAGGGTTTGGTATCTCGATGCGTATAACCTCGGCCTGCATTCCTTGTTAATGCCGCAGGGCGCCTATTTGCAAACGCTCAGCCGGACCATTGCGCTCATCGCGTTACTGTTTCCACTCTCTCTGGCTCCGCTGGTGATGAACCTCTGCGCCATTGTGGTCCAGATTCTGCCCGTGAATATATTCCTTTCGTCTCGCTTCTCCGACATACCGCTAAAGACGCGCCTGCTAGGGAGTCTCTTGTATTTGGCGGTTCCTAACGCCGCCGAGATTCACGCCAACATTACGAATGCCCATTGGCACCTGGCATTGGCGGCTTGCCTGGTGTTGCTGGCTCGACCAGCAAGCGGCAGGGGGTGGAGGATTTTTGACGGGGCTGTGCTGGTGCTGACCTCCGTCAGCAGTCCGCTCGGCATGCTGCTCGTTCCTGTGGCCGCAGCCTTGTGGTGGAAGCGGCGACAAGGGTGGTCAGCGTTATCCCTGGCCCTGCTCGTTCCCGGCGCGCTGGTTGCCGGCCTCATAGCGCTGCTTTCCCACGAGCGACAGGTGGCGCCCAATGGCGCCACTTTCTCCCGCTTCGCCGCCATTTTGGGACGGCAGGTATTTCTTTCTTCGTTACTGGGACGGAATACACAAGACTGGCTCCTGCAATTGGGTGACTTGCACCTTGTGGAGGTGATTGCCACCGTGGTAGGGCTGGCCGTCATGCTGTATGCGCTTCGCTATGGACAGACGGAGCTAAGGCTTTTTATTCTGTTTGCCTTTACAGTGCTCGCGCTCGGTCTGGTGAGCCCCCTCGCGGGGACGCCGGATCGCCCGCAGTGGGAATGGCTGTGCGTGCCCGGTTGCGGCAACCGCTATTACTTCCTGCTCATGCTGGCATTCCTGGCTTCCCTGTTGTGGATGGCCAGTCGCAGGGCCTCTCCCCGAGCGCTCCGCTCCTTTGCCGTGGTGTTGCTGCTGTTGTTGCCCATCGGGGTCTATCAAGACTGGAACTATCCGCCCTTCAGCGATCTTGATTTTTCCCAGTACGCCGCTCAGTTTGAGCAGGCGCCCGCCGGAACGAAGATCGTCATCCCCATCAACCCGGGCTGGTCCATGGAACTGACGAAGCACTAGTGAGACTGGCTGGGTGGCGGGCCTTGTCTACTATCTCTGCGTGTGCGGAAATGCAAATCTGCCGACCTTCGACCGCGCCCATCACAGTTGGGGGCGAGGAGCATAGCCACAGAGTATTGCCGGTCCACAGTCAAGACAACTAAAGGCAGGTCATTTGAGAGGGCCTGAAAGTACTCGACAGCCTACCCTTCTCGGTTGCAAATTTCACCCTTGCTGCCCAACTTTGCGCGCTGAATTTTCAGATTTGCTCAACCGTTATAGGGTAAAAAGCTCTATCGGGGGTTCGTATCCCCTCTCTCCGCCAGCGAGTCTTAGTTGTTTATATTGTTCAACTTATACCGATTAAATCCCGGCATTGTCGGGCCATTTCTGCGAATAACCTCCATCAGAGAATTTCTCCAGTTACTACAATCTAGCCCCTGAATGGGCATTTTCTCTGACGTGACCATCAAAGGTCCGGTTTTTAAGAATGGCTCTACGGGTGTTCTATAGCCGATGCTTCCGAAATCCTGGTGGATGTTTGGAAAATCGAAAGTTTGGTCCCAATTCTCAACCAATTTAACGGCCCATGGGCGAGTTATATGGCGATTTGGCAACAACCGAGAATCCTTCCTGGCGACAAGGACGTTTCCCGCTACCAATTCGGCCGTTCGGATTCCGAGCGCAGGAGAAGGGCAACCCTTCTGAAGCGCAGAATGTGCAAAAAGTGTCTCGTCCGCTATCCAAAGGGTCTGCGGCATCCTCATCTAATCTCAACGAAACGGCAGATCACAGCATCCGAGTCTTGCCTGTTTCAAAACTCTGCATTCGGAAACGTATATTGCGGCCATATCGGTCTGCCGCTGAAGTACGTAGTGTATTATGTCAGCCGTGAATTATGAATCGGTCGCGATTTGTCGTTCAGAAGATGACGGGTTTCGGTCAGACTTCGTCCGTGATCTCCTATGCAGCCGAGCTACCTCCCGACTCAGTGATCGAGACGCATGTACCTCAATTCCAAGGAGCATTGTCCAATTCTGGGATAACCCTTCAGAAGTCCCTGACGACGTCAGGCTATGCATGGATTCCTGGCAAGCACTACGTAGTGAGGGGTTCGCACTGGCGTGCTTCGACGAGTCGCTGGCAAGGCACTTTGTCGCCGACAAGCTGGAGCCTCGTCATGTCGAGGCGTTCGATGTTTGTTACCACCCTGCAATGCGGTCCGATTACTTTCGTCTATGCTACATCGGTTCGTGTGGCGGGTGTTACGTTGACGCAGACGATGTTTACCGCGGTAACAGCGTGGCTGGGCTCTTCAGCGATGGGCGCCTAAAACTGCACCCTCTTTGCTATGACGCTGTGTCTGGAACAATGGTATCGACGGAGGCGTTCACAAGACCTGACGCGGATTCGCGAAACTGGATCTTCTACTTCAACAATAACCCGCTAATCGCTCCACCCGGCCACCCGATCGTCCTTCGGGCCCTTGAGCGCTCAACCAATCTCCTTAATGCGATAGAGGGCTTTGGTTCATGTCCGGATATGTGCTGTCCAGAACAGGAGCGGAGAAGCTCCTGGGAACTCTTCCCGTTCGCGGCCCTGTCGATCTTTGGCTGAATCACCAGTTTGGACGATTGAAGGTTGTTGCAACAGCCAGGTCAGTGATCGAGCAGAGGCGAGACCAGACGTCGAATAACAGATACTCCGTTATTCCGGTCCTTTCTCGACTCGGCGTCATGAACAGCGAGACGCCGGGGCTCTTCCGCGGACGTCCTCCGCTAGGGCCGGTATTTGCTCTGGGACCCAGCGGGTCCGGGTTGTCGTCACTTGCGATGGCTCTCTCGATGCTCGGATACCGCTGCTGTAGCGACGTTGACAGGCTCCCACAAGCAGAGATGCAGAGACTCCTGAGAGGGCATTCCGACGGCACGTTCGACGCTTACGTTAATGTTGGTGAGCTTAGGGACTATGTTGAAAGATTAGCCGTCCTTTATCCGGATGGCCGTTTGATCTTGACTGCCGACGGCCCCGAGACCACAGGACAGATGGAACAGTCCGTCGGCACGCAAGGTGATTTTCTCGACCGAGCCTGCACGGCTGCAGTGGCCCAATCTGCCGGTGGTATCGGACAGTGGCGGGGACGGGTACTGCTATTGCCTTCTCGGGCCCCTAGAATATGGAAGGCCCTTGGTGAGTTCCTCCATTGCGTGCCGCCTCCGAGCCCATATCCTTACCGTCAGGATCTTGGGCATCGTCCCTTAGACGAGCCTGCCGATTCCACGTCTGTCGAACAACTATCACGCAGCCGGAGATTGCAGTTTGATACCTCACCTTGGGTCGTAGCCCCGCACAGCTGTTGGCGAGGCGTACCATCCGCGACGAATTCCGATGCTCAAGACGATGAAATAACGGAGTCGCGTGCAATTATCGACGACTTTCGCAGGCCAGACCTCTCCTTATGGGAACTAAGGGACGACACATTTCCAGGAAATCTCGCTCTGTTCAGGCCATCGAACTTTGTGACTAACGATTGCGGTCCTGCACAGATCGTTCTACGCAAGGAAGACTTGAGCGTCCGAGAATATAGCTCAGCCGCTCTGTCTTCTCGTGAACGCTTCTTGTACGGGAGGTTTGAGGTAGTTCTGAAACCCTCGTGGGCACCGGGGGTAGTCACGGGAATATTTCTCCAACGCGACTCTCCGCGACAGGAGATAGATATTGAGTTCGTTGGCAACCGTCCTCGACAGATGCTTACCAACGTCTACTATAATCCCGGAGCAGACGGTGCTCGGTTTGACTATGGGTACCGAGGCACGCCTATTCTCATAGATCTCGGCTTCGATGCAACTGAGGACCTTCATAGTTATGCCATTGAGTGGTCGCCGAATCACATGCGCTGGTATGTTGACGGCCGCCTTGTTCATCGGCGCGCAAACTGGGAACCGACACCAATCCCTCACCTTCCGATGCGATTCCACCTCAATTTGTGGCCTCCTCGCTCGCGGGAGCTCGCGGGGAGGATGCGAGTTCGAAACCTGCCAGCCACCTGCACCCTAGAATCGGTACGGTTGTCACCCGGTTCGGTGGTTCATCCTTAAAAACAGATCATGTCGATACTTCATCGGCCGGTTGTGACGAATCAGTTGCACTGAACGCTACTAGTGTTGTTCAGTGCCGAATCCGGAACTAGTACCGAAAAGTCGGCCAGAGTTCATTGATGTGACCACACAAAAATCTCAGTTGGCGCGAACAGCCCATAGCGCTTAGTGAGAGTTCTAACGTTCCTCCCAGGCGGGTTCTTGGCGTTTGGTCGGCAATTCTTTCCCTACCAGATTGGGTATAGGGTATCCCTTCCAGTTGTCATACACTGTTGGCCAAGAGCTTTTGACAACTTTGACGCCTGAAGAACAAGCCCGCGAGTCCATCGACGGCATGCTTTTAGCCGCTGGATGGCTCATCCAGGACCGGGCCGACGCCAACATCGACGCCGGCCGCGGAGTAGCCATCCGCGAATTTGCCCTGGGGCATGGCTTTGGGGAGGCCGACTACCTCCTTTTCGCGGACGGGCAGGCTGTGGGCGTCATCGAAGCCAAGAAGGAAGGCTCCACCCTCACCGGCTTTGAAATCCAGACCCAGAAGTACAGCGAGGGCATTCCGGAGGCTCTCCCCGCCCCACGGCGGCCACTGCCCTACTGCTATGAGTCCACCGGCATCGAGACCCGGTTCACTAACCTTCTGGAACCCAATGCTTCCAGTCGGGCCGTCTTCAGCTTCCACAGGCCAGAGACCCTGTCCGAGTGGCTGAAGGACGAACTGGCCAGCCCTGGTTTTACGTTCAAGGCACGTCTGGCCTCCATGCCGCCGCTAGTGCGATTTGGCCTCCGCCCGGCCCAGGTTACTGCGATCGACGCGCTGGAGGATTCGCTCAGCCATGGCCGGCGCCGCTCTCTGGTCCAGATGGCCTCCGGGGCCGGCAAGACCTACACCGCCTGCAATGCCCTCTACCGGCTCATCAAATTTACCGGCGCCCGCCGCGTCCTCTTCCTGGTCGACCGCGGCAACCTCGGCCGCCAGACCCTCAAGGAGTTCCAGGCCTTCCGCACCCCCGATGATGGCCGCATCTTTACCGAGCTGTACAACGTCCAGCACCTGCAATCCAGCCACATTGATCCGGTGGCCAAGGTTTGCATCTCCACCATCCAGCGCCTTTACTCCATGCTCAAAGGCGAGGAGCTCGACCCCGAGCAGGACGAACTCTCCGGCTCCTCGCTGGAAATGCTCCAGCGCCCGCCAGATCCGATCGTTTACAACCCCGCCATCCCCATCGAGACCTTCGATCTCATCGTCACCGACGAGTGCCACCGCTCCATCTACAACCTCTGGCGCCAGGTCTTGGAGTACTTCGACGCCTCGCTGATCGGCCTCACCGCTACGCCCTCCAAGCAGACCCTCGGCTTCTTCAACCAGAACCTGATCATGGAATACCCCTTCGAGCGGGCGGTCGCCGATGGCGTCAACGTCGATTTCGAACTCTACACCATCCGCACCCTCATCTCCGAGCACGGCAGCGTCATCAACGCCGGCTTTCAGGTGGACTACCGCGACCGCCAAACGCGCAAGATTCGCTGGGAGCTGGCCGACCAGGACATTCCTTACGATGCCGACGATCTCGACCGGCGCGTCGTCGCCCCCGACCAGATCCGCACCATCATCCGCGCCTTCCGCGACCGCCTCTTCACCGACATCTTTCCCGGCCGCACCGAGGTGCCCAAGACCCTCATCTTCGCCAAAGACGACAGTCACGCCGAGGATATCGTTAAAATCCTCCGTGAAGAGTTCGGCAAAGGTAACGACTTCGCCCAGAAGATTACCTACCGCACCGGAGCCGCCAAGGTTCGCGTTAAGAAGACCGATAAGGACGGCAACGAGTACGAGGTGGATGAATGGGTCTCCTCAAACATCAAGCCTGAAGACCTCCTGAGCCAGTTCCGCACCGCCTACAATCCCCGCATCGCCGTCACCGTTGACATGATCGCCACCGGGACCGACATTCGCCCGCTCGAAATTGTCTTTTTCATGCGGGCCGTCAAGAGCCGCACCATGTTCGAGCAAATGAAAGGCCGCGGCGCCCGCATCGTCACCCCAACCGAATTGCAAAACGTAACCCCGGACGGCCGATCTAAGGACCACTTCGTCATCATTGACGCCGTGGGCCTTGAGCCGGAGAAGATGCAGGACACGCAACCGCTCGAACGCAAGCGCAACGTCAGCCTGGAAAAGCTCTTCGAATTGGTTACCTTCGGCAACCGCGAGCCCGACGTGCTCAGTTCTATCGCCGCGCGCCTCGCCCGCCTCGACCGCGAGCTTACACCCAACGACCGCACCGCGCTTACCGAAACCGCCAAAGGACAGTCGCTCGCCAGCATCGCCGGCGACATCGTCCAGGCACTTGACCCCGACCGGCATATCGAGGCCGCCCGGGCCGCCGTCCACCTTCCTTCCGACGTTGAGCCAAATGAGGAGGAACTCACGCAGGCCCGAAAGTTGCTTCTCAATCAGGCCGCCAAACCGCTGGCCGCCAATCCTGCCCTGCGCAACCTCATCCTTGGAATCAAGAAAAGTTACGAGCAGATCATCGACACGGTCAACCAAGACCAACTCCTTGAAGCCGGCCCCGCGGAAGTGGTTCGCGAACGAGCCGTGCGCATGGTGCAAACTTTTGAGCAGTTCCTCCGCGACCACCGGGACGAGATCGAAGTGCTGCAAATCCTCTATAGCAAGCCCTACGCCGTGGGCCTGTCGCTCAAGCAGGTCAAGGCGCTGGCCAACCTTATTGAGAAGCCAATCGACGGCAGCCCGCACCTCAGCCCCGATCAGCTCTGGCGCGCCTATGAGCGTATCGATGCCGCGCACGTCCACGGCAGTCGAACTGAGGTAGCCGCCGACCTGGTCAACCTCGTCCGCTTCGCCCTCAAGCAAAAGGACCAACTCATGCCCCGCCGTGCCGAGGCCGAGTCTCGCTTTGCCGCATGGCTCCAGCAGCAGCAGAGCGCCGGCACAGAGTTCCGCCCGGATCAGCTTCGCTGGCTTGAAGCCATCCGCGACCACATCGCATCTTCGCTCGCGGTAGAGCCGGAAGACCTCGAACTTGATCCCTTCTCCCGCTGGGGTGGTCTCGGCCGCGCTCAACAAATCTTCGGAGACCGCTTCCTCCCGCTGCTTAACGAACTCAATGAGGTGCTGGCGGCATGAGCGAACTGCCGAAGGGGTGGGCAATCTGCACTTTGGAAGAATGTTGCGCTGTCATCTCTGGACAATCACCCCCTGGAGAGACGTACAACGAAGAGGGCATTGGACTCCCTTTCTATCAAGGAAAAGCTGAGTTCAATGATCTCTTCCCAACGCCGAGAAAATGGTGTACTGAACCCACGAAAACTGCAATCGCCGGGGATGTTCTTATCTCCGTTCGGGCGCCCGTCGGGCCGACAAATTTGGCGAGTGAAACCTGCTGTATCGGCCGAGGCTTGGCCGCATTGCGCCCCTTGAATGGGGTAGAGACGAGATTCGTGCTGTACCAGATAAGAGCGACTGAGCAACGACTGGCCTCTGTTGCCACCGGGTCGACTTTCAGTGCCGTTTCATCTCAACAACTCAAGGAGCATCCGTTTGTCCTCGCTCCTAGCAACGAGCAGCCTCGGATCGTTGCCGAGATCGAGAAGCAGTTCACGCGGCTGGATGCGGCGACGGCTGCTCTGAAGCGGGCGCAGGCCAATCTGAAGCGGTACCGCGCCTCGGTCCTCAAGGCTGCCTGCGAGGGGCGCCTGGTTCCCACTGAAGCCGAACTCGCCCGCAAGGAAGGTCGCGACTACGAACCGGCAGACAAGCTGCTCCAGCGCATCCTCCGCGAGCGCCGTGCCCGCTGGGAAGCCGATCCCCTTGCCAAGATGCAAGCCTCTGGCAAGCCTCACAAAGATGACCACTGGAAACAGAAGTACAAAGAACCCTCCGCCCCCGACACCTCCAACCGGTCTGAGCTGCCTGAGGGGTGGGCCTGGTCGACGATAGAACAGCTCACGGTCGCAAACAACGGGATGGTGACCGGCCCGTTTGGGACGCTGATTGGAAAGTCCGACCATCGGGAACTCGGTATACCGGTAGTTGGGATTCCGAACATTACTAAAGCCGGATTCGTGCGAGGCAACTGGTTCTTTCTCGACGAATCAAAGGCGTCCGAACTGCAACGTTACGAAATCAACCCAAACGACATCGTTGTATCGAGGTCAGGTACAGTTGGCGAAGCATGCGTAATTGGCGCGGATCAAGGCCGTCTGATTATGTCTACGAACCTGATGCGAATCAGGACCCTTCCGTTGTCGGGGATCGCAGAGTGGGTCGTCGTGAATCTTAAGGGTAGCGGAACGGTTGCTGCCCAGTTAGAGGATCTATGCAAGGGAAGCACGAGGCCGTTCCTGAACCTCACCATCTTGTCAGGACTTCTGGTTAGTTTGCCCCCGGAAGCGGAACAAGAGCGGATATTCTCTGAGCTTTCAAAAATGCTAACGGTAATCGACCATCTCGAAGGCATCGTTTTCCAGCAGATGGACCGAGCGTCACATCTCCGCCAATCCGTACTGAGGAGTGCATTCACAGGCCAACTCGTCCCCCAGGACCCAACCGATGAACCCGCCTCCATATTGCTCGAACGCATTCGCACCGAACGCAGCACATCTGTCACGCAAAGACCGGCCCGCCGCAGCCGGAAGGAGCCAGCGCATGCTTAAAGGCAAGACTACCCAGCCCGGCTATGTGAACCGCAACAGTCAGGTTGTCATTCGCAACACCCACCTACCCGGCACAGACAAGGGCCAGTCCGTTTATCAGCTTGGTTGCGTGATCTGTGGCCAGGTCTACGGAGCCAACGGCAGCGACATCTTTGAGCGGAAATGCCCCAAGTGCCAGGGCGGCCAGCCCGGATTGGATTACGTGACCCAATGACCAGCAACGCCATCGTCCAAAAGCTCTGGAACTACTGCAATATCCTGCGCGATGACGGCCTGTCGTATCAGGACTACATCGAGCAGCTCACCTTTCTGCTCTTCCTCAAGATGGCCGACGAGCGGCAGAAGCTGTTCCCGGACCGCACCGCGCTGATTCCCCGCGCGCTGGACTGGCAAAGTCTTGAGCGGCTCGACGGCGACGATCTGGACACGCACTACCGTCACATCCTTGTCGAACTGGGCAAGAAGCCCGGCATGTTGGGCACCATCTTCCGCAAGGCGCAGAACCGCATCCAGGACCCTGCCAAGCTGAAGCGGCTGATCAGCGATCTGATCGGCCGCGAGCAGTGGACCACACTGGGCGTGGACGTGAAAGGCGACGCCTACGAAGGGCTGCTCGAAAAGAACGCCGCCGACGTGAAGGGCGGCGCCGGCCAGTACTTCACCCCGCGTGCGCTGATTCAGGCCATTGTGGATGTGATGCGTCCCGAGCCGGGACAGCTTATCCATGACCCTGCCTGCGGGACGGGCGGCTTTCTGCTTGCCGTACACGACTACATCAGCAACCACTACACGCTGGACAAGGACCAGAAGCGCTTCCTTAAGGAAAAGGCGCTCTCCGGAATTGAGATCGTAGACGGAGCCGCGCGGCTTTGTGCCATGAATTTGTTTTTGCATGGTACGGGTGGCGAAGAGTCAGTCGTCGTGCGCGATGCGCTCAGCAGCAAAGGCTCGGTTGAATATGAAATGGTGCTCACCAATCCCCCTTTCGGCAAGAAGTCCAGCATCACCGTGATTGGCGAGGACGGCGACGAGCAACGCGAGACGCTGACGATTGTCCGCGAAGACTTCTGGGCGACGACAAGCAACAAGCAGCTCAACTTTGTGCAGCACGTGCGCTCGATATTGAAGATCGACGGCCGCGCCGCGGTGGTGGTGCCGGACAACGTGCTCTTTGAGGGCGGCGCGGGCGAGCTGATTCGCCGGCGCCTGTTACACGATTGCGATGTGCACACGCTGCTGCGCCTGCCCACGGGCATCTTCTACGCGCAGGGGGTCAAGGCGAATGTGCTCTTTTTCGACCGCCGCATTGCCAGCGAGAAGCCCTGGACCAAGAAGCTGTGGATCTACGACTTCCGCACCAACGAGCACTTCACACTGAAGACAAACCCATTGCGCCGTGAGAACCTGGATGATTTTGTAGCGTGCTACCACGCCGAAAATCGCCACAAGCGCAAGGAGAGGAGCGCTTCCACGCCTTTGACTACGACGACCTGGTCAAACGCGACAAAGCCAGCCTGGATATTTTCTGGCTCAAGGACGACAGCCTGGAGGACGCCGCCAATCTTCCCGCTCCCGACGTAATCGCCGCCGAGATCGTAGAGGATCTGCAAGCCGCACTAGATGAATTCGCCCTGATCGCCGAAGATTTGAGGAAGGTCTAGCCAGCCATTAGATTCTCTTGGATTGCTCAATGGTTTTTGTAAACGTTACGACGAGAGAGACTGGTGCTGAGAACTTGAAAGTCCACTCGCGCAGCGGGATGTCTATTTCTCATCGACCATTGATAATCTCGCGTTCTGCTCTGTCCAGCTGAGCGGGACTTCGTCGAGTAGTACCGCAAACGTGATCTCTGGTGTCTGCCGACCTTTGACGATTGCTTCCACGATCTCAGGCGCCAGGAACGCGCTCTGGATGATCCGGCTGACGTAGCGCTCATTGAGGCCGGTCGCTGCGGCGATCGCCCGTTGATCCTTGTATTCTCCAGCAACGATCGATCGCACCCACTCGTGCGCGCGGCCAATGGCCTTAACCAATGCTGGCACCGCATTGCCCGGAGCCCGGTCCGCTGACTGCGACGGAATGACCAGTCGCATTTCGCCCCCGCAACGCTTCAGTTTTGTCTCAATCGTCAAGGTGATTGGCTCCTGGTTGAGGTCCTTCGTTGCGTTCTGCGCCTGAGGATCGGTGTGGTGAGACCCGAGAAGCTGCGCGCACAATTTGGCCCTATCGAGTTGAATTTCGACCGATTCTTGATGGACAATGATACGGGCCACGATCGTTTCGAACATTTCACTAAGACTCGAATTCGAATTCTCATCCAGACGCTTTGCGTACCATGCAGCAGACTCAATCAGCTTTTGGGTCATCACAAGATCATCGTCGGGCAGAGCTAGTGCGCTGACGACCTGATCCGCAGATGAGAAGAAGCTTTTCAGCTCGTTTAAGACTACTTTTTCCAGCTCTCGCGCCGGGATTCTGCCGGGCTGGAGCAAGGGCGTGGCTGCATCCTTGATGACCCTCTGCGATATGTAGTACCGGTACCGCTTCCCTCGTTTAACCGCATGGGACGGAGTGAAGCGGTTCCCGTCTTCGTCGTAGAGCAAGCCGCGAAGGAGACTGGGGGCGCTGGCGTTGATGCCATGGCGGCGGGAACGGACGTTTTCGCTCATCAGTTTCCTTACTCTATCCCACAGTTCCCGATCGACAATGGGCGAGTGCTCTCCCGGATACGATTGCCCCTTGTGCGGGATCTCACCCAGATAGATTCGGTTCTGCAGGATTTTGTAGAGGGCACCCCGTGAGTACGCCGTTCCGCCCGTACTCCGGTTGGAACGGCTGACACGTATCTTGCTCTTCGCACCGCAGTTTGCTCGGATTGAACTTCTTCCACAGCTCGGCGACGGCGCGCTTGAGCTCTGGATACGTCCGCCTCTTTCGGTACACATGGAGCAGGTAGAAGTGCTTGTCGTAGATTCCCCAGGTGGTGCAGACACTGAAATCATTCATCTCGCCTACCTTGTTGGCCGTATCCCAGCTTTGCAGGATGTATGCAAAGCGCGCCGGCTTTTCTTCTGGCTCGTAGTATTGGAGCCATTCCCTCTTAATCAGCCCGCCCTCAAGCGGCACCGGGCTCTGCTGATATTGGCTCTGAAAGTTGTACTCACCAACGGTTTCACGGATCGCCTCGTAGGTCGCAACCGAGTCACGTTCCGGGTGCAAGGCCTCTCCTGCCTTGCGCGTAAAGGCGCTGTTCCAGAGAGACCCCTCGATGGGGTAGTACTCATCGTGCTGCGCAATAGCTGGGAGAGAAGGCACTTCCCAGTGCTCTCGTTCCATTACTTCTCCGACCAGGTCTTCCTGGCGCAGTCTCTGCATGACGATAATGATGATGCCGTTCTCCTTGCTGTTCAACCGGCTCAAAAGGGTGTTGAAGTACCAGTCGTTTGCCGCCCGGCGCCGCGTCTCGGACAACGCATCGTCAGGCTTCAGGATGTCGTCGAGGATGATGATGTCTGCGCCGCGGCCAGTGAGGACGCCGTTGACCGAGGTCGACATGCGAAATCCCTGAGCTGTGGTTAAAAAGTCATTCACAGAAAGCTTTTCCGGCGATAAAGCTGTCCGCGGGAAGAGACCGTGAAAGAAGGAACTGCTCATCAGGGTTCGGCAGTCTCTTGCGTGCTTATCGGCCAGATCCTGACCATAGCTTGCGCAGATGATCTGCTTTGAGGGATCGTGCCCAAGTAACCACGCCGGGAACGCCACGCTAGCGGCGTGTGATTTCAAGGTCCGCGGGGGCAGGTTGAGAATCAGCCGCTTTGTCTTCCCGGTGCGGCATTTCTCGAGAGCTGCAGCTACCAGTTCGATGTATTGGCCGGCCAGGAAGTTTGCTTGCGGGTTGAGTTCATAAAATGAGCGCTCTATGAAGCTCATGAAGTCGTTGCGGAGCAAGACTCTGTATTCCTCGAATGACAATTGTGCCGCTGTGCTCATTCCTATTCCTTCTCGGATACGGTTTCGCTGGTAGATGCTGGCTCAGTTTTCACGCTTTCCATGCGTCGCCGAATGGTTTGCAACACGAGCTGATCCATCTCGTGGGGAGAAAGCGGCGCCGCTTCTGAATTGACCGAATCCTCCGACCGCTGGACCAGGGAAAAGAGCTCCCGCGCAGCGCGCAGCTCTCCCTGCGCTGCCTGGTTTCCTATTTGCATCACGGCTGCCTCGAGCTTGGTTACCGTGCGGGTTCCGCGAGGGCCGTTTACCCTGACACGCTGGCGACACTCCCGCAGCACGACGGTGGCGAAGTTTTTCGAACCCTTGGGTCTACCCTTCGGATTTCCAGAATGACCTTTCGTGAATTTTCCAAACTGAGGGGGCTTGCCGTAACCAACTTCGTACGGAAGTTCGTCTTTAGACATTGACTGCCTCCTTCAATGCAGCAACTTCGTCAAAGTGCTTACCCGTGAGGGCGTGCACGGCTGTGTCGCCCGTGTAGTTCTGCCAGCGGCGAATCGCAACATCAACGTAGATAGGATCAATCTCAATTCCGCAGCAGATGCGCCCCACCCTCTCGGCAGCCATGAGGGTTGTTCCCGAGCCAAGAAAGGCATCGAGTACTACCTCCCCTCGCGCCGAGCAGTCGAGGATGGCATCGGCGACCATAGCCACCGGCTTCACCGTGGGGTGCAAGGCCAGAAGGTTTCCTTCCTCGCCCTGCTTAGAGAGGGTGTGAATTCCCGGGTATTCCCAGACGTTCGTCCGGTTCCGGCCGAACTGGCCGAGTTGGATGTTGTTCCGATGAGGACCTTTGCCCTTGCGGAAGACCAGGACCAGCTCGTGCCGGGAGCGATAGAAGCTTCCCATGCCGCCGTTGTCCTTGACCCACACGCACATGTTCAGGAACTCGTCGTAGTTCTGCTTGCCGGCAGCAATGAGGTCTCCCGCGTGGCGCCAATCCATACAGATGTAGTGAACGGAGTTGTTCGCACTATTGGCGGCCATTAGGCGTAGGCTGTTGTTCAGGAAGGAGACAAACTCGGCTTCGCTCATCTCCCCGGAGGCCATGGCGAAGAGGATACCCCTCTGCCAAGCTGCCAACTGTCCTATACTACTCACTCCACGTAAGATTATTTCGATAGGCATTCCAGCAGGCGAAAGCCCCTCGCCTCCCCCGATAGGCTTTCTGGCAGACCTGAGAAAGTGTGAGGAATTCACTCGGCTACAGAAACGTATCGAGGTCGTGCGGGATTCTGTGGCAATTCAATGGTGACAAGGGCATCAAGGTCATGATTACCGTCGATGCCGGTGTGGACAACGACCACAATTTCTACATCGGCGACCATCTGCTGATACACAACGGGAATGCCCCCTTAAGCTGAGGAGAATTATGCAAGCACGATGGATATTTACACCGTTCTATACTGACGAGCTAATAGGAATGATGGCACCCGTTGCCGCTGCGTATGGGGTTGGGTGGCACTGTGCCAACTTTCCAGCTACTGAGGGCGGCTCAGCGTTGTGCCAGATACTCTGCAACACACATCAGATAGCAGCAGCGAAGCAAAACCCGAGAATAATCGTCTGTTCACTGCTCATTGATCCTGCTCCTGTAGATCAAATAATCATTGCAGCATACGGTGGTCAGGGAGCTACAGCAGGAATGTCTATGGGCGCACTAATCGCAACACTGGCTGAGACTGAATCAAACTATACCTACGAACTTGTAAGGTAGAAAGAGACTACATTATGAACGGAAATACTCTATTAACCATGGTCTCCACTATCCCTACACTTATTTCCGGAGTGGCGGCACTTGCGGCAGCATATTTTGGTTACAGAAACTATCAACAACTGATCCAAATCAAGGTAGAAATCAATCATCGTCTTTCCCAGTTGCTGGAGCTCACCGTGAAAAGTTCGCACGCTGAGGGTGTACTGCAGGAGCGTGAAAAGAAGGAATAAAATATCGCTGAGTCTTAAGTATTGGAAATGGATCCTGAAGCCCCGGTCAGAGAGATTTGGCCGGGCTCTTTTTGTTCTTGCCCAGACTCCCAAATTGCTATGGGAATCAACCGACGAGCATAGGAAAATCTCCCAAGGGTAGAGACTGATTGCCCCGCTTCCGATATTCCAGAAATCGGTTGAATACGATCCATGTTCTTGTCACCGCCTCGACAATGGCAGAGCCTATCCAAGAACGATCCCCGTGACGTGGATTAGTCGAGAGATCGCTAACCCACTGCATATACTTTTCATCGGCATTTACTATCATCCGTAGCACGGGCCATCCATTCTTTGCGTCTAATGAAGGCGCCACAATTTTTCTCAGGCCGTCCAAAACCCGTCCGCAATTTATTGCGGCTAGGTCGGTATTTGTCAACGAAGAAACGAGGTCATTAAGCGCAAGAAACAAGGCGGGGTCTCGCGCGATTAGATTGATCATTTCAGAGAAATTCTGTTTGTCTCCCTCCGTTGTTCCTGCCATTCGATAGGCGGTGCATTTATCGGCGAGATAGGGATGCGTGAACAATAATGCCTCAACTCTTCCATCGGGCTTTTGCACGCCATCGATAACTAGCATGCATCCCAAGCCAGTAGCAAAAGACGCCATGTCCACGCAACAGCGTGCAAAAGCGAGAGCGTGTTTAAAAAGAGCAGGTAGGTAAGCGTCCTCGTAGTGTGCAAGCTCGCAGATAATTTGGACGATGGACTGCTTGATTACCAGCGTTATCTTTACGGGTCCAATATCTGGCATTTCCCATATAGAAAACGGAATCACATCAGAGAATAAGTGTACTGGAGGTGGAGGGGAAATCTTTCCCGCAAACCGAATGGTAGGCATAAAATGTACTCCATGAAGGCAAAACCGCAGTCCGAAGAGTATAAGGCATTCAACCAGTGCAAGCCAATTCCGGTGATGTCCTCTTAGTGCGTTGCTGTTCAGAATCTGACCAAAAGCACACCGCCAGTCTCTTCCTCCAACTCGCTTCCGTGGATGACTGCGGGGACCGCTTCACTGAATTCAACATATTGCGAACTTCCATCGATAGAGCCGGGAAAGAGATGACCAGCATAGAAGGTATTCGAGTCTAAGGGCGAAAAGGCATCGCGGTCGATGTCCTTATTTGGCCCCACGTTGGTAGTTGCTTGAAAGAATTCTCCAGTCTTCTTAACTTTCGTCTTAATGGACATTCTGCGTTCCTCCCGCCCGGATTATAGGCCATCCGGCCGGACTGACCCCATCGGAGGGCTAGGAGGAGCGTCTTTAATGCGGTGTAGAGTAGTAGTCAACATCACTTGGTGACTGTCGAGGTCATGTTTAGGAGAGACGAATGTCGATTCGAATCATCGATGTAGAAACCGAACGGCTAATCCTCGAAATGGCTAAATTGGAACTAGTCACACCCTCTCAAGCCGTTCACAAGGCAGTGAGTCAATGGCTTTCAGAACTGAATCTGACTTCACGCGAAGAAGAAGTTGTAAGGGAAATTGTTGCTAAACGTGAGACGATTGCATCGATTTATACTGCTGATGATGTGGTCGATGGCTTCATTGAAGACGCTGGTGGACCGCTCTTGTTCATCTTTCTAGGCTTAGTGGCTGCACTTGTCTTCTCGGATTTGCGAAGAACGGCTGTGGTAATCACGCTAATTGTGCTAGTGACAGCGGTCGTCTGGATAGAACGCCGACTGTCGAGAAAGCGGAGTGTTCGCGAAAAAGTGAGATGTTCATTGCAAAAAGAAATAGATGCGATTAAACCGTTGCTGCCAATCGAACTCAATTTCCTATCTGAGCAAGTTGAAAGGTCTTTGGTTTGGTATCTGGTGCTCCCCGATGACAGGAAGTAGTACGCTCTGGTGTCAGAGC
This sequence comes from Occallatibacter sp., assembly GCA_050012555.1. GTDB lineage: Bacteria > Acidobacteriota > Terriglobia > Terriglobales > Acidobacteriaceae > Telmatobacter. The sequence continues at coordinate 74,167 of JBEKGY010000013.1, forward strand.
AGTGGTCGCTGCCGACCATGAATCCAACCTTCCACATCTCGAATCGGTCGGTCGTTCAGTTCGCCGGAAGGGTGCTGTCCGATGCAAACTCGCAACACTCCACCACGCCGGGAGCCTTTGAGCGATACCGGCGCGGCCTCATTGCCGCCGAGGCCGAGTAGCCGCGAATGCGGGTGAAGCAGGGCTCATTAGGCGGTCGGGCAAGACTACCGCCTATTGAGCCCGGCGTCTATCTCGCCTACTTGTTCGCAGCCCTCGCTTTTGCCCAACGTGCTTTGGCCGCTGCCACAATCCTAGCCCGGCCTTCTGGCGAAAGCTTCCGCTTCTTCTTCACCGGTTTGGCGGTAACAGCTTTCACTGCCCATGCCGGACGGCCTCTCTTCTTCGCTGCCGGTGACGCGGCTGCTGACAGCAAGGTACGTGCATGTTCAAGCCGGGTAATCTCGGCGTCGATTTCTGCAATAAAGTTGACTATGCCCATGGTGCTATTCTCCCGTTCCCTAATATAGCACCGGGGCGTCATCCGGTGTACGCACGGAAGCACACGCAGCCCTATGGGCAGGGCAAGTTACAGCCACGCCACCACGGCGTAGGCGGCTTGTTCGTCGCCGTCCCGTCCATCCTTTTCGAAGCGCCACCTACGCAGAGGCAGTGCTGCGATAATTGGCACAAGAGTCCGCCATGTTTACCGATACCCCTCCTCGAAGCAAAGACCGGACAGGATTCTTTGAGAGCGACCGCATCAAGACCCTTGACCTTCCACAGGACGCACAGTTGCTGCCTGAGATTGCGAAAAACATTGAAGCAGCCATGCAGACGGGCAAGACATCGGAGGTTCGAGTTGCTTGTGCGGAGTTCCTTTCACAAACCTCTCTCTTCTATCAAGTCCCAAAGTGCGGCGTCCGGGTGCTGACAGCGCGACCGCTTAAAGGCCGCGAATGGGTAACCGAATTGTTCGGCGACTATGACCCCAAGACGACGCTGATACGGTTGTGGATGCGAACTGCGAGAAAGAAAGAAATCACATCGTTTGGGACATTTCTGAGCACACTGTGCCACGAGTTCTGTCACCACCTCGACTACCACTTGTTCAAGTTCAGCGATTCGTGGCACACGAGAGGATTCTACGAACGCACCGCCGTTCTCTACCATCATGCGCGAGAGACGCCGTACAAGCGGCTTTTCTGGGCTCCCGTGGCCGGAGAACGCTGGCGGATTGACTGGCCGAGGACAAAGAGAGGCGAGTGACAGGCTAACAGCCCGTGGTGCAAGTAGCTGAATTCCAGAAGGTCCGGCATCGGGGTGTGATGGAGCGGTAGGCCCCGGTTGAGTCGAGAGTCGAGGGCGTGCGGGGTTCAACCACGCTGTTGGGCCGATT
>JBEKGY010000014.1:0-73606 GCA_050012555.1 Occallatibacter sp.
GTGCAGCTTTATCGAAGATGTGATGGAGAAGCAGGCGCCCAACGACAAGGCCGAGCAGATGCGCATGATGCGCGCCGCCTACGCCAAGATGGACAAGGCGCTCAAGGCCACCGGGCGGCCCATCGTATACTCCTTCTGCCAGTACGGCATGGATGCTTCCTGGGAGTGGGCGCCCTCTGCCGGCGGCAACCTGTGGCGGACAACCGGAGATATTTCGCCCCACTGGGACCGCATGTACGTCATCCTGAACGAGCAGGCGGGTTTGGAAAAATATGCCCGCCCCGGCCACTGGAACGATCCCGACATGCTGGAAGTGGGCAACGGCAAGCTCACGCTGGCTGAAAACCGTTTGCACTTTTCCATGTGGGCCATGCTGGCCGCGCCCCTGCTGGCCGGCAACGACCTGCCCAACATGAAGCCGGAGATCAACGCCATCCTCACCAACCGCGACGTCATCGCCATCGACCAGGACCCGCTGGGCAGGCAGGCCTCGCGCGCCTATAGCGACGGCGAGGTCGATGTCTGGACCCGGCATCTGGCCCGCGGCGCAATGGCCATCGCCGTCCTCAACGCCGGCGACAATCGCTACTCCACCCATCCCTTCCATCTGAATCTGAGCAAACTCGGCCTGGCAGGAACGCAAACGGGCAAGGATTTATGGACCGGCAAGAGCGTGAAGCTGACCGACAATGAGCCACTGGAGCTGGCCAGTCACGACGTGCTGCTGGTGCGCATCAATGCGCCCAAGGCGCTCGCCAGGTAATTGAACACGGCTGCCGTCGCCAGTGATGGCAGCCACTCTTTCACCGGCTCAGGCGACGGAACGAAGCACCTCTTCAGCCCACGCCACTGCCTCAACATAGCAGCGGATCACCTGATCCTCGTTCAACTCGTTGGCTTCAACCACCACATCGCACAACGCCCAATCTCCGTGCTCGTGGCACTCCAGCCATTGCAACAGACTGCGTTCGGGGTTGGCCGCGCCTTGGAGCGCCTGACGAATCTCATCGCGCAGCGGCAGCGCCGGGGCCAGTTCTTCCATGGGCAGGCGCAACATAGCCGGCAGCAGGCTCATCAATCCCAGCAGATACTGCTCGGTGGGGTCCAGCGCACACAGCCCGGCAGCCAGTTCGCAGAATCGTCCGCGTACAAAGGCCATGCGCAGAATCTCCGGCGGCCGGCCGGCATTGAGTTCGCTGGTAATTGCCAACGTGGCGATACGCCGGAAGGTTTCCTCGCCCACGGCGACCAGCGCCGAATGGATGGAACGAATCTCCTGGCGCATCGCGTACATCGCCGAGTTGACCAGCCGCAGCAGCCGGTAGGTCAGCGAGGCATCGCGCTTCACCAGCCGGGTCAACTTGCGCAGATCGATGGGGTCGTCCCGCAACAGTTGCAGAATCTCGATGTGGGAGAGCCGATTGACGGGCACCTTGCGGTTCTCCAGCAGCATGGGGCGGCAGAAATAGAACCCCTGAAAGAGCGTGAAGCCCTCCAGGCAGGCCTGCCTGAACTGCTGCTGCGTTTCGATCTTCTCCGCAACCAGCGCCACCGTCACCACGCTCAGCCGTCTCAGCAGACTCTGCCGCTCTTGGGCGCCGGTCTGGGCAAAATCCACCTTGATGTAGTCGGCCAGCTCCACCAGCGGCTCGAGATTCGGCTTCCAGGTGAAATCGTCCAGCGCCAGCCGGAATCCCGAAGCCTTCAGCTTGCGGCAGGTAGCAATCAAGTCGGGCGTGGGCTCGATATTTTCCAGTATCTCCAGAACCGTCATGCCGGGCGGCAGAATATGGACCAGGTCCTCGGTCAGCGACTCCCTGGTGCAGTTCACAAAGGCGGGCAGCCCGCCCGTCAATCTCTCCAGCCCATAGATGACAGTATTGTCGAGCATGGTGCGGGTGGCCAGGTTGCCGTCTCCGCGGAAGACCGCCTCCGGGCCGGCCCGGAAGAGCAATTCGTATCCATGCACCCTGCCGCGCAGGTCCATAATAGGCTGGCGCGCCACATAGCGCAGTCCGCTTGCCAGCTCGGGCAGGTCAGCCGCGGGATTCGTGGCCGGTGTAGCCAAGGTCGCCATGCGTACCATCCCGGAATGTTCATCGGTTGGCCGCAGGCATAACTTGAAGGAATGTTGGCGATTGCGACAATTTCAAGAGCCGCGCCTCAAAGGCGATCAGCCGCCCATGAACATCCCGCCGTTCACGTCCAGCACGTGGCCGGTAATGTAGGAGGCGTCATCGGAGGCCAGAAACCTGACCGCCTGGGCAATATCGCGGTCCGTTCCGCGCCGGCCCAGCGGAATCTGCGCCAGCATCGCCGCGCTCTGCTCCTCGGTCAGCACCGCGGTCATGGGCGTCTCAATGAAGCCCGGCGCCACGGCGTTCACGGTGATCCCCCGCGAGGCGAACTCGCGCGCCATCGACCGCGTAAGCCCGATCAAGCCTGCCTTCGAGGCAGCATAGTTCACCTGGCCCGCCTGGCCGGCGCGGCCCACCACGCTGGCCATGTTCACAATCCGCCCCCAGCGGTTCTTGAGCATCGGACTCAGCAGCGCCTGCGTGAGCAGAAACGCACCGGTCAGGTTGATATCCAGAACCAGATCCCAGTCGGCGCGCTTCATCCTGAGCATCAGCCTATCGCGGGTGATGCCGGCGTTGTTGACCAGGATCTCGACCTTGCCGAAGCGTTCGAGCACCGCTTTGGCCCCGGCCTCGATCGACTCCTCATTGGAGACATCAATCCGAAAGGCTGCCGCCTGGCCTCCGGCCGCTTCAATCTCCGCAGCAACCTGGGCCAGTTTGACCTCGTTGATATCGGCCAGCGCCAGAGTCGCTCCGGACTTCGACAGTTCAAGCGCAATCGCGCGTCCGATGCCCTGCGCCGCTCCGGTAACCAGCGCAATTCTTCCCTGCAAATCCGCCATATCCCTCTTCGACCCCCGCGCACGCAACTCCGTGCCCTTTCCGTACCCATTATAGATGTGCAGCAGTCAGGGATTTACTCGCCGCGGCGAGCGGAAAAGCTTGCAGGGGACCCTGGGACTTCACCTAGCGGCTGGAAGCTGGAAGCCGATAGCTGTTTTTTACATCGACGGCGTCGCCGCCACCGTCACCGGACGCCCCGCCAGCACCGGGCGGACCAGCTCCGCCGGCCAGATATAGACCGCCAGCCGCCGCGAGTAGTGCAGCACCGGCTCCTGGTCCGGCAACTGAATCCCGATCGACGCCGCCAGGTCGTTGCGCTCGATCTCCGCCTCGGCCTCTTCCAGAGGCCAGGGAACGTGGTGCAGGTTGGCCCGCACGGCTTGCCCCGCCTGGTTGCGCGTAAACAGGCAGGAGCGCTCCATCAAAAAATACTCCAGCGTCCCGGCGCGGCCCTCGGCCAGCTTCCGCGTCGGCCCCAACCCCCGGTAGCGCGCCTTGAAGATCACCGGCTTGCTCGAAAACCGCCTTCGGCTATAGAACGAGAACTCCCGCTCCGAGCGCTGCTCCAGCCGCATCTCGGCCCAGTGGCAGGGGAGGTGAAAGAAGGCGTGCGCCGCCGCCACGGCCAGCAGGTTGCTGGCATCCAGCGAGAAGAAATACACGCCCGGGGTTCCGGTCTGCTGATCGCGGACATAGGTGCGCAAATTGAGATCGGGAAAGCTGCGCGCTCCGGGGATGGGCGGCACGCCGCGGACCTTGATGCGGTCCAGCCAGAACGGCACCACCCCCAGCCACGCCGAGCCCTGAAAGGTATCCGCCTCCAGTCCCTCGGGCAGCAGCGCCCCGATGGCTGCCGCCGCAACCGGCCAGTGCGCAAACAGGAGGTCGTTCCACCGCTGGGTCATTCTCCAGGGGCCCGAGGGCAATGGCCGCGGCTTGTGCGGCGTCCGTATCAAATACTTTTGCATTGCCTGCTCCTGTGCGCCCACTCGCGCAGATCCCGTCTCTCCGGCTCTGCCAGCTCCGCGACCTGCAGAGGGTTGCCGAATGTGCAAACCTCGACTCGCCCCTCATGCCGTATTCTGTTCGCGAGCCCTTAGCAATGTCCAGTGAATCTTTTCTCCCCTCCGGCGCCCGCAACCAAACCGAGGTTTTCGCCGTCCACGGCGCCGAGCCCGAGGTTCTGGCCTACGCCATGGCCAAATACTCCCGCTCCGCGCTCTCCATGCGCGAGTCGCTCACTGAAATCAGCGCCCAGCGCGCCGAGCAGTTCCTCAACACCTTCTACTTCCAATACGGCCACCGCTCCATCGCCGACCTGGCCCACATCGCCTTCGCCGTCGAACGGCTCAGCCTGCTGGCCGCCATCGTGCTGGTCGACGAGCAGCGCTGGGACGGCCAGGAACGCTCCACCCGCTATCAGAACTTCCTCAAGTCCGGCTGGTATTTCCCGGATTTTGGGCAGGATTCAACCTCCGGGCAGCTTTACGCCAAAACCGTAGAAAATCTCTTCGCCGCCTATGAGCGCGTTACTGCGGCCGTTTATCAATCCTTTCGCCGGCAAGTTGACCGTCCCGAGACCCTCAAGCCCGAGGCATACGAGCGCACCCTCAAAGCCCGCGCCTTCGACGTAGCCCGCTTTCTGCTGCCGCTGGCCACCAACACCTCCCTGGGCCAGATCGTCAACGCCCGCACGCTTGAGAACCAGGTCTCGCGCCTGCTCTCCCACCCCGCCGCGGAGGTCCGCGACCTGGGCCTCAAACTCCGCGAAGCCGCCACCGGCCCCGCCTGGATCGTCAATGGCAAGGCCGGCGCCGCGCTGGTTGAAAAACTCAAAGCAGCGGAGGCTTTGTATCAGGGCACGACTTCAGTCGTGCCGCAAAGTGCCGGATATGGAGAAGGGGCTTTAGCCCCCGAGGGAAGCTTTTCATCCCTGGCCGCCGAAGCCGCCCAGCTCCTCACCCGCGAAGTCCGCACCGCGCCCACCCTGGTCAAATACGCCCAGCCCAACGAGTACGAAATCCAGACCCGCGCCGATCTGTCCCAGGCCGCCGCCGAACTCGTCGACGGCCAGCCCATCGCCGATGCACCCTTAGTCGATCTCGTTGAGCGCACGGAGAGCCTCGAAGTCGAGCTTGCCTCCACGCTGCTTTACTCCGCCAGCCACCACCCGTACCGCCAGATTCGAGACCTGGTCGCCGCGCTGCCCGAAGCGCGCATCAGCGAAATCATCGAGATTGGCCTTCGCCATCGCGGCAAGCACGATGAAACTCTTCGCGCCTTCCACGCCGGAGCCGCTCTCCGCTTTGACATCCTCATGGACATCGGCGGCTTCCGCGACATGCACCGTCACCGCCGCTGCACCCAGATCATCCAGTCCTTCACCACCCTGCACGGCTATGAAATCCCCACCTGCGGCGATCTCGGCCCATCGGACGAAGACGGCTATATAGACATCCTCATCGATGCCTACTGCCGCGGCGATTTCATCTCCGCCATCAAACAGGCCCACGCCGCCAGCGCGCAAATCGCCGCCAGTCAGGCCCCTGAAGCCGCCCAGTCCGCTCTCTACCTGCTCCCGCTGGCCACAAAAATTCGTTCTCTCTTCAAGATGGACTTCGCCGAAGCCCAATACATCGCCGAACTCCGCTCCGCCCCCGCCGGCCACTTCAGTTACCGCCGCGTAGCCTGGGAGATGTTTTTAGCCCTCCAGCGCCAACACCCATCCCTGGCCGCCCACATCCGCGTAACCGACTTCACAAAACCCATCGATCTGCTGCAGCGATAAGATCGAATCGAATCGTCCGCATCCACATAATTTTTGCGGCACAGCATGCACCTGAACCAGTCAAATAAAAAGGCCATCCCCGCGGGGACGGCCTTTTCCCCTTTGATTGATCCGCCGCCTACTGCGCCGTATTCCGCGCCTCGGCCTTCTGCGTGAGCACCTTCTGAACATTGTTCTGGAGCGCCTGCGCCTCGGGCAGATAGGTCAGCGCCTTCTGGATCATGGGGTCCCAGTCGGCCCGCGTGTGCAACCCCTGCAACTGCCCAAACTGGATGGTGACGATCTTGTCCTTGATGCTGACCTTCAGCCAGTCCATCACCCCGTCCAGGTCGGCGTCGGTCCAGTCGATATTCTGGCTGGTCAGGTACCTTTTGAAGTCGGCCAGCACCGCGTCATCCACCTGGAAGTTCTTGTCCACGGCGTGGTTGGCCACATAAACCGGAGCGAAGTGAAAGAAGACGTCCTTATACAGCAGCTCGTCCTGGAAGTGGTTGCTCTTGGGGCTCTCGATCTTCTCGTCGGGGGTAATGCCGCCGCCGCCGTAGACCGTACGGCCCGCGTCGGTCATCTTGACCTCGAGGTTGGTGGCGTTGGTGGGTTGAGCTCCGGCGTGGTTGTAGTAGTAGTCGTACAGCGACACACCTTCGTAGTTGCGCTGGATGAGCCGGCCGGAGGGCGTGTAATAGTGATAGGTGGTCAACGCCAGCCCGGTGTTGTCGGGAGTGTTGTAGACCGTCTGCACCAGCCCCTTGCCAAAGGTGGTCTCGCCCACAATCAGCGCGCGATCGTGGTCCTGCAAGGCGCCCGAGACGATCTCCGCCGCCGAAGCCGTATTGTGGTTCACCAGCACAACGATGGGGAAGGTCTTGCCGCCGTTGCCGTGGGTGGCCGTGTACACCTGGTCAGGATAGGCGCGACCGCGTTGCGAGACGATGCTTTGCCCCTTGGTGAGCAGGTGGTCGCACACCTCCACCGCCTGGCTCAGCAGCCCGCCGGGGTTGCCGCGCAGATCGAAGACCAAGCCCTTCAAATCGCCGAAGCCGTCGATGGCCTCATTCACTTCCTGCGCCGTGGTCTCCTGGAACTGGCTGAGGTGAATGTAGCCCACGCCGGGACGAATCTCATACTTGAGGTCCACGGAGGGGTGGGGAATCTCGTCGCGGATCAGGTCGAAGACCAGCGGCTTGGGCTGTCCCTCGCGGATCATCGCTACCTGCACGTGCGTGCCCTTGGGGCCCTTGAGCGCCTTGGCCACCAGGTCCGAGGTCATGCCTTCGGCGCTTTTGCCGTCCACGGCGGAGATAATGTCGCCGGGATGAATGCCGGCCCGGAACGAAGGCGTACCCTCGTAGGGCGTGACCACGTAAACCTTGTTGTTCTGCTGCTGAATGAGCATGCCCACGCCGTAGTAGCGGCCGTGCTGGTCCTCGCGCATCCTGGCATAGGCCTTGGGATCGTAAAAATTGGAGTGCGGATCGAGCACCCTCAACATGCCTGGAATCGCCCCGTCGTAGATGGCTATGTCGGCCTTGTCGCCGTCGATGGGCTCGGCGTAGTTCTGCTCCACCAGCGCGTAGACGTTGGTGAACGACTTGAGGCTGTCGCGCAGTTGGCTCTCGTCAGCCGAAGACTGAGCCCCCACCCTGCCCTGCAGGATGCTGCCGGCTACTGCGCAGACGGCAAGAAAGAGGATGACACTGAACAGTGCGCGGCGGGCGCGAGGAGTCATAGGCGGATGGAACCTCCGGACGGCAAATGCGGCAGGCGCCTCCTTGCGGTTTTCCCATTGCGCGGGCGAAAATCCACGGGTGGATTGCCGCCCGATAAAAATGAGCCTTGCCCGATTCCGGCAAGGCTAAGGGGTTCAAGGAAAAACCGCTCAACAGGCCCTGGAAAAGCAGTCGTGAGCTAAAGTATACCACTCGGTTCTTTTGACGCCGGCGGGGCCATTCCGGTAGCCGCGGCGCCCCGCGGAGGGCCTGCGGCTACCGCACAAAAGCGGCCGGGCGCCCGAAAACTGGGTGCCCCAGGTCTCGTCCGCCGCGGCGGAAGACCTGGGAAAGCTCGAACCCCCAATCCGGCCTTTTCCCCGCCGAATTTCACGATTTGCGGTTGAATCGGCCCGGAATCGGCCGGAATTCGGCCCCCAATCACGCCCTGATTCACTGCTCGCATCGCGCACCTGCTCTCCAGGCATTTACAATGGCGTCTATGCATCAGGTGGCGATGGTTTGCCGCCTGCCGTGCGCTAACCTATGACTCATACTCGTCTTCGCATTCCCGCGGCGTTCGTGTTCGGCACGTTGCTGCTCGCAACTTCCACTTTCGCGCAATCGCATCCCGCCGCGCCGGCGAGCCCCTACGGCGGCACCACGGTGGAGGAGATCGTCGCCCGCGTAAACGACCAGATCATCACGCGCTCGGACTACGACCGCGCCTTGAAGGAAATGGACCAGGAATCGCGCGAGCACGGCTCCTCCATGCAGGAGATCGCCGAGAGCCACAAGGACCTGCTCCGCGGCCTGATCGACCAGCAACTCTGGCTCTCCAAGGGCAAGGAGCTGGGCATCACCGGCGACACCGAGTTGATCAAGAAGCTGAACGAACTCCGCAAGCAATACAACCTGGAAACCATGGAAGACCTGGAAAAGGCGGCCAAGGACCAGGGCGTCTCGTGGGAGGATTTCAAGGCCAACATCCGCAACGGCATCATCACCCAGCTGGTGATGCGCCAGCAGGTGGGCGAAAAGCTGCAGTTCACCCCCGGCGAGCTGGCGCGCTACTATGAGCAGCACAAGCAGGAATACGTGCAGCAGGAGAGCGTGCACCTGAGCGAGATTCTGGTTTCCGCCGGCGCGGCCGCGGCGGACGGGCAGCCCGATCCGGCAGCACTGGCCGCGGCCAAGGCCAAGGCCGACGACATAGAGGCCAAGCTTCACGCGGGCGGCGACTTCAGCCAGTTGGCGCGCTCCTTCAGCGAAGGCCCCACGGCCGCCGAAGGCGGCGATCTGGGCCAGTTTCGCCCCGGAGCCCTGGCCAAGGTTCTCGAAGAAAAGACCTTCCCGCTCAAGGCCGGCGAGTTCACTGAGCCCATTCAAACCCGGCAGGGCTTCGTCATCCTCAAAGTGCTGCAACACACCCCCGGCGGCGTTCCGCCGTTGAAAGACGTCCAGGAGCAGGTGGAAGAAGCTTTCTATATGAGCAGGATGGAGCCGGCCATTCGCGCCTATCTGACCACGATGCGCGAGGAAGCCTACGTTGAAATCGCGCCGGGCTACGCGGATACCGGGGCCAGCCCCAAGCAGATCAAGCCTGTTTATAGCGCCTATACGCCGCCCGCGCCCAAGAAAAAGAAGAAAGTGGAGCGCACCCGCTTCCGCGAAACCACGCACACCTTCCGCCAGAAGGGGCCGCAAGCCGCGCCCCCTCCAGTAGAAGCCGCCGCGCCGGCGCAGAAGGGCAATAAGAAGAAGGCGCAGCCGGTAAACCTGGCTACGATGAAGCCCGGCAAGAAGGAAAAGATCCGCTACGGCAAGGCGCCCAGCGAGACCCTTCCCAATGCGGCCAAAACCAATACCGAGGATGCGGGCGCGGTGCAGCAGGCCGCCAATACCACGCCGGAGCCCATCAATCCGCTGGAACCCACCAGGCCGACGCAAAAGACCCGCTTCAGCGCTCGCGCCAAAGTGGCCAAGCCGGCTAAGGGCAAGGCGAATGGCGCGAAGCCGGACGCACAGGCTCCGGCGCCGCCCGATGCCGCCGAGGTCGCCGACCGCCAGACGCAATCCGCTCCTCTGGGCCTGGGCGGCAATACGGCCCCCAGGAAGAAGACGAAGGCCACCACCGTCGGCCAAAAGACCCGGCTGGCCGAGAAAAACAAGAAGCCAGTGGCTCCTGCGCCGCCGCAGGAGATCACGCCGGCGCCACAAGTACCCGGTGCGCCTGCGCCCGCTCCGCAGCCGAAGCAATAGCCGCGGCTGGATAGCCCGTCGCTCAAAGCAATTCGGCCGGGCCTGGGACTTATGTTCCAGGCCCGGCTTTTTTTTTGGCAAGAGCAGCCATTTGCGTTAAGCTTCTCGGCAGCATGAAAGACATCTATATCGCCGATCTGGCCGCTTTTGACGAAGGCAAGCTCTTCGACGGTTTTTTTCTGGTTTTGGCCAAACAGCAAAGAACCACGAAAACCAACAAGCCCTACTTGAGCCTGATCCTGGGCGACAAGACCGGCCAACTCGAAGGCCGCGTCTGGGCGCCCGATGACCCGCGCATCGCCAAAGACTTCGAGCGCGGCGACATCGTCAAGGCTCGCGGCAGCGCCAGCCGCTTCGACGACCGCCTGCAGATGAAGATCGACCAGTTGCGCAAGGCCACGGCGAGCGAGGTGGACAAATCGGACCTGCTGCCCTCCACCACCTATGACGTGGCGGAGCTGTGGCGCCGGCTTCAGGGCTTTGTAGACAGCCTGACCAACCCCGACTTCAAGCTGCTGCTCACCACCATGCTGGCTGAGCCGGACCTTGCCCAGGCTTACCGCGAGGCTCCCGCCGCCCGGCAACTCCATCACGCCTGGCTGGGCGGCCTGCTGGAACACGTGGTCAGCCTGCTCACCCTGGCCGACCGCGTCGCCCCGCACTACCCCATCCTCGACCGCGACCTGCTGCTCACCGGCGTGATCCTGCACGATATCGGCAAGGTGCATGAGCTGAGCTGGGAGACCGGCTTCGACTACACCGTCGAAGGCACGTTGCTGGGCCACATCCAGATGGGCATGGCGCTGGTGGAAAAGACCATCGACAGCCTGCCCAACTTCCCGCCGAAGTTGAAGACGCTGGTGCTGCACATGATTCTCTCCCACCACGGCAAGCTCGAATTCGGCTCCCCAAAACTACCCATGATCCCCGAAGCCCTGGTGCTCAATTTCCTCGACGACCTCGACGCCAAGATGCAGGCCATGGCCGGGGAATTCGAAAAATGCATCCGCGAAGGCAAAGGCCCGGACGAACTGACCGGCAAAGTCTGGGCGCTCGATCAACGGCAGTTACTGAATACGAAGCGCTGGCTGGGAGAGGACAAGGAATAGAGAACAGGGAAGACAGCGGAGATGCGATGGAGCGCGAAATGAGATACAATGTATCTCAGGAGCTTGATTCAATGGCGACCACGATGGTGCATATCCGGGTAGACGGGAAGGTGAAAGAAGATGCCGCAAAGACGCTTGCCGCAATGGGCATCTCCGTCTCCGATGCGGTGCGCATGTTGCTGGTGCGCGTAGCGGCAGAGAAGGCGCTTCCCTTCGAGGTACGGGTTCCCAACGCGGCTACGGTGAAGGCGATGCGGGCGGCGGACCAGCGAAAGGGCAAGCGCTTCAAGACCGCCGGCGCGCTTTTTAAGGACCTGGGAATGTGAAGATGCGAATTCCGGTTCTCGGCGCCAAATTCCGGCGCGATGTGAAGCTGGCCCAGCGGCGCGGAAAAGACATGTCGAAGCTGCGCCAGGTGATTCTGCTGCTGATCGACGGCAACCCCTTGCCGCCGCGCTACAAAGACCACCCGTTGAGCGGCGATTGGGAGCATCATCGCGACTGCCACATTGAACCGGATTGGCTCTTGCTATACAAAATCGACGGAGATGACCTCTACCTTGTCCGCACCGGATCGCACTCGGACTTGTTCTAGGCTGAAAAAGTCTGTGCGTTAGACGAGCAGCCCCTCAGGCGAGCATCTTCAATCCGTGTTTCTCCACGATATCCAATAACTTGAGCGCCATGCCGCTGGGCCTCTTCGCGCCTGTCTCCCACTTCTCCACCGTGGATTCACTGGTATTGAGATAGCGGGCAAAGACAGGCTGACTTACATGCTGGCTCTCGCGAATCCGCTTGATGCGCCGCGGTTCGAGCGCAGCGGGAACCGAAAGGCAGGACTCGTCGAAACGGTGCATGGTGGCCTTGTCGATTGCGCCCACCCGGAACATCGCAGAGGCCGAGGAATGAATGGCCTCAAACGCATCGCTCTTATACTTGCGTCTGGTTGTCATTGCAAATCTCCATCCATAAGCTGTCCCGCATCAGCCAATCGACCTGTTGCTCCGTCAGCGTTGCGTAGGCTTTGGCGAGCTCCCTGAATTTGGCCAATTCCTGGTCTTCGATATTGGCCCGATCGTTCTTTGCAAACAGATATTCGTAAACCCAATACCGGCCGCCCTTGGCAACGATGATCGAGCGGTAAAGATTTCTGCCAATGCGCTTCTTGAAAACCCCGCCGCCCAAATCGTCGGCCTGGCCCAGCATCACCTGGCGGATAGCTGAACAAAGCTCGACATCCGTAATGTGCGCCTTCCGCGCCGCCCTGGAAAACCAGGCTGTTTTGAAAACCCGTTCCGATCTTGCACTCGGGTTGGGCATATTTCAAGTATAGCACCTGGTGCTATCTTGGTTTAAGCCGGGCGCCTGAGGTCTCGTCCGCCGCGGCGAATGAGGCCTGGGAGAGCATCACAGGTAAAATTGAATGATGGCTACTCTTCGTCGACGCAGACTCTGCGTCGATATGCTTCCGGAGTCTCGATGAGAAACCCCGTCATCCCGGCCAGAGCCAGAAGGTCTTCGTCGCCCGTCACCAGCACATCGGCCTTGCCACTTTCCGCCAGATCGAGAAATGACTGATCTTTCGCATCCCGGCACACAATTGGGCATTTGCCAGCATGATCGAGTCTTTCGCAGTAGGGAAAGTACAGTGCCAATAATTCAATGCGGTACTCATCGGAGAGCTTGAACCTGGAATATGCAATCACACGCGCCAATTCCCGTGCTGTTCGAGGAGAAACCAGCGGCGCTATGCCAACATCCCGCCAATGCTGACGCAACCAGGCCAGACGACCGGCTGGAAACAACAGAGCCGACAGTACAACATTGGTATCGAATACTACTCGGCGCTTGGGCTGCGGGCTCACTCGGTCTCGCGTACCCAGCGAACGGCGTCATTCACGTCCTTTTCGGTGATGCCGAGCTTTTCCAGATGCGCCCAGACCTCCTCTATCCTGCTGCGTCGGAACGGCTTGAGCGTGATGGACTTTCCATCCGTGCTTATCTCGAAATACTCGACTCCCGCAAAGCGCGTAGCCACGGCCTTAGGCAGTGTGAGCTGGTTTTTGACGGTCAATTTGGCAAGCATAATACCCCCAAACAAGGAAACAAGGAAACAATGAAGTAAGGAAACAAGGAAATCTTACCATCATCGTACAAGAAAAGCAAAAATACGATTGCAGGAAAATATTGCTTGACATATTCCTATATAAGCATGTATTTTCCAACCATGCCGCGAGCTGCCACCACCTCCGACGCCTTTAACGCAGTAGCCGAGCCCCGCCGGCGCGAGATCCTGAGTTACCTCGCCTTGCGGGAGCGCCCGGTCGGCGAGATCGCGGCAACCCTCAGCCTTGACCAGCCTTCCGTCTCCAAGCATCTTCGCGTGCTGCGCAGCGTTGGCCTGGTGCGCGTGCGCTGCGATGGCCGCCACAAATACTATCGAACCAACGCCGAGGCCATCCGGCCGCTGCACGAGTGGGCCGGCGCATTCGAGCGCCTTTGGCAGCGCCAGCTGCTGGGCGTCAAACTACGAGCCGAGGAGCAAATGAGCAAATCCATTCCGGAATTCAATCCCCTCATCCCCAAGGAGAAACCATGATTCAGACGCCGCAGAACATTGAGAGTCTGACCCTGAGCATTACCCAGGAGATCCGCGTCTACGCATCCCTGGAAGTGACCTTCGCTGCGCTGCTCGAAGAGATGGGCCCGCACTTCGTGAACGATGTGGGCAACTCCCTTTCCATGAAGCTCGAACCGTGGCCGGGAGGAAGATGGTATCGCGACCTGGGCAACAACAACGGCCATCTGTGGGGCCATGTGCAAGCCATCAAGCGGCCCACGCTGCTGGAGATCAGCGGCCCGCTGTTTGCGTCGTATCCTTTCGTCTCCAACGTGCAATACCGGCTGACCGAGGCGGAGGGCGTAACGACCATTGCATTCCGGCACACGGCGCTTGGATTCATTCAGGACCAGGTCCGGGGCGAAATGGGCAAGGGCTGGACGTCGATTCTGGAGCGGGTTCGCAAGGACGCGGAAGCACGATAGCTGCGGGATAACAAGGGTGATGAACGCCATCGCGGAGAGGTGCATCTGTCTATGTGCCCAGTGTGTTTGGCAACCGCGGCCTGGATTGGAGCAAGCGCAGTCTCGACCGATAATTCGAGTTGGAGCCGGACGGCAGGGGCCCTCATTTCCAATTCCCCCTGCCTTGCGCTTAAGATTGAAGCCGCATGGCCTGTTTCCTCTTCAAAACCGAGCCCGAAGTCTACTCCTTCGATGATTTCCTGCGCGACAAGGAGACCATCTGGGATGGAGTCACCAATCCCACCGCCGTCAAGCATCTGCGCGAGATGAAGCCGGGCACAAAGTGGATCTTCTATCACACCGGCGACGAGCGCACCGCCGTGGGCACCGGAACCGTTCTCAGCGTGGATGCCTACGATCCAAGGGTCCCCATCGTCCGGGTCAAAGCCGGCAAACGCCTCAAGAAGCCCAGGACCCTCGCCGCCATCAAGGCAGAGCCTCTTTTCGCAGATTCCCCACTCGTTCTCATCGGCCGCCTCTCCGTAGTCCCGCTCACAGCGGAGCAGTGGAACTGGTTCGCCGGGTGAGGAAACAGCGGTTCGCTTGCGGCCTCATCCCATTGGCAGCCGATTTTGCAGGTAAGACAAATAATATCCTATCTGCGGTAGAATGATTTTATGGCCGCTCCGAAAAAGCGGGCCGGCAAGCCCGTGAAGGTTACCGACGAAGTTGCCGCAATCGGTTGTGCCTCCGGGGATGGTTTGATTCGCGAGGAAGTGTGGAAGGATGCAAGCGGCCGGGTTGTACGCTACAACCTGGCCTTCATCAATTTTCATTTGTTTGCCGGGGATAACGGGCGGGTACTCGGATACGATACGGCGCATGGCTCTCTGCACCGTCACTTTGCCGGGATCGTCAAGGAGATTGAGCCTGCCGCATACGGCGATATTCTTGCTCGCTTTATCGCCGAGGCAAACGAGCTGAGGACGCGGAGGAAGCTATGAAGACAAGAATTTACACCGACGGCTTTGACGGATGGGCGAAGCGGGCCAAGGCGCGAGCCAAAGCCATGGATGAGGGACGTGCATTCCCGCCTTCGAGAGGAATCACCTTTGAGAGCCCGGCCGAGATGGTTCGGCTGCTGACGCCCGCCAGGCTCAATCTCTTCGATGCGGTGAAGAAGCGGACAGTTTCCATCAAAGACCTTGCCGCGTCCCTGGGCCGCGACGCAAGTGCGGTGCGCCGTGACGTAGATGCGCTGGAGAAGTTTGGCATTGTTGCATCCCGTCAAGTGGTGAATCCCGGTCACGGAAGAACGCGGATGGTCTCGGCTCCGGCAAGCATCTCCATTTCGGCCGAGCTATAAGCTCTTTGCTACCGTTCGGCACGCTGACCACTGTTCCCTCCGTTACAATCAAAAGAAGATGATTCGTTTCTCAACTGCCGGGGAGTCGCACGGAGAGGCTCTGATCGCATTGGTCTCGGGACTGCCGGCCGGCGTGCCGGTCGATCTCGACTTCGTGAACCGCGAGCTGTGGCGGCGCCAGCAGGGCTACGGGCGCGGCGGGCGCATGAAGATTGAAGCCGACAAGGCGCACGTGCTCAGCGGCGTGCGGCACGGCAAGACCATCGGCTCGCCGATTGCCATCGAGATCGTCAACCGCGACTGGAAGAACTGGGAGGAAAAGCTGCCGGTGGAGACCGGCGACCCCGCCAAGCATCAGGCGGTGGCATCGCCGCGTCCCGGCCACGCCGATCTTGCCGGCGCACTCAAATACAATTTTCCGGACGCCCGCTACGTGCTGGAGCGCGCCTCGGCCCGCGAGTCCGCCGCGCGCGTGGCCGCCGGAGCCCTGGCCAAGCTGATGCTGCGGACTTTGGAGATCGAGGTTGCCAGTCACGTTATCCGCGTGGGCCGCGTGGAGCTCGACCGCGCCGCAACGTGGGAGGAGATTGCAGCTTTGGCCCTCCGCGACGAGGTTGTGCTCAACTGCGTGGATTCGGCGACCGAAGCACGCATGAAGGAGGAGGTCGAGGAGGTCTCCCGCACCGGCGATACGGTGGGCGGCGTTTTTGAAGTGGTGGTCCACGGCGCGCCCGCAGGCCTGGGCACCTACGCCAACTGGGACGAGCGGCTGGACGGCCTTCTGGCCTGGTCGGTGATGAGCCTTCAGGCCGTCAAAGCCGTCGAAATCGGCCGCGGCATCACGGCCGCCGAGTCCCACGGCTCCGAGGTCCACGATCCCATTCACTATGCTGCCGAGCCCAAGCAGCCCACCCGCTTCACCCGCCCGCAAAACAACGCCGGCGGCATCGAGGGCGGGGTCTCGAACGGCGAAGAGATTGTGGTGCGCGGCTACCTGAAGCCCATCTCGACGCTGCGACGGCCGCTCGAATCAGTGCGCTTCGATACGCGCGAGGCCACCAGCGCCAGCTACGAGCGCTCGGACATTTGTGTTGTGCCCGCAGCCGGCGTGGCTGCCGAGGCCATGGTGGCCCTGACTGTCGCCAGCCTGGCCCAGCAGAAGTTCGGCGGCGACTCGCTGGTCGAATTGCAACGAAATTTCCGCGGATACATCGAACAGATACGGAGCTATTAGCAGACTGATGATTCTAAAGATCATTAAATATCCCGAGCCGGTGCTCTCCCAGCCCGGCGAACCGGTGACCGAATTCAACGCCGAGCTGCGCAAGCTGGTCGCCGACATGTTTGAAACCACCTACGCCTCGCAGGGCATCGGGTTGGCCGCGCCCCAGGTGGGTGTGTCTAAACGTCTGGCCGTGGTTGACGTGAGCATGGGAAAGGACCCCAAAGACAAGCTGGTGCTCGTTAATCCCGAAATCATCTTCAGCGCGGGCAGGCAATACGAGGAGGAAGGCTGCCTGAGCTTTCCCGAGATACGCGAGAAGGTAACGCGCCACGCCAAGTTGCGCATCCGCGCCCAGAACGAGCACGGCAAGTGGTTCGAGAAGGACGCCGATGATCTGCTTTCGCGCTGCCTGCAGCACGAGATCGACCACGTAGACGGCATGTTGTTCATCTTCCGCATGAGCGCCCTCAAGCGCGACCTGAACCTGCGCAAGATCCGCAAGATGCAGCGCGCGGGCGAGTGGTAGAGCCGTGAAACTGGTCTTCTGCGGCACTCCGCCGGGTTTCCCAGGTCTCGTCCGCCGCGGCGGAAGACCTGGGAAACCACAAAGGCAGATTCGCCCTCTATCCGTTCTCCACAATTGTTCCGTGCCCCATCCTTTCCGCCCGCCGCGGCGGAGGTGGGATACCATAAACCCTGACCGGCGCCCGTCATCAGGAGTCCAATGAAACTCGTCTTCTGCGGCACTCCCCAATTCGCCGTGCCCACGCTGGAGGCGCTGTTGGCGGCGGGCCACGAAATCGCGCTGGCAGTCTCGCAGCCCGACCGCCCCGTAGGCCGCGGCGGGCAGATCACCGCACCTCCAGTCAAGCTGGCCGCTCTGGCCGCCGGCCTGCCCGTCACCCAGCCGGAAAAGATTCGCAGCAACCCCGAGTTCCGCGCCCAGCTTGAGGCCATCGCCCCCGAGGCTATCGTCGTCGTCGCCTACGGGCGCATCATCCCTCCCTGGATGCTCACTCTCTCCCGCCTCGGCTGCATCAACCTGCACGCGTCACTGCTGCCCAAATACCGCGGCGCCGCGCCCATCCAGTGGGCCGTGGCCATGGGCGACGCCTTCACCGGCAATACCACCATGCTTCTGGAAGAAGGCCTCGATACCGGCCCCATTCTTCTCCAAGAGACCGTTGAAATCGGACCCCACCAGACCGCCGTGGACCTCTTCGATCTGCTTGCCCGCTCCGGCGCGCCGCTGGTGGTGGAAACCCTGGCCGGCCTGGAGAACCGGACGATCCGCCCCCAGCCGCAGAACCACTCCTTTGCCACCTTCGCCCCGCTGCTCGATCGCGAAGACGGGCGCATGGACTTTGCCGCCCGCTCCGCCCACGAGCTCTATAACCGCTGGCGCGGCTTCCAGCCCTGGCCCGGCGCCTTCACCACGCTCGGCGGCAAAAAACTGATCGTCCATCGCATGGAGGTCGCCGCAGAGCCGGCCTCGGCCCAATCCGATCCCGCCGGATCAGTTCTCGCTTCTCCCGGCCACTTATGCATCGAAAATCACCGCATGTTCGTCGGCTGCGCTGAAGATACCTGGCTCGAACTCCTCGAACTCCAGCTCGAAGGCAAAAAGCGCCTCCCGACTGCCGAGTTTCTGCGCGGCGTCCCACTCACAACCAACGCCCGGTTAGGCTGAACGGTTAGGCTCATAGGGATGCCCGCCGTCTCTCCAGCACGCAAGGCCGCCTTTCAGGTCCTCATGGCCGTCGAGCACGGACCCTCCCACTGCGACGATCTGCTGCGCGGCAAAGCCGTCAACTCACTTTCGCCGGCCGACCGCAACCTGGCCACGGCGCTGGTGCTGGGCGTGCTCCGCTGGCAGATTCGCCTCGACCACCAACTCCACCTGCTGCTCAAGCGCCCCAACGCCAAGCTCGACTCCGAGATTCTGATCGCCCTCCGCCTGGGCGCCTTCCAACTGCTCCATCTGGACCGCATCCCCGCCCGCGCCGCGATCGACGAGAGCGTGGAACTGGCCAAGCAATCCGGGCACCGCTTCGCCTCCGGCATGGTCAACGCCGTTCTGCGCAAACTCTGCGGCGCTCCGAAGACTAAGGAAAAACTCGATGCTTTGAAAGGGCACGGCTTTAGACGTGCCGAAAAGGACGGCAAAACGGACGCGGCTTTAGCCGCCGAGGGAATGCTTCCGGAAAAATCCGTAGCTGAACTCGCTCTAACCGAATCCCATCCCACCTGGATGGTCGAGCGCTGGACGAACTTCTACGGCCTCGAGGCAGCGCGCGCAATCTGCCGCCACGGCCAGAGCCAGCCCGCGCTCACGGCGCGCCTGGTTGAAGCAGTACCTGATGGACAGCCGTCGGTCGAGGTTTGTGGTCTCCCACCCTTTCCGCAGAAAGAAGCGGAAAAGATGGGGCACCCAAATGTTGTGGCAGAACATGGTCTGGCTGGCATCGTTCTCGAAGCCGGCGAACTGCTTACTGCCGCACGCACGGTAGTCTCCGGCGACGTGACTGCTACCGCAGCCGTTCACGAGGGCCGGGTAAGGTTGCAGGATGAGGGCTCGCAGTTGGTGGCCGAGCTTGCAGCGCTTGCCGGCGATTCTCTCCACCCGAACGAGCAAAAAATCCTCGACGCCTGCGCTGCTCCCGGCGGAAAAACCCTAATCCTTGCCGAGCGCAACCCCCACGCCCGCATCGTCGCCTGCGAATCCAGCGTGCAGCGCTTCGACCAATTGCGCAAGCGCCTGGCCGTCCACGCAGAAAGAGTCGAATGCCGCCTCGCCGACGCAACCGCATTAGCCGAAGACGCAGTCTTCGATCTAGCCCTGGCCGACGTTCCGTGCAGCGGAACCGGCACGCTGGGCCGCAATCCCGAAATCCGCCACCGCCTCCGTCCAGAAGATCTGCCCCGCCAGGCCGAACGCCAGCGGGCCATTCTCCACGCCGCCCTGCGCGCCGTCCGTCCCGGCGGCCTCGTCCTCTATTCCACCTGTTCCCTGGAACCGGAAGAAAACGAGCAGGTGGTCGCCGCAGTGTTGGCCGCAACTAGCAACGTGCGCCTCATCCCGCTCGCTCCCCGCATCGAAACCCTGCTCAGTGAAGGCATTCTGACCGCTTCCGGCGCGGAGCGGCTGCACCGCTGCCTCACCCCCGAAGGCGCACTCCGCCTGCTCCCCGGCACATTCCACACCGACGGTTTCTTTATCGCCCTGATCGAGAAAACTGTCTGAAGAGCAGCCCTCGTCAAACCTCGCCGACTCGCTTACTTGCCGACTTGCTGACTCGCTGACTCGCTGACTCGCTACGAAGTTCTACTCCGCCGCCAGCCGCAACGCCGCATAGTCGCGCTCCAGCACGGCGCACAGCGCTTCAACCACTAACTCATGATCGGCGCGTTCCGGCAGCCCGGAGACGGTCGCACAGCCCACCACCCCCGCGCCCGCCACAGCCAGCGGAAACGAGCCGCCATCCGTGGCATAGTCGGCCAGCGGCAGGCCCTGCTGTTCGGTAAGCGTTTCTTTCTTCGCCTTCATCTTCAGCCCGATCGCATAGGAACTGCGATGGAACCGTGCGACCACGTTGCACTTGCGCCGCACCCACTCCGGATGGTCCGGCGTGGTGCCCTCCAGCGCGGCATAGAATAGCGGCTGCCCAAAGCGCCGCACATCGATCACTACCGCCTGGCCGCGTTCCTCGGCCAAAGTCCTCATGTGAACGCCCAGCTTCCACGCAAACCGCGCATCCAAACCCGGCAACCGCAGTTCGCGTTCCTGCAACGCCACCCGCTCCTGATCTTCGCTCAATCCCATCTCTCCACCTCACTGTCTTTCGCTGCTTTCGCCGACTCGCTGACTCGCTGACTTGCTGCTTTTCTCACTTCGCCACCGTCAGCCTCACCAGCGTTCCTTGGTCCACGCGAAAACCGGCGGGCGGCCACTGCGCCGTCACCGCGCCCGGCTTCACCGGCGGCCTGGGCGGAGCATCTCCGCTGCCCACCGGCGCCACCGGCACATCCACAAAATTCGCCTCTGCTTTGATGCCCACACTGGCCAGTTCCGCCTGCGCGCGCCCGACCGCCAGGCCGATCAGTTCGGGCATCACAAATCCGTCAGGCGCATCGTCGCCCGCGGCGGCCACCAGCAGATTGACGGTAGGCCGGGCGATACCCTGCGCGTGCGGAGGCGGGTCCTGGGCCAGCACTGTTCCCTCCGGCGCCTTGCCGTAGGGCAGCCGCGCGCTCGCGCCCACCTCTAGGCCCACGCGCCGCAACGTGAGCGCCGCCACCCGCTCCCCGCGGCCCATCGTATCCGGCACTTCCACCTTCTGCGGCCCCAGGCTGTCGGCCACGCGCACCAGCCACTCGCGGCGCACCACCGTTCCCGCCGCCGGCGACTGCGAAAGAATGTGTCCCGCGGCCACGTCCGCCGAGTAGTAGCGATTGTCCACGTCCAGGTTCAGCCCCAGTCCGGCGGTCTCGCTGCGCGCATCGGCCTCCGTCATTCCCTTCAGCGACGGCACCTGCACCTCGGCGCCGTGAATGGCAAAGTGCATGGTGGAGATGGCCGACAGCAGCGCCACCGCCAGCAGCAGCAGAAGCAGCGAGGCCACCTGAAAAAAATTCTTCACCGCACGGCTGGTCATGGCTCAGGCTCACCGTCCGGATAGACGATCTCGTACTCGATCGCCGCCGCCTTCTCCAGCATCTTTGAAACCGAGCAGTACTTCTCCTTTGACAGCGTCACCGCATCCTCCACGGCCTTGCGGCTCAAATGCCCGCTGACCGCGTAGGTCAGTTTGATGCGAGTAAACACCTGTGGCGGCGTCCCGGCCTGCTCGGCTGTGGCCGTAACCCGCAGCCCGGTCAGCGGCTGCCGCTTTTTCTCGAGGATTGAAACCACGTCCACGCTGGTGCATCCGCACAGCGCCATCAGCACCGTCTCCATCGGGCTGGGCCCCTGCGTGTGCCTGGGGTCCGCGTCAAAGATAACCGAATTGCCGTTCTCCGCAATCCCCTCGAAGATCTTCCCGCCCTTCCACTCGCTGTGTGCAATCATGGGGTCATTTAACCTTCTCGCGTTTTACCGCGTGTTATCCGCAACCCGCTCCTCGTGCAAAGCGCCCACAAAGAGAAAGCTGCCTCCCGTTAGAACGCCCATCTTTCTAAAGTGAGGATGCCAATGTAGGTGACCAGAAGAGCACTGCCCCAGACCAAATTAATCGTTGAGGCCACAGTGGAATTCATATCGCCGGTCCCTATCCATTTCTTTGTTCTCCAGCGAATTGCGAAGCCGGAGAACGCCGGAAATGCGATGATAAGAGGAAGAAGATAGGCGTCTATGCCGTAGGAATGTGGCCCACGCTTAAGCCACATCCCTTCAACCGCATGGAGCTCACACGCGACCGCGCCCAGCGTTGCGGCCGCAAGGAGCATCACCGAGGTGAGCCGTTGGTCGGTAGGGGGATCGAGAGGTTTCATCGGAAATTAAATCTCAACTTCGTTTGGAATTTACAGGAAGTATACACCTGGGCAAGACAATCCCTTACCGCAGGTTATCCGTCACCGGCTCGGGGTGAATCGTCACCCGGTAGACCTCCGGGCACTCCAGCTTGAAGCGATCCTCAAGCCCGGTCATCACCTCGTGTACCCGCTGCATCGCCAGATCGTCCGGCAATGTGCAATGGCAGGAGAGATGAATGTGCTCGCTGGTGCGGCCCACGATGATCTCGTGCACATCCACAATCTCCGGGAACTGCCTGGCCGCCGAGCGCAGCGCGGACTCAATCTTGCGGTCCTTCTCCACCATCTCCTTGGGCTGCTCAATGGTGGCCGGCTCGCTTTCGATGTGGGTCAGCACATGGTCGATCTCCGGCGCCTCGCGCAGAATCTCCGCCTCCAGAGAGCTCACAAACCCATGGGCCTTGAGCAGCGGCATCTTTTCGTCCAGCTCCACATGCTGCTCCACGCGCAGCCGTCCATGGTGCGACTGCACGCTCAGCTCATGCACGCTCACATTGTTGCGCGCCGCCACCGCCCTCACCCGGTCGAAGACGCTCTCCGTCCGGGCCTCGCGGGGCACGGTATGGATCACCACGTCCGCCGTCGGCAGCGCGCGGTGCACGGCCTCGGTAGCCTCCCGCACCAGCTCCCCGGTGTGCTCAAACGTATACCGCCGCGGCAGCGCCAGCGTCAGGTCGGCAAAGTAGCCGGCCCCGGCGCGGCGCACCCGCGCCTGTTCCACGGCCAGCACGCCCTTCACCTGTTCCACCTCCCGCACCAGCCGCCGCCGCGTCTCCGCCGGAACCTGGTCCATCAGCACGGATACCGTCTCCCGGCCCAGGTGCAGCGTCAGCCGCAGAATCATCAGCGAAACCACCAACGCCGCAAATGGGTCAGCGAAGCGCAGCCATCCGATCCCGAAGCGCGTTCCCACCCAACTGGCGCCCAGTCCGGCCAGCACCGCCAGCGTGGACCAGATATCGGAGGCAAAGTGGAAGGCATCGGTGGCCAGCGCCGGAGAGCCCGTCCGCACGGCCACCACCCGCAGCCGCCGCGACCGCCAGTAGTCCACGGCGATGGAAGTGAGCAGCACCAGCACCGGCCACGCCGAGTGGCGCAGCTCCACCGTGTGGTAGAAGATCCGGGCCATCGCCTCCCAGATAATCCACACGCAGGAGGCCACCATAAGAATGGCCTCGCCAAAGGCAGAGAGGTTTTCAATCTTGCCGTGCCCGTAGGTGTGGTCCTCGTCGGCCGGCTTGTCGCTCACCTGCACGGAAAAGTAAGTCAGCGTCACGGCCACCAGATCCAGCGCCGAGTGCGCCGCGTCCGACAGCACGCCCAGCGACCCGGAGAACAAACCCGCGGCCAGCTTCAGCAGCGTCATCGCCCCCGCCGCCAGCATGGAGTGCAGCGCCACGCGCCGCTTCTCAGCGGAAAACCCGGCCATGCTGGAGAGAGCGGAATTGGTGGCAGAGGAAGTCATCGATCTCCTAGGCTACAGCGGCGCGCACCCCCGTGTACAACCCCGCAATCCCGAAGGTATAAGGCTGCCAGGCGCACTCCACATAGCCGGCCGCTCGCATCAAATCCAGCATCTCTCCGGGCGGAGGAAAATTGCCCACCGACACAGGCAGATAATTGTATGCCCCGGCCTTGCCGCACACCAGTTGCCCAATGGCCGGCAGCACGCGCCGGAAATACACCGCATAGGCCTTGCCCACCAGCCCTCCCGGCTCGCTGAAGTCCAGAATCCCCAACTGCCCGCCCGGCTTCAGCACGCGATGAAATTCGCGCAGCCCAGCCTCGTAGTTGACCAGATTCCTGAACCCGAACGCCGTCACAATCAAATCCAGCGACTCCGGCTTGAGCGGCAAGTGCAGCGCATCGGCCTCCAGCGCCACCGCCCGGCGCCCGGCAAACTTCTTTGCGTCAAATTTTCGGGCTGCGCGGCTCAGCATCCCGCGGGCAAAATCCGCCGCAAGAATCGGCCGCGCCCCTTGAGGCCGATGCTTCAGCAGCGCCATGGTCAGGTCGCCCGTCCCGCAGCAAATATCCAGCACCGCCGCGTCGGGCCGTGCAAGCACCTCCCGGAACCGCCGCGCCGTCCGCCGCCACCAGAGCCGGTCCACATTGGCGGAGAGCACGTGATTCAGCAGGTCGTAGCGCGGCGCAATAGCGTCGAACATCTGCCGTACCGCCCGCGCCGCTCCCGCCTCATCCACCGCACCAGGCGGCTTGGCTCCCGTTGCCGTCATTTGATCCCCAAATTCCAATCAACCGTGCTTTTCCCATCCCGGCCCACAAAACCCCGTGCCCCATCCTTGCGATCCGCCGCGGCGGATTTCCGTCGCAAGGGTGGGAGAGTACAAACCTCTATCTGTAGTGGTTTCCCACCCTTCGCAAAAAGCGCGAAGGATGGGGCACCCAAGTTCGTTCTCTACCTAAGATTGAAAAAACACAAATCATCACCGGCGACTCTCAAGGTCGGGTGCCCCAGGTCTCGTCCGCCGCGGCGGATGAGACCTGGGAAACTCGCTGACTTGCCGACTAGCTGACCCGCTGACTCGCTGTCTTCTCCCCAGCCCGCGCCAGCATA
The DNA here is from genome assembly GCA_050012555.1 of Occallatibacter sp. Taxonomy (GTDB): domain Bacteria; phylum Acidobacteriota; class Terriglobia; order Terriglobales; family Acidobacteriaceae; genus Telmatobacter. Next base: position 24,518 of record JBEKGY010000014.1, read on the forward strand.
TACCTCACCGCGCCCTCCAGTTCCGCCGCCGTCACGTCCTCCACCACCCCCGCGTCGCCAATCCCCACCGGCAGAACGAACCGCCTCACGCCGCCCAGGTTTTTCTTGTCGCCGCCCGTCGCCTCCACCACTTTGCTCACCCGCAGCTTCAGCGGCGGCAGCGGACCATACAAATGAATCAAACTCTCCAGCCGCTCGAACTGCGCACGCGAAATCGTTCCCCGCTTGAGCGCGAGATAGAGCGTGGCCACCATCCCCCACCCCACCGCCTCGCCGTGCAGCAGAGTCTTGTAGCCGGTCGACTGCTCGAGGGCGTGGCCCACCGTGTGCCCCAGGTTCAGAATCATCCTGGGACCGTTCTCGCGCTCGTCCCTGGCCACCACCCCGGCCTTGATGCGGATCGACGCCGCAATCACCTTTTCCAGATCCTTCCTGTCCAGCCCCAGCACGCCCTCCGCGTGCTCCTCCATAAAGCGCACCAGTGCCCGGTCGCGGATGATCCCCGCCTTGATGCTCTCCATCAGCCCGGCGCGCAGCTCCCGCTCCGGCAGCGTGCCCAGCACCCCGATATCGGCAAAGACCGCCAACGGCTGATAGAAGCTGCCCACCAGATTCTTGCCCTCGGGCAGGTTCACCCCGGTCTTTCCGCCCACCGAGGAATCGACCTGCGCCAGCAGCGTAGTGGGAACCTGAATATAAGGGATGCCGCGCATATAAATCGCGGCCAGAAACCCGCCCACATCGCCCACAATCCCGCCGCCAAAGGCAATCAGCAGGCTGCCGCGGTCCCCGCCCGCCAGCGCCATCTGCCGCAGCAGTTGCTCCACGCTGGCCAGCGACTTGTGCTTCTCGCCCGGCTCCAGAAATAGGACCACTGGAGCCTCTCCAAAGGACTGCTGCATCGAATGGCCCCACAGCGCCCAGATGGGCGCCGAAGTGAGCACAAAAACCCGTCGCGGCAGCCTGCCCGCAACTCTCTCAATACGCGGCGCCAGCGTCTCAATCAGCCCACTGCCTGCCATCACGTCGTACTTCGCCGAAGGCGTCTCTACTCGTATGGTCTGCACGATGCTTCCATCCTAAATACAAACTCATCACCTAAAGCTGGATGACCCAGGTCTCGCTGGTGACACCTGAGATTAGGCAACGAGCCTAGCTAGCAACCCGCATCTCTTCCCGAACAATCCGCCGCAGAGTATCCTCCAGTTTCGGCGCTTTGCCTTCCACGTGCTGACGCAAAGCTTCATTGATCAGCGTCTGGTATCCCGTTGCGCCGCCCGACGCATCAGCCTCTTTCAGGAAGTGATCCACCAGGTCTTCATCCAGGCGAATCGTAATGCGCGTCTTTCCGCGTTGCTCCGGTTCCGGAGGCGCAATCCGTCCCCGCTTTCCCCCGCTGAAATCGTATCTCTGTTTCATCTTTATTCCTGATATTCGGCATCCTGATTATATGCACATTTTGTACATACTTTCAGGTACCCCCGTTCTCGTCTACCGCAGCAGGATTCCAGGGAGATTCATATTCCCGATCGAACAGGAAGATGCGGAATACCCGCCGTTCACCATCCCAGCCAAATTAACGGAACCAGCCCCGCGGCAGCCAGCCCCACCAGGAACAACAGGCTTTGCACGCCTGTCTTCCGGTCGGCCAGGCTGTAGGCGTAAATCCCTTTCACGACGTTGTTGCTGGAGGCGGCGATCAGGATTGCGCCTGCCGCAACCTTCAAGGGCGTGAGCGTGCCCGCCGCCTGGGTCAGCCCCATGATGAACGGATCCACATCGGTGACGCCCATGATACCGGCCAGCGTATTCACTCCCGCTTTGCCCAGATACGTCACGGCCAACTGGGTTGCTACCATCATGGCCAGAAACAGCGCGGCAAAGAGAAACGCCGTGAGCAGTTCGAGCGGATTCTTCGGTTCGTACTCCCGCTGAACTTCCTGTGAGCTTTTATCCGCACGTCGCGACCAAAGCCAGCCGCCGCCCACCGCCAGGCCCGCCAATACAAGAAAAGGCGCCCAAAGCAGTAACATCAATTGCCGGTTGAACATGGCCAGAAGCGCCACCAGCCGCAGGTACATGACCCCGGAGGCGATCAGGATGCCGCCCGCGAAGAGGTGGGGATGCTGTTCCCGCGCCGCCCGGCGCGCCATCACCACCGTGGTCACCGTGGAGGAATAGGCGCCGCCCAGCAATGCAGCCAGCACCACCCCACCCTGGCCCTTGGTCAGCTTCTGCAAAACGTAACTGGCGTAGGAGATGGCGCTGATGGCAACCACCACCAGCCAGGTCTTGAAAGGATTGATGTGGAATTGGCTGTATTCCTGATTGGGCAGCGCGGGCAGAATCACCCCGGTCAAAAACAGAAACTTGGCGAAGGTAAGAATTTCTTGCGGAGCGACGGTTGTGGCCAGCTTCTCAAGCACAGCTTTCAGATCCAGCAGAAGCAGGCTGGCAACGCCCAGCGTGGTGGCAATCCAGAAATGCCCGTAACAGACCAGCGCTCCCACCAGAAACGTAGCCAGGCCCGACATCTCCGTGGTCACGCCGGCTACCGCGGTACTGGTACTGGTCAGCTTGTGCCAGTAGGACAAAAGCAGGAAACCGGCGACGACCAGAAAGCCGATCGTCAACGGCAGCAGTTGCGTGCCCGAAACAAGAGCAATGGAATAGCCGATCAGGCCGATCAGCGGGAATGTGCGCACTCCTCCAAAGGAGTACGCGCCGTTTGCCGACTTGTGCTCTTCCCGCTCCAGTCCTATGAGAAACGACAGGAACAGCACCAGGGCAATCTTTACGGCTTCCGGGGGTAGTTGTTGGTAGAGATCCATTCGATTTGGGCCTCCGAGTAACCTGCTAGACAGCTTACACTTTGTCAATGCCGGGCGCCCCGGCTTCCCACCCCGTAGACGAAGACCTGTCTACGGGGACCCTGGGCCTCATCCGCCGCGGCGGGCAATCTGGGATGCAGGTCAAATGCAAAGCGGCGGAGCCGTCAGGCCCCGCCGCTTCCTGGTCCATCCGCCGCCTGACTTAGCGGCTACAGGTTACCGGTGTGTGGTATGTCCACCGCCACCGCTGGTGTGTCCACCGCCGCCGCTGGTGTGTCCACCGCCGCTGGTGTGCGGTGTCCCGTGCGTTGTGCCACCGTGCGTTGTGCCGTGCGTTGTGCCGTGCGTTGTGCCGTGCGTTGTGCCACCGGGATGTGCGCCACCGGGATGGGCGCCGCCGGGATGGGCACCTGGATGGGCGCCGCCGTGTGCGCCGCCGGGACGTCCGCCGGGATGGCCATAACGACCATGATCGGCTTCATAGCCGCCGCGGCCGTGATAACGGCCTCCGCCGCCATCGTGGAAGCGATGCTCGCCCCAGCCGTGTTCATAGCCCCAGCCGGCCCAGGGACCTACGCCCAGGAAGATGCCGTTGAAGAAGAATCCCGGCCCGTAAAAGCCCATGGGCGCGCATTCGTAGGGTGGGTATTCGTAGTAGCCGTAGGCGCAAACAGGTGGAACGCCGATTTCGACGTCAACCTGAGCGCGAGCCGCCGGCACCATGACCAGGCCAGCGAGCAATGCTGTCGTACCGAGGAAAATTTTGAATCCGCGCATATGTGACCCCCCCTTAAGGTGTCTGCGGTTGCTGGTGTTGCGTGGGATACGCTGCCGCCTTCGGGAACTAACAGGCAACAGAAGTCTTCATAAGGATGATGAATCCGTTGATCGGAAGATTGATTGTCAGGGTACAATCGCGTCTGCGCCGGTGTGGGAAATATTGCCGCTGAAGGGACCAGCGACAACTCAAAGCGCGACAGGCGGGGGAATGGATGGAAGTCAATGTCATGCTCGTGTTAAGAACGTACAAATCCGCCCCCTGACGGAACGATAGCGCAAGAATTTCACGGAATGAAGGGCATGTCAACATGATTCTTTTAGGGTTCAGGTACGGGAGCAATGCTGTGGTACCGAGTAAAACTTTGAGTCCACGCATATGTGACCCCCTCCTTGAGGCATTTGCGGTTGCTTAAGTTGCGTGGGGTGCTCTGCTGCCGATTAGATCAATCCGGCCACAGCCACCTAAGGATTTTTGAATCCGTTGTTGAATGCTCCTCACAATATCGGGGGTTGCTGTCAGCCATCCTTAACGCACTTGACGCAGGCAGCAACGCCCGGGTTATGAGCAACAGGAAGCACTTGTTTCGCTCACTGCCGGCCGGCCTAACTCCTGAATCGTTATACACAGGATTGGGAAAAGAGTTGCGCAAAGGCAGGAAATACTTATTCCCTGATCTCTAATTCAGTTCTCTTCAGCGATAGCCTCAAACGCAAAGCGGCGGAGCCGTTAAGCTCCGCCGCTTCTCCTACAATCCGCCGCCTGATTCCGCGGCTATAGGTTACTTCTTGTGCTCGTCGCCGCCATGAGGTGCTGCTCCACCATGCGGTGCTGCTCCACCGTGAGGTGCTGCGCCACCATGCGGCGCGGCGTGCGCTGTGCCACCGTGTGGCGCGGCGTGCGCTGGACCGCCGTGTGGCGCGGCGTGGCCACGATCGTCGGCGCCGTGGAGATAATGACCATGATTGGCCTCATAGCCGCCGCGGCCGTGATAGCTGCCGCCGCCCTCCGCGACGAAGCGATGGCTGCCCCAGCCGTGGGCGTAACCCCAGCCGGCCCAGGGGCCTATGCCCAGGAAGATGCCGTTGTAGAAGTACCCCGGCCCGTAAAAGCCCATGGGGGCGCAGCCGTAGGGTGCAGCTTCGTAGTAGCCGTACTGGCAGACGGGTGGAGCGCCGATTTCAACGGCAATTTGCGCGCGAGCCGCTGGCACAAGGGCCAGGCCCGCAAGCAATGCTGTCGCGCTGAGTAGAGTTTTGAATCCGCGCATATGTGACCCCTCCTAAGGTGTCTGCGGTTGCCTTTGTTGCGTGGGATGCTCAGTTGCCGTCAGGAAAAATCCGCCAACTGCAGCCACCATAAGGATTTTGAATCCGTATACGGGCGTCCCTCACACTGTCGGGGGTTGTCTATCTATCCTTACATTCCTCACTCTAGCCGCCCGCCTGGCCCCAGTCTGAGCAATATGAAGCACGTCATTTGCCCGCCCCGCGCCCTGATCCCTGACCCTGTTCCCTGTTCCCTGATCCCTGTACTCCTGAGTGATAGCCTCAAAGTTTATGGCAAGGTTATCTCAGGTGGACTTTCTGGTGATGGGCGCGGGCGTGGCCGGGTTGCGCGCGGCCGTCGAGCTGGCGCGCCACGGCGAAGTTTTGGTGGTCACCAAGGAGTCCGTGGCCGAGTCGAACACGCACTACGCGCAGGGCGGCATCGCCGTGGCCATGGAGGGCGATGAAGACGTTGCGCTGCACCTTGAAGACACTGTGAACGCAGGCGACGGAATCGTTTACCGGCCGGCGGCCCAGGCGCTGGTGGCCGAGGGGCCGGTGCGCGTGGCGGAGCTGATCGAGTGGGGCGCGAACTTCGATCGCGAGGGGAATACGAGGGCAGGCGAACTGCTGCGCACCCGCGAGGGCGCTCACTCGCTGGCCCGCATCCTGCACGCCAACGGCGACGCCACCGGCGCCGAGATCAGCCGCTCCCTGGCCGCCTTTGCCCGCGTCCACAAGCGCATCCGCTTCGCCGAGTGGACCATGGTCACCGGACTGGTGGTGGCTGACGGCCGCGTCATCGCAGCCGATCTGGCCGGCGCCGATTCACATGCGGTCGACCGCGAGCCGCGCCGCATCAACGCGCGCGCCGTGCTCATCGCCGCCGGCGGCGCGGGCCAGGTCTACTCTGAGACCACCAACCCCGCCGTAGCCACCGGCGACGGCATCGCCTTGGCCGTCCAGGCAGGGGCCGAACTGGCCGACATGGAGTTCTACCAGTTCCATCCCACTGCTCTGTCGCTTCCCGGCGTGCCGCGCTTCCTCATCTCCGAGGCGCTGCGCGGCGAGGGCGCGTACCTGCGCAACGATAAAGGCGAGCGCTTCATGGAGCGCTATCACCCCCTGCTCGAACTCGCCCCCCGCGACGTGGTGGCCCGCGCCATTGCCCGCGAAGGCATGGCGGCAAATCAGGGTTCCGGCGTCGGCCATGCACGCCCGGTTTTTCTCGATATGCGCCACATCCAGGGCATCGATCTGCACAAGCGTTTCCCCGGCATCAGCGCCTTTCTTGCCCAGCACGGCCTCGACCTCGCCCGCGACCTGGTCCCCGTTCGTCCGGCGGCGCATTACCTGATGGGCGGCATCCGCACCGATCTCGCCGGCCGCACCAGTTTGCGCGGCCTCTACGCAGCAGGCGAGGCGGCCTGCACCGGCGTCCACGGCGCCAACCGCCTGGCCTCCAACTCCCTGCTCGAAGGCCTGGTCTTCGGCGCGCGTGCGGCGCAATCCATGCTGGCCGACAGCCTGCCTCTAGTTGAGTCCGATGCGCCTGTGAACGTCCCAGTCCCGCTCACCGCCGAGGAAGAAGCCCATCTCGAAAAACTCATCGCCGAACTGCAAGCGGCCATGTGGACCTACGCAGGAGTTCTGCGCGAGAATTTCAAATTATTGGAGGGCTTCGCGTCTCAACAGGACTTTGCCGATGGCCTCAAGAAGCTGCTGCGGCAGGGCAAAGGAAGCCGCCGCCTGGCAGAGGCGCAGGCCGTGAGCCGCGTAGCCAATGCCATTCTGCACTCGGCCCTGGCCCGCACCGAGAGCCGCGGCGCCCACTTCCGCAACGACTATCCGCGGCGCGACGATGAGAACTTCCTCAAGCACTCGATCTTTGGGCGCGATGGAAAAGTTGTTTTCGAAAAGTGGTAAGTACGCAGGCGAGTGTATCATTTATTGCGCTTCGGCATCTGCCGGGAAAGGGGAGGAATGTTTACGAAAGAAGTATCCGACCATCTCAAGTATTACGTTTATCGGCTAATCGATCCACGTAACGGCGAGACCTTCTATGTAGGCAAAGGCAAGGACAACCGAGTCTTCAACCATGTGAAATGCGCGCTTGGCAACGATGCCGACGACCTGACTGATAAGCTGCGGCGAATCCGGGAAATCTGTAATCTTGGGCTTGAAGTCGGGCATGTTATTCATCGGCATGGCATGGATGAGCAAACCGCTATTGACGTCGAAGCTGCCCTGATAGATGCATACCCCGAAGCAACTAATGCGGTAGGTGGTAAAGACTCGGGCGATCGAGGATTGATGCATGCGAAACAGATAATCGAGCGTTACGGAGCGAAAGAAGCCGTCTTCGATCACCACAAGGCAATTCTTATTAACATCAATCGAACTGCGACGGAAAAGGAGGTTTACGAAGCAGTACGTTACGCTTGGAAGCTCAATCCGAAGAAGGCAAAGAAGGCAGAGGTAGTCTTGGCCGTTGAGCAGGGTCTGATCATTGGTGTATTCGTAGCGGACGAGTGGCGCGAGGCAACCCCTGAGAATTTTCCCGGTGCCGCCGCATTCACCAACAAAAGATGGGGGTTCGTAGGTCACGAAGCACCTGAGCAGATTAAGGCGTTATATATTCGGAGACGCCTCCCGGATACGATGCGGAAACGCGGGGCTGCTAATCCTATCAAATATTCATTTTGACTACTGTTCCCTGCTCCCTGTTCCCTGCATTTTCACCGCAGATTGATCAGCCGAATAGTCTCCAGAAAGACGTCGCCGTCGATGGTCAGGCTCTTGGCGCTGATCTTGTCCATGGTGTCCTTGTCGGTGTGGTGGTAGCTGTTGTTGGGTCCGTAGTCCAGGTCGATGATGTCGATGGAGGGCACGCCGCGCTCGACAAAGGGCAGGTGATCGTCCTCAACCTCAGAATCGCGCTGAAAGAAGTAGCGCTCGTCGCCGAACTTCTTCGCGGCCTGCCGGACCACAGCGACCAGCCAGTCCGGCGCGTGGGATTCGCGCTGGATATCGAGGTCCTTGTCGCCGATCATGTCGGCCAGGATGAAGGCCTTGATCCGCCCCAGGGTTCCGTCCTTGCCCCAGCGGGCGGCCAGGTGGCGGCTGCCGTACGTCGAGTCGGAGCTGGACCAGGACTGGATGGCCTCTTCGCCGTCGAAAAAGACCAGCCACACGGAGTAGCCGTCGAGGGTCTTGCCGCGCAACCGGTCGGCGATGGCCATCAGCAGCCCGGTGGTCGAGCCGCCGTCGTTGGCGCCCACGAAGTTGATGTTCCTGAGCCAGTAGTTGGTCTCGTAGTGCGTGGCCAGGACGATGACGCCGTTCTTCTTGCCGGGGAAGCGCACGATGAAGTTGCGCATGGCGACCGGGCCGATGGGGGTGTTGGCGGTGAACGCATCCTCTTCGAGCTGGTCGTGCTGGAAATGGCTGCGCAGGAACTCCTCGGCCTTCAGGTGGCCGGGGCTGGTGGGCCAGCGCGGGCCGATGGCCACAAACTGGCGGGCGTACTCAAGAGCCTTGGCGCCGTTGAAGTGGGATTGGGCGGGAACGGCGAGGGGCGCAAACAAAAGAAGCCCGAGCACAACTCTCTTTATGAACGGAATTATGGTCGAGCGCCGTTGTTTCCCACCCTTTCCGCAGAAAAAAGCGGAAAGGATGGGGCACGGAAGATTTGTGCATATATTACGAAACCAATGGAAACACAGCGGGATGTCCCCAGAATGCTCCGTGCCCCATCCTTGCGTCCGCCGCGGCGGATTTCTATCGCAAGGGTGGGAACCCTCAAACCTTAAACGGGTTCTGTTCATTTGGAAGCCTCTTTGGCTTCCTTGGCCTTGCGGCGCGAGGGATGCACCCACCAGGCCACGCCGATGCCCACCAGGTATAGCGCCAGCATGGGGATGGCGTAGATGCACATGGTCCATGGGTCGGGGCTGGGGCAGATGACGGCCGCCACCAGGAAGACGGCCAGAACCGCGTAGCGCATGTTCTTCCAGAGAAAGCGCGGGCTGACGATGCCGAACATGGCCAGGAAGAAGATGAGGATCGGCATCTCAAAGCTGATGCCCAGGCCCAGAATGATGGACAGAAAGAAGCTGGTGTAGTCCTCGATGGTGACCATGGAGGTGAAATTGTGGCCGAACTGCACGATGAGGATCTTGAGCGCGCCGGGCAGCACCCAGAAGTAGCCGAAGGAGGCGCCGCCCAGGAATAACCCCACCGTGGCCGCCATGAAGGGAACCACAAACCGCCGCTCCTTCTGGTAGAGTCCCGGCGCAATGAACAGCCACACCTGGAAGAGGATGAAGGGCGAGGCCAGAATGGCGCCGCCGACCAGCGAAACCTGCAACTGCAGGTTCAAGGGGTCCATGGGGTGGGTGAATACGAGCGACTTGCCGATGTGGTTCAGCGGAGCCTGGATGAAGGTGACGAACCGATCGCGAAAGATCCAGGCGACGACGAAGCCCAGACCCAGATATATGGCCGAGCGGACGATGCGCTTGCGCAGCTCTTCCAGGTGCTCCATCAGGCTCATGCCGGGCAGGTCGGCGCGCTGGGTCACCGCCGCCCGCGCCTTGCCGATTGCGTCCGCGGGATCAACCATGGTGGGCTACCGGCTCCGTGGCGGGAGCGGACTGTTGCTCATGCGCCTGTTCTTGAACTGCTCCGGGTTCGGTGATGGCTGCGGGATTGGCATCGAGGCCGGCAGCGGAAGCGGATGGGTCCGCCGCCTGCACCTGCTCGCCGGTCGTGGGCGGCTGAATGCGGGGATACGGCTCTTCCGCCGGGGTTTCAGGCACGGCAGCCGATGCACCCGCGGGGTACTCGACCTCTCCGGGGTAGGGGCTTGAGACCGTAGATTCACCATTAGCAACAGGAGGGGGTGCCCCAGGTCTCGATTCTGAGACCTGGGAACCAGCCTCAACCGTTCCCGCCGTCTGTACGGGCGCGGCCAGGGCCAGCGCGCGCAGCCGCTCCTCTTCCGCCTTGCGGCGGTCGGCCTCCTCGGCGTTGCGCAACTCCTCTTCCATCTGGAACTTGAAGTCGTTGGAGGCTTTGCGGAACTCATACATCAGCTTGCCGATCTGGCGGCCGATCTGCGGCAGACGCCGGGGCCCGAAGACCACCAGCGCCAGCACCATCAGGATCAGCGAGTCGGCCATGCCCAGGCTGGCGAATTCAATTGTCGGCGGAGTTCCCATGAAGCTTCAATGATACCTGCCCATGCAGGGCGCTCACAAACTGCCACGCGTCACGATTCAAAAATGGATGCAATGTCTCGGGCGCCGTGGAGAACGCGGATGACTTCGATACCGTCATTGGATGCCCGATAGAAAACCAACCATTTTTCGAATCCGGCCACGGGAAGCTTGCGCACTCCCCGCAGTCGAGGGTTGCGGAAATGGCAGGGCGCACCCATCTGCGGCAGGCCAGCCAGCCTGTGGGTGAGTTCATCGATTGCGTTCAGGAACCGCTCGGCTATCTCCGCGTTCGCCTCGTCTGCCAGATATTCGGCCGACTCTTGAATATCCTCCCAGGCGCGCGGACGGAACCATGCTTTCTTCACATAGTTTACTTTCCTTTCAAGTACTTTACGTTCTTACTATCTGCTAATACTCAAAAGTGACCACTTCTCATTTTTTGATTCACCCTAATCTAAATCTAAATAGACCATCACGCCCGTTTTGACTTGCCTTCACGCCCGCGCAGCCGCTGCCGAAGTTGACTCCACATCTCCGGCGTAACCTCGACCGCGTCGCCGGAACCCAGCCCCTCCAGAATCCGCAACTCCAGTTGTTCCCGATCACGGTCCTTCTGCTCCCGGCGCACCAGCGTCCGCATAAACTCCGAGACGCTGGAGTAGTCGCCCGATTGCACCTGGGACTCGACAAACTCCTTCAGATTCTCCGGCAGTGAGATATTCATAGTGGGCATGACTGGATCTCCTGTTTCGCTATCAGTTAGATTAGTCGATTTGGCAAAATATAGCAATATTTTTCATTACTGCCTGTCTGTATCCAGAAATCGAGCCTTGTCGTCAACGCTCTTCCCCCCATCGAGATGCTTCGTCTCGGGGCGTCCGCATTTGAGTTGCGTTACAATATTCAACAATGGCGGCGGTTTTGCCGGTGCGGACTTTTTTCCCAGTCTGCCGGTTCCAGACCGCATCCAGGTATGAAAGGGCTGCAACAACCCCGTGGGTGGGGACGCTTCTGAAGCGACCGGCATCAACGCCGATCAGCTCGGGAACGGTCAGCGCATCCACTGCAAGCCACGTTGCTTTCAACATCTCCGTCCGGCGCCTCCCGCCAAAGAAGGTGGGCCTGCCGGACTGAAGGCGGAACACGGTGAACCTGGTCCTTGATGAAGTTACGGCGGCCTCGCCGGAGGCTGGCAGCAGTTGCAGCCTCGAAAACTACCTGGCGCTTCCCGACCACACGATGGATGCGCGCATCGCAGAGGCGCGCGCCAAGCTGGGCGCGACCACCCTGCTGCTGGGCCACCACTACCAGCGCGACGAAGTGATCCGCTTCGCCGACGCGACCGGCGACAGCTACAAGCTCTCCAGAATCGCCTCCGAATCGCCGGCAAAGTACATTGTTTTCTGCGGCGTGCACTTCATGGCCGAGAGCGCGGACGTGCTGGGCCACGACGGCCAGCAGGTGATTCTGCCCGACCTGAACGCCGGCTGCTCGATGGCCGATATGGCCGAAATCTCCCAGGTCGAAGCCTGCTGGGAAGCGCTCACGCGGCTGGGCCTTGCGGATGAGACCATACCGCTGACCTATATGAACTCCACCGCCGCCATCAAGGCCTTCTGCGGCGAGCGCGACGGGCTGGTGTGCACCTCGTCAAGCGCCCGATCGGCTTTTGAGTGGGCATACGCTCGCGGCAAGCGTGCTCGCGGCAAGCGCATCCTCTTTTTGCCCGATCAGCACCTGGGCCGCAATACCGGCTATGCCATGGGCATTCCGCTGGAGGAGATGGCCGTATGGGATCCGTGGGGGTTGCAAGGAGGCCAGACGCAGCAGAGCCTCGCCGCCAGCCGCATTCTGCTCTGGAAGGGCCACTGCGCCGTCCATCAGCGCTTTCTGCCCAGCCACGTCGAGCAGGTGCGCGCCAAATACCCCGGCATCCAGGTCATCGTTCACCCCGAGTGCCGCTGGGAGGTTTGCCAGAAGGCGGACGCTCTCGGTTCCACCGAACGGCTCATCGCTCTCGTCGAGCAGGCCCCGGCCGGCCAGATGTTCGCCGTGGGCACGGAGATTCACCTGGTCAATCGCATGGCGCGGCGCTTTGCCGAAGAGGGCAAGCGGGTCATCACCCTGGACGACACCGGCTGCCTGTGCACCACCATGTTCCGCATCACCCCGCAGCATCTTGCCTGGGCTCTCGAAAACCTGGTCGAAGGCCGCGTAGTCAACCGCATCCAGGTGCGGCCGAGCGTAAAGCGATGGGCCAAGGTGGCGCTGGACCGGATGCTGGAGATCGGATAAAGGCAGCAGGTCGGCGAGTCAGCGAGTCAGCAAGTCAGCGCGGATGGCTATCCTTGTACAAACTATTTACGCCCCATCCGTTCCACGATTTCTGCGGAATTGTGAAAAAGTACGAATTATTTAACATCCAGGCGGCGATGACGCTGATCCATGCATGGTCCCGCTGACTTGCCGACTCGCTGACCTGCTGACTTGCTACCCATTTCGTCGTATCCTATATCCGAGGGCATTTCCCCATGAAGACCTTCACACTCGAAGAAGCGCAGTCTCTGCTCCCGGTGCTGGAATCGCTGCTGAAACGCGCCATCGAAGGCAAGGAATCCGCCGAGGAGGTCGGGGTAGGGCTCTCCGAGCTGGCGCGGCGCATCTATCTCTCCGGCGGCATGAAGGTGGACGTGGGGAAGGTAGTCAAACAGCGCGCGGAGATGGAAGGCCACCTGTTGCGCGTCCGCGAGAGCATTGCCGAAATCGATTCCATCGGCGTGCAGGTGAAGGACCTGGAAGCCGGGTTGCTGGATTTTCCCTGCCGCCTGGACGACCAGGTGGTGCTGCTCTGCTGGCGCATGGGCGAGTCCGCCATCGAGCACTGGCACACCGTCGAGCAAGGCTTTCAGGGCCGCCAGCCGGTGGACGAGCGCTTCCGCCGCCGTTCCGCATCGGGCGGCCGGCCCAACTGAGCCTCTCCGCGTGGATTTTTTCAATTCGTGATCCGCGCCTTATCTTGGCGGCGCCATTCTCTCCTCAACAAGACCCAGTTGCGCCAAGAATCGCTTTTGCACACTCGATCATCTCTTAAAGTACAAATTCATATGCATATGTTGAGCTTGCCGCCATGGGTGCGATTTCCTTGTGCTTCATTCGCTCGTGGGCAGCGGCTCACACACCCGTGCATTCAGTTAACCCAACAGAACAATTCTAGAGGAGTTATTCATGCTAATAGTGGGAGAAATGTTTCCTTTCTTCGAACTCACCGCCGTGGTCTATGTGGACCCTGGCAAGGCCTTCAAGCTCATAACCGAAAACAGCGAACCTGTGAACTCGGTTATGGGATTCACATTCAGTGGGCAATGTTGATCCCACTAACAAGCCCTGATTGATCGACCGGTGCCCAGACTCTACACTGGTTCGGGTAGTAAACTGCAAACAGCCAAAGGAGAGAATCATGTCAGATGAATCAAAGTGCCCGGTGTCGGGCGACGCTCGCAAATCCACAATGGCTGGAACCCGAACGAACGCAGACTGGTGGCCCAATCAACTGAATCTGAAGCCCTTGCACCAGCACTGCCCACTGTCCAATCCCATGGGCGAGGGATTCAATTACGCTGAGGAGTTCAAGAGCCTCGACCTGGATGCCGTGATCAAGGACCTCCGTGCATTGATGACGGCCTCGCAGGACTGGTGGCCTGCGGACTACGGCCACTATGGGCCGTTCTTCATCCGTATGGCGTGGCATAGCGCAGGCACCTATCGCATCGCCGATGGTCGCGGCGGCGCGGGTTCCGGAGCACAGCGATTTGCTCCCCTCAACAGCTGGCCGGACAACGTGAGCCTCGACAAGGCGCGCCGGTTGATCTGGCCGATCAAGCAGAAGTACGGCCGCAAACTCTCCTGGGCCGACCTGATCATTCTCGCAGGGAACGTGGCGCTGGAGTCGATGGGATTGAAGACCTTCGGATTCGGCGGCGGGCGTGTGGACATCTGGGAACCGGAAGAAGGCATTTACTGGGGCCCTGAGGGCAAGTGGCTGGCAGACGAACGCTACAGCGGCGACCGTCAGCTTGAAAATCCTCTCGGCGCTGTTCAAATGGGCTTAATTTATGTGAATCCTGAAGGACCCAATGGCAAGCCGGACCCAGTCGCCGCGGCACGGGATATTCGGGAGACGTTCGCTCGCATGGCGATGAATGACGAGGAGACCGTTGCCCTCATCGCCGGCGGACACACGTTCGGCAAAACTCATGGCGCTGCCGATCCGAACAAGTATGTCGGTCCAGTACCGGAGGGCGCCGATATCGAAGAGCAAGGCCTGGGCTGGAAAAACAGTTTTGGCAGCGGCAAAGGCGCTGATACGATCGGCAGCGGGTTGGAGGGCGCATGGACCACAAACCCGGTGAAGTGGGATAACAACTACCTGGAAAACCTGTTCGGCTATGAATGGGAACTCACGAAGAGCCCCGCCGGTGCTTACCAATGGAAGCCCAAGGACGCATCTGCAGCGGGTACCGTGCCGGATGCTCACGACCCCAAGAAGAAGCACGCCCCCACGATGCTCACCACGGACCTCTCTCTGAGAATGGACCCGATCTATGAGAAGATTTCCCGGCGCTTCCTCGACAATCCGCAGGAGTTGGCAGACGACTTTGCCAAGGCCTGGTTCAAGCTGACGCACCGCGACATGGGCCCTATCTCGCGATATCTTGGTCCGCTTGTTCCCGCGGAGCCGCTGATCTGGCAGGACCCGGTTCCCGCAGTGGATCATGCATTGATCGGGGAGCAGGAGATTGCTGACCTGAAGGCCATCATCCTAAAGTCCGGACTCACCATCCCCCAACTGGTCACCACGGCCTGGGCGTCTGCGTCAACCTTCCGCGGTACCGACAAGCGCGGCGGGGCCAACGGGGCGCGCATCCGCCTGGCGCCGCAAAAGGATTGGGAGGTCAACCAGCCGGCCGAACTCAAGAAGGTCCTTCAGACGCTGGAAGCGATCCAGAAGGATTTCAACAGCGCCCAGTCCGGCGGCAAGAAGGTCTCGCTTGCCGACCTGATCGTTCTGGGCGGCTGCGCAGCCGTCGAGGAAGCTGCGAAGAAGGCCGGTCACGGCGTAAAGGTTCCCTTCTCGCCGGGGCGCATGGATGCCTCGCAGGAGCAGACCGATGTGCACTCGTTTGCCGTACTGGAGCTGACCTCAGACGGGTTCCGCAACTACATTCGGAAGGGAGACGAGGCTTCGGCGGCTGAGCTGCTCGTGGACAAGGCGAACCTGCTGACGCTGACCGCTCCGGAGATGACGGTTCTGATCGGCGGTCTGCGCGCGTTAAACGCAAACTTCGGGCAGACCGAACATGGCGTTTTCACCAGGCGGCCCGAAACATTAACCAATGATTTCTTCGTGAATCTCCTCGACATGAACACGAAGTGGCAGAAGTCCGCTACTTCTGCAGGCGTGTTGGAGGGGCGGGATCGGGCGACCGGCAAGCTCAAGTGGACGGGCACCGTAGTCGATCTTGTCTTCGGCTCGAACTCTCAGCTCCGGGCCCTCACGGAATTCTATGCGTGCGGCGACTCGCAGCAGGAGTTCGTGCGTGACTTTGTGGCGGCCTGGAGCAAGGTGATGAACCTTGATCGCTTCGACCTCGCGTGATCTCAGAGGGAAGGTCCTAAAGGTACTAGAAAGCGCAGCCTCATCGGGTTATCCCGAACCATGTGGAGGCTGTGCGAATTTTCGAGCTTCCTTTTTGGCTTTAGGAATGATGAACTGCCGGGACAATGCGTGCAGCATGGGAGAGTGTGCCAGAGTGGCGATGCGCCACGATCAGTTATCGATCCATGCGCACACAGCGCACAGTAAGTATACGTTCGGCCGCGTCGCGCCGCTCGATTCCCTGAGCGTATATCCGCAGGGGCGCGTCTCTACACTCAGAGACCGCGGACAGCCGGTTTGCGTCGAATCCACAGCAGGACAGGACGCACGCGGAAGCGTTACCCTTTGAGCGGGACTCACCGGGCGATAGACAAGGAGCGGCAATGAAGATGGGAACGTGGGCAAGGCTGTTGCTTGCGGCAGCACCACTCCTGGCTGGATGCGGAAATTTCTGGCAGTCGCCTACCGGCGGCAGCGGCAGTGGCGGATGCACCACCAACTGCTCAACCGCAACCAGCGGCAACTTCTATATTCTGAACGCCGGGTCGACGCCCCAGGTGGTGGGCGATTCCATCGTCTCCGGCACTCTGACCGCAATCTCCGGCAGTCCCTGGGCAGTGGAGAGCGTACCTTACGCCATGGCCATGGCTCCCAATGGCAATTTCCTGATCGTGAGCACCATCTCCGGCGTTTACGCGTACCCCATATCGGGCGGCAAATTGGGGACCGCCACGGTCGTTTCCACGGATCAGGCCTATGCCATTCAGGTGGACGCGACCAATTCGTGGCTGGTGGAGGCCATCCCCGGCACCAGCGGGGTGGTGGTCGGCGCTGTACCCATCAATTCCACCACCGGCGCTGACAACGGCAGCGAGGTGCCGCCGGCACAATTTGCAGTCGCAAACGCAGCCTTGCAGCAGAATAAGATGGTCATTTCGCCGGATAACAGCAAAATCTTTATCGCCCTTGGCACCGGCGGCACGTTGGTGGTTCCATTTAACGCGACCGCCCCCTTACCCGCCGGAACTGTAGCCATCACGATTCCGGTGGTGACTACCGGCGGCTCCGCTCTTTCAGTAGCCGTGGACCCCAGCACAACCCCTCGCCTGTTCTATATCGGCGAAACCCTGGCCGGCAACGCCGGCGCCTCCGGCGGGCTGCGCGCCTTCAACTACAGTTCGCTGGGCAGCGGTACGCTCACCCAGGCCACCGGCTCCCCCATCGCCACCGGTGAACTGGCGCCCACATTCATCCTGCCCGTTTCCACCCCCGATTACGTCTACGTCGCCAATGGAGACGGCCTCAGCGCAGGCAACATCGCCGGATTTGCGATCACAGCAGCGAGCGGTCCCAGCTATTCCATAGCGGCGGGCAGCACCATTGCGGTCGGCGTTCAACCACTCGGTCTGGCCGAAGACTCAACCGGCGCCTTCGTGCTGGAAGTGGGTTCGGCCGGCAGCCCCTATTTCGACTCCTTCACCTTCGACGCCACCACCACCGGCAAGCTGGACACCCAGATCACTTCCACCACCGCGGCCGATTCCATCGCCATTGTCGCCGCGCCGTAAGACGCCAGTGGCCAGTGGTCAGTAGTCAGGGGTCAGGGGTCAGGGAATAGAGAGATGCTCCTTACTGGATACCTATGTCCAGTTGAGTTGTTCCTTCGCTATCGCAATAGAGTGGCTAGACGCAGATCCTTCGACTTCGTTCGCCGCGGCGACCTTAGCTCAGGATGACAGAAAGGATGGGTCACGGATGCTGACCACTGATCCCTGATCCCTATTCCCTATTCCCTATTCCCTGATCACTGACCACTGATCACTGATCACTGACCACTGCCCGACAGTGCTATCCTCAAGAGGAACGCCACAGGCTGTGTTCACGCGATCTACACTCCCATTCGTTCCTTCCCTCAGGCGCCTCGGATCCCCAGTGCCTCCGCTGCCTTCGCTGTCTCCCTTGCTTGCGGTTCTCTCCTTGTGTTTTCTCGCGCTGGCCTCGGGATGCGGCCGGTTCAGACACGAGCAACAAGAGACGGTATACGTTTCCGCGCGCCAGATGTTTCTCCATGACCGGGTAGCCGCCGTCTCCAATCGCGTGGCCGAGGTGGTGAACGGCCAGCCGCTGGAAGTGCTGGATCATGGCCGGCGCTTCCTCAAGGTCAGAACCCAGAAGAACGAGATCGGCTGGATTGAAGAGCGGGCGGTCATCGACGCTAATACTTATGCCGCGTTTGTCCAGCTTGCCGCCCTTCACCATCAGGACCCGGTGGTTGCCACCGCGACCCTGCGCGACGACCTTTATCTGCACATCCTTCCCGGCCGGGAGACGGAGCATTTTTATCTGCTGGCCGCCAACGTCAAGGTCCATCTTCTGGCCCGCGCCTCGGTTCCCAAGACGCCCACGCCTGACTTCGCGGCGCTTTCCAGGCCAATGGCGCCTAAACCTCCCCTGAAACCGGCCCAGGCGGGAAAGAGTCCCTCCCCAGCCTCCGGCCCGCAAAAGGGCATCTCGCCCGCTTCCGGTTCGCAGCGGATCCCGGCAGGCGCCGCGCCGGTTTCCAGCCTGCCAGGCGCTCCGCTTGCCGTCCTGCCCCCGGTGATGGAGGACTGGTGGCTGGTGCGCGACTCTCAGGGCCACACCGGGTGGCTGCTCTCCAGCCGCATGGATGTGGATGTGCCGGACGAGATTGCCGCCTATGCCGAAGGCCAGCGGTACGTGGGCGCCTACGTGTTCAACAAGGTTTTCGACCCCCAGTCTTCCGCGCCCAGCCACGAGGTTCCGCAGTACGTGACCGTGCTCTCGCCGCCCAAGTCCGGCCTGCCCTTCGACTTCGACCAGGTGCGCGTCTTCACCTGGAATCTCCGCCATCACCGCTACGAGACGGCCTTCCGGCTGCATCCCATTGAGGGCTATCTGCCGGTTCGGGTTACGTTTGAGCCCGGGCCGGACGGGAACGTGCCCGTCTTCAGCTTCCAGATCGCCAACAGCAAGAATCTTAACGTAGATCCCGCCACCGGCATCATCCGCCCGGTCGCTCCGCGCACCATCACCTATGAGATGGACTCGACGCGCGCCAGGCGGATCGGCCCCGACCTGGCGCCGATTCCCTTTACCCACTCGACAGAGCCAAAATCCAAGTCCGCCAAGCCGGGGAAGAAGCACAGGTAGTGGCGTCCCCCGCCTTGGGGGATAAATTGTCCTGCTTTACGGATGAAGAATCAGGGGGTAGAATGGAGGCGGAGCCGCTGGTATGTCCTCAGGAGCAGAACCGATTCCGGGAGCCGCAAAGGTGGAGACGCCGCGCAGAGCCGCGCGCGGACGCAATCGAATGAAACTGTCCACCACGGTCGCGGCGGAGAATTTCACCTTTCTCGAAACCATGGTCAGCACGGGCCGCACCGATTCGATTGCGGAGGCCGTGGACCTGGCGATTGCGCGGCTTCGCCGGGTGGAAAACCGCTCCCGACTGGAGTGCGCGACCGCCGCATACTTTGCCGGCCTGACCCCGGAGGCCCAGGCGGAAGAGCAGGCGTTGGCGCACCAGCTCCATTTGAGCGCCAGAGGCTTGGATTTTGACCTTGAACCCTGATGCGAAACCCAAGCGCGGAGAAATCTGGCGCGCCGACCTCGGAGACGGCAAGAAGCACGCCGTCGTCGTCGTCTCACTCGATCAAAGGAATTTCAGCCAGCGAACTTCCTCTGTTCTGGTTATTCCCTTCGGCAGTTATGGCGCCGAAGGGCCGACGGGGCTGCGGTTGCTCCCCGGCGAAACCGGCCTGCCGGAACCCTCGTTTCTGAAGGCCCATTTCATTCAGGTGTTGCCCAAAAACAAACTACTGGTTCGTTTGCCGCGCGCGCTCACTGCCGCGCAACTGCGGGAAGTGGTCCTGATGATCCGGCGGGCCGTAGACCCGGATGCTCCGTATGACTCTTCCCTGCGCATGCGATAGCGGTATGTGCTATCATTTTCCTGGTATGCTGGAACCAGAAAGGCCCGGTTTCCTTTGCCATGAACAAGGCGCGACAAACAACATTGAACGCTCTCTTTGTCCGTCCAACCAAAGCGGACATCCGCTGGTCCGCGATTGAATCGCTGATTCGAGCGCTGGGAGGCGAGGTAACGGAGCGTGCGGGAAGCAGAGTTGCGGCACGACTGAACGGCGTGACCGCCGTCTTTCACCGTCCGCACCCTCGGCCTGAAACCAAAAAGGGCGCGGTCGAAGCTGTTCGCCAATTTCTCATCAACGCTGGGGTGAAACCATGATGGAATACAAGGGTTATGCCGCCGGACCCATCGATTTTGATCCGGAGGATAAGACATTTTCCGGC
Source organism: Occallatibacter sp. (assembly GCA_050012555.1). Lineage (GTDB taxonomy): Bacteria > Acidobacteriota > Terriglobia > Terriglobales > Acidobacteriaceae > Telmatobacter. Next base: position 44,605 of record JBEKGY010000014.1, read on the forward strand.
ACGGTGGCAGGGCTTCGGGATGTGATTCATTTTGAGGGAAGAACGGCGACGGAGCTGGAGCGCGCCTTCCGCGAGAGCATCAACAGCTATCTGGAGCTTTGCACCGAGAGCGGCCAGCAGCCCGACCGCCCCTTCAACGGAAAGATACTGGTGCGCACCGAGCCGGAACTGCACCGCAAGGCGGCGTTGCACGCTGCCATCGAGGGCGTAAGTTTGAGCCGTTGGATCTCACGCCAGATTGAAAGCGCGCCGTAAATGGGCTTCCAGCTTTGCCTCTTGGGGTTCGTAGTTTTCCAGGTCCCGGAAGCGGGACCTGGGGCACCCGGCTGGTGAAGGCGCAATGGGTGGTAAAGATTGCCCAGATTCTGCGCCAACGGGGTTGGAGCCAGCAGCAGGCGGCAAAGGTGCTTGGTTTGACTCAGCCCAAGCTCTCAAAGATGCTGCGCGGCCAGTTTCGCGGCATCAGCGAGATGAAGATGATGGATTGCCTGGTGCGGCTGGGACGCGCCGTCAAGATTGTTGTGGGACCTGAGTGCAAAGCTGCCGACGAACGCGTGAAAGTGGTAGCGGCATAAGGACCGCGCGTCCAGCGGAATTCCCAGGTTTCAAAATCGAGATCTCGTTAGCAAAGGCTACTCCTCTAGGTTCATATCCTTCGTTCCCATATCCTTGAAATACCGTGCACGCTCCTTCGCCTCTTTCTTATCTTCGCGATCTTGTCTTGCGAATATACCGTCAATCGTTTCATGCGGGTGCCCCAGGTCTCGATTCTGAGACCTGGGAAAGTACGATCCCCGCCTCACCCCCGCCTGCGCAACTCCAGCTCGACCACGCGCATCATCTCGGCCTCGGGAGCCGGTTTACCGGTCCAGATTTCGAACTGGCGCGCGCCCTGCTGCACGAACATCTCCATGCCGCTGATGACCGGAATGCCGCGCTCCTTGGCCAGCTTGAGCAGCGGCGTCTCCAGCGGGTTATAGACCATATCGAAGACCAGCCCGGCGTTCAGTTCGTTCTCCGCAATGGGCAGCGGCTGCTTGTTGCCGGCCATGCCGCAGGGGGTGGCATTGATGAGCACGTCGAAGCGGCTCTTGGCGAACTGTTCCTGCTTCAGCACTTTGGCCTTCGCCTTCCGGGCCAGCGTCACGGCCTGTTCGTGGATGACGTTGACGACGAAAACTTCAGCGCCCTGGTCCACCAGGCCGAAGACGGCGGCCCGCGCCGCGCCGCCCGCGCCGACGACGGCAATCCTCGCGCCCTGGAGCTTGAGCCGCTTTTCGAGAGGCCGTATCACCCCGGCCACATCGGTATTGAAGCCGTAGAGCTTGCCGTCGGCGCCGGTGCGCAGCGTGTTGCAGGCGCCGATTTTGGCGGTGAGCGGGTCCATGTTGGCCAGGTGGGGCAGAACCTCCTGTTTGAGCGGCATGGTCACGGCCACGCCGCCCAGCGGCAGCTCGCGGACCAGGGTGAGCAGATCGTCCAGCGCGCGGACCTTCAGCGGCAGCAGCACGGCGTTCACGTTCTCGCGGCGGAAGGCGGTGGCGTGCATCAGCGGCGAGAGCGAGTGGGAGATGGGGTTGCCGGCCACGCCGAAGATGCGCGTCGCATAATCGAGCTGCTCGACGCGGTAGAGGTCGCGCAGGGTGCGCGCGGAGACCTGGCCCGGCGCCGTCTCGTCGCCGTCAGCGAACGAGGCAAAGGTGAAGGCCGCGCCGGCCCGCGGTCCCAGCACGCGGCTTACAAGTCCCTCCTCGCCCATGGCGATACCCACCACATGCGACGAGAGGGACCGGTCCTCGATCAGCTTGAGGACGGCCAGGTTATCGGCCAGCGAGCGGGCGGTGGAGACCACTTTGACAAAATCCGGCTGAAAGGCCTCAATGCGATCCGCCGCCTGTTCCAGCCCTTTGGTGCGAGTGAAGTCGTGATAACTCACCAGCAGCGCAGTGCCCGCGGCCCGCAGTTCATCCCGCAGACGGTCCAACTGCCTGGGCGCGGCCTCTTCCGCCGACTCGACTTCAAGATCGACGATCTGGCAGCCGGCCTTTGCGGCCTCGGCCAGGATCTCCATTTCGGCCTTGAGCGAACCCTTGAAGCCGCCGCCATGCTCCTTGCGCCGGCAGGTGGCGATGATCGTCACCTCGCGATGGCCGTCAAGGAACTCCTTCACATTGGGCAGCGCCGCGGCCGGCTTGGGCAGCGAGTCCAGCCGGAGTTCCAGAAACTTCGCGTCGGCCAGCGCCGCTCGAGCCCGTTCGACCAGTTCCGCCGGCGAGCCGGCCTGAATGGACACGCACAGCTTGTCCACGCGCAGCCGCGGGCTGGGCGGAAGGGGGGCCTGCGCGGGAGAGGAAACCTTGGTTCTGAATGCCGTGTGAGTCATATCAGTCAATTGACGCATCTTAAAGGGGTTCCGGTCAGGATGCAACAGGAGAGTGTTTGTTGTGCTTGGTCAGTTTAAAGTGAATATTTCACAAGTTGCGTAAAAACGTCTGTTTTGTAGAGGGGCCCGACCGGGGTACCCTATGGGTCGCGTGCCGTAAATAGCTGCAAAAATTATTTGGGCTTCAGCCCCTGAGGGTCATCTCGTTCAAACTGACCCACTACTGTGCTGGCGCCGCCGTTGCCGGCAGGCTACGCCTGAACCCCGGCCCGCTGTGGCACCCTAGAAGTTTGGAGGAATTTAGCCCATTATGCCTGTTGAAAACCCTGCCGCCGCTGCCGCACCCGAAAATCTTCACGCCTGGGAGGCGGGCGGAGCCGCTTCCGCCGAGGCGCTGGCTGCCTGGGTCGGAGCCCGGCTGGAGGCGCACGAGGCGGCGCTGGGGGCTCTGCTGGCGGTGGAGGGCAAGCGCACGCCGGAAAACTCGCTGCGGCTTTACGACGCGGCTATCGAGCAGTTGAGCCTGGCCGGCGCGCAGGCCGGCGTGCTCAACTCCGTGGCCGCCGCCAGGGAAGTCCGCGACCAGGCGCAGATGGAGGCCCAGCGGGTAGCCATGGCCGCCAGCGCGCTGAGCCTGAACCGCCAGGTCTACGAGGCCCTTGTGGCCGTTAAGCTTGACGGCGGGCTCGACGGCGCCAACCCGCCGGCCAGCCCGGCAACGCGGCATTTTGTTGAGCGCACCCTGCTCAGCTACCGCCTGGCCGGCGTGGACAAGGACCAGGCCACGCGCGACCATCTGCAAACTCTGCACGAGAAGGCGACCCGGCTCTCGCTGGAGTTCAGCCGCAACATCCAGGAGGGCGCGAAGACCATCGAGGCCACGGCGGCCGAGCTGGAGGGCCTGCCCGCCGACTACCTCGCCCGTCATCCGGCTGACGCCGCGGGCCGCATTACCCTCACCACCGACCCGCCCGATATGCAGCCGGTGATGACCTTTGCCGTGAGCGCGGCGCTGCGGAAGCGCATGTTCCTGGCCTACAACACCCGCGCTTACCCGGCTAACCAGCAGATTCTTCTGGACTTGCTGGCTACCCGCCAGGAGATCGCAACGGTCTTGGGTTTCCGCAGTTGGGCGGATCTGGCCACAGCCGACCAGATGATGGATTCGGCGGCCAACGTGCGCGCGTTCCTGACCAAACTAAACCAGGCCAGCCTGGAGGGCGCACGCCGCGAGCATGAGCTGGTTCTCGACTTCGCGCGCAAGCGCCAGCCGGAGCTGACCGCCATCGATATCACCAGCCGCGCCTGGTGGTACGAACAGTTCCGCCGCTCGGCCTTCGATTTCGACTCCAACTCCGTGCGCCCCTACTTTCCTTATGCGCAGGTGGAGGCGGGCGTGCTGGAGACCGCGGCGCGGCTCTTCAAGATCGAGTTTCGCCCCTCGACCGCGCCCGGCTGGGACCCGGCCGTCTCGGTCTTCGAGGTCTTCGACGGCGGCCGGGCCGTGGGCCGCTTTTATCTCGATATGCATCCCCGCGAGGGCAAGGACAAGTGGTTCTCCGCCGCCCCGGTGGTCACCGGCGTTCGCGGGCGCGCTCTGCCTGAGGCCGCGCTCATCTGCAACTTCCCCAAGGGCGACGGCAACGACCCCGGTCTTCTGCAATACAACGACGTGGTCACTTTCTTCCACGAGTTCGGCCACCTGATGCACGCCATTCTGGGCGGCCAGACCGAGTGGGCGGGAATCTCCGGCTTTGCCACCGAGGGTGATTTCATCGAGGTGCCGTCGCAGATGCTGGAAGAGTTCTTCCGCGACGAAAAGCTGCTCCAGGCCTTCGCCAGGCATTACCAAACGGGCGAAAAGCTGCCCTCCGAGACCATCAAAAAAATGAAGCTGGCCGGTGCCTTTGGACGCGCCGACTGGATTCGCTCGCAGCTCTACTACACCACCCTCTCGCTCGACCTGCACGACCAGGACCCCGCCGGCCTCGACCTCGACAGCATCACCAGGCGCCTCTACCAGTCCCTGCAGCCCTGGACCTGGCTGGAAGGCAACCGAATGTATGCCAGCTTCGGCCACCTCACCGGCTACTCGTCGAATTACTACACCTACGCCTTCGACAAGGTGATTGCTCTGGACTTCTTCGCCCAGTTCGATGCGAAAGACCTGCTCGGCTGCGACGCCAGCGGCCGCTACCGCAAGACCGTGCTGGAACAGGGCGGGTCAAAGCCGGGGCGCCAGATGGTGCGCGATTTTCTTGGCCGCGACGAGGAGTTTTCGGCGTTCAGTGAATGGTTGAATGAGGAGTTTGAAGGCGAGTTGATAGCTGCAGAACTCCGTTGAATCGGATTTCCAAGAAGGGGGAAAGATGGCAAAAGGCTTTCGACATCTTGCGGGATTTGGGAAGCGAATCGAGTTCTGGCTCATTGGCCAGATGCTGAAGGAGGGGCTCGATGTTTATATCCCTCTTGTTGATGATTACGGTATAGATGCCATTATCCGGAAACCCGACGGTGAATTTATTGAGGTTCAGATCAAGGCAAGGTCAACTGACGTTATACCGGGCGATGCAGCCCTTTTCGCGGCAATCGTTCATGCAACTCTTCGAGAAAACTATTACTTCGTTTTCTACTCTGAGCGGATGGGTTTGATGTGGATTCTATCCTCAGCGGAATTTATTCGCGAAGCGGTGCAGAACAAAACCGGGAAAAACGTTGGCAAGCGGAGTCTCTGGTTCAACTTAAAGCGAAAAGACCCAGCCGGTGGAGATCTCATAGAGCTTCCAAACCCAAGGTTCGATCAATACATAGAAAAGGATTTTTCACGGTTCAAATGATTTTACGATCTGCTATACTTGTATAGCGCCACCCGAGGAGGTACATCATGCTCGCAATCCGTCTGCCCGAAGAGGTTGAAAAACGTCTCGACGCCTTGGCAAAGGAAACCGGCCGGACCAAGACTTTTTACGCCCGTGAAGCGATTCTGGAGCATTTGGACGATCTTGAAGATATTTATCTTGCCGAGCAGCGGTTGGCCGACATTCACGCAGGCCGCGTTAAGACGATTCCTCTAGAGGATGTGATGAAGCGCTATGGCATGGACGATTGAGCTGGACCCCAGAGCTAAGCACGAATTGGACCAGCTCGATCGGCAGGTTGCGCGCCGAATCGACCGCTTTCTTTTCGAGCGCATTGCTCCCCTTGAGAATCCGCGCAGCATCGGTGATGCGCTGAAGGGCACCGAATTCGGCGATCTGTGGAAGTACCGCGTCGGCGACTACCGCATCATCGCCAGCATCGAAGACAAGCTGATCCGCATCCTGGTTGTGCGCATTGGCCACCGGCGCCAGGTCTACCGCTAGCCCAGCTTTGCCCACCCATCCGCTATGATGGTTCCGCGATGGCAAACGCACAGGATTTCAACGGCAAATGGGCGCTGGTGACCGGGGCCAGCGCGGGCATCGGCGTGGCATTGGCGCGGGAACTGGCAGGGCACGGGGCCAAACTGATTCTCACCGCGCGGCGCAAGGAGCGGATGGATGCCCTGGCCGCCGAACTCAGCGCCAAGGGGACCGAAGTCCGCATCGTGGTTGCGGACCTGAACGATCCTGCCGCGCCCGGGCAGATCTACGGCGCGACGGAAAGCGCCGGCATCACGGTCGACATTCTGGTCAACAACGCAGGCCTGGGCCAGTTCGGCGCCTTCCATGAGAGTCCCGTCGAGCAGGAGCTGAGCCAGGTGCGGGTGAACTGCGAGGCTGTGGTGCGGCTGACGCGGCTGTTTCTGCCGCGCATGGTGGAGCGGCGGCGGGGATGGGTTCTGATTGTGGCCTCCACGGCCAGCTTCCAGCCCTTGCCTTACCTCACCACTTATGCGGCCACCAAGGCCTTCGACCGCTTCTTTGCGCTGGGGGTGGCCGCCGAGGCGGCCCGCTTCGGCGTCAAGGTAACGGCGCTCTGCCCAGGGCCAACCGAAAGCGAATTCTTCGAGGTAGCCCGCACCAAAAGCTTCATGCCCGGCGGAAGGCAGCCCGCCGAGGAAGTGGCCCGGCGCGGAATTGCCGCGCTGGCGCGAGGCCGGCGGACGATCATCCCCAACTTTGGCAGCAGCTTTTTTGCTTTCCTGGTCCGGTTCCTGCCGGTCGGCCTGATTACCCGCTCTGTCGAAAGGTCCGCGCGGCGGGTCTTGCCTTCGGCCTGATGCGGCTTGCGCACGGATGCCGCCGAAGACGAGAATGGCTGGCGAAAGGTTTATATCGTATGAGAGGACGCGAAATGAGCAGGGCGGCAGCCGTGCTGTTGCTGGCGGGTTGGGCAGGCGCGGTCATCGGCTGGGCGCAGGCGGCCCCGGAGATTCCAAAACACGGGCGGGCGGTGGTCCTGTTTGACGGCAAGGACCTGAGTCAGTTCGATACGTTTTTGCCCAGCACCGGGCTGAATGCAGACCCCGGCCAGGTCTTCACGGTGGAGAACGGAGCCATCCACATCTCCGGCCGGGAGATGGGCTACATCGTCACCAAACAGGAGTACAAAAACTACTACCTGCGCGCCGAATTCAAGTGGGGCGAGGGCACCTTTGGCGTGCGCGAAGGCCAGGCGCGCGACAGCGGCATTCTCTACAATATTCAAGGCCCCAACAAGCTTTGGCCGCGCTCCATCGAGTTCCAGATCAACGAGGGCTGCACCGGCGATTTCTGGATGGTCGATGGCGCGGCCATTACCGCCGAGGACGGCGTCCGCGCAGCCGGTCCAGTGGGCAGCCAGGTCAAGGTCGACCGCTTCAACAAAGGCCCGTATAAGAACGTAATCGGCTATCGCGACCCCACCAACGAGCTGGAGAAGCCGCACGGCAAGTGGAACGTGGTGGAGCTGGTGAATCGCGACGGCCACCTGTGGCAGTACGTAAACGGCAAGCTTGCCAACGAGGGGACAGACGCTTTTCCGTCGAGCGGAAAGATTCTCGTCCAGTCGGAGGGCGCCGAGGTCTTCTTTCGTAATATCAAACTGTTCCCGCTGAAATAGAGGCTGCGGAACAAGGTTCAAGGAAATGGAGAGATTCACCATGAAAATCAATGTACCGGCAGCATTCGTCCTTTTTGCTCTTACCGTCCCGGCCGTAGCTCAACTCGTGGGCGGTCCCGACCGCATCCAAACCCGCGGTCCCGGTCCCGGCGGCGTTCCCCAGGCCGTCTTCTTTGTCCACCGGCTGGGCACCGACCACGCCGAGGGCATTACCACGCTGGATATGACCGGCAACGGCCGGAAAGACATTCTGAGCGGGGCCTACTGGTATGAAAACCCCGGCCCCAACGGCGGCGAGTGGAAGCGCCACCAGTACCGGGAGGCGGGCATCCTGAACGAGTTCGTCTCCGACTGCGGCGAGTGGACGGTGGACGTGAACCACGACGGCGCGCCGGACGTGGTGACGGCCAGTTGGATGACCAACGGGGTCTGGTGGTACGAGAACCCGAAAAAGCTGGGCGCGGAGTGGAAGCGCCACTTCATCACCGACAGCTACGATACCGAGGGCGGCTGGATGGCCGACATCAACGGCGACGGCGTACCCGACCTGATCCTGGTCCACTATAACCACTCCGGGATTATCTGGATCGACTTCTCCGGCCCCACGCCCAAAGTGCATCACGTGGGCACCGGCGAGCAGGACGGTCACGGCATCGGCGTGGCCGACATCGACGGCGACGGCAAGGCCGACATCATCACCCCCACCGGCTGGTTCCGCCAGATCGACGCGGACAAGGACCAGTGGGAGTGGCACCCGGACTGGCACCTGGGCGACACCGGATTCCCGATTATCGGCTACGACGTGCTGAACAACGGCAAGATGGACCTCATCTACGGACAGGGCCACAGCTACGGCCTCTATTGGCTGGAGCAGACGGAGGACACCAAGGGCCAGCGCCAGTGGGTCCGGCACACCATCGACGAGTCGTTCTCGCAGTCGCACGCGCTCAAGATGGCGGATCTGCTCGGCGACGGCGAACTGGAACTGATCACCGGCAAGCGCTACCGCGGCCACTCCGGCCATGATGCCGGCTCCTACGATCCGCTGGTCGTTTACTACTACAAGATCAACCGCAAAACCGGCGAATTTACGCGCTTCCCCATCTCGGTGAACGGCACGGCCGGCGTGGGAACGCAGATTATCGCCGAAGACCTGGATGGAGACGGCGATATCGACCTCGCCACCGCCGGAAAGACGGGAGTGCACTTCTTTGAGAACCTGAAAATCGATCGCGTGCCCAAAGAGCAGCGCGAAAAGGAGATTCTGCTGGACAAGAACTGGCCCTTCCCCGGCGAAGGACCGGTGGTGACGCAGGAGGAGATGCCGGAGCCGAAGAAGTAGGGCCTGGAAATCCCTCTATGCGTAGACGTTGACGCTGGCGCCGCTGCCGGCATTCCCGCTGCTCAAGACGCTGCCGGCGCTTCCCGCACTGCCGGCTGGGGCGCTGGCGCCTGTGCCGGCGCTCCCGCTGCTGCCGGCCCCATACTGGCTTTCCAGAAGCGCGGCCGTGGGGTCCGTCGTGTTCGAGGATGGGTTCAGGCCATAGGCGCTATCCAGGATGGCCGTCGTGGGGGCGACAGGGGTCGAGGAAGAATTGCTTTCGCCGGAAAGATTGAGCAGATCGTCCACCCATTGCACGGTCTGGGCAACGGCGCTTTCCGCGTTGGTTACCGCCTGGGAAGGGGTCGTCTTCAGGTCGTTCTGAACCGTCGTAAAAGCGGACTGGGCCGTCGACAGATTGCCCGAACTGAGGGCGCTGCCCAGCGCCGCCATATCGGTGGAGAGCTGCGAACTGGAAGACGAGCTGCTGCCGCTCGAGGACGACTGCGCCGGATTCAGTTGCTGGTAGGTCTTGAACGCAGCCTGCGCGGCGGTCAGGTTTCCCGAGGCCAGGCTCTGCTGGAGCGATTGCCAGGCCTGCTGCGACGCCGAGACGTTGCTCGACGCGGAAATATACTGCGAGAACCCCGCGGTGGAAAGAGCGGCAATCGCCATGATGGCACCTGGTTCGGGAGGAGGAAACGCACTCCCGCATCTCAGGGTTGTCGGCAAGTTGCGGAAAGGATTCAGAAAACGTCCCCATCAGGACAAACGAAAGCAACGTGCTTCGGCAAAGAGCGAGAACGGCCGAACCGGTATAGCCTTCCTGTATTACTCAACAGCTTCGCGGCGCGCCCTATCGCGTCATACCGGCAATATGCGCGGCCACGCCTTGACGTAAATCATCTTCCGCCCGGTCTGTAAAAGGCGAGACCGACGGTTCGTAGCCCCCTTCATGGATAGCCTGCGCGGTCGGCAGGTAACCCAGCCAGCCGTTCAGCAGTCCGTAGTAATAGGTAAAGGGAAAGCGCGACTTGCTGCGCACGTCCATGGCGATCTGGCAGAACATCTCAAGAGGAGCGCCCCAGATCACGGCCTCGTGATTGATCTGCAAAAACCGGACAGGTATCCGAACCAGGGTGGTTCCTCCGGGAGCGGTGCGGATATACGATCCAAGGTCCGGCGGCCATGCCAGGCCGGCGCGCATGGGTGTTTCTATCGTGGTCGCGCTCTCGGTCAGGACCACGTCGGAGGTCATTTCGACGATGCGCCGATTGGCTTGAAGGATGCGCTCGCCCAGCAGGAGCCGGAACTCTCCCAGATGGCCCGCCTCGGGACTGGGGTAAACACTGTAGATCGGCGCCATATCTCCCTCGGCGCCATTGATAAACAGCATCGGCGCGCCCAGCTTTTCTTCCACATACTGGGCTACGATGCCGGGCACATCGCCACTGACGATCTGGCTAGTCCCGCCGAGAACGGTTCCGTGGATAGGGTAGTTCGCGATAAGGCCGATCAAGCCGCCCTTCATGTTTTCCAGCCGAATCAGACCAATCTGGCGGTCCGCGGGCCCGTCGGGATTCAGGCCAAGGGTAACTTTTCCATCGATGTCCGTCCCGCGGCGGCTGATATTGGCCGTGGAGAAGCCAAGACCCAATCCCAGCTTCGCCGGCTCAAGTTTCTCGCGGGCCAGGCGCAATCCCTCGATGAGTTTCGCCTCGACGAACTGCGAGTACTCGGGATTGGAATTCCCTGGCCCTTCCTTCTTGAATCTCTCCGGCATGAAGGCGTAGCCCACTCCCGCCGGACCTACACCGGGGGCGGAATGCGTGTGTGTCGCCGTCCACCAAAGGTTCTGCGGAGCGATCCCCAGCTGGCGCTGGACGTCTTGCGCTACCTGGTCATAAAATCCGGGCGAGAAGAGGCATATGTCGGTAGAGACGAGATAGATGGTCGTTGTTCCATCGTCCAGCGCCGCAATGCGGTGAAAGAGCTTATCGTGAACGCTGACGGACTCCCGGGGGGTATATCCGCGCAGCGTTTGCGGAGTCGTTGGAGTGATATCCACTTCGACCACGGAGGCGCGAAATTCCGCGGCATAGCCCGTCCCAGTCAACTGAGAAAATAGAAAAAGTACAAGCGCGATTCTTGGCAACATGCATCTCTCCTTGCCCGCTTACTCTGATTTTGAAACCGCATGGCCCTTTGTGTTATGGGAGTATGTGCTTTAAGCAAGGACACGAAAGGCTAATGAATTACTCACAGCTATTCAGGAGGAAGCAATTCGGGAACCGGTGATGCATCGATTGTAGTTGCAGTCTCTTCGTATACTTGTTCGCCTTTACCAATCGTTAGAAATAACGGCTTGCAGAGAACTTCTCGAACTATGAAGTCCGTTAGCAAACGGTCTGTTGGCGCTGCCCGAACGATTATTGCGGTATCCGATGTCATTGAGATAACGTGATCGCCAACGTCTAAGCATCCTGCATCGCAGGCCATGATAGCCGCTTGCACGCAGAGACTCATGCTCCCCCCCAAAATGCTGAGCGCATTTCCTATGAGCGTAAGGTCCTGACCCAGTATCCCGTGATGCCGATAGTGGGCTGCGATCGGATTGAACGGCAGATGGGCGCGAATCAAAGGAACGCGATTTTCCTCCAAGAGGGACCGAATCTCTGGACTGATGACAACTTCCTTCCCGTCCTTGAAGCGCTGTCCATATGGGAACGTTACGGCAATAAGCTTGATGTCCTGAAACGGTGCTAGCGAACGGAATTCCTTTATGGCTATTTCCGGCCCTTCGCCGATTCCTGTGAATATGACGATGGTATCAATGCTGCGTGAAACGGCGGTCTCAAAGGCAATACGCATGCACTCACGGAGATTTACCTTTCCTTCCTCTTGGAAGTATTCGGTCTTCGAACTGAAGGAATGCTGGGTCATGGGACTACCGTGAATTTCATGATGGCATCAAAATCGGCTTGGCTCGTTCGATGTTCAAGCACCGCTCGAACGAAATCAAATGGATTAACATCTTCAATCTTCATCCCTTTCACTTTCGCTTGAGGTATGTGAGGGAGTTCGCCGTGAAAATGAAGATGCGGTCCTTTTTTGTCAAGGTCAATACGAATGATAGCTGGATGGTTGCTTTTGTCTCTCGCCGGGAAGCCATTTCGCCGCGTTCGAGAACTTGTGGTCCCGTAGTGAAACGAGAACGAGCCTCGCTGCCCCATCGTTGCACCTCCCCGCGGGGGAGACTTCATGGGAAACCACCTCTCGTAGAGATAGGCTTGTTTCCCATCTGGGAATCGGATCAACCAGTCCATGTTCCAGGGAGGGGTCCCTGGAAGCACGGTTGGGTTGTGTAGGGGTCCGATTTCCATGACGTCCGGCTCGAATGTTATCGACGCGTGCTCTGCCATGAGCCTGGCGACATAATCGGTGTAGTACATTTCAAGCGGCCAGGCAGTCCATCATGTTATCGCAATTTTCCAACGGCGTACCTCGTTCGATCCGCGAGTAGGGACACTTTGAATCCACTAGTCTAAGCACGCGAAGTTGCTCAACACGGTAAAACCACTCAACAGCGTCATCCTCGTCGATTTCAGGGATGTGTCCTTCCGCCGCGAGGAACGCAGCTGTTGTGGTCCCATACTGAACCTCATAAAAGGCCAGTTCACGCGCGATTTCGCTAATGGTAAGCGGTGCAAGCTGCTGTACAGACATGCGGTTACCCCAATTCTGCAATCAATTACGGATTTTGTGCACAACTCGTTCCCGCAACCCTCAAACTTGGATGCGAAAGCTCCGGATCAGGTTGCGGCCTGCTAATTCTATCGACAGGCGACGGTTATACGCTAGCAATTATTATGCCTGATTTGATTGGAATAATTAGAGGCAGGACTGCATTTATTATACATCTTTTGTTGTATATCTATGATTTTATTAGAGTTAATTATTTCGTTATGTTATCCGGCTCTCTATTGTAAAGAATTCGCCGCACTTTCACAGGGCAGAGGATGGCCGGGGAGATGCGCAAGCGGCTCAAGTAAGCCGGGCTGCCATGGGAAGGCGTCAATCGTTCCTGGGCTGTGCTTCGGGCAAGGACTCGGGGATGCCGGAAGACCTGTTGAATGTGAAGGAGTTGAAGAACCGCGTCACATCCCGGTCCCGGCGGGCGCTCACCGAAGGGAAGGCCGCGCTGAGCAGGTAGAGGCGCTGGCCGGCATAGATCATCCGCGAGCTGATGATGCCGCCGTTCGCATTGCGGCCCACAAAATCCCGCGCCGGAAAGCCGTCCAGGTTGGTTCGGTATTCCGCGATGAGGATGGTTTGAGTGCGGGCAAGCGCATCGTCCCGCGCCATATCCATGGTCCTGTCGGGAGCATGGGCGTTCACGCGCGCTACGGGTGGATCGTCCTCCCAGGCCACGGAAAAACTGGTCTCTGAGTTGGGGTTGCACAAAATCATGTCCACCGGTTCCGAGCCGCCCCGCTCGTTGTAGGCCGGAACCTGGATCTCCTGGACTTCGGCCGGCATCTCCACCTTGAAGCCGTCCTGGCTCCGGTCGACCTTATGCCAGTTCATGTGGGCAGGTGAGGATTGGTCGGCGCCGTTATCCGCGCCGGCCCCGAATCCGGGCAGACCGGTGAGTCCAAGCTCCTGCCGATGCCAATAGATATAGACGAGTCCCAGGATCAGGATTCCAGTCAGAACGATGAAGTACAACAGCTTCACACTCTAAAGAGTGCCAATTCCGGGTGATATATGCAAGTTGATTATTGCCTTTTTGTATACGGCGGGTGCCCGGCCGGTAACAGGCGGCGCCGGCCGGGCAAGAAATTTTCACATCCATGCAACTTTTTTGTTATCCCTGCATCTATATCTTTAACAAGCAGAGGCTTCCCCGAATCAAAAACCCTCCAAGAAAGGTATCCACTCCTTTTTGAAGGTCCAACACGGATCTCTTCTCTCAAATTCCCCCCTGGATCCCCTCCAAATAATGCCTCTCAAAAGGGCCTGCCGGAAGGCAGGCCCATTTACTTGCCCCCCAGAATCGATTTTTGAGCAGCCGTATAAAATCCTTGCACAGTTAAAATCGGAATCAGATGCCGTCTTCCACTCCTACAAACGTGCCTCCCGACCCCTCAATCCAGGCCATCGACGAGCTTTTTCAGGCCTCCGGTCTGGTTCGCAATCTTCGTGGGAAGGCCGAGTCCACCCGCCGCGTGCGTTTTGAGCGCGCGGCCCCGGAGGTGCTGCGCCAGGCCGCACCTTCACCCCGCGTGGCCCCGAACGGCGTTGAGTGGCTCCCGGTCCCAGAATGGGAAAAAATCCGCTGGCTCTGGCACGGTTTCAGCACCCGCCGGGGCGGCCTCAGCCGGGCCTACTGCGGTGAAGATGCGCCGGGTGAGCTGAATCTCGGCTTTACGGAAGCCGACGACCGGCAAACTGTAGCCCGCAACCGGCAACTACTGGCCGAGGCAATCACCGGCGACCCGGCCACACCGCTGGTAACCCTGCGCCAGATTCATTCCAGCGTCCTCCATCTCGCCGCTGGCGCAGACGCAGCCCGTAAGCGCCCGTGGAAGGCCGGGGTCCCCAGCGACAGGTCTTCGTCGCTGGGGTGGAAAGGCGACGGCCTGATGACCGATCACCCCGGCCTGCTGCTGGGCATCCAGACCGCCGACTGCATTCCAGTGCTGGTGGCCGACCGCAAACGGCGGGTGGTGGCAGCCTTCCACGCCGGCTGGCGGGGGACGGTGAAGCGGATTGTCGAGACCGGCATAGGCCGTATGCGTCTGGAGTTCGGCTCCCGCCCTGAAGATTTGGTTGCCGCCATCGGACCCGGCATCGGAGCCTGCTGCTACGCCGTGGGCGAAGAGGTGCTCTCCGGCTTCGAGTCCCAGTTTGCGTATGCCCGGGAACTATTTTGCGAGATCTACGATAGCGACCCGGTGCGCGCCAAATACCCCATGCTGTTTCTCACCCAGCGCGCGCCCGGCCACTCCTCGATCGGCCCCAGCCTGCATCTGAATTTGATGGAGGCCAACCGGCGGCAGTTGCTGGATGCGGGACTGAAGCCGCGGGCAATCAAGATAGTGGGCGGCTGCACAAGCTGCCAGCCTGCGATCTTCTTCTCCCATCGCGCCTCGCGCGGCCACGCGGGACGCATGTTGAGCGTGATCGGCATACGGCCGCGCTAACGATGTGCCGCACCGTCATAGCCCCCTTCTTTTCCCGGGTGATACGATTGGGTTCGAACTCCGCAATCACTCCAGGAAGGGCGCTACGCCATGAAATTCGCGAAGACCGGGGTGCGGGAACTCGCCAGGAAGGTGGAGGACCGGGGTCCTCTCTGGCGCGGCGCCGCAGTACTGTTGGGAGCGCTGTTCATGGCCTGGCCGGCGTTCTATAACGGTTTTCCCCTGCTTTACCCGGACTCGATGACCTACGCCGGCGACGGCCGCGTCGTAGCCCGGGCGATCTTTCTGCATCAGTTTTCGGTTTACTACGGCATGCGGTCCTTCTTTTACAGCCTGGGCATCCTGCCCCTGCACTGGAACCTCACGCTTTGGCCCGTCGTGGCCCTGCAATGCCTGCTGGTTGCTTTTATTCTCTGGCTCGTAGTGCGGTCCTTTCAGCCGCGGCAAATTATCCTGCCTTATCTCATTCTTGTCCTGCTGCTCAGCCTGTTCACCGGCATGAGCTGGTATGCCACGCTCATCATGCCCGACATTCTGGGCCCGCTTCTTTACCTCTGCATTTATCTGCTCGTATTCGCCAGGGAGACTCTCACCCGATGGGAGCGGATCTCTCTTTATCTAATCGCCTGGTGGGCGATTACCTCTCATGCCACTCACCTGCTGCTGGCTGCCGGCCTGTGCATGATCCTGGCTCTGCTGCTTGCCCTCGACCGCCGGTCCTTTCGCCGCCGCATTCGACCCGTCCTGGAGGTTGCGGCGATCGTTGCGCTGGTAGCCGCTGCCCAGTTGGCCCTGAACGGCTATCTCTATGGCAAGCCTTCACTGAACGGGGAGCGCCCGCCCTTTCTCACCGCCCGCATCATTGCCGACGGCCCGGGACGCTGGTATCTGGAGAAACATTGCGGGGAGCTGAAGTGGGTGATCTGCAATTACGTCCACAATCTTCCCGGCGATCCGGATGATTTTCTCTGGGCGCCGGATGGAATCTATCAGAACGTCACTGACGACGAAAGCAGCCGGCTATTGCGGGAGGAGATGCCCTTCGTTCTGGCCACCCTGCGCGCCTACCCGCTGGAGCAGATTTCCCACTCGGCCGCCAACTTCCTGGGACAATTGATAGCCTTTGGTTTCGGGGACCTGTGTGAAAACAGTTGGGTGCTGGATCAATTCGGTCCGATTCTGCCGCGCGCGCGATCAGGTTATGCAAAGAGCCTCCAGGCCCGGAACGCGCTTCCCGTCGATCTGCTCACATCCATCCAACTTTGGGCAGTACTGGCCTCGCTCGCGGTCATCGCCGTTTTTGTGCTGCTGCTGTGGCGCCGGCACTCCCCCCGGATCGCCGGGCTGAGCGTGGTGATCGTCTCCATGGTCCTCGCCAACGCGCTGGTCACCGGCGCTTTGTCGATGGTTGAGGACCGCTTTGAGTGCCGCGTGATCTGGCTGGTGCCTCTTCTGGCCGGTATGTGCGTTCTGGATTGGCGGACAAGCCGCAGGGAGGCAAACCAACGCGCCGCAATCTCCCGCGTTCAGGATTGAATCAGAAACAACAGGCAAGAATCGTCTAAGAAGAAGAGCCGGCTCAGGAGGCTTTGGCAGCTTCACCGGGATTCACCAGATCGCGAAGCTCCTTGGAAGGCTTGAAGTAGGGGACCCGCTTGGCCGGGACCTCCACGCGCTCGCCCGTCTTGGGGTTGCGGCCAATGCGGGAGTTGCGCTGGCGAATGCGAAAGGACCCGAAGCCGCGAATCTCGATCTTTTCCCCGTTCTGCAGCGCCCAGATCACGCAACCCAAGATGGTCTCAACGATGACCTCGCCGTCGCGGCGCGTCAGGTCTCCCAGGGCGGTCACTTTTTCCACCAGGTCTGCCTTTGTCATGTCCTTTAGGCCTCCCCTCACAGCATAACCGGATTTTGCCGGGAAAGACGTGAAAAAAATGCACCGGCGGGAAATAAGCCTTTTAGCATGGGCAAGTTGGCGGAACAACAGCCTGCCGGGGATGGAGCCGGCCCACCGCTCCCGGTGCGCTATCATGGCGAGAGTCTTTGCTTGAAAACCCGGCCGTTGAGGGAGCGGGGGCAGGCAGGCGGGGGCTCAGGGAGTCGGTTGCCGGCGTGACACAGTATCCGAAGTACAGCATCGTAATTCCGGCCTACAACGAGAGCGCCCGCATCCTGGCGGCTCTCCAGTCGGTCGTGGCCTGCATCCGCGAACACGGTTGGTCTGCCGAGGTCATCGTGGTCAACGACGGCTCGCGGGACGCGACGGCCGAAGTCGTCCGCGCCTTTGCCCGCAATGCCCCTGAAGTCCGCCTGATCGAGAATCCCGGCAATCGCGGCAAAGGCTACAGCGTACGCTCCGGCATCCTTGAGGCGCAGGGCGAAGTGGTCATGTTCACCGACTCCGACCTGTCGGCGCCCATCGAGGAGGCGGAGCGGCTCTTTGCCGCCATCGCCGGCGGCGCGGAGATCGCCATCGGATCCCGCTGGCTGGAGAAAGACCGCCAGACCCACCGCCAGCCCCTCTACCGGCAGTTCTTTGGCCGCTGCTTCAATGCCGTCACCCGCGCCGTGATGGGGCTGCGCTTTGCCGATACCCAGTGCGGCTTCAAGGCCTTCACCCGAGCGGCCGCCCAAACCGTCTTCCAGCTCCAGACCATCGAACGCTGGGGCTTCGATCCGGAGATTTTGTTCATCGCCCTCAAGCGCGGCTTCCGCATCGTCGAGGTGCCGGTCAGTTGGCATCACGACGAGCGCACCCGCATGAGCTACCTGAAAGACGGGATCAAGATGCTCAAAGATATTGCCAAAATCCGCTGGAACGCCCTTAACGGACGCTACGACAGGCAGATCGAGTCCATTCATCGCACCACTCTGGAGCGGTAGCCGGGGCCGGCAAACTTAAATCCCACTTCTCCTCTCCCGTAGGGAGTGAACGAAAATAGCCCAGGATGGAGCGCAGCGCAATCCTGGGAATGCCGATCATAAGAAATATTCCGCCCTGTACGGGCGGATCGAATTCCTGATAATCGCCCTGCCGCTGTTCCTGCGGTAATCGGGCCGCCCAACCCAATCCCACCCTTTGGGACACCGTCTTCCTCACCGGGTGCACACTAGAGTATGGCCGTTTTTGCGGGTGCAGTTTTTCCCTTGGATTTTCCCGCCTCTATCACGTCCATTTCACGTTGAAGGGCATTCGATCCGGGCCGCTCCATTTCGCGGTCCGGTGAACCAATGGGGCCGGGCTCGCTTTGAGCAAGTCGCGGCGGGTTTTGAGGAAACACGTTTCTTCGAATCCGAACGCTTACGCTGCGCGGCAAGGCCATCGGCTTGATGAACTGAGCTCGAGAGAGAGGGATTCATGACGGTTGCAGCTCGTTATCCAGGCATTCGGGTTACCGCCAACGGAAACCAGTTGGTCTCCTACCACACCGAGACGCGGATTGCCGACGCCGGCGTGTTTTATCCCATTACGCCTTCCACGGAGGGCGGCGAGCTCTTCCAGCAGGCCTATGCCGAAGGGCACCTGAACGTCTTCGGGCACAATACCCTCGCCATTGAGACGGAAGGCGAGCACGCGGCCCAGGGCGGCGCCATTGCCCACTCGGTGTGCGGCAAGCGGGTGGTCAACTTCACCTCCGGCCAGGGCGTGGTCTACGGCGTCGAACAGTACTACCACGCGCCCGGCAAGGGCTCGACCATGGTGCTGGAAGTGGGCGCGCGCGCCCTGACCAAGCACGCCCTCAACGTCCACTGCGGCCACGACGATATATATGGCGCACTGGACACCGGCTGGATCATGCTCTTCGGCAAGGACGCGCAGCAGGCCGCCGACCAGGCGCTTATCCTCCGCCGCGTCACCGAGCTCTCGCTCACGCCCGGCATGAACATCATGGACGGGTTCCTGACCACCCACCTGGAGCGCACCTTCTACAAGCATGAGTCTGACCTGATCCGCGAATACCTCGGCTCTCCCCAAGACATCATCGACTGCCCCACCGAGGCGCAGCGCGTTCTCTTCGGACCCACGCGCCGCCGCGTCCCCAGGATGATGGACCTCACCAATCCCATCCTCCTCGGCCCGGTGCAGAACCAGGAACATTACATGAATGGCGTGGTTGCGCGGCGCAACAACTTCGCCGAGCCGATTCTCGATTTTCTTGAAGCCGCCTACAAGGATTTTGCCGAGCTGACCGGCCGCAACTACGGCCTCATCACCGAATACAAGACCCACGACACGGATACGGTATTCGTCTCGCTGGGATCGGCCGCGGAAAACATCGAGGCTGCGGTCGACTACCTGCGCCAGACGCGCAACGCCAGCGTCGGCTCCGTCCACGTCAACGTGATTCGCCCCTTCCCCGAAGCCGCGATCGTCGCGGCGCTGAAGGGCAAGAAGAACGTCATCGTTCTGGAGCGCACCGACGAGGCGCTGGCCGGCGACAATCCGCTGGGCCGCGATATTCGCACCGCATTCTCGAAAGCAGTCCAATCCGTCGCGGGGCTGCCCGCCGTCTCGCTGGCCGAAGTTCCGAAGATTTACGGCGGCAGCTACGGCCTGGGCTCGCGCGACTTCCGCCCCGAGCACATCATCGGAGCCTACGAGTTTGCCACCGCCAACCGCGCCCGCAAGGACGGCAAGCGCGCCTCCGATGGAGTTTCGTTCTTCGTTCTCGGCATCGACCATCCCTATGCGGTCATCGGCGACGAAACCCCGTCGCTCTTGCCCGAGGGC
This sequence comes from Occallatibacter sp., assembly GCA_050012555.1. Taxonomy (GTDB): domain Bacteria; phylum Acidobacteriota; class Terriglobia; order Terriglobales; family Acidobacteriaceae; genus Telmatobacter. Next base: position 64,269 of record JBEKGY010000014.1, read on the forward strand.
GCGGTTGCCGTGCGCTTCCACTCCATCGGCGGCTGGGGCGCCATCACTACCGGCAAAAATCTGGGCGCCATCATCGGCGACTTGAACGATCTGCTTTTCGAGCGCGACGGCCTGGTCGACGACCTGGGCAATCCCAAGGAAATCATCCACGTCAGCGCCAACCCCAAGTACGGCTCTGAGAAGAAAGGCGCGCCCACCAGCTACTTTATGGTCGCCGCCAAAGATCGCATCCGCGTCAACTGCGACCTGCGCCACGTGACTGTCGTTCTCTGTTGCGATCCCAAGGCCTTTACCCACACCAACCCGCTGGACGGCATGGCTGAGGGCGGCTCACTGGTCTGGGAGTCGGACGAAGAGGGCGAGCAGGCCTGGGAACGGCTGCCGCAGTGGGCGCGCAAGCAGATCATCGATAAAAACATTCGCGTCTTCACGCTGCCCGGCTTCGCCATCGCAAAAAAGGCCACCGATCGCGGCGACTTGCAACTGCGCATGCAGGGCAACGCCTTCCTGGGCGGCTTCTTCGCCGTCAGCAACCTGCTCAAGGAGTTCGGCATTACCCAGGAGCAGTATCGCGAGGTGGTCCACAAGCAGTATGTGAAAAAGTTCGGCAAGCTGGGCGACGCCGTCGTCCAGTCCAACATGGAAGTCATGATGCAGGGCTACGACCAGGTAAAGGAGATCAAGATCGGCGCCCTGACCGCCGCCGACCACTCCAGCCTGCGCGGCGTGGCGCTGTTGCCCATTCTCGAGCTGGCTGCCGCCGGCGGCGCCTGCGGCAGCGGCTGCCGTTCCACACCCATTCCCGCCGGCCAGGGCCAGCGCACTCCCATCAGCCGCGTCGCCAACTTCGACGCCGAGTTCCGCTCCACCTTCGGCTATAACCAGCCCGCCACGCCGCTTTCGGCCATGGGCGTCATCGCCGCCGCCACCGGAGACACAGCCTCCAAGTACGTGGCCCGCCGCGAAACTCCGCTCTATATCCCCGAGAACTGCACCCAGTGCATGGACTGCATCTCCGTCTGCCCGGATACCGCGCTGCCCAACTGCTCGCAGGACCTGAGCACGCTGCTCTCGACCGCCGTCTCCTACTACATCGCCGACCCCGCCGACCGCGCCAAGCTGATGCGAGCGTTGCCGGAGATCGAAAAGCGCGCCCGCGAGCGCATGGTCGAGGCCAACAAGGCCAACGCGCTCACCCCGCTGCCCACCATCCTCCGCGAAGTCACTGAATCCGTCGACGGTTTCTCCGCGGCATCCAAGCAGCAGTTCTTCGACATTATTGCCAAGGTCCCCATGGCCTACCAGAAGGTGAACGCCATCTTCTCCTCGCCGGAGCGCAAGAATCCCGGCTCAGGCGGCATCTTCTCCATCTTTGTCAGCGATCTGTGCAAGGGCTGCGCCGCCTGCGTCACCGCCTGCGGCGACCACAATGCGCTCAAGATGGTCGCGGAGACCGAAGAAGTCAACGCCGAGCACGAAACCGGCACTCGCTTCCTCGATCTGCTCCCCGATACTTCGCAGAAATATCTCGGTCTCTTCAATGCGGCCAACCCGGCGGACTCGAAGACCGCCACGCTGCGCAACATGCTCATGGTGCGCACCAACTACGACGCGCTGGTAGCCGGGGACGGCGCCTGCGCCGGCTGCGGAGAAAAGAGCGTGCTGCGCTCCATCGCCGCCGTCACCGAGGCCTACATGCGCCCCGTCTTCCATGCCAAGAGCGACCGCTTCGTTTCCAAAGCCGGCGAGCTGGAAAAGACCGGCGTAGCGCGCCTCGCAGCCCTCAAGGATCGCAACCCCGGCAAGTACGCCCTGCTCCGCCAGGCCATCGCCCACCTGGTCCTCGGCCTGGGCGGCGAAGACATCCCTGACACCCAGGCCCGCATCGCCGCGCACGAGGCCGAGCACGGCCCCATCACCGACGCCGAGCTGGTCGAAGCCATCGCCGCAGTGCTGCTGACTGAAGCCTTCAACCACAAAAATCTGCAAGCCGTCGACGGACGCCTGGCCAACGGCATGAGCGTCATGGCCATGGCCGCGCACACCGGCTGCAACACCGTCTACGGGTCCACCGCGCCCAACAACCCCCACCCCTACCCCTGGATGAACTCGCTCTTCCAGGACGGCGTCACCGTAGGCTGGCTGATGGGCGAGAGCTTCATCGTCGACCACGCGCGGCGCTCCGTCATTCCCGAGCGGCTGGCCGATATGCTGCTCACCCGCGACACCAACGTGATCAGCGACGAAGAGTATTACCACCTGAGCCACTTCACTGACGCGCTGATGACCGACCAGGAGATCGTCGAGCTGCCCAAGGTCTGGGCCGTAGGCGGCGACGGCGGCATGGGCGACATCGGCTACCAGAATATGTCCAAGGTGGTCCTGCAGAACCGGCCCAACATCAAGTTGCTGATGCTCGATACCCAGGTCTACTCCAACACAGGCGGCCAGAACTCCGACTCCACGCCCATGCTCGGCGGCAGCGACATGAACTCCTTCGGCTCCGCCACGCAGGGAAAGAACACAGAGAAGAAGACCGTGGCCGAAACCTTCCTCGCCGGCCACGGTTCGCCCTTCATCGGCCAGGTCTCCATGGCCAACGCCCCCAAGCTCTATCGCGCCATCCTCGACGGCCTGGAGTACCGCGGCACCGCGTTCCTGCAGTGCTTCACCACCTGCCAGCCCGAGCACGGCGTAGCCGACGACATGGCTCTCTTCCAGGCCCAGCGTGTGCGCGACAGCCGAGGCGCGCCGGAGTTCGTCTTCGATCCGCGCAAAGGCGAAACCTATCAGGAGGCCCTGGACCTCAAGGGCAACCCGTCGATTGATCTGGATTGGTACGAGACCAAAAACAAGGTTACCGGCGAGACCTCGCGCTACACCGTCGCCCACTGGTGCACCACCGAAGCCCGCTTCCGCAACCACCTGAAGAAGATCAAGCCCGAAGCCGCGGCCAAGCTCATCTCGCTAGACAACATGCTGGTCCGCATCACCCAGCAGGACGTCATCTACCGCCGCTATCTCTCGCCCCAGCACCGCGCCTTCATCCCCGACTTCGGCGTAACCATCACCTTCGAGGAAAACGGCAAAACCGAGTACCGCGCCATTAGCCGCCAGTTGGTCATGTTCTGCGTAGAGCGCCGCAAAGCCTGGCGCTTGCTGCAATCGAAGGCCGGCATAGTGAACAAGGAATACGCCGCCCAGCGCGACCTCCTCGCTGAAGTGGACGCCGGCAAGCTCCCCCTGGAAGAATTCCTGACCCACGCCCACGAACTCCTAACCGAGCGCCTAACCGGCGGTGTGTTAGCCAAGGCATAGAAAGTTGGGCACTCTACCTGTCCACAAAGAAATCCATTGCGGAGATGCAGGTTTCCGTCCGAATTCAGTATTAGGTAGAGTACCCGAAGCTACGCATCTGGCAAGTAAGGTATGGAACTAGGGTACGGAAAGGAGAGTATCCATGGATTACCCTCAAGAGCGGCACATCAAGGCCGAGATTGAACGCCTTGCTGCCGAGGCCGACGAGTTGCCGGAAGGCGATCATCGCCAGGAACTCGTGGACCAGATCGCAGACCTGAACGTCGAGCTTCAGGCTGAGGACTAACCTTAAAACACAGAGCCGCACCTCTTCGGTGCGGCTCTAGCATCATGACGAAAGAAGGACTCATCCCAGTTCACAATTCCGCTCGGGAACTAGAATAGACCGTTAATGGGGTTGCGACGAAAACAAGGAGACAAGAAAAGATGCAAAACCAAATTTGCCCTATCTGTGGACGACGTTACATAAAGAAGAAACCATTCACAGTAGTAATACGGTACATTCATAGTGAACCCCCTCTATTCTGCGACCAATCCCTCACGATACCCGATAATCCCAACAAGGACGAAAGCACGCCGCCCAGCGTGATACGACGAAGCCCTCGTTGAAATCGAAGTTGCCGGGTGCCCCAGGTCCGGATTTTGGGACCTGGGATTGGATTATTTCGCTTCTCTTTGCGTTTGTAATTCAAATGAATTACGATAATTCTGAGGAGTCTTTGTCATGCCGTCAAACGCTATGGTGCAAACTCGGATCGATCCTGACGTGAAGGAACGCGCCGCAGCCGTTCTGGGCGAACTGGGGATTACGGTATCGGACGCCGTGCGCATTCTTCTGACGCGAACCGCGAACGAGGGCGCTCCTCCATTCGCGCTGGCCCAAAACTCCGCCGAACACGACGCCTGGTTTCGCGCCAAGGTGCGGGAAGCCCTGGATGATCCGCGTCCCGCCATTCCCCATGAGCAGGTTGAGGCGCACTTTGCCGAGCGGCGCGCCAAGGCGCTTCTCAAGGAACAGAGATAGCAAATGGTTTTGGAATGGTCGGTCTTTGCAATTGCCGATCGTGATGCGATATTCGATTACATCGAGGCGGACAGCCCTCGGGCCGCGATCTCTGTAGATGATCACATCCAGGCGTGCGTGGAGAACTTGAAGCAATTTCCAGAGATGGGGCGGCCAGGACGCATTGAAGGAACGCGCGAGTTGGTCATCTCAAATACTCCCTACATTGCCGCCTACCGCATTGCAGGGCATACCGTGCGAATATTGCGTCTGCTGCACGGCGCGCAGCAGTGGCCGGATGATGTAATGCGTTGATTTTTCTGGAGCGGGAGACCGGGATCGAACCGGCGACATTCAGCTTGGGAAGCTGACGTTCTGCCACTGAACTACTCCCGCTGCCTGTTTTCCAATCAACGTGCTTAAAAGCGCCTCGCTCCCAAAGGATTGCCTGGGAGTTCAGAACCATCATACCGGCAGGGATGGGCAGCGTAAAGCCGCGCTATTTCAAAATATTTCGCAGTCTGAAGTTTCAGGCCTTCCGGGCTTCGGCCTCGGCCAGCCATCCACGGCGCAGCGTTTCCGCCGCAATATTGGACAGGTAGGGCTTGATGTCGAGAATGGGCGTTCCGTCGAGCATATCGACTCCTCGCACGCGGAGCGAGCCGTTCTCGCGGCCCAGCAGTTCGACGACGGTCAGGCCGATGGGGTTGGGTCGGCGCGGAGATCGAGTGGTAAATACGCCGTGCGGACGGTCGTCAGAGGGCGGCGTGACCAGCAGATCGAAGCCGTCGGAGCGGTCGAAGGCCCAGAGCACGATGAGATGAGAGTAGCCTTCGATGTGGGTCAACCCGAGTTCGAATGCGGGCAAAATTTCGAGCGCGCCCTCTGCCGTGTGTTTGGCGCCAAGCCCTTTGGGAATCGCGGCTGTATCTGTGAAGGGGCTGCGAACGAATCCGATCGGTTGCGGCGTAAACATCGGCTCCAGTGCCTCCGCTCTTCATACTACTGGTCCGGCCACTCTGAGAAACAACAGTGGAATCCCACCCTTGCGATAAAAACAAAAACGTCGTGCCCCGACCCATAGGGTTCCCCGGCGCCCAGATGGGGCACCCGGCGAGGCCTTCAGCGCGGATGGTCTTCCGCATTGACTTCAGGTCCCTCAAGAATTGGCGATGCGCTTGTAAGCCGGAGGGTAGCGGTTGGGCGGCCCGTAGACCGGGTTCCATGCAGCGCGAATCTCGCCGAGAGCCGCCAGGTTCAGATCGCCGACCAGGACGCCCTCGGCGGAATCGAGCGAATCCTGCGTGGCGCCCTCAAAATCGAAGATCGCGCTGCCGCCATTGCTGCGCGGCGCGGCGTAGTTTACCCGGACAATGAATACCCGGTTCTCCAGGGCGCGGGTTTGGTAGAGGTGCTCGAGCAGCGGCCGGGCGAAATCGGTGGTGCAATAGGGATTCAGCACCACCTCGGCTCCTCCCAAAACCAGCTCCAGCGTCGACTCGGGATGCTGAATGTCGTAACAGATTTCGATGCCCAGTTTGACCTTGACGCCGTCGATCGCAACCTCCCAAACCGGGAAGCTGTCGCCGTGGTTCACGCCGGAGGCCAGCATCCAGTTCTGAAGATGCACCTTGCTGTAGCAGCCGGTGAGGGCGCCCTGGGGATCCATCAGGACTGCCGTGTTGAAGAGTTTGCCGGAACGGTTCTCGTCCATGCCGAAGACGATCCAGATGCCCAGCTCTCGCGCCAACGCGGCGATCTGGTTGGTGGAGGGTCCGGGAATCGGCTCGGCGGCGGACAGAATGCGGGCCCGCTCACTCACCAGCTTGGGATCGTCGAAGGATACCCCCGGCGAGTAGATCTCCTCGCTCACCCGGGCGTATCCCTGCACTGCGACTTCCGGGGTGTACATGAGCTTGGCGCCGCGCGCGGCCGCCTGCCTGATCCACTTCTCGGCCTGGGCAAGGTTGTACTCCTTGTCGTAGATCCTCCCGTTCATCTGGATCAATCCGACCCGGATCTTCCGGCCCGGTGCAGGCGTAGCGGAGACACTTGTGGCATTCAGCTCGGCGATGCCCTCGGCACTCATGCCCATGACGCCTAACGCAGATGCCGATCCTGCCAGGAATTTTCGTCTGTCCACAGCCTCATCCTCTTCTTATGCGATATAGAAAAGGATACGCCAGGCTCTGAGATACAGTCGCGTCATGTGCACAGCGCAACGCAGCCCGGCCCACATCGCGAGCCGGGCTGCAAGAGCGGGACGATCAATTTCAAAGCAAACGGAACACAGCTTGTGGGTTGACGCATAAGGTGAAAGTCGAGCGCTATATTTTTCAACAACTTACGGACCAGGAACCCTCATAAGGTGAAATTATGAGACCGCATAAGGTGAAAGTCTCGCCGTGAATTTACTCATAAAGCGAAATTTCCACCAACCAACACCCTGTGCTGAGAGTAACATATTTAGAATCATTAGATTACATAAGACATAGGTGACAGTCGAATTGCCCGACATCTGCGGACAAGCCTCATGGAGACTGAGGGATGTTACACAAAAGAGTTCTTCCGCACATTTGGTGATGCGGTAGCAGAGTTCCAGCATCCTGGAAGTGGGCGGAGAGCTTTATGCCGCAGTGACTACGCGAAGGCGCGGGAGATCGAAATTCGCCCAACCGTACATGGATCGTTTGATCAGCCTGAGCCGTCGCAACAACACCCAGAACAATCTCGCAGAGGCGACAAGCCGCGACTGAGGATGCTTCCGTTTCAGGACAGCGAGTTGCTGCCGAAGAGCCAGATTTTCCAACAGAAGGTAGTGGCGAGAGCGAAAGAATCGGGAAACCAAAACAGGCAAGAGCCTTAACAGGCACAGCATGGGACCAGTTTTGCACTCTGACAAGCCCAACCCGATGAACCCTTCATCTTCTTGATTCCACGGCAGATCATCATTTTGGCGAGGCACAACAGGACACTACTGATTTCATCTTGTGAAATATTCGATCAAACAGATCACGACATCAAAGCGAGGGGCGAGGTCGGAAATGCCACTGCAGATTGACGTTCCAATCAGTTCATTGAAGGAAGAGAAAAAACTACACTCATTTCGACTTGTGAAATGTTCATGACATGTTGTAGCGTTGTTCTGCCATGACTGCCTCAGCCAATCCGAGCGACCAGTACCTTATTAAATCAATTGTTCATGCATCCCGCCTCTTAGCGTCATTTCGCTCACAGAGCGAAGCATTGTCGCTGAAAGAAATTGAAGCACGGAGCGGAATGACGAAGACTAAGGCATTCCGGCTGCTCTATACGCTAGAGAGATGCGGCATGGTGAAGAAGGTGGGCAGAAACCTCTACCAGACATCGACTCGGCCCTTCAAGCATATGCTCTACCGGTTCGGTTATGCCGCGCTGGGGACCGACTATCAATTTGCGAGGGAAGTATCAGAGGGCTTGCGGCGAGCTGCTGAGGCCGAAGGGATTGATCTCATCGCGGTCGACAACCGGTACAGCTCCAAGACAGCCTTGCGGAATGCCGATCTGCTGGTTCGGGAAAAAGTCGATCTTGTCATCGAATATCAAATCGGGGAGGAAGTGGCGCCCATTGTGGCCGCCAAATATCGAGATGCAAATATTCCGATGATTGCCATCGATATTCCACATCCCGGTGCGACCTTCTACGGGGCCAATAACTACGAGGCCGGTTTGATCGGAGGGAAGCGCCTGGGCCGGTGGGCGAAGGAGAACTGGCAATCTGGGGTGGACGAAATCATACTTCTGGAATTGCGTCGCGCGGGAAATTTGCCGCGAATGCGCCTCACGGGCATGTTGATGGGCATTCGCCACAAGCTGGTGGAGATTCGCACGCGGATAAAGAACGGATTGCAACACTTGGCTCTGAATCGCGGCATGCAGAAGAAGCGCAAGCTGTGGACGGAGGCCGGGCAGAAGGCACTGCGCGAGCTTCCGCTGGAGAGCTGGGCGGCGTGCCGGCGCGAGGATCTGCTGGGGTTGCTGGCGAGTCTGGAGAAGCAGATCGACAGGCTCGATGTGGCAGTGAAACAGGCGGCCGACGAAGATCCTCAGGCGGCGCTGCTGATGACGCAACCCGGCGTGGGTCCGATCACCGCGTTGGCCTTTGTGCTGACCCTCGGCGATGTCGCCCGTTTCAAACGCGGCAAGCAGGTTGCCAGTTACCTGGGGCTGATTCCGCGCGAGCATAGCTCGGGAGGCAAACAACGGCTGGGAGCCATCAATAAACAAGGCAACAGCTTCGTGCGCATGTTGCTGGTGGAAAGCGCGCAGACCGTCACGCGCCTGGATGAAGGATTTCGCAAGCAGTACTTGCACCGCTGCCACCGCATGGCCAAAGGCGTGGCCAAGGTGGCGGCAGCGCGCAGATTGGCAGTACGACTCTACTGGATGCTGCGCACAAAGACGGGGTATCCGGAGATCGTTCGCATCGAGAGCAGCCCCACATTAGCCATGGTCGACGAAAGCTAGACCGAACTACTGATTGGGCACTCTCGCATCCAGACTGGCCGGTGCAGAAGACGGCGGGCAAGGGCCGCCTTGGAAAACGCATGTAGCATTTTCCACTTCCGCACCGGCCCGGCGGCTGGATGTTCGCATGGAAGAATCATGGCCGCAGTGCTGGACCGCATCGATGGTTGGTGGAGCGATTCGCTCCCCGAGTGGTGATTCAGCGTGAGATTCCGGGGTCTTGGTCCTCAACCTTCTCTGGCCAACACGCGGTGTCACAAACACCGGGCGGAAAATTCTGCCCTTGACAAGACCTTCGCCCTTATCGATGGCTGCTGTTGGCGGAAGGACACCTGACGAGAGTACGGTTCTCCGCGATGTTGCGCAGGATGGCGCTGTTGCCGCTTCCGGCAAACTAGCCGACAGGCGGCGCTGAGCATAATCCCAATGACGGAAGGAAGGAGGAGTGACCGGTGTCGGAGAAATTAACTTGGACGCCTCTCGATGACGCGGCCCAGTCCATGACGGCAGC
>JBEKGY010000015.1:0-71814 GCA_050012555.1 Occallatibacter sp.
CCTGGATACATCAGTACAACTGGCACAGGCCGCATGCTAGCCTGAATCAGATGCCGCCCATCAGCCGATCAGGGCTCGATTTCGATGTAAACAACCTCTTGAGACACGACATTTAGCCCCGGAGGAACGGGCCTTTTTCAAGCACACTACCGGCTCAACTCAGGTTTGACTTATTTTCGTTTATAAACGAAAATAAGTCGCAATGAAAGACAGAACCCACGACGAAGCCCTGGCAGAACTTTTCAAGCAAGATCCTGCCTACGCGCTTGAGTTGCTGAACGCCATTCTCGAAGACGGAGAACAGGGCGAACTGCTCATCGCATTGCGCCAGATGACCAAAGCCTTTGGCGGCGTGCAGGGCGTGGCGGAAAAAGCAAATCTGAATCCAACCCAGCTCTACCGCACATTATCCGCGCAGGGAAACCCGGAGCTACGCAGCATCTCCGCCATTCTCAAAGCGATGGGCTTGCGCCTCGCCGTCGAACGGGTCCGAGCAGCGTGAGGCCAAGTATCAAAGAAGAGGCTTGGAGCCTATAGCTGGGATCATACTAGCAACGGCCATTGCTCAGGATCGTGAAGCTTATCAACTTGCTCTGACAGAACGTCCTACGCGTCTTCGAACTTCAAGACATTCCGCTTTACCTGGTCAAAATGCGCAGCATGGGCCTTTCGATTTGCGACGAACGGAAGATAGATGGGAAAAGTATCGCTTCGCTTGCCTCCGACTTTGGTCTGGACACGGGACCAGTAATCACAATGGAGGCAGCAGAGGGTTTCTGCGAATGCAACTGGCATCACGACAAACCTGGAATTCTTCGGATGATAGCTTACGGCCACGATCACATCGGCAATCAAGGGGCTGTCCTTAGCGTTGAAAACTGGCTTCTTGTTCCGAAGATATCCAGTTGAATACCCGAACTGAAGCCATTCTGCTACTTCGCCGTTGTATGAAGCACTGTGCTGCTTGAATGCGTCTGTAGTCTTGACTTGGATCGAAACTCTCAGCTTCCGATTAACAGCGAGAAGATCTGCGTTGGAGGCCATCTGTGCAGTATCTAGGCGCACCGGGTGCCATCCCTTTTGGACCAGACGCATTTCGACCTCAAGCTCCCCCAGAAGCCCTACTCGTGGGTTAAGCTCATCCGTCATTTCCATGGTTACCTCGGTATCACTAGCCTTTTGCAGGTGGTTTGAGCCCTAGTTCGCGCATGGCGATTTGCAGGTCGGCCCAGGCTTCTTTTTTCTGGCGGGGGTCGCGCAAGAGATAGGCGGGATGATAGGTGACGATGAGCTTGGTCCCGCGGACCGAATGAACGCGGCCGCGCAGGCCGGCCAGGGGCTGGCGCGCGCCTAAGAGATACGTGACCGCGGTGGCTCCCAGCGCGACCAGCACCTCAGGGCGAACGACGTCGATCTGGCGGAAGAGGAACTGGGTGCAGGTGTTGGCTTCTTCCGGTTGAGGCGTGCGGTTGCCGGGCGGCCTGCACTTGACCACGTTGGCGATGTAGACCTGCTCTCGTTTGAGGCCCATGGCGGCGATCATGTTGTTCAAGAGTTGCCCGGCGCGGCCTACGAAAGGCAGTCCCTGCGCGTCCTCGTCGGCGCCGGGTCCTTCGCCCACAAACATAAGGCGGGCGTTGGGGTCGCCGTCGGCAAAGACCAGCTTGGTGCGGCCGGTGTGGAGCGCGCAGCGGGTGCAGTCGCCGATATCGTCACGGATGAGCTGGAGGGCGGAGGCGCGGTCTGCCGCAGGGACGGCAGCGGCGATTTGCGGAGGGGCTGGCATGTGTTTGCGGGGCGGAATCGGATCGGCCTCCTGGAAAACTGATTGGGTGTTCGGTTCCTCTTGAGCGATGCCCGGTTGGGGTGGCGAAGCCGGGGGGTCTCCCACCCTTTCGCCCAAAGGCTGGCGAAAGGATGGGGCACCCAGAGGTTGTGCTGCATCCGGCTGAGAAGTTGAAGCCCAGGTCTCAGAATCGAGACCTGGGGCACCCGCTAACTGGGCCAGCAGCGCCGGGGTCCCCACGGACAGGTCTTCGTCCGTGGGGTGGAGAAGCGCCGGGTCCACGGGACGGCGGTAGAACTCGGTGAGGCCCAGGTCGCGGTAGAAGCGAACGCGCTCGACCAATGTTTCGCGGGTTAAGGGGTCGAGCTTTCGCGCCAACGTCATTACTCCACAATCAGTTGTTTTTACTCCACGATCAGTTGCCGGCGGGCGGCGGTCTGGCTCAGCACCTGGTCCTGCCTGGATTTCTCGTCCTGATGCTCGTCGAATTCGAGGACCAGCGGGCGGGGGCGGCGGAGGGTGAGAATTTCGTCGAGAATGCGGTCGGCCAGTTGGCGCTTGGGCATCTCGGGCAGCTCAGTGGCCGTGGTCAGCGTGAGGAAGGTGGCGGCGTTCAGGTCGGCGTCGATGCCCACACCGTCTCCCGTCACATCGTTGACCACAATGGCATCCGCGCCCTTGCTAAGCAGCTTGGCGCGGCCGTTCTCCATCTGATTTTCCGTCTCCGCGGCAAAGCCCACAATGAGCTGGCCGGGACGGCGGCGGCGCACCACCTCGGCCAGAATATCTTCAGTAGGCGCGAGTTCGAGGGTGATGGGGCCGGTGCGCTTCAACTTTTGTTCTGAGACCGTGACGGGCCGGTAGTCGGCCACCGCGGCGGCTTTGATGACCAGAGTGGCTTCGGTCAGGCGTTCCAGCACGGCCTGGCGCATCTGCTCGGCCGTAGTAACTTTGATCAGTTCGCAGTGCACGGGCGGATGCAGGGCCGATGGACCGCTGACCAGAATCACCTTCGCTCCCCGGCTCTGCGCGGCTTCAGCCAGGGCGTAGCCCATCTTGCCGCTGGAACGGTTGCCCAGATAGCGGACCGGGTCCAGGGCCTCGCGGGTGCCTGCGGCGGTGACCAGCAGGATTTCGCCGGCCAGGTCGTGGCGGCGGCCGAGAGCGCCGAGGACCGCGTCGGCGATGGCCTCCGGCTCGGCCATGCGGCCCGCGCCCACCATGCCGCAGGCCAGCTCGCCCGTGCCCGGCTCAACCACGCGCACGCCCCGCGCGCGCAGGGTTTCAAGGTTGGCCTGCGTGGCCGGATGCTCCCACATATTCACGTTCATGGCGGGAGCCACCAGAACCGGCGCGGTGGTGGCCAGGTACAGGGTGGAGAGAAAATCGTCGGCGATGCCGTGGGCAAATTTGGCCAGGATGTTGGCCGTGGCCGGGGCAACCACCAGCGCGTCTGCCCATTGCGCCTCGCCGATGTGCTCGATGCCGTTCTGCTCGATGGAGCCGTCGCCGGCATCCCATTCGTCCCACAGGCTGGTAATGACCTTATGGCCGGTGAGGGCGGCGAAGGTGAGCGGCTGGACGAACTTGCCGGCTGCGGCGGTCATCACCACGTGGACTTCAAGGGCCTGGCGCTGCAAGGCGCGCACCAACTCGGCCGCCTTGTATGCGGCAATTCCCCCGGAGACGCCCACGGTGACTCTCATGGCTCGATTGTAGCCGGTTTCGATTGAGGAAGGCGCGAAGGCTAGCTCAGCAGGATGGGAATAGCCGGGCCTTCGATGATGGGCTTAACCACCTCAACGTCTGCCTTGACGTAGGCGATTTTGCCGGCGTCGATCTCTTCCTGGGCGATGCGGCAGGCCTTGGTGGAATGGGTGGGAACAAGGGCGTGGGCGCCGCTTTGGATCTGGCGGGCGCGGCGCGCGGCGACCAAAACCTTGCGGTAATTCGAATCGAAATTGGTCTCAATCGTCATCGGAGTCCTCCTCAAAGTTGAGTAGCTGCTGGCCGGTGTCGCCTCCGATGCCGAAGGCCTCCAGCACAGGTTTAAGCCGCTCCCGCGAGTTGATCTGCCGGCAGGCCGCGGCGACTTCCAACACCCGGCGCGAACGGTAGGCGATGGCCTCGCCGTTACGATAGTAGCGCTCGGCCAGGACAATGGCCTCCAGTTGCGCCACCGCCCGGTCCAGGATGTCGTTGACCAGAATATACGTGTATTCGCGATAATTCTCAATCTCCCTGCTGGCCGCGCTGAGCCGCCGGTAGACTTCCTCTTCGTTTTCAACCCCCTCGGCGCGGCTGCGATTGCGCAGGCGGGTGCGCAATACCTTGGGGTTGGGCGGCAGGACAAAGATGCTCACCGCCTCGGGCATTTTGGCGCGCACCTGCGCGGCGCCCTGCACGTCGATGTCCAGCAGCAGATCGTGACTGGCGGCTAGCGCGTCATCGAGCGACTGCCGCGCCGTTCCGTAATAGCTGCCGAAGACCTCGGCGTGCTCAAGAAACACGCCTTCGGCGATCATCCGCTCGAACTCGCCGCGGGTGGTGAAGTGGTACTCGCGCCCGTTCTCCTCAGAGCCGCGCGGCGCGCGCGTGGTCCATGAAACGGCGAAGTCCACTCCGCTGACCTGCTTGCGCAATTCGCTCACCAGCGTGCTTTTGCCCGAGCCCGAGGGCGCCGAAATGATGAAGAGAATTCCTGCCATGATGCAATTATCCTTTAGACAGTGGTCAGTGGTCAGTGGTCAGTGGTCAGTGGTCAGTGGCCAGTGGTCAGTGGTCAGTGGTCAGTGGTCAGATAAATTGATCGTATTTCTTCCGGCATGTCAAGCGTTTCTGTGGCTGCCTCAACTGCTTGCAGCGCCGGCTCGAAACTGATCACTGTTCACTGAAAACTGACCACTGCGTTGTTATTCCACGTTCTGAATCTGTTCGCGGGCCTTTTCGATCTCCGCCTTCATGGCCAGCCCCAGTTCGGTAATGCGGGTCCCTTTGCCGCCCACGCCGCCGGTCTTGGAGAGCAGTGTGTTGGCCTCGCGATTCATCTCCTGGAGCAGAAAATCCAGTTTTTTGCCCACTTCGCCCCCCGCGGCAAGGAGCTCGCGAAAGTGCCCGATGTGGGTGGTCATGCGGGTCAGCTCCTCGGCAATGTCGCTGCGCTCGACCAGAACGGCAACTTCCTCGAGCAGCCGCTGGCGGTTGAACTCCGGCCCGGTAGCCGCTTCCAGCCGCTGGGTGAGCCGCTCCTGGTAGCGCTGCTCGATCTCGGGGCGCAGCGCAGTCACTCCATCGGTGGCCTCGGCCAGCCGGTCCAGCGTTCCGCGGAGAATCGCTTCCAGCGACTCGCCCTCTCGCGCGCGCATGGCCTTTAGCTGTTCCAGCAGCGGCGCAATCTCCTTCAGCGTGCTTTCGGCCAAAACCGTGAGATCCTCGTCGCTCCGATTGTCGCTCTGCAAAGCGCCGGGCATGCGCAGAACCGAGTTCAGGTCCGGCTCGCCTGTGGCGATCCCGAACTCGTCCCGCGCCGCGGCAAAAGCCGCAATGTAGCCGGCCACCAGCTCGCGATTGTAGCCGGCCCTAGGCTGGGTCTCGCGGTCAGATCTGTCAGATCTATCCAGGGACAGGCTCAGCTCGACGTGGCCGCGGACCAGGTTGTCCTTCAGCGCTTTGCGCAGGTCCGTCTCCAGCGCGTCCAGGCCCGGCGGCAGGCGCAACTGGAGGTCGAGAAAGCGATGATTGACGCTCTTCAGGCTCAGCGTATAGCTGAGCTGGTCCTGATCGCGAATCGGGACGCGAACCTGAACCCGCGCATACCCGGTCATGGAATAAATCGGCATCCTTGCTACTCCTGCGGCCCGGTGGTGAGAGCCAGTTCCAGTTGAGGCGGGTCTTCCAGGGAGTCCGATCCTTGCGGCTCGGGCACGTCCATGAATTGCAGTTGATAGAGCCGCTGGTAGGTGGGCGATGAGGTAAGGAGTTCCTCGTGGGAGCCGGCGGCGGTGATGCGGCCGTCCTCCAGCACGGCGATGCGGTTGGCGCGGCGAATGGTGGAAAGCCGGTGGGCAATCACCAGGACGGTGCGTCCCTGCATGAGATTGGCCAGCGCGGCCTGGACCAGAGATTCGCTTTCGGCGTCGAGAGCTGAGGTGGCCTCGTCGAGAATCAGGATGGGCGAGTCCTTGAGGATGGCGCGGGCAATGGCCAGGCGCTGGCGCTCGCCGCCGGAGAGCCGGAAGCCCTTTTCGCCGATCACCGTATCGTAGCCCTGCGGCATGTTCAGTATGAACTCGTGGGCCAGGGCGTTGCGCGCCGCCTGTTCCACCACGGCGGCCTTCACCTCCGGCTGTCCGTAGGCGATGTTGTTGCGCACCGTGTCGTTGAAGAGGATGGTTTCCTGCGTCACCTGGGCCACCTGGCGGCGCAGCGAGGCCAGCGTCAGATCGCGCAGGTCGTGGCCGTCGATGAGAATGCGGCCCGAGGTGACGTCGAAGAAGCGCGGAATGAGGTTGGCCACGGTGGACTTGCCGGCGCCGCTGGGGCCCACAATCGCCAGCACCTCGCCGGCCTGAATGTCGAGATCAACGTGGTGCAGAATCTGGTGCTCGCCCTCCTCGGTGGAGTAGGAGAAGCCCACATCGCAAAAGCGGATGGCTGTTTTGAAGCCTTTCAATACGGCCGGATGCGTGCGCTCCTTCACGTCGTCCTCGGCGTCGAAGAAGCCGAAGATTGACATCGAGGCGCCCATGGCCCCCTGGAAACTGTTGTAGAAGTAGGCGAACTTGCGCACCGGGTCGTAGAGCTTGAAGAGCAGAATAATGAACGCGCCGAACAGGCCCATGGTCATGCGGCCATGCTGAATTTCATTGCGCCCGATAAACAGAAACATGGCGATGGCAATGGCGCCAATGAAGTCCATCAACGGCGAACTGAGGGACTGGATGCGCACGTTGCGCAGGTTGGCGCGGAAGAGCCTCCGGGCCGCGGTCTTGAAGCGCAGAATCTCCCAAAGTTCGGTGTTGAAGGCCTTCACGATGCGGTTGCCGGTCACCGTTTCATGCAGAATGTTCTGAATTTCGGCCAGCTTGTCTTGCCCGGTGCGGGTGCGTGTTCGCACTTCACTGCCTATTTTGCGCGAGGAGGTGACCACTACGGGCACAAACAACAGGAGCGCCCAACTAAGCTCTCCTCCGTAATAGATGACGCAGGTCAGGCTGACGACGAAGGTGAAGAACTGCTGCAGAAATTCGCTGATGACCGTGCTGACCGCAACCTGCACGCGGTCCACGTCGTTGATGAGCGTGGAAAGGATGGTGCCCGTGGCGTGCTTGTGAAAGAAGCTGGAGGAACGCCGCATCGTGGCTTCGTAGAGGTGGTTGCGCAGGTCGGTAATGGTGCCGAAGCCGGCGTAGTTGACCAGGTAAGTGCCCGTGTAGTCGCACAGCCCCTTGACCAGTGTGGCAATGACCAGCGCGAAGGCCACCACCGTCCAGGCATTGTGCATGTGCAGGAAATGGGGAATCAGAAGCCGCAGGTCGATGTGCCATGGGCTCTTGGCAATGCCCAGCGTGATGGGGCCTTCGGGCGCACGGGGGTCCAGAACCTGGTCGAAGATCGGCTGGAGGAGGAGGATGCGGAAGGTGTCCAGCAGGCCAACCATGGCCAGCAGCATCACGCCGGGCAGCACATACAGCACGTAGGGCAGTACATAGCGCAGGAGGCGGAGGAAATTCTTCATGCCGGTTGGCCTGCCTGTCGGGTCAAAATCTCCGCCATAGGCCACTGGCGTTGGGTGCTCAACTCCATCTCTATATTGTATCCGGCGGGCGCTGGATACCGTTGGCCGCGAAACCCCGAATCAGTATGCTTTGAGTTCCACGATAACCTTGAGGATGGTCTCCGGCTGGGGCAGGATGGCGTCTTCGAGCACGGGATGGTAGGCCACAAAAGTATCCATGGAACCGACGCGGCGGACCGGCGCGTCGAGGGAGTCGAAGAGTTCATCTCCGATGCGCGCCGCGATCTCAGCGCCGTAACCCCAGCTGAGCATGTCCTCGTGAGCCACGATCACCCGGCCGGTCTTTTTGACCGAGGCGGCGATGGCCTCCCAGTCGTAGGGGTTGAGGGTGCGCAGGTCGACGATCTCCACTTCGATGCCGTGCTGCCGTTGCGCCTTTTGCGCGGCCTGAAATGCGCGGGGAACCAGGGCACCGTAAGTAACGAGTGTGATGTGGGAGCCGGGACGAACGATCTTTGCCTTGCCAAAGGGAATGGCGAACTCCGGCCCCGGATAGGGCGCGCGGCCATAGGTCTCGCGGTAGAGCCGCTTGTGCTCGAGAAACAGCACCGGATCGTCGCAGCGGATGGCGGTGCGCAGCAGCCCGTTGGCGTCAAGAGCGTTGGAGGGAAAGACCACGCGCAGACCTGGAATGTGGGTGAAGATGCTCTCGCCGGACTGCGAATGGTAGATGGAGCCGCCGGTCAGGTAGCCGCCGATGGGCGCGCGAATCACCGCCGGCGCGGCCCACGCGCCATTGGAGCGCCAGCGCATCAGCGCCAGTTCATTGTGAATCTGGTGCATGGCCGGCCAGATGTAGTCGAAGAACTGGATCTCGACCACCGGCTTCATGCCGCGGACGCCGTAGCCGACGGCCCGGCCGACGATATTGGCTTCGGCCAGAGGGGAGTTGAAGACCCGCTCCGAACCGAATTCGGTTTGCAGGCCGGCGGTGAGCTTGAAGACGCCGCCCTTGCCCTCGACCTCATCGAGCACTTCGTGGCGGCTGGCGTCGGCCACGTCCTGGCCATAGACCACAATGCGCGGATCGCGGCGCATCTCGTCGTGCAGGCAGGCGTTGATGAGGTCGGCCATGGTGCGCGGACCGCTTCCTTTTGCGCCGCCGGCCTTTCCTCCGCCGGCATCGCCCGGTGCGTGCGCCTGCTCGGTGGCAAAGGTCGTGCTGGTGGGGTCCAGATCCTCGGAATAAACGTGCCTGGCGATTCCCGCCACCTCGGGCAGCGGTGCCTCCAGAGCGCGCTCGGCGGCCTCGGCAGCCTCACGGTCCAGCGATTGTTCCAGCTCGTTGTTTTGCTCCTCGTTCAGAATTCCCTCGCGCAGCAGTCGCATCTGCATCAGGGTGAGCGGATCGTGTAGGACGTCGGCCTTGCGCTCCGCTGCCGAACGGTAATGTTTGTCGTCGTCGGAGAGAGAGTGGGAGTAAACCCGCACGCAGTGGCCGTGCATAAAGGCCGGCCCCAGTCCGGCGCGGCAGTGCGCCACCGCACCCTCAAATGCCCGCAGACTGATCACCGGGTCAGTGCCGTCGAACTCGGCAAAGTGGAAGTTGGGAAAGTTGGCCACCAGACTGGAGATATTCCCGCCCGGCGTGCTCACCTCGACCGGGGTGCTGATGGCATAGCCGTTGTCCTCGACGCAGAAGATGACCGGCAGCTTGCGGTTGGCGGCGGTGTTGAGCGCCTCCCAGAACTCGCCCTCGGAGGTGGAACCCTCGCCCAGCGAGGTAAAGACCACTTCGTCGCCGTGGAACTCCACGTCATGGAAGGCGCGATAGTCCAACCCCAGCGAGCAAAGATCGCTCGCCGGGGACCCCGAGTCGCCCGGGACTTTGGTGGCGGCCTCGGGATGGCGGCTGAAGTAGCGGCCGGCCTCCGCGCAGCCCACGGCATGAAGCAGTTGCGTGGTAGTAGCCGAAGAGGTGCTGACGATATGCAGGGGACGGCTGCTCCAGTGGGTGGGCATCTGGCGGCCGCCGCTGGCCGGATCGGTGGCCGCGCCCACGGCCTGCAGCATCATCTCAGTGGGCGTTACGCCCAGCGCCAGGCACAGCGCGCGGTCGCGATAGTAGGGGAAAAACCAGTCGTAGCCGGGACGCATGGCCAGCGCCGCGCCCACTTGCAGCGCCTCGTGGCCGGCGCCGGAGATCTGGAAGTAGATCTTCTGCTGCCGTTTTAGCACGATTTCGCGGTCGTCCACGCGACGGGAGAGAACCATCAGCCGGTAGATCTCGACCATCTGTTGAGGGCTTAAGCCGCTGGAGCCGGCCGCCGTCTGGGGAACACGAGCGCTGGAAACTGCCGGTACCATTCCCTTCACTCCTCGAATTTTCGATTTTCTGCCAAAACCACGCCTGATTGTAGCAACCCGGCGCGTTGCGAGAACAGCAGCAAACGCACAATGCGGTTCAGGTAAAAAAGACAATCCAGGAACTGCGGCGTCAAACCGGGTTTTCCAGGGCTTCCATGAGCGACTCGGCATCGGTGATGGGAGGCAGGCAGGTGCGCCCGCGGCACACCAGCGCCCACACCGCGGCTACGGCCGGCGCGGGAACCTGAAGCAGCGTTTCTTCGAGCGCCTCGGGAATCCCCCCTGGAACGAGCCGGAAAGGGACGATGCGCATCACGGTCTTGTTGATGGCGAAGCGCGCCACGGCCAATGCCTCAAGGGGGGCGGCATTAGGGCCTGAACCTACGACGACCACCTGCACCGGATCGAGCAGCAGCCGCTCCAGCGCCAGTCCGTAGCTGCCGGCGTAGAGCCCAAAGTGCTCGACGATACCGGCAAAGGAGCCGAGCGTGTCTTCGGCGATCTCGCGAAATTCCCGGCGCCCGCTCAGGGCCTCAAGGCGCAGCAGGGCCGAGGCTGCGGTAGGATTGCCGGCCGGCGTAGGCGAGTCCTGCAGCGGCTTGCGCCGCGCCGACAGAGCGCCCAGGGGCGCTGCGCCGTCCTGAGGCGCGGCGGCATCGAAAAAGGCTCCCGCCGTCCGGTCGTAAAAGCGGGCGATCATGGCGTCGGCCAGCTTCATGCCCGCGTGGTAGAACTTCATCTCTCCGCTTGCGAACCATGCGTCGATGGTGGCATGCACGGTGAAGGCGTAATCGTCGAGTGTGCCGGGCACCTTCTCTGCCGCTGAACCTTCCTGCGCGCCGCCATAGGCGATTACGTGGTGGAGCGTGGCGGCTCCGTCCCAGGCTTCTTCCAGGAGCCGGTTGAGCGTGCGCAGCGCAAACTCCCGCGCCGAGTCCATGCGCAGCACCCGCGCCGTCTCCAGATAGGCCGTCACGGCCATCGCGTTCCAGCCGGTATAAAGCGTTTGGTCGATGAACGGCGTGGGCCGCGAGGCGCGGGCCGCAAGCAGCTTGCGCCGCGAAGAGTCGCGGAGGGCGCGCAGTTGCTCCTCTGCCTGGCCGGTTTGCGCCGCCAGTTCCTCCAGCGTCTGCTTCACATGAAGCACGTTCTTGGCCGGGTTGTGGTGCATATCGCCCAGCTCGCCGATATCCCAGTAGGTCGAGGCGAAATCCAACTCGTCCGGCTCGAGAACAGAGCGCGCCTCCTCCAGGGTCCAGGTAAAGTAATCGCCGTCGTCGTCGAGGCTGATATCGGCGTCCTGCGAGGCATAGAAGCCGCCGCGCTCGCGGTCGGTCATGGTCGAGTCCAGCCAGGCCACAATCTCCTGCGCCGTCCCGCGAAAATCCTCGCGGACAAAGCTCTGGAAGCCGTGCACATAGGTGCGCAGCAACTCGGTGTTGTCGTAGAGCATCTTCTCAAAATGGGGAACCACCCAGCGCTCGTCCACGCTGTAACGGTGAAAGCCTCCGGCCAACTGATCGTAGACGCCGCCACGGGCCATCTTTTCGAGAGTGATGGTGAATGCATCGCGGGCCTGATCGTTATCGCGGCTCATGGCCACTTCCAGCAGCAGGTCGAGCACAGCCGGATGAGGAAACTTGGGCTGCGAGCCGAAGCCGCCGTTGCGGGGATCGAACCTGGCCAGGGCCGAGCCGGCAATCTTATCCACCAGGGCCAGCGAAAGTTCGCCGCCGCGGCCGGAGAAGCTTTCGTTGTGCTCGATGGCGGCCATCACACTGCCGGCGGACTCGAGCGCTTCTTCACGACGGTCGCGCCACACCTGGGCCATGGTTTCGAGCACCCGGCCAAAGCCCGGCCGCCCGTAGCGGTCGTCGGGCGGAAAATAGGTGCCGCCGAAGTAAGGGCGGCCGTCGGGAGTGAGAAACGCGGTGAGCGGCCAGCCTCCCTGCCCGCTGATGGCCGAAACCGCGGCCTGGTAGCGCGTGTCCACGTCGGGCCGCTCATCGCGGTCCACCTTCACGGCCACAAAATGCCGGTTGATGAGCGAGGCGATCTCAGGGTTCTCGTAGGACTCGCGGTCCATCACGTGGCACCAGTGGCACCACACCGCTCCAATATCCAGCAGGATGGGCTTGTCTTCCGCCTGTGCGCGGGCAAAGGCCGCATCGCCCCACGGATGCCACTCGACCGGCTGATGCCGCGCCGAGCGCAGGTAGGAGGAAGCTGCGTGATTCAGCAGGTTCGCGTCACCGGGCGCTGGGGAAACGTCCTTGTGCATGGGCTGAGGATACATGGACTACGGCGGAGTCTGCCAGCGCACTGAAGTTGTAACTTTGCCCGTCAGCCTTCCAGAACAACCGCGGCCGATCCCGGAGCCAACTCCAGCTTACCCGGCCAGGGCTTAGGTTCAGGCTGCTCGGGAGAGACCCACTTCAGCTCCGCCGTCTTCGCATGGTCGAGAGAAACCTCGCAAACGACAGGATCGGTATCGCTCATGTTGGCCAGGGCTACCGCGCGCAGCCCGTCCTTGCGACGAAAAACAGAATATGTACTCAGCGGCGCGCCGCCCGCGGTCACCTGGGCGCCGAGCATATCGCGGAACTCCGCGTCCCAGATCCACTCCCGGTATCTGCGTCGCAGATCGTCCACCGCGCGGCCGTAAGTGAGCGAAACCGGCATCTCGTCTAACTCGCCGTGAAAGTCGCGCGGCTCGTAACTCATTGAGAAGCGGTAAAGCAGGCAGGCATTGATCATCTGCCGGTCGTTATCCCCGGTAACTGCGACCGACATAGGCGCGAATGGATCGATATATCTGCCATAGGGAACAAAGCCGGGACCGATGCGGAAGTAAGACATGTTATAGGTTTGCAGTTGGATATCGTAGGGCGATTCACCTGCGAACACAAACTCCTCGGGATCGATGATGGTCCGGAATCCATCAATGAGCGGCACATCTCCTGAAAAGACGGCCCCCGGCAGGGGATGACCGTGAGTTTTCGAGAAACAGTAGAGGCTCATGTGCCAAAAGCACTCGTCATACAGAATGCCGCTTGCGCCTAACTCAACGCTCTTGCAAAACTCTTCAAGCGCCCGCTTTCTCCACAGGGGGCTTGCCTGGCACATTCCAACTCCGTGCCTGGCGTTGATACCGGCGATTTGGGTGGGCGTGTCGTAGTTATAGCCGTTGAACTGGTAGGGGATTCCGTACGGGTCTTCCACGGCAAACTTGCGAAACTGGCTGGCGTAGTCCGGCGCTGTCACGTCTGCCCATGCGTATTTGTTGAAGAGAACAATCTCAACGCCCATCTCTTTGCTTTGGGCGATGGCGTCTTTGAACTCCTGCGCGGTGCCCAGCCGGGGATCGGTGTCGTGCAGCGGAAAGTCCCTGTCCTGGCCACCTATCTGCCATCCGGTTAACTGAATCGCCTTTACTCCCCAGCGCTTGCACGCCTCCGCATACTTGACCAGGTCCTTGTAGGGGAAGGACAGCCTGTCTTCAGCCGAGTTGATCTGGATCTGCTGCCAGGCGTGCACGTCCTGCACCCAGCGGGGCATTTTGGGCGCCTTCAACCATGTGCCGCGCCAGGCTTTGTAAATGTCCGCGCCCCCATGCCAGTCGCCCGTGAAGGGTTCCAGCACCAGCGTCTCAGAGCGCTGGCTGTCACCGGGCTGCACGAAACACAGGTGATTCGGGTCAATGCCAATGGCTGAATCGCCAACTTTGCCGGAAGGATCGATGTCGCTGGAGTTGAACGAATCGACGTAGGCAGGGGACAAAAAGAAACAGATTTGCACCACATGTTTCTGGCCCTGATCGTGGTAACCCACATAGAGTCCGCGGCTGTCGCTCAGGACCAGGCAGAACTGAGTATCCGTGCCGAGATTGCGCAACTGGGCCGGAGTGTCGTATCCGAAATAGCCTACCTCATTTCCAAAAGTGGGCCAGAGACTGGCGGAACCCATCCCGCTGTAATTCCACGCCACCTGCCGCATGTGCTTGTCTCCGCTGGGAGGTTTGAGCCCCTTGAGACGCGGATAAGTATAACTTTCAATCACCGCCTGGCTGCCGTTGCGGATCTCATAACTGAAATGGACGCCCGCTCCTTCAAGCCGGATCGACTCTTTGACCTCAATATCGAGTTTGCCCATCCGGTCACTTTCAAAACCGGTCCAGGTTATCGTTGCGTGCGCGCCGTCCGACTCAATTCGCGGTTTGCCGGTATGGCGTTCGGTGAGATAGTGAAAGCGATGCTCCGGGGCTGGCACGTGCAACCGCATCCCGGCGCCCTGCATCTTCCAGGCCTGGTCCTTCGACTCCAATCTATCCACACAGCCGGTTTCCCGGTTGATGGTGACCAGCAGGTGATCGTTTTCAAGCACAAGCAGATCAGGAGCGGCGGCGCTTGCCGTTGTGGCATTGACGATCAGTCCCGAGGCGCCGGCGCTGAGCGCGGAGCCAAGAAATTTGCGGCGCGATAAAGCCATCGGAAAACCCTCCCTCTTTCACTTGTATTGACCGATTATCCTCTTCGATCCAGCAATCTTTCGATAAGGCAACAAGCTTTACGTCAACAATTGTTTTGCCACCTGAATATATAACTCGACCGCCTCCAGCAATTCCTTCTTGGCCAGCTTCTCCTGCGGCGTGTGAGCTACGTGGATGGAGCCGGGCCCCAGCAGCAGCGGCTCGCCCCAGTTGCTCAACTGCGGAATGTCGGTGGAGAACATGGCGATCATGGTGGGCAAGCCTTCGACGGCGCGCAGGCGGACGAAGGGAGTGTCGAGAGTAAATTCCACCTCGGCCAGATCGCCCGCGGCTTCGATCAGCGAGGCGCGCACCGGGGCCGAGTCGGTTACCGTGCGTACCAGCACCTGGGCCTCGGCCTTGTCGGCGATGACGTTAGGGGCGTAGCCGCCTTGAATCTGGCCGATATTGAGCGTGCTCGGTCCAATGCCTTCAAGCACCGGCAGAGGCATGGCGAGCAGTTTCGCGAGCACCTCAACCAGTTTGTGGACGGCGCTCTCGCCTAGTTCGGGATAGGCGGAGTGGGCCATCTTGCCGGTGGACTTGAAGGCCGCGCGCAAAGCGCCCTTGGAGGCCAGAGCGAGGCGGTTATCGGTAGGCTCGCCGTCGATGAGGAAGCGGCTGCCCTTGGGAGCCAGGTTGGCGGCCCTGGCGCCGGCTGAGTCGCGCTCCTCGCCGGAAACGAACAACAACCCGATCCGAAGCCCCGCCGCGCGCAGCGCCTCGGCGGCGGCTGCCTGGGCGGCGATGATGCCCTTGGCGTCGGAGACGCCGCGGCCGTACATAAAGTCCGCATCCTCGCTGAAAGGGATATAAGGCGGAACGGTATCCATGTGGGTGGAAAAGACCAGGTCGGGCGTCTGGCCGGCCGTGCCGGCATAGACGTTCCAGCGCGGACCGCCGCCGGCGTTCTCCTTCGGCTGTTCGACGGGAGTTTTTTCCACGGCCCAGCCGCGGCCCCCGAGAAAATCGGCCAGAAAGTCGCCCACCGCGCCCTCGTGGTAGGTGGTGGATTCGATTTCGCACAACTGGCGGGTAAACCCGATGGGATCAAAAGGGGCAGAAGAATCAATAGGATTTACAGGCGGACGATCGGTCATGATGTTGCCAGAATACCGCACGGGCGCTCATCCCTTCTTTTATGGGATTGAACGCATTTGAAAACGGGCAGTCGAGGCGCACTTCAGGAACTCTCCATGGTAACGATTCTGAGATGAGAGACACCTCGCTGTCTGCGCGTAGAATGGGGAGTGGAATGACCACAGCAAGCGCACCCGTCCAATCTTGTTCACCTTCGGAGGGTCCGAGTCCGGCGGCTCTCGACTGGCCTGAAGACGAATACAAACCTCTGCTGCTCCTTCCCGGCGGCGATCATTTCTTTACAGGTCAACTGGAGCCCATGCAGCAAACGCTCGCCGGTTGGCTGAAGGAGCAACTGCCATGACCCCGGTCGGCGATATCGCCCTGGATACTCTGCACTCGACGGCTACTGAAATCTTTACCGGCGCTGTGGAGGCCTGCAATATCGAATCGGCCTTCGACCGGCGCATTCGCTTTGAGGGCAACACGCTGCACCGGCCCTTGCCCGACGGCAGCGGTCCGGCGACGATTAATATCTCCAGCTACAAGCGCATCTTTGTGATTGCGCTGGGCAAGGCCGCCGGGCCCATGCTGGATACGCTGCTTGACCGCATGAAACGCCGCAAGGGCATGCGCGGCATCTGCTGCACGAACCAGTTGCCCAGAACCCGCAACTGGCGTTTTCGCTACTTCGAGGGCGGCCACCCGCTGCCCAACGAAGACTCCTTCGCCGCGGCCCGGGCCGCGCTGGTGCTGCTGAAGAAGGCGAAAAAAGACACGCTGATTTTCTTTCTCATCTCCGGGGGCGGATCGGCGATGTTCGACCTGCCGCTGGACCCGCAAATCACGCTGGATGAGACCATCGCCTTCCATCAGTTGCTGCTGGCCTCGGGGGCGCCCATCGGCGAGATCAATACGCTGCGCAAGCACTTTTCCGCAGTGAAGGGCGGGCGGCTGGCTTTGGCCGCGCCGGAGGCAGCCAAGGTGAGCCTGCTGCTGCCCGACGTTCCCCTGCGCTCGCTGGATGCGCTCTCCTCCGGCCCCACCTCGCCCGATCACTCCACCGTAGCCGAGGTGCGGGAGCTGCTGGCCAAATACGATCTGGCTCGAAAACTTCCACCCTCCATCCGCTCTTTCTTTGAGCGCGTAGACCTGCCCGAGTCGCCCGGCAACAAGGGCTGGCTACCGCCGTTTTTTCCCCGCCTGCCCAAGGCCGAGGCAGTTCCCACGCGCCGCGTGACCGCGGCCTCCGCCATGAGCGGCGAAGACGAGGCCTTTCGCGATTCGGTCTTCGAGATTCTGCTCTCCAGCCACGATTTGGTGGAGAACGCCCGCGCCCTGGCCAAGAAGGACGGCTACTACACTGCAGTGGATAACAGTTGCGACGACTGGGACTACGCCGCAGCCGCCCGCTACCTGCTGGAGCGCTTCCACGCCCTGCGCGCCGTCCACCCGCGGCTCTGCCTGATCTCCGTCGGCGAGGTAACGGTGACCATGGACCGCACGCCCGGTGCCGGGGGCCGGAACCAGCAGTTTGTGATGGAATGCGCGCTGGAACTGGAGAAGTACGCGGGTGAACGGCTGACCGTGCTCAGCGCCGGTTCCGACGGCATCGACGGCAACACGCAGGCGGCCGGAGCCATCGCCGACCCCACCACCGTAGCCCGCGCCCATGCCTTCGGATTCCACCTGAAGATGTCTCTGGCCACCTTCGACGCCTGTCCCATGTTTACCGCGCTGGGCGACGCCGTGGTCACCGGTCCCACCGGACACAATCTGCGCGATCTGCGCCTGCTGATTGCCGAAAAAGCTTAGCCCGGTCAACTGCCGGCGCGAGTTCCCGGTCTCCACCAGCCTGGCGGCGCGACTTTCTATCCGATTCAGGCCAGTTGCCAGGGAGCGCGATAGGGACGCGACAGCAGCTCGCTGGCGGCGCTGTCGTTGAGGATCTTCTCCTGCGCCACATCCCATTGAAGTTTGCGTCCGACCAGCATGGAGATGAGGCCGAGATGCCCTGGAAGCGTAG
Source organism: Occallatibacter sp. (assembly GCA_050012555.1). Classification (GTDB taxonomy): domain Bacteria; phylum Acidobacteriota; class Terriglobia; order Terriglobales; family Acidobacteriaceae; genus Telmatobacter. Next base: position 17,525 of record JBEKGY010000015.1, read on the forward strand.
AGTGATGAGCCGTCTCGACGGGGGTGATGGTAGGCTGGCGCGATTTGACGCTGTCGAGAAAGTTGCGCCGATGCTCGTGGGACTCATAGAGCTTGATCTTGCGCAGATCGTCGGGAAGAGTATCTCCCTTGATCCAGGCGGGATTCGACGCGTCGAATCCGCTGCGATCCACCCATACCCAGCCGTCGGTCCCGATCCATTTTGTTCCCATCACGATTTCGGGATGGCCGCCGGCAATGGTTATCCCCACGTCAACCGGATAATGCGTGACCTTCTTGCGATACTTGCATTCGATCATGTATGTCGTTGCGGTGTTCCATACGGCATTGGACGCTGGAAATTCGCCGTGACCTTCAATCTCGGAGGGACCGGTCGTATCGAAGCCCAATCCCCAGTGCGCAATATCGCCGTGATGGCCGAGCCAATCAAGTAACTGGCCTCCGCCGGTGTTGTAGTTCCAGCGCCAATTCTGGTAAACGCGAGCTTCGATATAAGGTTCAGCTTTCGACGGGCCGAGCCACATATCGTAATCCAGTTCCGGCGGAGGATCTGTGACGGCCAGATCCCAGGCGGGAGTTCCGGGCACGATCTGTGCCGGACTGGTGATTTTGTCAGGCAGCGATGCGAGCTTCTTCATCAGCGCGGGAACTGTGCCGGGAAAATCGTGATGGCCTCCAGGCAGGCCGACCTCAACGCGCACCACATGCCCGATCAGGCCGTTGCGGACAATCTCCGCCGCCTTGTGAAAGGAGGGGAGCGAACGCTGCCAGGAGCCGGTCTGCCAGATGATGCCGTTCTTTTGAACCGCTCTGACGATGGCTTGTTGTTCCGCGACGGTGCGGGCAAGCGGCTTCTCGCCATAAATATCCTTCTTCCGGTTTGCGGCTTCAGTGGCGATCAGCGCGTGCCAGTGATCGGGCACCGCGATCATGATGGCGTCAATATCGTCCCGCGCCAGCATTTCGCGATAGTCGTGATAGGCCTCGCAGTCCTTGTTGCCGTATTTGGCGTTGACGGTGTCCACGGCGGCCTGCAGGTGATCTTTGTGCAGGTCGCAAGCTGCGACCACCTGGCAATCCCCTTCCGACAGGAATGCCTTGGTGTTGTCTGGCCCCATCATGCCCCAGCCGATGACTCCCACGGTGATGCGATCGGAAGCAGAGGGGCGGCTTGTTCCCCATGCGCTGGTAGGCAGGATCGCCGCGGCTCCGGCTACTTTGATAAAATCGCGCCGGTTTAACGGCGAAAGCGGGATTGAACCGGAATGCTGTTTTTTCATTATCGTCTCCGAATTTCTTTCTTCTGCGCCAAGCCCGGCACACGCCGCCGCCGAACGCCAGCATCGATATCAACAGAAATTGTTGCACACGAAGCTTAGCACGCCGGCCTGCAGCGGAAAACCGACTTTATTGCAGGCTCAGAACGGCGCCGCTGCGCATGGCTTCAATCTCCGCATGTGTCTGGTCGGCGGCGGTGCGGCGGTCGGGGTAAACACGCGGCTCGCCAAAGGTGACTTCGGCGTAGAAGCCGGGCGTGCCCAGCGTCTTCAGGAGATGGGGCAGGAACTCTGTGTCGCCAAACCAGCACAGTTCCCGCTCCTCGACGCCGCCGTCAATCACGTAGCGGACACAGGCAGTGGTGATGGGCGCTCCAATGGAGGTGGCGGGGTCAATGAGCCGGGAGTGGAAGCGCAGGAGCTGGCTGCCATCGGTGCTGGTGCCCTCGGGAAAGAGAAGCACCGGAACCGGAATGGGAAGTTTGAGCCGCTCGGTCATCTGCTCGGCCACTGACGTGGCGCTGGCCAGGCTGGTGCGGTCGACAAAGATGGTTCCACCGCTGCGCGCCGCCTTGCCGAAGAAGGGCCAGCCGCCGACCTCGACCTTGGCGACAAAGAAGCAGGGCATGGCCGCCGAGAGGATGAGGATGTCAAGGTAGCTGAGGTGGTTGGAAACGACCAGGCCACGCGTGGGCGGCCGGCCTTCAACCCGGTAATGAACGCCCAGGGCAGCCAGTATCCCGCGGGCCGATTGCTGGAGCCACAGGGCGCGGCGCTCCAGGGTAAGCGGGCCACGCAGACGGAGAAGCCAGAAACGAAGAATGACCAGTGCCAGAGCCAACACCAGCGCCACAGCGCGCCGGAATCTGCGCAGACTCATTGGATGAGTGGGGCCAGGAAGCGATGGCGCGCCGAAGGCGAGACCGACTTGAGATCGAGCAGAGTCAGGAAATCGATGGTGCCAAACTCCCGGTCCCAGGCCGGCGGCCCGCCGATGCGCGCGCCGATGGCCAGATAGGTCTTGAGCAGCTTGGGGACCTTGACCGGAGCGGGGGGCGGAGTTGGCAAAGACTGATCTTCTTGCTGGGCCGGCGGCTGTGCGTGCCGGCCTTCTTGCTCGGCGGGACAGGCGTATGCGGCGGTCGGCTCCGTTTCAAACTCCGGTGAAACCCGGTATTGCTCAAGCTGGCGATACATCTGCCAGCCCTCCGCCGGGTCTTTGGAGTTCAAGGAAGAGCAGCCGATCAGGGTACGCAGCCCCATATCGGTAGCATACTGCGCGATACCCCTCCATAACAACATCAACACGTCTGGAGTGCGGTGCTCGCGGTCGATGGAGGCGCGGCCCAGTTCCAGGATGCCGGCCCGCAGCGGCTCATAGGGGGCAAAGCTGAATTCCTGCTCAGAGTAATAGCCAAGGTTGCGCTCGGCCGTGGTTCCGGACTGCATCCGGTAGGTGCCCACGATGCGGCGGGCTGGATTCTCCTCCAGCTTGTCCTCTACAAGAAGGTGCTCGCAGACCAGGTCGAACCGGTCGGTATCCAATCCCGTCTGATAGGAGTCTTCCAGCCCCTCGCCCAGCTCGATATTGAAGACCTTGAAGCGCAGCCGGCAGGCGGCATCGCGATCTTCGGCGGTTTCGGCAAGCCTGACCCGGTACCGGCCCACCTCCGCGTGAATCCGCGGCCTGGCTGCAGCCACGGGAAGGGATGGAGCAAGTGTAGGAAGGGATATCTCCACCAGATGGGTGGAACCATAAGCGAGTTTCAGCGGAACCTTCTGCCCAGCGTACTGAATCACGGGAGTAGTATCCGCCAAGCATTGTAAGAGCACTGTGAAGGGGATGCAAATGCTGTGCAAATATCTAATTCAATCCGTAACCCGGCAGTAACAGAAGATGCAGTTTTCAGTTGGTGTACACCCGCACGTAATCCACCAGCATCTCGGCGGGGAACGGGGTGCCGGCGTTGGGGTTTCCGGGCCAATCGCCGCCGATGGCCAGGTTGAGGATGATGAAGCTGCTCTGCCCGGCGTCGAAGGGCCAGGCCGCGCCGGGCAAGCTCTTGATGCTCTCGGGCGTATAGGTGACGTAGGGATGCGCGGGATCGTCGACGTAATACGCGATGCTGCCCCTGGACCAGATCATGCCGTAGGTGTGCCAACCGGCCGCTGTCTGCCCGCCGGGGTAGTTGTAGACAGCGCCCAACGAGGGACCGATGAAGCCGGGACCGTGAATCGATCCCTGGTTCCAATCGGGGGACTTGGCTGCGTTGGTCCGCTCCAGCACATCCATCTCGCCGCAGGCCGGCCAATCGACGGTGACGATGTTGTTGCCCATCAGCCAGACGGCAGGCCACATACCCTGCGCCTCCGGCACCAGGGCGCGCGCTTCAAACCGGCCGTACTGGAAACTGAACAGGCCCTGGGACTTCAACTGGGCCGATGTGTATACCCCGGCCGAGGGTTGCTCGGCAACGATGTGAAGATAGCCGTCGGCGCCCACATACGCGTTGGGATGGCCGGTGCTGCACGGCGGCGCGTTCGAGCCCCAGGCGCAGTTGTTCTCCAGCTCCTTGTTGCCGTTGGTTCTCGTGTCGTAGGCCCAGAACCTGGGATCGGGCTGCGCGTTTTCGCCTGTGGAGTTGGAGAACTCGTCTGACCAAACCAGCGTTCCTGAGGGGATGATGGTGGCAAACTTCTTGCTGGCGATTTTGCTGGTTACGAAGCCTTCAGCCGTGGCGATGGCCTTGACGGTGAGCTTCGAGGCCACCAGAAAGGGCGCTCGGTAGATCTGCGAAGACGCGCCGGGCGTAGAACCGTCCACAGTGTAGTAAATGGTGGCCCCGGCGGTGGTGGTGGTCAGGCTCACCACCACGGCGCCGTTTTGCGCGGCGGTGGATGCAATGGTGGGCTCGGCCGCCCGTACCGGCGAAGCGTTCACACTCTGCCCACTGCCGGCCCCGAACATCAAAACAGCCAACAAAAAAGTCGCTGCCCGCATGACCCACCTGCCTGCATTTCAAATTGCAGGGGATGAGCGCACAGCCCATCCCGGCGCATCCATGAGAGCACCGAGGGAAGCGAAGCGTCAAATAAAGAAAGCATGAGGGAGGGAAGAACAAGCGCAAAAAGGCCTTCGGATCGGGAAGAAGCATAGAGAAAAGACGAACGGCCGGGAGAGCCGCCTGCCGTGAAGCAGTTGCGCCCCGGCCGTTCGAGGAGGCCATACGTGTTCTGTTCTCTGATTGCCTTAATTCCAATGTTGCACAAGCGGCGGTAATTATACGCAAATCACACCACAAAATATTTTGCCTGCGGATGATGCACGATTACGGCATTGGTGCTCTGCTCCGGCTCCAGGTGAAAGCCTTCGGTGAGCCGCACGCCGATATTCTCCTCGGGCTTGAGCAGGCGGAAGATTTTGGCCTGGTCTTCCAGATTCGGGCAGGCCGGATAGCCGAACGAATAACGAGAACCGCGGTACTTCTGGTGAAAAAGATCGGAGATCCGCGGCGAGTCTTCGCCCGCGATGCTTAAGAACTCACGCGCCTGCTTGTGCGCCAGCTCGGCCAGCGCCTCGGCTGCCTCCACCGAGAGCCCGTGCAAATAAAGGTATTTGGTAAAGTCGCCGGCCTCGAAGAGCTTCGCCGTCTGGCGGCTGGCTTCGTCGCCGATGGTGACAATCGAGAAGCCGACCACGTCGCGCTGCGCGGCGCCAATGGGCTCGAAGAAGTCGGCGATCGAAAGCCGCCTGCCCTGCGCCTGGCGCGGAAACGTGATGCGCTCAAGCTCGCGCTCCGGGTCCTCGGGATCGAAGACGACCAGATCGTTGCGGTCGCCCGCACAGGGATAGAAGCCGATGATCGACTTGGGCTCAAACCAGCCCTTTGCCTTTACCTCTTCTTCAAGCTCCAGCAAAATGGGACGGTACTTCTCTTCCACCAGGCGGAGATAATCGCCCTGCGCCGCGGTCTTCAGTTGCCACTGGTTCTTGAAGAGCGCGGTCTCGTTGAGATAGGGAAAGACTTCGTCAAGTTTGTAATCCTTGAAGACGCGCGCGCCCCAGAAGGCCGGCTTGGGAACGGCCGCAACCCGCTCCACGACCGGCGAACGGCCCTCCGCGGTCAGCTCCACCAGCGTCGGTTCCGGCGCGGCCGCATTGCCCTTGGCGAAGACCTTCACCGTCTTGCCTTCCGTCTCCCGCTGTTCGCGTACTTCGGCGTCCGCCGAGGTGAGGTCGGTGAGAATATGCAATCCGGCAAAGGCGTCTTCGGCATAAAAAACCGGGCCCGCATACTCCTTGCGCAAATCCTCTTCAACATATTTACGGGTGAGCGCGGCGCCGCCGCAGACGACGGGGACGGTGAGGCCCAGCCGCTCCAGATCCTGCAGCACATACTTCATCTCCAGCGTGGATTTGACCAGCAGGCCGCTGAGCCCGATGGCGTCGGCGCCGATCTCGCGCGCGGCGCCGATGATCGCGTCGGAAGGCTGCTTGATGCCCAGGTTCACGACGCGATAGCCGTTGTTGGAGAGGATAATATCCACCAGGTTCTTGCCGATGTCGTGCACGTCGCCCTTGACGGTGGCAAGCACCATGGTCCCCTTGCCGCCGCCGTCGGATTTTTCCATCTTCGGTTCCAGATACGCGACCGCGGCCTTCATCACCGCTGCCGAATCCAGCACCGAGGGCAACTGCATCTTGCGCGCGCCGAACAGGTCGCCCACCGTTTTCATTCCGTCCAGCAGCACAGTGTTGATCAGGTCGAGCGGGGTATAGGTTGCGAGCGCCGCCTCCAGTGCCTCTTCCAAAGTTTGTTTGTGCCCGCCTAATCCAATCGTCCGCTCTCCGCGAATAATCAGTTGCTTGAGCCTCTCCTCAATGGAAAGACTCTCGACCGCGATCTCGTCTTCCTCGACGGCGTCCTTGGCGAGTCCGGCAAAGTGAGCCATATAGGTCTGAAGGGGCTCGCTGCCGGTTCCGTTGCTGTCCTGAAAGATGAGCTTGCGGGCCAGCTCGACTTCGATCTCGGGAATCTTGTAGAGGGGATAGATCTTCGAGTAGTTGACGATGGCCGCGTCCAGTCCGCGGTCCACGGCCTCCTTGAGGAAGACGCTGTTCAGCACGCGGCGCGCATAGGCGTTCAGGCCAAACGAAATATTGGAGACGCCGAGCACGGTGCGCGAGCGCGGCAGTTCCAGCTTGATGCGGCGCACCGCTTCCAGCGTCTCGATGGCCGCCGAGCGATAGTCCTCCTGGCCGGTGGAGATGGGCAAAGTGAGCGCGTCGAAGATCAGGTCCTCGGAGCGCAGGCCGTATTTGTTTACCGCCAGATCGTGAATTCGGTGGGCGATGGCAACCTTGCGGTCGGCGGTCAGCGCCATGCCCTGTTCGTCGATGGTGAGCGCGATGACCGCGGCTCCGTAACGGCGCGCCATGGGCAGCACCAGGCTGGTGCGCTTCTCGCCGTCCTCCAGGTTGATGGAGTTGATGATGGGCTTGCCGGGAATGCGCTTGAGCGCTTCCTCGATGACGTTGGCCTCGGTCGAATCCACCAGGATGGGCGCGGTTACGCGCGTGGCGATTTTTTCGAGCACCGCCGTCATGTAGCCCACTTCGTCCTCGCCCACGATGGCGCAGCACAGGTCGAGCATCTGCGAGCCCTCGCCCACCAGCCGCTTGGCCAGCGCGAGAATGCCGTCGTAGTCGCCGGCGCGCACCATGTTGCGGAAGTGTTCCAGCCGCGTGGTGGTGTTCATCTCCTCGGCAATCACGATGGGCTGCGCGTCGGCTTCGAGCAGCAGTGCGCTGAAGGCGCTGGCCGCGACCGATTGCGGCGAGGCCGCGCGTGGGGCGGGCGTTACGTCTTTGACGGCTTCGGCGACCGCGCGCAAGTGCTCCGGCGTGGTGCCGCAGCAGCCGCCCACCACCTGCGCTCCATACTCTGTGACAAAGCGGCGCAGCCAGGCCGCGAGTTCCGCCGGCGTGAGCTTGTAGACCGCGTGGCCGCCCTCGTTTTGCGGCAGGCCGGCGTTGGGCAGCACGCTGATGGGTACGGTCGAGTTCTGGCAAAGAAAGCGAACCGCGTCGTTCATCTCCGCGGGTCCGGTGGCGCAGTTGAGGCCGATTACGTCGGGCTGAAAGCTCTCGAGGACGGCCAATGCCGCGCCGATCTCCGAGCCAAGCAGCATGGTCCCGGTGGCTTCCAGCGTGACCTGGACCTGAATGGCAACCTCTCGCCCTGCCGAGGGAATCTTCCCTTCCCGCGCATCGCGAATCGCGTCCTGGCAGGCGGCGAGAGCGATCTTGGCCTGGAGCAGGTCCTGGCAGGTCTCGATCAGCAGCACGTCCACGCCGCCCTCGATCAGCGCCTCGGCCTGCTTTCGGTAAGCGGCGGCCATGGCGTCGTAGCCGATGTGGCCCAGCGAAGGCAGCTTGGTGGTTGGCCCCATGGAGCCGGCCACAAAGCGCGGCTTCTCAGGGGTCGAGTAGGCGTCGGCCACTTCGCGCGCCAGCCGCGCGGCAGCCAGGTTCAGCTCGCGGGTGCGGTCCTCAAGGCCGTATTCGGCCAGCACAATGCTGGTCGAGCCGAAGCTGTCGGTCTCGATCACATCGCAGCCGGCCTCAAGAAACGAAGCGTGAATGGCGCGGATCACCTCCGGCCGCGACAGCGCCAGCAGCTCGTTGCACCCCTCCTTGCCCCAGAAATCCTCCGGAGTGAGGTTGTGCTTCTGCACACTGGTGCCCATCGCGCCGTCATAGACCAGCACGCGCCGCTTCAGTTCTGAAAGAAACTCCGCCAAAATCGCTCCTGACCTCACCGGCCGCCGGGAAAAACAGGGAAAGCGGCCTACTCTCTAGCATATATGGTTCTGGATTTTGTCTTCCCCTGTCCTCTCGGAAAGCATTTTCCCTCTGGATTCTGGCGGCAAACAGAGATCCGGATCGCTGCGCGATCCGGATCTCTTCAGTGAAAGCCAACCTGGAACTCAACTACTTCTAAGAGCCCTTCGATCAGGCCCCGTTTCCAGGTTGGGTAGCGCCTTGCGGTGAACCGCTATCGCAGCATTTCTTCCCGCAGCTGTTGTGGCTGCATTTTTCGCCGCAATCCTTGCCGCAGCATTTGTCGCCGCAGCCGTCGTGGCAGCATTTTCCGCCGTTGCTCTTGTCGCAGCATTTATTTCCGCAGTTCTTGGAGCTGCATTTATCCCCGCCGCATTTTCCGGCGCCCTGCTTGGACATCTGGCAGCGCGGGCCCATTTGGTTCGAGGGCGTCTCCAGCCCGTTCAGTGCCAACTGCTCGTGAACCTGCGCCAGTTCCTCCAGCTTTACGGCTTTTTCCTTCAGGCGCTGTGCCTGGTACTCGCAGTGGTTCACTGTTCCGGTGGAAAACTTCGCTGAGCTGGTGGCCGGATTCTTCTTATATTCGGCGGCCATCTGTTCGTGCTGGTTTGACTGGGCCAGATAGTCCTGCGCCTCTGCCTTGTAATACTGGGCAATTCGGCTATGATCTGCCGGCGTCTTTGCGGTTTCGATAAGAGAATTCAGCTGCTGTTTGCTGAGTTTCTCAGGCTTCTGCTGTGGCTGCGATGCCTGGGCAAATGCCACAGCGGTGAAAACGAGAAAATACGACAGAAAAGCGATTGTGCGTTTCATGGATATCTCCTTTACGTTGAGAATGCAATACACATCGGGCCGCCAAGATTCTTCAGGAAACCTTGTGGCTGCTTCGTTTGCTTGAACGTAAGGAGCGGTCTAGATCCGGAAAACCTGCAAGAGGACATATCTGGCGGGACCAGATGCAACAGCAATATTGAGTGGCGTGGCCGCGAAGGCCGTACCTGCATCCGCTGCTATCCGCGGCGCCGCTGCAAGGTATTCCGTTTTTCCAGCCTTTGGTTTGCGCTCTGCCGCCAACTGGACAACGCCCGTCGGCAAACTGTCATGGCAGAAATTCTGGTTACAGCCAGTGCCAGCAGCCTGCCAATGCATCGGGCAATGCATACCCATCTGGCTCATCGCCATGCCACGACAATGAGCGTGCGATCCACTATTGGTATTCCCCATGGCGCACAGCAGGCCGGGGAGGGCCGGCTGAGCCGTAAGCGACGCAATCACGGCCAAGGCGACGATTTGGAAGAGCCTCTTCATCAACTTGAGAAAGATTATATCTGACCGGATGCCCAGTCTGTGAGTTAAATCACAATCGCAAAGCACACGGAGCACATGCGTGACCGATGGCAAAGGAAAAGCGGCAGTTCTATATGAAATATGATATAGTCAGCAAGTGAAAGAGAACGCGCAGATCCACTGGGTGGGCGATGCGAAGAACGTGCTGAGCGCCTTTCCACAGGCGGTCAAGAGCGTGTTCGGATACTCGCTGCGCAGGCTGCAAAAGGGGCTGCTCCCAGACTGCGATGCGCGCAGGATGGAATCGATCGGCAAGGGAGTCTGGGAGTTGAAGACCGCCGACGAACGCACCTGGTACCGGGTGATTTACCTGACGCGGATTGGAGACGCGCTTTATGTTCTGCACGCCTTTGAAAAGGACAGCCGGAAGACAGACCGGCGCGATCTTGAGATTGCCAAATCACGCTTGAAATTGGTTTTGACGCAATTGAGAACAGCGAAGGAGGAAGGCGATGGCCAAGAGAATTAGCGCGGTGACTCATGTGACTCGGGGAGATGTCCTGGACGATCTCGGTTTCTCGCGTTCCGAGGCAACGGCGTTGAAGTTCAAGGCCGACCTGCTCGACGCCATCCGCGCTGAAATCGAGCGGAGAAACTATACCCAGCGGCAACTGGTGAACATTCTCGACGAGCATCAACCGGCCGTCAGCAACTTGATACAGGGAAAAATCAATCAGGTTAGCATCGAAAAGCTGCTTCGGTATTCTGACCGCCTGGGGATGCGCGCGCGGCTGAAGGTTCTTCCCGCGGTCAGAGCGGTGACTGCGGCTTAAGGAATGAGCTGTACCCATCTTCTCTTCCTTGAAGATGGGCTTTTTGCTGCAAAAGTTTCAAGAACGATGCTGTTCTACTTCGCCGCCGTCAGCGCCTCCACCGGGACCAGCATCTCTTCCTTGCGCATGACCAGGTTGGTGGCGTTCAGCGTGGCCAGCTCGAAGCCGTGGCCGTGGGTGATGGCGTCGGTGGGGCAGGCTTCAACGCAGTAGCCGCAGAAGATGCAGCGGTTGTAGTCGATGTTGTAGACCTTGGCGTAGCGCTCGGAGGAGGAAAAGCGCTGCTCCTCAGTGTTTTCGGCGGCCTCGATGAAGATGCAGTTCGCGGGGCAGGCTGCGGCGCACAGGAAGCAGGCCACGCACTTCTCCAGGCCGTTCTCGTCGCGCTGCAAGACGTGGGCGCCGCGGTAGCGCTGCTCAAGCACCGCTCCGCGCAGGGAGCCCTTGCCGTCGGGATAGTTCTCCACCTGCGTGGGTTCGAAGATCTCCCGGAAGGTGATGCTCATGCCCTTGGCAATGCCGGCAATGTTGCGCACGATCGACATGAGGCCAGTATACGATGGACCTTCAATGCCGGGCGCCGGGGGGCGCGGACTGGCCGCGGTTGTTGGCCGGAGGAGTGGTGACGGGCCGGCGCTCGACGCGAGGCTTCACAAACTGCCGGCAGAGCGGCGAATCCTGGCCGCGGGCAAGACCCGGAACGGCATCCGGCGCACGGCATAGCCGCTGCTTCATGGCGTCGGCGTCCTTGCCGCTCAGCGATTTGGTCCGCTCCAGGCGGCTGAAGGGGTCAAGATCGTAGCGGTAGATAAAATCATTGGGCGGCTTCTGCGGGCCATAGTCGAAGTGATTCCAGGTGCTTATGAATTCCCGCCCATTAGGCTCGGCCAGTCCCGCGTAGACCTGGGTCCAGGCCACGCCGGCCGGCGTGCTTGCGGTCCAAACGGGCACGCCCTGCCCGCCGCGCATCCATCGCGCCGTCCACATGTGGTGCGGAAGGTCATAGTAAAAGGCGGTGAAATAGGTATTCGCGGCACACTCGCTGCAATTGTCATAGAGAACGGCGGGCTCGGGCGGCGCGCCGTCCAAAAAGCGCATCCAGTCCAGCCAGCGCAGGTTTACGCCCGTGAGCAGAGGCGCAACCACATGGCTGGTGAGCGATACGTTCCACACGGTGAAGGTGTCCGCGTTGGCGGGCGACTGCGGTGTGGCGCGCAGCGTGGTGACCACCAGCGCCGCATCGTACTCGACGCCGATCTCGCGGATCGCGGTCCACTTTTCGGACTCCAGAGACCGCGTAACCCAGACGATCACGTCCTGATCCTTCTGCGCGTGGAAGTCCATCCAGCGGAAGGGATCGGGCTGCTGGGCAGGCAAGGGAGCTGCCACGGCCAGCGTTGCCGCGATCAGAAGAGAAAGAAGCCAGGAGGAGACTGCCCGCATGAATTTAGGTATAGCAGACAGGCGCCGTAACAAGGCGCACATTTCCCAGGTCCGAAAATCCGGACCTGGGGCACCCATTGATTTGTGGATGGTCAGATCTGCGCCACCCGCCACTTCATTGAACGAGAATCTTCTATTAACTGGGACGAACGAATACCAAACTGACCCCTCCTTCAACACATTGCCGATAATCATCCGGTTTTCGTTCGATACAAAAACGACGATATAGTCAACTTCCTCTAAACTAATTTCACAGCCTCTCAGTGTACTGACTGACAGATTACCTGCAACGCCTTCAAGCAGGAGTGCGGTTTTGAAACCCCGCTCCTGCTTGTACTTCATCAGTTTAGGAAGCTTATCGCTAACTGCCCGCCGAAGTCTTTCGCTTTGTAGAGCTTTCTGGTTCTCTGGTTGTTGAGGTATGCGCCCGACATTTCCATTCATCTGCGCGCCATCCCCACCACACGTAAGTCTTATCTTATGCCCTTTATATTCAGTCTGTTCGGAACTGTCCACCAGTAGCAGCTTCGGGGCGGTCTTCACTACCCAGGATGAAAGATCGCTGACAAATTGCGCCCTACTACGTTTCGTCACTAGGGAATCCACTATTATTGGTGGAACAGCAAGAATATAATAGCGATCGCCGGGAAGTCGCTTTCTACAGCCAGTATTGATCAAATCGACGATATCGTAAGACCTTTTCACATACTCAATCTGCCCATCAAAAAATTCAACAATGGTATGCTCAACCGCAATTTTGTCATTTTCATCTCTGCTGGAAACCAGAACGAAGTCAATGTCAGGAGTGCTTCGATTTAACTCATCAGGCGATTCAGACTCCACGTATTTTATGTCCGTGAGAGACCTTAGAATGGTAATAAAAGCGTCGCATGCGTTCTGTTCGTTCAGTTTCTTCATAATCTACGGCTTTCGATCTCTGGAAGGGGGTGTCGATTTGTGCTGTGACGTGGGAGCGTCGGGAATAGAACCGAAAGTTTTTTTAGAGATCGACTCTGTTTCACCCCACTCCTTTAGGACATCTAAGGGTATAGAGGCATTGTTCATAATGTAATCAAATTCGGTGTTGACTAAATTAAGCTTCAGAAACTCACAGTCTTTAGTGCATGCGTTAGAGACTATATTCTCCCCCGAAAGTAGATCTCGTATGCTGTAGCTTACGTATGCGGCCCCAGGAGCGATGATGATCGTGTTCAATTCAGCGATACAGCTATTTCGGCCAGGGCTGTAATCCAACTTCTCCAGTGTCACACTCTTCCCCGTCACACTATTGTCGTTGATGTCAGTGTTCTCTTTCACATAGGTGTCAGCAACAGCCTTGCAGTGCATTCGTTCTTGGAAAATCCGGCTGTCATGGGACTGACGATAGCTATTCTGTGACTGCCTGTAGACGTTAAAGCCCTCTGTGGCCGCTGCACCAAGAACGATACCGGCTATGAGTGCCATTATCGTGAATTTGCGAGTCATCATCGTTTTGGCCTGGCGGGAGACATGGTACCCCATCCTCCCTTGTGATTCCCCTGGCGACACAGTTCCCGACGTGCTCAACAAAGTGGCCCAGGACACCGGAGATAAAATTCTCTCCTTGGGTTGCAACTCTAATCCAGAGCAGCCCGGTAGTCAAATGGCGAAGCGTTGCCGGTGAGGCCTTCGGCTTGGCAATTGCGGGTCGCGTCGATGCGCATCCCGGAGCCATAGCGCGGCGCGGCTCAGGCGATGGCTGCGATGCCGTTTTTGGCGGCCAGGGTGAGCAGTTTGGCGGCTGGTCCACGCGGCTGCTTTTCGCCGCGCTCCCACTTGCTGACGACCCCCGTGGTCACATTCAGATGAGCCGCGAAGACGGCCTGGCTCACCGCCGCTTTGGCGCGGATGCGGCGAATGGCGGCCGGAGAGAGTTCCATGACTGGGGTGAGACATGCGTGGTCGAATTCGCGCATGGTCTTGCTGTCAATCGCGCCAGCCTGATGCAGGTCCGACATGCTTTCATGCAGCGCCGCGAGTGCTTCGCTAGGGTTTGCCTTCATAGGGACATTATAGCTCTTAGAACCATAGACTGCAAGAGACTGAGGAGAGAAAAAACCTGTGCGGCAATTTCCGGCAAGTCGCGGATACTCGACTCAACCAAGAGTGCTTCGCTGCATCCCCTTCACAGCCCCAATTTGGCCCAGATCGCGTCGATTTTGGCTTTGGTGGCGCGGTCCATTTCTATCATGGCGGGCCAGGGACGGGTGAAGCCTTCGGCTTGCCATTTTCTGGTGGCGTCGATGCCCATCTTGGAGCCGTAGTTGGGCAGGCGGGAGGCGTGGTCGAGCGAGTCGATGGGGCCGAGGGTGAATTGGATGTCGCGTTCGGGGTCGATGTTGTTGGCTACTCTCAAGACGACTTCGGGGATGTTCTGCACGTCGCAGTCCTCGTCGACAACAATGATGATTTTGGTGAACATGGCCTGGCCGAGGGACCAGATGGCGTTCATTACCTTGCGCGCATGGCCGGGATAACTCTTGCGGATGGAGACCAGCATGAGGTTGTGGAAGACGGCCTCGACGGGGAGGTTGATGTCGACGATTTCGGGGATGGTCATGCGCATGGCGGGGAGGAAGATGCGCTCGACGGCCTTGCCCATCCAGGCGTCCTCCATGGGCGGCGCGCCGACGATGGTGGCGGCGTAGATGGGGTTCTTGCGGTGGGTGATGCAGGTGAGGTGAAAGACCGGGTACTCGTCGGTGAGGGTGTAGAAGCCGGTGTGGTCGCCGAAGGGGCCTTCGGGGCGGAGTTCGCCCAGCTCGACGTAGCCTTCAAGCACAATTTCGGCGTGGGCCGGGACTTCGAGATCGACGGTCTCGCACTTCACGATCTCCACCGGCTTGCCGCGCAGGAAACCGGCGATGAGGAACTCCTCGACCTCCGGCGGCGCGGGGACGATGGCTGCGAAGGTGGTGGCGGGGTCGGTGCCGATGGCCACGGCGACCTCGAGGCGCGAACCCTTCAGATTACCCAGAGCAACCTGCGGCACGCCGCCGATGGGACCGTCGGGAATGGCGACCGCGCCGCCGGCCGACTCGGCCATGGCCGCTACGCGGGCGGTGCTGGGATCGGCTTCGGCGGCTGAGGTGGCTGCCGCCCGCAGGGCCTCGCGATAGTGCTCGGCGGCTACCTTTTGCCGCTGCCAGTGCATGCCGGTGGTCTGGCCGTCGTAGACCTGCATGCGGTACATGCCGATGTTGCGCTTGCCGGTGCGCGGGTCGCGGGTATGTACGCAGGGCAGGGTGATGAACCGTCCCCCATCATGCGGCCAGCACTTGAGGATCGGAAACCAGTCGAGGCTGAAGTTTTCGCGCCGGATCACTTCCTTGCACTTGGCCTCTTTGGCGCTCACGGTCTTGGGGAAGGCGCTGGTCAGCGCGCCTAGTTGCGGCAGCATCCTGAGCTTGTCGAGGAAGCCCTCAGGGGCCTTTACGTTCATCAGCCCTTTGATGCGTTCGGCAATCTCATCCAGCCGTTCCACGCCCAGAGCCAGCGCCATGCGCCGCTCGCTGCCGAACTGGTTGATGAAGACCTTGTGGCCGGGATGGCCCTTGACGTTCTCGAAGAGCAGCGCCGGGCCGCCGGGAGCGTAAGGCTGGGGTGCCCCATCCTTTCCGCGTTCTGTGCGGAAAGGGTGGGAACCCGCAACGCCTGAGCCCGCGCCTGCACGCGCTCCAATCTTGGAGACGCGATCGGTGATCTCGGTGATTTCCAGCTCCGGCGAAACTTCTTCGCGGATGCGCCTGAGTTCGCCGGCTTTTCCCAGTGCTTTGATCCAGTCGCGCAAATCGTCGTAAGCCAAGGATGCTCTCCCGTGCGGCGAAGGCCGCGCCTAAGAGCGGTTCTCCAATTCACGTGCCTTGCCAGCGCTGTGCATGGTGGCTTTTTCTTAAGGGAAAAAGCCACTCGGCGGTTGCGGTTTCGGGGTATGGCGATTGGAGAACCGCTGTACTCTCCAGCTTAAAGCGTTTGGGCGGGTTCGAGGAGCGGTTAAGCCAATTGCACGGCGTCCAGAGGAAATCCCAGCCGCTTCCACTCGTCGTAGCCTCAGACCGTCTATTCTCGTCTGCCAGCCAAACGACGGCGAGAAACAGGGGAAGGTCTCATCCTATCGGATGATTCAGTCACGAAATTTGTTTCTCACAATGGAGAATTCGCAGATACATAGACCGAAAAAGCCGCCCGGAGGCGGCTCGTCAGTGGATGGTTGAAACTGCTTCGGAAGCTCTACCGCGCAGCCGGTTGTGAGGAGGGCTGCGATGCGGAAGCCGGCGAAACGGAGGCCGAGTCCTGCTGTCCCTTGGACGCAAACCAGTTGGCATTCCAGAGGTTCTGGTAGAACTGGCCGGTCATCTCCGCGGCGCGGGGGCCGAAGGTGGGGCGGCCGCCTTCGAGGAAGAAGACCGTGACCAGGCTGCGCTGGGGCGAGTCGGACCAGGAGACGAACCAGCCGAAGCGGGTGCCCTTCTCCGAGCAGGTCCCGGTCTTGCCGAAGACCGGCAGTTCCTGGAAGTTGGCGCGCAGCTTGCGGGCGGTTCCGTACTGCACCGCGGCGGCCATGCCGTCCACGAGATCGGGAATGTAATTGGCGATATCCAGGGTCCGCTTGATCTTTGGTTCAAGTTTGGCGGCCTCATCCGGCGAATTCGGGTGCTGCAGATAGTAGAGGGTTCCACCGTTGGCGATGGCGGCCACAAACGCGCCCAGTTGCAGCGGGGTCAGCGCAACGCCCTGGCCGAAGCTGCACATGCGGCCCACGCCTCCTTCGGCGGCGGGCAGCTCCTGGTCGGGATAGACGCCCAACTGCTCGCCATCGATGTGGTAGCCGGCCAACTCGCCCAGGCCGAACTGGTTGGCGTAGCGGCGCACGCGTTCAAAGCCCAGTTCCCGGCCCAGTTCCTCAAAGTAGAGATTGTTGCTCTTGGCTAGCGCCTGGGTCATGTTCATGCGGAAGCCGGCAAGCTGCACCGGCGTATCGCTGGTGACCAGCCTCTCGGAAAGCGCCGCCAGGGCCACGGTCAGCTTGATCGTCGAGCAGGGCTCGGCGCCCGGCGAGAGCGCCAGCTTCTGGTTGACCATGGCCAGTACGCGGCCGTTGGACGGATCGATGACCACGGCGGTGCCGTTCATGTCGCCCAGGGCGTCCATTGCCGCCTGGCGAACCACCGGGTCCTCGCCGGCCGTTACGTCCCCGGCAAAGATATCTCCGTTGGCAAAGGAACTGGCGGTAAACCGCTCATAGTAGCGATGGCGGCGGATTGTGTGGCCTACCCGGCGGACAGTGTGGGCTACGTGGCGGGAAGTGTGGGCTACGCTGCGGGCGCCGGCTTTCGCCGTGCCTTTTGCCGTCAGCCTGGGCTGATGCCGGGCCGGCGCCGCTTTCGCAGCCGCATGGGTTGCTCTGGCGTGGACAGCCCCGGCATGAGTGGTCGAGTGCCTGGTTGCAGGCTTTGCAGCGTGCATCGCGGCATGAGGGCTGCCGGCACGATGGGGTTGGGTCAGGTGCGACTCTGCTGTCTTGGCGTGGTGCGGCGTTTGCTGGGCGTCCAACGCCGCAGCGCTGACAACGCCAAAGCCGAAGCCGCCCGTGGCCAGGACCAATCCCCATGCCAAAATGCGATACAAATTCATCCAGCCAACATCCTCTCAACCATGGAAACCGTGCCGTGCGTTTGCCCTTGGGCAGCACTTCCTGCCATTCTTATCGGCCATTCCACGGGCTGCTTCGAGTCTCAGCCGCGGATGAGAAATCCTTTGTAACCTTGCACAATATACAGAAAGACAATTAGAGCGACTTGCGCTTTCCCTTACCTTCTTGTTTCTTGAACTACTTGCACTATACAACAGCCATGGCTGCCGATTGCAAATGGCTCTAAAGTGTCATGCCTCCTAGAACCGCAACCTGCGCATGAACGTCGGAGTGTCCAGGTCCCGCTGCGCCTCTTCGTCGGGCTCTGAGAAGAGCGCCGCAGCCGGTTGGGCGCCGTTCTCCTCGACCGCAACCGGATCGCTCGTTCCGCTGCCGAACTCCGAAGCATAGTCCCTGGGCAGCGGGGTGTTGGCCGGCTCTTCCTGCATCTCGGCGAAATGCGGCCTGGCCGGCTCGGCTGCCGGCTCCGGCTCAAGCTCCGTGGCAGCCTCCACGTCTGTCCTGGCGGGCTGGTCATCAACGCTGACGGTGGTGGCCACAGCGGGGGTCGAGGACGAGAAAAAGAACGCGGCATCCGCATCAACCGTCTTTTCTTCCTCTTCCTCGTCCTGGCTCAGAAAGCGAGCCGGGGCGGGGGCGGGGGCTGCGGCGGCGGGCTCCTCGAACCAGTTGTCGGGCGCTACAACAGGCACCGAAACCACCGGCGCTTCTTCCACGTTCAACATGCGCGCGCGCCGTTCCGGCATCTGCTCGCGGAAACCCGTGGCGATGACGGTGATCTTGACCTCGTCGCCCATCTTCTCGTCCTGCACCGCGCCGAAGATGATGTTGGCGTCTTCGTGCGCGGCGGACTGGATCAGCGACGAAGCCTGGTTGACCTCGGAGAGCTTGAGCGAACTGGAGCCGGTGATGTTGATGAGGATGCCGCGCGCGCCGTCGATGGCTCCGGCCTCCAGCAGCGGCGAACCCATGGCCGCCTGGGCCGCTTCAATGGCGCGATTGGGGCCGGTGCCGATCGCCATGCCCATCACCGCGTAGCCCATGCCGGCCATGGTGGTCTTCACGTCGGCAAAGTCGCGGTTGATGATGCCGGGGATGGTGATAATGTCGCTGATGCCCTGCACGCCTTGGCGGAGCACATCGTCGGCGATGAGGAAGCTCTCGAAGAAGCCGGCGTCCTTGGCCACCGCCAGCAGCTTCTCGTTGGGAATCACGATCATGGTGTCCACGCTCTCGAGCAGCTCCTTCAGGCCGCGTTCGGCCTGCTGCAGACGGCGCTTGCCTTCGAAGGCGAAGGGCCGGGTAACCACGGCCACGGTCAGGATGCCCATCTCGCTGGCCAGCGAGGCAATCACCGGAGCGGCGCCGGTGCCCGTGCCGCCGCCCAGGCCCGCGGTGATGAAGACCATGTCCGCGCCTTCCAGCGCCTCGATGATCTTCTCCGAGTCCTCCAGGGCGGCGCTGCGGCCAATGTCGGGGTTGGAGCCCGCGCCCAGGCCGGAGGTGAGCCGGACGCCCAGCTGGAGCTTGATCGGAGCCTGAGAGAGCTTGAGCGCCTGCACATCGGTGTTGGCGGCGATGAACTCCACGCCCTCCATGTGGGCCTGGATCATGCGGTTCACGGCGTTGCCGCCCCCGCCGCCTACGCCGATCACCTTGATGCTGGCTCCGCGCACAGGTTGCTCGTGATATTGAATGCGCATTTCACCGGCTTCATTTTTCTCGGGATTCATTGGCTCCTGGACCTCCTGACGGTCAGTAACTGGCTGCAAAGATGGCGCGCAGTTTCGAGCGCAAACTGTTGTTTTCCGCCGGGCGGGTCCCCCGCGTGCGGTGGGCATACAAGAGCATGCCGATGGCCGTGGAAAAGCCGGGATGGGCCAGTTCGCCGGGCATATGGGATAGACGCACCGGCATTCCCGTCCGCGCTTTCACCCGCAACTGGCTCTCGGTTACGTCCAGCATGCCGGGCAGCATGGCCCCGCCGCCGGTGAGCACGCAACCGGCGCCCAGCGCCTTCTCCACGCCGCCCTCCCGTTCCACGCCGCCCTGGCGCAGGCTCTCCTTCACATAGTAAAGAAGCTCGCGCGCCCGAGGCTCCAGGATCTCCGCAATCATGCGCAACGGCAGGGTCGCCGCGGCGCCCGACTGGGGGTTGGCAATCTCAATGGCCGCATCCTGGGGCACGGCTGTTACCACGGCGTTGCCGTACCGGCACTTCAGTTCCTCGGCCTGGGCCACCGGCATCTGCAGCACTGCCGCCAGGTCGTTGGTAAAGTGCGTCCCGCCAATCGGCACCGACCCAGTATGGGCCACGGAGCCCTCGAAAAAAACCACCAGGTCGCTGGAGTGGGCGCCGATGTTCAGCAGGCACACGCCCAGCTCCCGCTCGTCGGCCAAAAGCGTGGCCTCGGCGGCGGCAATCGACTCCAGCACCGCCTCGGTGACTTCAAGCCCCGCCCGGTTGGCGCAGGTGACCGTGCTTTGCAGAGCGCTGCCGGAACAGGTGGCGATGTGCAGGTCCAAATCAAGCCGCACGCCCTCCATGCCCAGGGGGTCGAAGATGCCCGGCTGGCCGTCGACGATGAATTGGCGGCGCAGCAGATGCAGGATCTCGCGATCCGGAGGCCGCTCGAAGACCCGCGCCCGCTCCACGGCGGTGCGCACGTCCTCGCTGTAGATCTCGCGCTTGCGATTGCCCAGATCGAACCCGCCTCTGGTATTGAGCCCGCGAATATGCGGACCGCCTACGCCCACCACGCACTCGTCGATGTTGGCCTCCGCCACCCGCTCGGCCCGCTCGTTGGCCGCTTTCACCGCCCTGGCAGCCGGGGCAAGTTCGCTGATGAGCCCCTTGCGCATCCCGGCAGACTCCACCACGCCGTGCCCGCGATAGCGCAGCGAGCCTTCGTTCACGTCCGCCGCCACCACGCGGGTCCACGCGCTGCCGATGTCCAGCACCACGATCAGGTTGTCCTGTCTTTGGCTCATCGCGCTCACTGGCCCTCGGCCGAGGCCGGACGGGTTGTGGGAGCAGGCTTCCGCTTGCTCATATTCAGCGCGGTGCGTTGGGCCCCGGCGCGCTTCTTGTCCTTTGCCGCCCTGTCCTTTGCCGCAGCGGTTTTCGGCCTGGATGTTGCCTTTCCGGCCGGCTCGCCGCGGCGAGCGCCCGCCTTCAGTTTCTTTACCTTGACTGCCGGTTTGGCAGGCGCCGGCCTGGACTGGGAATCCTCTACCGGCTTCGCGGCCGGCGGCTTGCCGCCCTCCGTGCCCGGCGCGGCCTGATCGCCCACCGTGGATCGCGCGGCGTTGGCGCCGTGGATCATCTCCAGCACCACCTGCCGGTCGTAGCGCAAATCCACCGCCGCCAGCTTCGGATACTGCTGCCGCCACTCCGCGATGTGCGCCTTGTAGCGCTGGTAGCGCTCCAGAAAGCGGTCATCGCCAAAATGAGCCAGAATGTCGTCGCCCTGCTCGGGCATCAGCACGCGGGCGTCCTCGGGATCGGTCAGGTCTATTTCGGAGATCTGCTCGGATAAGTGCTGGTTGTTGGCGTCCAGCTCCGCCAGCAGGCGCTCATACACCGCCATCCGCGCCTTCCGGCTGGCCAGCGGGTCGCGGGGATCGATGCCCGTCACCACGGGAAACGAATAGTGGTGCTGGGCCATCGCGGACGCCGGCATGGTGAGCAAAACCCCGTTCGCATCCACCAGGCCAATTTGCTGGTCCTGGCGCACAAAGGCCACCGGCTGCCGCTCCACCACCTGGATGTGAATCTGATCCGGGAGCAGCCGCATCACCGTGGCCCGCTCCACCCAGGGAATCTCTTCCAGCTGCCTGCGCCGGTCACTGAGGTCGACAAAGAAGATATTGCGCCCGATATCTTCGCCGAAGACCGGCAGCATCTGGGCGCGGCTCACTTCCGTCAGCCCGGTGGCCTGGATGTTGCCGGTCCCGGCGATGCGGAAGCGCGCGTCGCGCTCCAGATAAGTTTTGAGAAGAAAGGCGCCCGTGGCCAGCCCGCCCAGGACGATGAGCGTGCCCAGCCCCAGAAACACGCGCCCCACTTTGCTCGCCGGCCGCCACCAGGGCCCATTTGGCGAATTGTTGCCTGGCCCGCCGTAGCGACCTCCGCCGAAGCGGTTTCCACCAGTGTAGGGGGGTCCGTAGCCATCCAGGTCGGCCATATCCAGAGGCATTCCGGGTCCGCCGCGGCGGACGCCTCCCCGTGGGGACACACCCTGCTCTCTGCGCCGGAAGCGGGACTCCGCGGGCGCTTCATCCTCCCATACCAGGGGACGGGTTCGGTTACTGCGTTGAGTCGTCACGCCTGAGCAAGGTCGTGAGAGTCGCCAGCTTCAACTATAGCCCGCGGCTTGCCGGCTTTTATCCGCAGGAAATACGGGGGGAATCCGCACCGTTACGGGTGTATCGTTTCGAGACAGTTGTTGAGGCGAACAGGGGTCAGTCTGTCTATAACGCTTTACATATCATGCGATACGTTATATTCTATCTAAAGATGATTCAGAGCTTCAAGGACGCCGGTACGAAGGAGCTCTTTGAGACGGGTACCAATAGGCGCTGGGTAACCATTCAGGCGGTTGCTCTCCGCAAGCTGGACCAAATTGAAGCTGCTATCAATCTGAACAACCTGCGCGTTCCTCCGGGCAATCGGCTGGAACCGCTTAAAGGTGACCGTATCGGCCAACACAGCATCCGAATCAACGATCGATACCGCATCTGCTTCGCTTGGAAGGTTGACGGGGCGCACGAGGTCGAGATCACGGATTATCACTAACGGCAAGGAAAGGAAAGGAAAGGTAAGTTTGACTATCAGCAGACCAACTGCCGGATGGAACCTACAGAGGGTCAGCACGCATCCCGGCGAGATGTTGCGAGAAGAGTTTCTTATTCCACTCGGCATTTCACAGAATGCCTTGGCACTGAAGATCCGGGTACCTGCAACCCGCATTGGCGAAATCATCCATGGCAAGCGGGCGATCACGCCGGATACCGCGCTTCGCCTGGCTCGCTACTTCGGCAACAGTCCGGAGTTCTGGCTAAACCTTCAGCAAATGCATGACCTGTCAAAAGCCAAACTCGAATTGAGCAAAACGATCGAGCGCGATGTGGAGGCCTACGCCGGGGCTTGATCCCTGTTGCAGAAACCGACTCACCGAAGAAATGGTTCTGCAGTCACGAGACTTCAGGCACATTTCCGGCGTCAGCGGCTCCAGATTATCTCTCTAAACTCGCTTTTCGATTAAGCCATCTCCAGCGCCGCCAGAATCTGCGGAGCCAACTGGCTCACGTTTCCTGCGCCGAGGGTAAGCACCAGGTCGCCTTCGCGGACTTCGGCGGCCACCAACTGGATAGCGGCGCCAAACTCCGGGGCATAGTGAACGGTTGGTCCCTGAATCCGGCTGGCCAGCCGCTCCGCTGTCACGCCGGGGATGGGTTCCTCGCTGGCGGCGTAGATGGGCAGCACGATCACGGTGTCCGCGTCTCGAAACGCTCCACTGAACTCCTCCAAAAGATCAAGGGTACGGGAGTACCGGTGGGGCTGAAAGACCACGTATACCCGCCGGTGGCCGCATTCTCGCGCGGCGGCCAGCGTGGCGCGAATCTCCGTGGGATGGTGGCCGTAGTCGTCCACCACGGTCACGCCGCGCGCCTGGCCGCGCTGCTGAAAGCGCCGGTCCACGCCGCGAAAATGATGGAGCCCCTCGGCAATTTTTTCCGGCGAAACCTCAACCTGGCGGGCAATGGCCACCGCGGCCGTGGCGTTGAGCACGTTGTGGCGTCCGGGCACATGCAGTTCAAATGGCCCCAGCGGTCCCTCCGCCGTCGTTACCAGGAAGCGCGCAAAGCGCCCTTGGCCGGCCTCAAGAAACTCCAGCCTGTAGTCGGCCTCCGCCGCAACTCCGTAGGTAAGAACGCGGCGGCGGGCGCGGGGCAGGATGGCGGCCAGCAGAGGATTGTCCAGGCAGGCGGTCACCGCTCCGTAAAACGGCACCTTGTCCATGAAGGCCAGAAAGGCATTCTCCACGTCGGCCATGTCGTGGTAGCAGTCCATGTGCTCGCGGTCCAGATTGGTGACCACGGCCAGGATGGGCGAGAGCTTGAGAAAGGAGCGGTCGCTCTCGTCGGCCTCGGCTACCATGTATTGCGTCGTACCCAGCCGGGCGTTCGAGCCCAGGGCGTCCACGCGGCCGCCCACCACCACCGTGGGGTCCAGGCCTCCGGCGGCCAGCACAGAGGCCACCATCGAGGTAGTCGTCGTTTTGCCGTGCATGCCGGCGATAGCGATGCCGTATTTCAGGCGCATCAGCTCGGCCAGCATCTCCGCGCGCTGGATGACGGGAATCTTGCGCGCATGGGCCTCAACGACCTCAGGATTACCGGCGCCGACCGCCGAACTGGTAACCACTACCGTGGCCCCGGCTACGTGCGCGGCATCATGACCTTCATAAATTGTCGCGCCCAGTTGGGCCAGCCGGTCGGTCACCGGCCCGCGGCGCAGATCGGAGCCCGAAACCTTCATCTCCAGGCTGAGCAGAATCTCCGCAATGCCGCTCATGCCGATGCCGCCGATACCGATGAAGTGCGCGTGCTGGGAGGTGGTAAACATGGAAGATGAAACTCCACTGTACCACTCGCGCCGGGAAGCGCACTGCCCGCTAGAGCAATCTCCTATTCACCAGCACACGTAAGGACCAGCTTCCCTGACCCCAGATGCTAGTTTCCTATTCCCTATTCCCTATTCCCTATTCCCTATTCCTTATTCCCTGTTCCCTGTTCCCTGTTTCCTGTTTCCTGTTCCCTGACCCCTGTTATTCAGGCAGCGTGTACTCCAGGTCGTACGAATGCTGCCCGTTTTCCATATGAATGGTGAACGTGCCTGCTATGCCTTTCAATTCTCCCGTCCCTGAACCCGGCACCACGAGTACCGTCATCTTCTGCCCGCTCTGATCCATGGTGGCTGAGTGCTGCAATGCGAAGCTGCCGTGCTTTCCCTGGAGCGTGCCGGTGACCACTTCGATGGCTACGTATCCGGCAGCTCCCTGCTTCGGATCTCCGCCTGAAAACATCTCCCCTTTACTGGTGGCTTCAAGATCGCCGTGAATCTGTTTGACGCTGGAGAAGCGGCTGATCCCTTCGGCCGGCGCAGGAGTGAGCGGCTGAATATTCACAGTGAAGGTGCCGTGCGCATGGTGGGTCATCGGGGTCTCCTTTTGCTGTGCGGGCGCAAGCGGTGAGAGCAATGCGAGGGCAAGAACCACAGAGGTCAGCGGCATAAACAAAATAGTACGATAACCTGAATCCATGTGCCAGACTGCCGAGTTTCTTCAGGTGCTCCGCCGCAACGGTCACGTTCGCGACCCGCAGGCTCGTCTTGTGCCCATGCAGGGCGGCGTATCGAGCGAAATTTATCTCGTCGAAGACGGCGCGCGGAAGTTCGTGGTCAAGCGGGCTCTGGCCAGGTTGAAGGTCATGGACGATTGGTTTGCCGACGTGGGGCGTAACCGCAGCGAGCGGGATTACATGGAGTGCGTGGGCCGTATGATGCCGGGCGCCGTTCCGCAACTCTATTTTTCCAGCGCGGATGATGGCTACTTTGGCATGGAATATCTCGGCGAAGATTTTGTGAATTGGAAGCACCTGCTGCTAGCCGGCGAGTTCTCATCCAGCCATGCTGCACTCGCCGGGCGCATCCTGGGTGAAATCCATCGCCGCACAGCCGGGGACGAGGAACTGCGAAAACAGTTCGATACGACGCAAAATTTCCACCAGCTTCGCGTCGAGCCGTATCTGCTCACCACCGGAGAGCGGCATCCGAAGCTGCGCTCGCTCTTCGATGCCGAGGCGCATCGGATCGAAGCCACGCGCGAGGCGCTGGTGCATGGAGATTTCAGCCCCAAGAACATTCTGATTCGCGGCGATCGCCTGGTGCTGCTGGACTGCGAGGTAGCGTGGTATGGCGATCCGGTCTTCGACGTCGCATTTTTCCTGAATCATCTCTTTCTGAAATCGTTGCATCACGCACCGAGGCGCAGTGGAGGCGATGAGATGGTGGATGCGTTCTGGCGCGCCTACGTGCGGGAGTGCTCCGCCGCGGATGCCCTGGCGATAGAAAAGCGGCTCGTGCCCTTGCTGCTGATGCTGCTGCTGGCGCGCGTGGACGGCAAATCTCCGGTGGAATACCTCGCCCCGCCCAGGCAGGAATTCATCCGCGCCTTTGTCGCCAAGCACCTGCCCTCGCCGCCGCGGAATCTTGCCGCGCTGCGGGAAATCTGGTTTGAGCAAATAGTAGCTTCAGAATCCATTGAGGCCCATGCATGAAAATCACTTCGATCGAAGCCTGGCAGATATACGACTCGCGCGGCGTGCCCACCGTGGAAGCCGAAGTAACTCTGGCCAACGGCATCCGCGGACGGGGTCTTGCCCCATCCGGCGCATCCACCGGGCAGTTTGAGGCCATTGAATTGCGCGACGGCGATCCCAGGCGATTTCGCGGCAAATCCGTTTTCAAGGCCATTGCCAACATTCAGAATGAAATAGCCCCCGCTCTCTGCGGCGCAATTGTTTTTGAACAGGCTGCGCTGGATAAAAAGCTGATCGAACTCGATGGCACGCCCAACAAGAGCCGGCTGGGCGCAAACGCCATCCTGCCGGTATCGATGGCCCTGGCCAACGCCGCCGCCGCGGCCCGCAACCAACCTCTGCACGCCTACCTCGGCCAGGGACAAGGCACGCTGCTGCCGGTTCCCGAGATCCAGATCATCGGCGGCGGCGCGCACGCCAATTGGCGGACCGACGTGCAGGATTTTCTGCTCATCGCCATCGGCGCGCGGAATTTTGAACAGGTTATGGAGATCACGCATAACGTCTACCATGCGGCGGGCGACATTTTGCGCGAACGCAACAAGTATTTCGGCATCGCCGACGAGGGCGGATTCTGGCCGGAGTTTGCGCGCAACGAGGACGCGCTGGAGCTTCTGGTTGAAGCCATCCGCCGCGCCGGCTATACGCCGGGCCGCGAAGCCGCCATCGCGCTGGATATTGCCGCCAGCGATCTCTATAACGAGGAAACAAAACGCTACAGCTTCAACCTGGAACAGCGCACGTTCACATCAGGCGAGTTTTGCGCCTTGATGGCGGACTGGTGTAATCGCTTTCCCATTGTTTCCATCGAAGACCCCATGGCCGACACCGACTGGGAAGGCTGGCGCGCGATCATGGAGAAGCTGGGCAAGTCCATCCAAATCGTCGGCGACGATCTGTTCACGACCAACGTGCAGCGCATCCGCAAGGGAATCGAAAACAAGGCGGCCAATGCCGTACTGATCAAACTGAACCAGATCGGCACGGTAACAGAAACCATCGAGGCCATTCGCCTGACCCAGGCCGCGGGCTGGCAGCCGATCGTCTCGGCGCGTTCCGGAGAAACCGAGGACGCGTTCATCTCACATCTCGCCGTGGCCACCAACGCCGGGCAGCTTAAAGTAGGTTCCTTCTCGCGCAGTGAGCGCATGGTGAAGTGGAATGAGATCCTGCGCATCCAGCGCGACCTGGGCGCCCGCGCAAAATTCGCCGGATTTCAGCCCCACGCGTAAACCTGGGGAGCAAAGCTTCTTTTCACCGGAGGGGCCGCTTAGTTGTTGATTTTGTTGAGCTTTCATCAGCAGGCGTTCGCCCGGGCGGTTACCGGGAAGTACCCTTGGCCGTGAATTACGCGGAAAAATCTTGCCCTTTTCCTTGCCGTGAACGATTCTTGAAAAAAGACCGCAACTAATCTGCGGAAATGCTGTCTGAATGATCAGAAGCCGGCGGGGTGAGAAACCCATAGGCCGGATGGTGCTGAGGACGGAGGCGACTCCGGGTCCCAGGTCTGGATCGGCAAGACGGGGCAGCACATGGAGGATTTTATGCGGAGTATGCGACTGGTTGTGATAGCGATGCTTCTGGCTCTGCCGTTTGCAGTAACTGCAGCGGCCCAAGTGGATGTGGGTGTGGGAGTCGGCCCCGCGGTCGTTCCCGCTCCGGATGAATACGGTCCCCCGGTTTGCGATTGGGGCTACTACTCTTACTACCCCTATGCCTGCGCCCCCTACGGCTTTTACGGGCCGGGATGGTTCAACGACGGCATCTTCATCGGCGTCGGGCCGTGGTACGGCTGGGGCTGGGGTCGCGGCTACGGTTGGGGTCGCGGCGGCTGGGGTCGCGGCGGATACGGCTACGGACGCGGTGGCTACGGCGGCCATGGCGGATATGCGGGGCGCGGTGGATATGGCGCCCGTGGCGGATATGCGGGGCGCGGTGGATATGGCGCCCGTGGCGGATATGCGGGTCGCGGAGCTTACGGCGGCACGGGTCGCGGTTATGCCGGCGGATCTCGCGGCTACAGTGGCGGAGCCCGTGGATCAGGCGGCGCGGCTCATGGATATAGCGGCGGTGGGCACGCGGGCGGCGGAGGTGGTGGTGGCGCCCACGGCGGCTTCAGTGGCGGCGGCGGCCATGGCGGCGGTGGCGGACACCGGTAAAATCTGAGACATTCCCCAGAGCTGCGGCTTTCCGCAGAAAGGCCCGTCTGCTTCGGCAGGCGGGCCTTTTTCGTTGCCCTGAAAACGGGGATCTCCGTCTTTTTTTCTACCTCGCCTGTGCGCCGCGGGAGACTCTTTCCGCAGCCAATCCGGCCAGCCTGTCGGCGATCTGCTCGGCAGCTGCGGGATGAGCCTGGTTTCGCGCCGCATCGGCCATGGCCGCCAGTTGCTTCGGCGAGGTCAGCAGCCCGATAAGCATATCCAGCAATTTGCCGGGAATATTCAAATCCTTCTCAACCAGGAATACGGCGGCACCGGCATCCACCATGGCCTCGGCATTGCGCCGCTGGTGCTCGTCGGCCGCTGCGGCAAAGGGCACCAGCAGGCTCGGCTTGCCGGCGGCTGCCAGTTCGGCCACGGTGGAGGCGCCGCTGCGCGCCATCACCAGATGCGCCCGGGCGAAGCGCTCCGGCATATCGTCCAGAAAACCCCGCACCTGCCAGCGAGCCGGATCGGCACCGCTGGCCTCATAAGCCGCCTGGGTTTGCTCGGCGTGGCGCGCGCCGCTCTGGTGCAGTACCGTGAGCCCCGGAACCGCATCGAGCAGCGCCGCAATCAGCGGAGGCAAAACGGCGTTGAAGATGCGCGCGCCCTGCGACCCGCCAAAAACCAGCAGGTGGGGCGCGTAAACGCTGGGCGGCTCAAGCGTAAAGAACTCCGGGCGCACCGGAATGCCGGTAACCTCGCAATTGTGAAACCACCTGGACGCCGAGGTAAAGTTGACCGCCGCTGCGTGCACCTTCCTGCCAACCAGCCGGTTGGCCAGCCCTGGCATGGCGTTGGGTTCGAAGGCCATAGTGGGCACCTTGAGCTGGAGCGCCGCCGCCATTGCCGGGCCGGAGGCGTAGCCGCCCACGCCAAAGACCACATCGGGCCTGAACTCGCGGATCAGCCTCCTGCACTCGGAGATGCTGCGCGGCAGTTGCATGAGAGTCCGCAGCCGCGTGAGCAGCGATACGTTTTTGAGCGGACCCACTTTAATCAGGCGCAAATTGAAGCCCGCCTCGGGCACCAGGCGCGTCTCCATGCCCCGCGCGGTGCCTACAAAAAGGACCTCAGCTTTGTGCCGCGCAACCAGCTCGCGCGCCACGGCCAGCGCGGGTATGATGTGGCCGCCCGTGCCGCCTCCGGCAATCAGTACGCGCAGTTCCGCCAAGCTCAGTCCACCTTCTTTGAAATGTTGAGCAGAATGCCGATGCTGGCCAGGGTCACAAAGACCGAGGTCCCGCCGGAGGAGATCAGCGGCAGCGGAATCCCCTTGGTGGGCACCAGCGCAAGCACCACGCTGATATTGAAGAAGGCTTGCAGCAGAATCGCCGTGGTGATGCCGAAGGCGGTGAGCCGCGCAAAGGGGTCCTTGGAGCGAAACCCCGCGCGCAGGCCGCGCACGCCCAGCATTACGAAGAGCCCCAGAATCACGATGGCGCCGATCAAGCCCATCTCCTCGGCGATGTTGGCAAAGATGAAGTCGGTGGAGGCCTCGGGCAGGTAGAAGAGCTTCTGCATGCCTTCCATGTAGCCGCGGCCGGTAACGCCGCCGGTGCCTACGGCGATCAGCGACTGGCAGATGTGGTAGCCGGCGCCCCCGGCGTCCTTTGCATCGCAGTTCTGATTGAAGAAGACCAGCATGCGCTGCAAGCGCCAGGGAACCCAAAGTAGCAGCGCGGCCAGCACAGGCGCCCCCACACACACGCCGGCCAGCAGGTACTTCCACGCGATCCCTGACAGAAACAGCATCATGGCGGTCACGCCGGCCAGAACCAGCGCCGTGCCCAGGTCGGGCTGGCAAACAATCAAAACAACAAAAACCAGCGGCATGAGAATGGCAGGCCCGAGCGTGTGTTTCCACTCGTTCATTGCGCCCAGCCGCGTGTGCAGAAACCAGGCTAGAAACAGCACCAGCACCGGCTTGGCGATCTCAGAGGGCTGAAAGGTGAACTGCCCGCCAAAGCGGATCCAGCGATGGGTGTTGTGCGAGCCGGGAAAAAAGTAGACCAGCACCAGCAGCAGCGTAGTCACGCATAGGGCGGGATAGATGAACCTGGGAGAGTTATAGAGGCTGCAGTCCACGTGCATGAGGACCAGCAGGGCCGCCACGCCGGCCAGCGCCCAAAGAGCCTGCCTGCCGACATACGCATAGGGAGAGTGAAAACGCTCCTGCGCCACCACGGCCGAGGCGGAAAAGACCATCACCAGTCCGGCCACGATGAGCAGCATGGTGATGAAGAATAGCCACTTATCGACCCCTACGCGGTATGGCATGCCTTCCTTCCCTGCCATTCACCGACCAGGTCCTTGAAGACGCGGCCGCGGTGCTCGTAGTTTTCGAACTGGTCAAAACTGGAGCAGGCCGGCGCCAACAGCACCACCTCGCCCGGATGCGCGGCAGAGGCCGCCGCGCTCACCGCATTTTCCAGCGTCTCGCAGGACTGGATGGTGACCACCCCGCGCAGTTCGGACTCGATCTTGGCTGCCGCCGTGCCGATGGTGTAGACAGCGCGCACCCGTTCCCGCAGCAGGGTCGCCAGTTGCGTGTAGCTGGAGCCTTTGTCCTTGCCGCCCAGAATGAGGTGAATGCCCGAGTCGAAGGCGGCTACGGCCTTGGCCGTCGCGTCCACATTGGTGGCCTTGGAGTCGTTGTAGAACGCAACGCCGTTGACCGTGGCCACGAACTCCAGCCGGTGCTCGACCGCCTGGAAGCTCTCCACGGCCTGGCGAATCGCCTCCGCCGGGGCCCCGGCCAGCCGGGCCGCAACCACCGCGGCCAGCACGTTCTCCACGTTGTGCGCGCCCTTGAGCGGGATTCCGCTCAGAAGCATCACCCTTTCCGTCGCCGCGTCCCTGCCCGGACGGTAGACCACATAGCCATTTTCCAGCCAGGCTCCCCGCTCGACCGGATGCTCTACGGAGAACCAATAGACTTTGGCGGCCGAGCGGGCCGCGGCCTCGGCGGCGCGCTCATTGTCGGCATTCAGCACCACGCTGTCGTGCTCGTCCTGCGCGGCAAAGATGCGCTCCTTGGCCAGCGCATAGTTCTCGAAGCTGCCGTGCCGGTCCAGGTGGTCGGGCGTAATGTTCAGGATCACGGCAATGCTGGGATGAAACTGGTCAGTGCTTTCAAGCTGGAAGCTGGAGACCTCGAGCACAGACCAGGTTTCGTCCGTGCTTTCTTCGATCAACCCCACCACCGGGAAGCCGATGTTGCCCCCTACCAGGGTGGGAATGCCGGCCTTCTTCAGGATTTCGCCCACCAGCGCGGTGGTCGTGGTCTTGCCGTTGGAGCCGGTAATGGCCAGCATTTTGCCCTTGAGAAAGCGGGCGGCCAACTCGAGTTCGCCGATCACCGGCAGGCCAAAGCTCTTCACCTGCGCCAGTTCCGGCGTATTCAGCGGCACGCCGGGGCTCACCACGATCAGATCCTGGCGGCGAAAGGTGAGCAGGCCGTGGCCGCCGGCCTCCACCATGATGCCCTCCTCCAGCAGGGCGGGAATGTCTTTGGCCAGCGCTTCGGCGCTGCGTAGGTCGGAAACCGTGACCTGGGCGCCGCGCCGGCGCAGAAACAACGCTGCCGCAAGACCGGATTTACCCAGTCCCACGACCAGAACTTTCTTGCCTTTGAGTTCCATCACAGGCATTGATCCTCAGGCTTCCGCGACCTCTCTATTGTGCACCGTACGGTGCTCCGCGCGGACCATCTCTAACGCAGTTTCAGGGTGGTGAGTGCAAACAATGCAAACACCAGGGCGCCGATCCAGAAGCGGGCAATGATTTTGGACTCTTGCCAGCCCATCTGCTCGAAATGATGATGCAACGGAGCCATCTTGAAGATACGCTTCTTGTTGCGCAGCTTGTAGCTGCCCACCTGCAGCATTACTGAAACCGCTTCCAGAATGAAGATGCCGCCGATAAACGGCAGCAGAAGTTCCTGGCGAATGATGACGGCCACCGTGCCGATGGCGCCGCCCAGGGCCAGCGATCCCACGTCGCCCATGAAGATCTCCGCCGGATGGGCGTTATACCAGAGAAAGCCGATGGAAGCGCCCACCATGGACCCGCAAAAGACGGTCAGCTCGCTGACCATGGGCATCCGCCGCATCTCCAGGTAGTCGGCAAAAACCACGTGGCCGCTGACGTAGGTAAGTACGGCCAGGGCGCCAGCGGCGATGATGGTGCAGCCGATGGCCAGCCCGTCCAGCCCGTCGGTTAGGTTCACGGCATTGGACGAGAAAACCAGCACCAGCGTCACAAAGACCACGAAGGGCAGAAACGCCAACAGGCCCAGATGCGGGACCGTGGCGGGCCAGCTATGCCAGAGCAGGTCGGGGCGCCAGCTCTTGACGAACGGCACCGTCAATTGTGTGGAAAAAAACTTGAACTGTTCAAGGGCCACCAGCGCGATGGCCACCAGGGCTCCGGCCAGCCCCTGCCACAACAGTTTGGCGCGCGCCGTCAGTCCCAGGCTGCGCCGCTGCACCACCTTGATGTAGTCGTCGGCAAAACCGATGGCTCCGTAGGCCAGGGTCGAGAAGACTGTGATCCAGACAAACCAGTTCGATGGGTCGGACCACAGCACCGTGGGCAACAAGATCGCAATCGCAATGAGTACGCCGCCCATGGTGGGAGTGCCCGACTTCTTCAGGTGCGACTGCGGCCCGTCCTCGCGGATGAACTGGCCGATCTGGAACTCGCGCAGCTTCTGGATCACCCAGGGACCGATGAACAGCGTGATCAACAGCGCCGTAAGGGAAGCAAAGGCAGTACGAAAGGTAAGATAGCGGAAGATCCGGAAGGGGTGAAAGTACGGAAACAGCTTTTCGTAGAGCAGCCAGTAAAGCAAGTGGCCTCCAGAGCCGGAAGAAGGCGGGTTTCAGGTTGATTTTACAGGGACGGGGGCTGCCGGAACCGTGGAAATCGCGCACTTCGGAAGTGCTGCTTGATAATAGGCGCCATTCAGGTCCCCAAGGATGGCATTCAGTTTTAACTTGCATTGGTTGACGGGATGAGCTATAGTTCTTGCATATCCCCCCGCGATCTTCGGTGACCGGGTGCAGGCCGCCATCGGGCGGCTTTGCTTTTTTCTGCCTACGACACCAATTGGTGTCGAGTGTTGTGTATCTAAAGTCCTATGGCTTGCTTCTGGGCGGCTGTATGTTGTATCGAGCAATCAAGGTTCGCCTCATGTTCTCCTTGTAATCCTGGAACTCGTGGCGCATCTGCACCAGTTGCTGGTCAAGTTGCAGGCGTAGCTTGAAGTCGTCGAAAAATACTCCTTCCATGGTGGAGCACGTCAGTAGTAGTGTGAACACCTCCGTGGCCCATGAACGGGCGTCGGTCCCCCCTGTGTAATTGACTTTCATTTCGCGGGTACCCGGCGTGTCTTCAAATACGACGCGACTTGAGAACGACATTGGTGTGGGGTGGGAGCCAGTCTCAGAGAGCCAACCGTACTGCTTGTGAAGTTCGTTCAACCCTTTGAAAAGGTTATCTTTTTTCGAGTCTTCAAATGCCTTCTTAAAAGCCTTGTCACCTCCAGGTTCGTTTTTCTCAAGCCAAGTTTTCTGGAGCACGGGATCTTTCAGCATATGATGGCCGTGGGCGACACATTCGACGGCGTCTCGGAGCAAAGATCGCGCTTCTTGAAGGCATCCAGCGAAGGCAAGCTCATTAACGACGCGAGTTTTAGCATGGGCGTTCACAAACAGCGCGACCGGGAAAAAGCGCGCTTGGTCTGTGGCAACCTGGATGTCTCCCAATCCCCTGAACCAGATGGCATCAAGCCTCTGGTATTGCTCCCATAGATCGGGGAACGCCTGTATATAGGCAAAGAAATTGTTTCGCCTAACCTTGTAGTATTCTCGGTACTCGCCGGTGATATTGGCAAGCTCGAAAGGAACTAGCAAATCCGAATCCTTCGGCTCTTCGGTTGCCGCGATTCTGTTCCTGACCGCCTCGATCGCCCGCTCCAGGTGCACCCCGCGCGAACCCTTCACCAGCGCCACATCGCCCTTGCGTAGATTCTGCTTGAGCCAGCGGCCGGCTGCTTCGGCATCGGGCAGGAATAGCGCCGCAACCCCACCCGTGCAGGCTGCCGCGGCCAGGTGTTCAGCGTTGCCGCCTACGCCAACCACCAGGTCCAGCCCGGCCTCGGCGGCGGCGCGTCCGCAAGCGGCGTGCAGCGCCGGGCCGTGCTCGCCCAGTTCCAGCATCTCCCCGGCCACCAGAATCCGGCGGCGTGCGGGGCGCCCGGCCAGGGTGCGGATCATTGAACTCAGCGCCTCGGGGTTCGAGTTATAGCTGTCGTTCAGAATCGTCGCGCCGCCGATCTCCATCACCTGGCCGCGCTTGTCGCCGGCGGCGAGCGACGCGAGCGCGGCCACGGCAGCATCCAGATCGACGCCCGCTTCCAAAGCTACGGCGAGTCCCGCCAGGGCGTTCAATGCGTTGTGCGCGCCCAGCAGGTGGAGCGTCAATTCGCCCTTGCGTTCCCCGGCGCGAAACTTGAGGTGCAGTCCCGCCAGGTCTTCGCTCTGCTCAAGCAGTTGCGGTTCGGCGATGGGGCCGGAGCCGAAGTAAACCGCGCGCCCCTGGAAATCGCGTCCAAATTGCGAGACATAAGGATCGTCGCTGTTGAGGAAGACCACGCCGTTGGCGGGCAGCGCCGCCACCAGCTCGAACTTGGCGCGGGCAATGCCGGCCTGCCCGTCGGCAAAGTTCTCCACGTGCGCCGTGCCCACATTGGTTACCACGCCCCAGTCGGGCGAAGCAATCATCGCCAGTGCCGCTAATTCGCCGGGATGATTCATGCCCATCTCCACCACCGCAAATTCGTGCTCCGGCTCCAGCCGCAAAAGTTGCAGCGGCAGCCCGAAGTTGTTATTCAGATTGCCTCGCGACTTGAGCACATTGAACTTTGCGCCCAGCGCCGCAGCCACGGCTTCCTTGGTCGTGGTCTTGCCGGCCGAGCCGGTGACGGCCACCACCCTCCGGCCCCATTGGCGGCGCACATGCGCGGCCAGCGCCTGCAACGCGAGCAGCGGGTCTTCGGCGATCAACAGCGGCGCGGCCAGCGCCGCATCGGGCAGCTTGGCCACCAGTGCGCGCGACACCACCGCCGCCACGGCCCCGCGCTGGAGCGCCGCGGCCACAAAGTCGTGCCCGTCCAACCGCTCGCCGCGCACCGCAAAGAAGAGCTCTCCGGGGGCCACCGTGCGCGAGTCGATGGAGTAGCCGCTCACCGCCAGCGCGCCGGCGTGCGCCACGCTCTCCGGCGCCTCCAGCACCGCGCCCGCGCTGATTGCCGCCTCTGCCAGGGTGAGTTTCATTGCCCTTTACCATATCCCATTTCGGAGCCCAATTCCCTGAGCGTGGAAAGCGCAATCTCCGCGTCGTCGAAAGGAACGGTGCCCCGGGCGAGAATTTGCTCCTTCTCGTGGCCCTTGCCGGCGATCAGAACCACGTCGCCCGCCGCGGCCGCTTTGAGCGCCAGGCGTATAGCCGCTGCCCTGTCCGGCTCAATAGTGTAGCGAACTCCGCTCCGCTTCAATCCCGGCTCAATCTCGGCCAGAATCGCCCCTGGCTCCTCGGAGCGGGGATTGTCGCTGGTGGCCACCACAAAGTCGCTGCCCGCGCCGGCCGCCTCTCCCATCCTGGGCCGCTTGGTGCGGTCGCGGTCGCCGCCGCAGCCGAAGAGCGTAATCACCCGGCCGCCGGAGTCGCCGCGGCGACCCGTCATCTGCCGCGCCAGGGCGGTCAGGTTGCGCAGAGCGTCGTCGGTATGGGCGTAGTCCACAATCACCGTGAAGGGCTGCCCCGCGTCTACAGATTGAAAGCGGCCCGGAACCGGCTTGAGCCGCGGGACAGATGCCATCAACTCCGCAAACGGAACGCCCCGCGCATGGGCCGCCGTCAGCGCGGCCAGCAGGTTGAGAATGTTCACCTCGCCAGCCAGTCGCGAGGCCACTTTGGCCTCGCCTGCCGGAGTTTCGAGATCGAGAACCGCGCCGCCTGGAGTGAGCGAGTAGCTGGCGGCGCGCCAGTCGCCCACGCCTATCCCATACGTCCGCACCTCGGCGCCCGCCTTTCGCGCCGCTTCAGCCAACTCTTCCGCATACGGGTCGTGCGCGTTCACCACCGCCACGCGCGGCGCCGGATAAACCATGCCGTCGAAGAGCAGCCGCTTGGCCGCGAAATACTTTTCCATCGTCTGGTGATAATCGAGATGGTCGCGGGTGAGGTTGGTAAAGACGGCCACGTCAAAATTCACTCCGGCCGCGCGGCCCTGGTCGAGCGCGTGGCTTGAAACCTCGGTCACCAGCTCTGTGGCTCCGCGCCCCGCGCCCTCGGCCATCAGCTCAAACAAATCCCTTGATTCGGGCGTGGTATGCACACTCGGGCGCACCTCGCCGGCCACATGGTATTCAATGGTCCCCACCAGCACGGTGGTGCGGGCGGCGGCGTTGAGCAATGCTTCAGTAAGGAAGGCGGTAGTGGTTTTACCGTTGGTCCCGGTGATTCCGGTGGCGGCGACACGGCGCTCCGGATGGCCGAAGAAGGCCGCCGAAGCTGCGGCGAGCGCGCGCCGTCCATGCTCGACCTCCAGCACCGCCAGCCCGGGGCGAAAAACCAGCAGATGATCGAAGGTTTGCGCGGAGTCGGTGATGATGCCCAGCGCGCCCGCGGCGATGGCCTTCTCCACGTAGCGGTTGCCGTCCGTCGAGCCGCCTTTCATGGCCATAAACACCGCGCCCGGCCGCACCTTGCGCGAGTCGTACTCCACGCCCGTCACCGGCTCGTCCGAGCCGCCGCCAGCTCCGACGGCGGTTACTTCCTCGATTAATTCTTTCCAGTTCATCACGTGCTCAATTGTAGATTGCTGAAGGTATTCGATTACCTGGGGCTTATTTCTGAAATTTTACGAACTTTTCAAGCGCAACCAGCGTGCGCCTCTTGACATGCAACCAAATGGTTGCATATTATGACGGCAATGGGCGCTGACGTGGACAAGGTGTTCAAGGCGCTCGCTGCTCCCCAGCGCCGGCTGTTGCTGGATCGGCTGCGGGCGGACAACGGGCAAACCCTGGGGCAGCTTTGCGCGCATCTGGAGATGACGCGCCAGGCCGTGACCAGGCACCTCAAGTTGTTGGAAGAGGCGACGCTGGTGGTCACCATCTGGCGGGGCCGGGAGAAGTGGCACTATCTGAATCCCAT
The DNA here is from genome assembly GCA_050012555.1 of Occallatibacter sp. Lineage (GTDB taxonomy): Bacteria > Acidobacteriota > Terriglobia > Terriglobales > Acidobacteriaceae > Telmatobacter. Next base: position 54,711 of record JBEKGY010000015.1, read on the forward strand.
GCCGATCCATGAGATTGCCGAGCGCTGGATCGGCAAATACGAGCGGGGACGCCTGCGCGCCCTCGCCGAACTCAAGGAAAAACTCGAAGGAGAAAACAATGGCTGAATCTCAGTTTGTGTATGTGACGTTTATCCGCACCACAGTAGAGAAACTTTGGCGGGCGCTGATCGAGCCTGAATTCACGCGCCAGTTCTGGATGGGAACAACGCAGGAGTCCAAATGGAAACCTGGCGCATCGTGGCGAATCGTGAAACCGGACGGGGGCACAGCCGACAGCGGTGAAGTGGTTGAGATTGAGCCGCACCGGAAGCTGGTCCTGAAGTGGAAGAATCACCTCTTTCCCGAGATGACAGCGGAAGGCTTTTCGCGCCTGACCTACGAACTCGAGCAGAAGGGCGAAATCGTCAAGCTCACCGTCACGCATGAAATGGACAAGCCCGATTCGAAGCTCATCAAGGCAGTCTCCGGCGGATGGCCGATGATCCTTGCCAGCCTCAAGAGTCTTCTCGAAACCGGCGAATCGCTGGAAGCAACCCGCCACTGGCCGGAGGGATTATAAAAGCTCCCGCCAGGGGGAGCATGCACTACCGCCCGCAGCGAACCACAATCTGTGTACCGGAGGCGACCATCGTGCCGGGAGCGGGAGCCTGTTCCCGCACTGTACCGTTTCCGGACACTTGCACCTCCAGTCCCGCGGCGGCGACCTGCTCAATGACCTTGCGCACCGGCAGCCCGATCAGCGATGGAACCCGAAGGCTTTTGGCGTCGATGACCATTACCGCCGTCTGCTGCTGCGCCTTTTCCTGTTGCGCGGCGGCTGATGGCGGGGCTTGGGACGCTGTTGAAACGGCCTGCGCGCCGCCCGATTTAGCCTTGGCTTCCGCAACTTCATTCGCCGGCTGCGCGGCCGTCTGGCTTGCGGTCTCCGTCTGGCTAGCCCCCGCGCGCAGGTTCTTCATACCGCCTCCACGCAGGTTCTGAGTACCGCCTCCACGAAGTGGATCGTCGCTGGGCAGCTCGTTGGCCGCGGCATAGAGCGCCTCGATATCGCCGGTATTCTCCCGCGCTACGTCTTCCACCACGGGTGCATCGGCCTTTTGTGCGGCATTTGGCGCGCGCACGTCGATATCGTGCCGGACGCCCAAATACTCAAGCACCTGCTGCGCCACCTCGGCAAAGACCGGCGCTGAAACCGTAGCGCCGTAGTAATCGCCCTTCGGCGAATCGAGAATCACGGCCACGGCGATCACCGGATTGTTCACCGGCGCAATGCCGGCGAACGAGGCGACGTGCAGGGTCTTCGAGTAGAGGCCGGTGGCCGGATCGATCTTCTGCGCCGTGCCCGTCTTGCCGCCCGAGGAGTAGCCGTTGAGCTGCGCCTCCTTGCCTGTGCCGAAGAGCACCACGCCCTCCATCATCTTGCGCATCTGCGCTGCGGTCAGCGTGGAGAGCACGCGGTGCGCACCGGCGGGAAGCGGGGTGGGCAGATCGGCGCCCGGCTTGAAGGGAGACGGCGCCAACGATGCGGCAGACTTTTGGCCATTGGAGGTGGAATCCACCTGCCCCGGCATCAGCACGTGCGGCGGCAGGTAAACCCCTCCGTTGGCGATGGTGGAAACCATCGAGACCAGTTGCAGCGGCGTGACCGCAACCTCCTGGCCGATGGCGATGGAGCCGATCGACGAAGGCCCCCATTTGTTCACCGGGCGAAGCAGGCCGCGGGTCTCGCCCGGCATCTCCGCGCCGCTGCGGCTGCCAAAGCCGAAGTCGCGCACATATTGGTAGAAGCGGTCCTGGCCCACTTTGAGCGCCAACTTGACTGCGGCCACATCGCTGGACCTGGCCAGCGCCTGCGCCACGGTAACCCGGCCCAGCCCGCGGTCGCTCTTGTCGTCATGAATCACGCGGCCGCCGGGCATCTTGATCTGGCCGCCCTGGCAGTCGATGATGTCGTCGGGCGAAGCTACTTGCTGCTCCAGCGCCGCCGCGTAGGTGACCAGCTTGAAGGTCGAGCCGGGTTCATATACGTCGCTCACCGCGTGATTGCGCAGCAGCTCCGGCGTGGTGCGGCGGAAGGAGTTGGGATTGAAGGTAGGACGAATGGCCAGCGCCAGAATCTGCCCGGTGTGCACGTCCTGCACCACCACCGTGCCGTTCTCTGCCTGGGTCCGCTGCATGGCGTGGTCCAGCGCCCGCTCGGCCAGGAACTGAATGTCCTCGTCGACGGTCAGCACCAGGTTCCGGCCCGGCTCGGGCTCGTGTTCGCTCGATCCCAGAACCCGCCGCCGCGCATCCATCGCCGTGTACATGCGGCCCGGAACCCCGTGCAGTTGCGCCTCGTACTTCTGCTCCAGGCCCCCCAGGCCGTTGTCGTCCATGCCCACATAGCCCAGCACCTGCGCGGCGATCTCGTTGTCCGGATAAAACCGCTGGAACTCTTTGGTGAAGTAGATGCCCTTGATATTCCCTGCCCCGGACTCTGTGAGCGCCCGTACGCGAGCCGCCACCTCCGGCGTCACCCTGCGCGCCACCCAGGCAAAGCTGTGCCCGTTATTGAGCCGGCCGGCAATCTGCTCCTCGGTGGTCTGCGCATCCTCGGGGTCGGTGTGCATAACGGCGGCCAGGGCGTGCGCGGCGGTTTGCTTGTCATCGATTTGAGTGGGCACGGCGTAGATCGAGTCCACCTGCACGGTCATGGCCAGTTCGTGGAGGTTGCGATCGTAGAGCACGCCGCGGCGCGGAGCTACTTCAAACGTGCGCTGCTGCTGCTTCTGGGCGCGCTCCACGAACTCCTGGTGCCGCACCACCTGCAGCACGAACATCCGGCCGGCAATCACGCACGCCCACACCACAAAGAACAGGCAGATCAGCCAGAAACGCGACTGCTTGAAGTATGGGACGGGCGCCGCATTGCTGAGGTTCCGGTTGGCTCGATCGGCTGCCCGCATGGGAGAATCGCTCCGATTCCAGCTTCTAACTAATAGCTAATAGCTGTTTTTTACGGCCGGAGGATTCACTTGGGCAATGGCCGGAGTCCCCGCATCGGGACCGGCATTGGGATGAATCACCTGGCCCGGCTGCGGCTCCACGAGACCCAACTGGCGGGCCATCGGGTCGATGCGCCCCGGCTGGGTTAGCTGCGCCTCGGCCAAACGCAACTGGCGGTTCTCCTCGCGCAACTGGTCCAGCGCCTGCTTCTCCGACTCCACGCGGTAGCCGCTCTCTATGGCGTAGAAGTGCTGCAATCCGTAGACCATCACCAGCGAGAAAAGCACGGCGACGGCCGCGGAAAACAGGCGCATCTGGCGCACCCGCACCGGGTCAGGCGCCTTGACCAGCCGCGAATTGTCGATGTGCTTGACAAAGTAAAACTCCGGCGTGCACGCGCCGCGCCTGCGCTGCGGCTGCAGGGCCATGAGCATGGCGTTCCGATCGGCAACCCGTGCGCTCGAGCCGCGGCTTGCTTCAAAATAAGTTGTCGCGCATGCCGCCATGGTGTGTCTCCGCAGCCGAATAGTTGTCAGTTATCAGTTATCAGTGGTCAGTTACCAATGCTTTTCAACTGAAAACTGACAACTGACAACTGAATACTGTCTACTGCTTTTCCCCCGCCCTCAACTTCGCGCTCCGCGAGCGGGGATTGCGTTCCATCTCTTCTTCGCCGGCCGTGACCGGCTTGCGGGTCAGAATCTCCCAGATTCCCTGCCGCGCGCCTTCCCGCAGACTGTCTTTCGCAATACGATCCTCAAGCGAGTGAAAGCTGATGACCACCAGTCTTCCCGAGGGCTTGAGCAACCTGGGCGCCGCCTTGAGCAACGCCCGGATTTCGTCTAACTCGCGATTTACGTAGATACGAAGAGCCTGAAAGGTTCTGGTCGCCGGATGAATGCGCTCTTGTTTCATTGGCCGGGCGGCTGAGGTTACTAGACGGGCTAACTGCCCCGTGGTTGTAACCGGCCGCCCGCGCACAATGGCTCTGGCGATTCTCCGCGACCTCCTTTCCTCTCCGTTCTCGTAAATGAGGTCCGCAAGCTCGCGCTCGCTGGCCTCGTTTACCACTTGTGCGGCGGTTGGTCCCCGGCGCGTATCCATGCGCATATCCAACGGCCCATCCGCCTGAAAACTAAATCCCCTGCGCGCCTCGTCGAACTGCAGGCTGCTCACTCCAAAGTCGGCCAGCAAACCATCCACAGAGGCCGGCTTCACGTGCTCTGCGATGGTGCTGAATGCCTCGCCCACCAGCGTCACTTGCGGCGCCTTGCCGCCCAGCTCATTGCAAACCCTTGCCAGCCGCATCTTTGCCATGCTCAGGGCTTCGGGATCCCGGTCAAATCCGATCAGGCGCCCCTCCGGCCCCAGCAGCCGGATGATTCCCTCGCTGTGCCCCGCCAACCCCAGCGTGCAGTCCACATACGTTCCGCCTGCGCGCACCTTGAGAAATTCGATCGCTTCCTTGAAAAGAACCGGCACATGGCGCTCACTCGAATTCGTCATGCGTCCCCCTGAGGGGTATTTGTTGTCAACTGCGCGGCTTGAGAATCAGCTTCAACGATTGGCGGTCCTCCGCCGTCAATACGTTGACCGGCAAACTCTCTTCCAGATTCTTGAGGTTGTGAACCTCCAGGTAATGCATCTTCCCGCGAACGGCAACTTCCGCATTCAACTTGGCCGATTCCCGCAAAATCTGCGGCAGTATCACCCGGGCCTGTTTGTCCATCTCCACCTGCTGGCCGTAATAGCTGGTCAGGTTCAGATACTTGTCCACTGCGTCGTCCATGGTGCTGGATTCTGCTAAAAGCGCTTCCTGCTTTTCCCACGCCGGCAGCGGCCATATCTGCGCGCTCTGCCCGTCCTGCGAGGTGATGTAGAACTGGGTCACGTTCGCATCATCCAGCAGTTTCTTGAACGGGCCCGGGAGCTTCAGCCTCCCGCCGTCTTCGACCTTCGCTGGATGGTTACCACGAAACGCTTCCATGCCTGTCTCTTGCGGCTGATTCCTCATCGCCTGCCGCGCTTGCTCCTTGCCCTTGAACCGGCCTGATCCGGTTTGCAAGGCTGGTTCCCTCGCCGATTAGGCGTCACAATTCTGTTTGGAGAGGAGAGAAATGTGATTACACTTGCTTTGGAGCAAGTTCAGCGGTTTTTTGCTGAACTCCCTTACGCTCCATTTCACTCCACTCGACTCCATAAAGCCGATAGTACCCCGTATCGGTGCTCTCGTCGAGGAAAAAATCTATGGAAAGTACTTGATGGCGTAGGCGATTAGGCGAAGGCCTATTGATAGATAGAAAAAATCAGCTACCACAAGATGTAGTGTTTATGGCTTTGGTTCCGGTACTGGACAGAATGGGCAAGGCGTGGTAAGAGAACAAAAAGCGAAAGAGTCTCGAGTTGAATGATCTGGTTGACGCCGCGTTGCAGTAGTTCGCATTCAATTTACTCCTCTGCGGTGATGCTTCGGCGCCTCCCGCGTTCCACCACCAGTTGCAGCAGGTAGAAAAACACCATCGTGTTCACGGCCAGCAAGCCCACCCGGATCCACGTCAGTCTGCGGAAGACCTCGAAGATCTCAAGGGGCAGGAATGACGCGGTGATAGCCAGAGTCAGGTACTCGGCCCAGGCTTTCTCCAGATACAGGCCGGTCCCCTCAATCAGATCGAGGCCGGCATAGATGAAGCCCGCCTCGCCGATCCGCCTCAGCAGGCGGTCATCGAGAAGCGATGCCTTTTCCAGGATGAAGCTGACCAGGCGCGACTCCGGGCTGTGCCGCAGGTGGTCGGCCAGCCTGCCAACCAGATCGCCAACGTCCTTGTGCAGCAGGCGCAGCGCCCCCACGCCGATGGCGATAAACAAAAGCGCCTGGAACACCTTGAAGGCCGCAATGAGGATGAGCCATCGATTGCGCGGCTGGAGACGCGATAAATCCTTTAATGGGGAATCGCTCATGATCTCGGGGAAACCTGTTTGAAACTGCTGCTTCTTCTTAGGTTAACCGATGCGCTGCGGTTCTGCTTTCCGTGAACCGGACCGGGACTCCAGGCCGCGGCGATTACCATCGAATCCATGACCGAGCGATTCGAGACTCGCCAATGGGTTCCGTTCCCTGTGGAACTGGTCTTTGCGCTCTTCGCCAATCCGGCCAATCTGCCCCACCTGATGCCTCCCCGGCTTGAGACCCGCATCGAAGACGCGCGCATCGCGCCTCCGCCCGCGCGGCCCGTGCACCCCGACCCGGCGCAGCGCTTCTTGAGCGTAGCCGCCGGAGTAGGCTCTGAGATTCTCATCAGTTTTTATCCCATCCCCTGGGTGCCGCGGCGCGTGAGTTGGATGACTCGCATCACCGAGTTTGTGTGGAACAGCCACTTTTGTGATGAGCAGGTCCGCGGCCCCTTCAGCGAGTTTCGCCATCGCCACGGCATCCAGGCGGAGGCGCGGGACGGTCAAGAGGGGACGCTGGTCAGCGATGAGATCGAGTACGCCCTGCCCTACGGCTTCATCGGCCGTCTTGGCGGCACGATGGTGCGGCGAAAACTGACTCAATCCTTCGCGCACCGTCAAAAACGGCTGCCGGAGATCCTGGCGGCCGCGGCCCGTCAGGCGGTCAAGCGGGCATAGCAGGCATGTTTCATTTTTTCAGCGCCAGCAGCCCGTCGCGATCCATCACATTGCCGTCCACTATCAGCCCGGAGATGCGGCGCGCGTTCCAGATGTTCACCGTCGGATCGCCGTCCACGATCAGAATGTCGGCGCGGCGGCCGGGGGTAATCTGGCCCAGCTCGTTCCAGCCGAACTGCAGCGCATAGTTGTTGGTGGCCGCGGCCAGCGCCTCTCGCGGGCTGAGCCCCAACCGGACCAGCAGTTCCAGTTCGGTGTGCAGAGAGATGCCGGCCATGGTACCCATCGCCGACGCGCCGGAAGCCGCCAGATAGTGCGGAATTGCGGAAAACATCGTCTCGTTGATGTGCCACAGCCGCATGGCCGATTGTTCGGCCTTCTTGCGCTGGCCGTCTTCCAGGTAGCGCTGCGCTATTCCGGGCAGCCGCCGCGTCCAGTACCCCATCGGATAGACTGTCTCGCCCGACGAGCGATCCGAAGGCTGGACCATGCGGGCCGGGTCAAGCAGTTGCGCGGCCGGCTCCTTCCACAGGTTGCGATGCCCCGGCAATTCTAGAAAGAAGAGGCTGAAGGCGGGCATCAGCGCGGCATGATGCGCGGCCAGAAACCTGGCGTATGCGAGCACGTGCGGGTCGGTGGGCGGCAGCCGTTCCGAGTAGTCGTAGGCAGTGTTTGCGGGCGGCCCCTCGGGGGTTTCAACCAGGGGCCGCTGCAGCTCATCGGGAATCACGCCCAGTTCGTAGCGGCTCATGTGCAGCAGCGCGTCCACGCCGGCCTCGATGCCCACGTCGTAGGGCGTGGAGATGAACTCCCCGTAGGTGGCCAATCCCATCTGGTGGGCATGGGCAATGATCCACTGGGTATTGGCCGCGGTCAGGTCGTGGCCCAGCCACAGTACGCGCGTACCCAGCTGGGCGGTGTCGGTGAGCTGGCGATTTGTATCCTCAGGATTCAATTCGGCGGGGTGCACGCCCTCCCGGAGCTTGAGGGCCCACTCCGGGCGCTTGGCTAAAAGGCTCCAGTTGTCGGTGGTGCCGATCGAATCGATTAAATACAAATGCGGGCTGGGATTGGCGGTAAAATCGATCACCCCATACCGGTAGTCGCTGCGGACCACCACCGTGGTCACGCCCATGTAGAGATTGGCATTGGCCTGGCCCTGCGAGTTCATGCCGGCAAAGCCGTCCACCAGGCCGGGAATCAGGTACTTCCCCGTGCAGTCGATCACCCGGGCGCCCTTGGGGATCAGTACAGCCCCGCGGTAGCCGACTTCGGCGATGCGCCCGTCGCGCACCACGATGATCGAATCCTGCTGGTCTCTTGCCGAGTGGCCCCAGTCGGTCACGTCTACAACGGTGCCGCCGGCCAGAACCAGCGGAACTGAGGCCTGAGCTTTGGGAAAAACCGGATACGGTGTCTGCGCCCAGGCCAGCACCCCGGCCAGAACCGATCCGCTCACGCCCAAAAGAAAAATACGTAAACATCGCATATAAAAATCAGTCTTTTGTGGATTGTCGCACAGCGGTTAAAGTGCAAACCCCCACTGTATCGATTCGATACAGTTTCTGTGTCAGCTGGCCACCAGCGTCCTGCGCACGCGCCGCGCCAGCAGGGGCAGCACCTGGGCCTGCGCTTCGTCCACGGTCAGGCCGTGCCGGGCGCGCAGCTCCGTCACCTTGCCGTGCTCGATGAATTTGTCGGGCCAGCCGATGCGCACCACCGGAACAGTGGAGCCCATCTCCTCCAGCGCCTCAATCACCGCGGAGCCAAAGCCCCCCATCTTCACGTGATCCTCAAAGGTGACAAAGGCGGCCACGCGCCGGGAGTACTGCTCCAGCACTTCCAGGTCCAGCGGCTTGACGAAGCGCGGATTGATGACCGCGGCCGAGTAGCCAATGTACTCCAACCGTTCAGCCAGCTCCCGCGCCAGCGCAACCATCGGTCCCAGGCCGAGAATGGCCACGTCCGAGCCGTCCTTGATCACTTCGGCCTTGCCCACGGGAATCGATTGCGGCTCGGCCTTGCGGGCCACGCCGGAAACCGCGCCCCGCGGATAACGGATGGCGCTGGGACCGGGAAGCTCAAGGGCGGTTTTCATCATATCGGCCATCTCGTCTTCGTCCTTGGGGGCCATCAGCACCATCTCCGGTATACCGCGCAGATAGCTGATATCGAAGAGTCCGTGATGGGTAGGCCCGTCGTCTCCGGAGAGTCCGGCGCGGTCCATGCAGAACAGCACCGGCAGCTTTTGCAGGCAGACGTCATGCACGATGGGATCGAAGGCCCGCTGCAGGAAGGTCGAGTAGATGGCGCAGACCGGCCGGTAGCCCTGGGTGGCCATGCCCGCGGCAAACACCACCGCGTGCTCCTCGGCGATGCCCACGTCAAAATATCGTTTAGGGTGGCGCGGCCTGAAAAGATCCAGTCCCGTGCCGCTGGGCATGGCCGCGGTGATGGCCACGATGCGCTTGTCCTTGTCGGCCAGGCCGGCCAGGGTATTGGCAAATACTTCGCAGTAGCTCGGCAATCCGGCCGGCTCGGTCATGCCGGTCTCGGGATCGTAGGGCCCCAGGCCGTGGAACTTCTTCTGCTTGTCCAGAGCCGGCTGAAAGCCGCGGCCCTTTTGCGTCAGCACGTGCAGCAGCACGGGGTGGTCGGCGCTCTTGAGAAACTTGAAGGTCTCCACCAGCAGGGGCAGGTTGTGGCCGTCGATGGGACCGAAGTACTGCAGGCCGAACTCCTCAAACATCATCGACGGCCACAAAAGACCCTTGGCGGCTTCTTCGGCGCGGCGCGCCACTTCGGCTGCGGTCTTGCCGCCGAACCGCTTGATGATGCGGTGGGCCGAGTCGTGCAGATACTGGTAGTGCTCGTTGGTGACGATGCGATGAAAGTAGCTGGCGATGGCGCCCACATTGCGATCGATTGACCACTCGTTGTCGTTGAGCACCACGATCATCCGCTTGGTCTGCGCGGCGATGTTGTTCAGCGCTTCAAATGAAATCCCGTTGGTAAAAGCCGCGTCGCCGGCCACGGCAACCACGTGCTCCTTGCCGCCGGAGAGATCGCGGGCCACGGCCATTCCCAAAGCGGCGGAGAGCGCGGTGCCGGCGTGCCCCGCTCCGTAACAATCGTGCTCGCTCTCGGTGCGCAGCATGAAGCCGTTCAGCCCGCCCGGCTGGCGAATCGTCCCGAAGCGCTCCAGCCGCCCGGTGAGAATCTTGTGGATGTAGGCCTGGTGGCTTACGTCGAACAGCAGCTTGTCTTCGGGGGTATTGAAGACCGTGTGCAAGGCCAGAGTCAGCTCCACCACGCCCAGGTTCGGACCCAGATGACCGCCGGTCTTCGACAGCGTCTGAATCAGAAATTCGCGGATCTCCCCCGCCAACTCCGTCATCTGCGCCAGGTTCATGCGCTTCAGGTCAGCGGGCGAATGGATGGATTCGAGCAATGTTCCCATCGTCTTCCTTCCCCCGGCATAAGCCGGAGATCCAAGGAAAAAGCCCCTTTGCGGCCGCGGCCATTCAAACCGGCATTGCCAGCCTACAGTATACGTGCGCCGGATTCCGGCCGGTTAGCGATTAGACGGTTGAATGTTTGTACGGCGGCGAGGTTGGTGGTGAGTGGAGATGCGGTTGGTTGGGGATGGGCCGCAAGCGAGTGCGCTGAAAGCCTCAGGAACTCCTCATAGCTGGACTCGACGGCAAATTAGCCTTTGCGCAGATAAGTCCGCGACAGACGGTCGTGCCAGCTCAGATGCTCCTCGTCGAAGATGGACCACGCCACGCCCAGCCCCACCGGCAGCAGCGACAACAGCAGCGCTCCCAGCCGGCCCAGCCTTTGCGCGCCGGTGGGTATCTGATCGTCGAAGGTGCACAGGCTGATGCCAGCGTACTTCATGCCCGGCGTAGCCTCAGTCAGGGTGAAGAACACCGCCTGGTAAAGCACGCCGATGAACGCCAGCGCCACGGCCGCGCCCAGTTCGATCTCCCTTACCGTGGGCAGGACTTGCGCATTGACTGCGGCCACCAGCGCGAACGCCAGAATAGCTGCCGCGATCAGCGCGCCATCCACCACGGCGGCCATCAGACGCAAACTGATGGGCGCAAGATGCGGGGCCGCGGCCGCCGGGCCTGCTTGGGTCGCGGTCTCCTCCCACACAGGTTCTTCGTCCAGTTCAATCCCCAGCAACTCCTGGCCTGTCCACGCCGCCGCGGGTTGGGTCAGAATCGTTCCGGGATCCACCTCGAAGATGCTCAACTGCCTCTCAAGCTCACCCGCCGCGGCATACGGCCTTTCGGCACGCCGCGGGCGAACCTTGCGCGCGGCGGCAATCTCCAGGGGAAATTCGATCAGGTTGGCGTGAATTGACTGCGCAGCTTCCACAATCTCAATGCCTTCGACGCCCACCGGCCCATCTTGCCCATGCTGCGCCTGCTTGCCCGGTTCCCGCCCGTCCTGCACAGAAATCCCAAAAATGTTCTGCGCATGCGCGGCACGGGCAGACGCAGGCTCCGCGCCGGACGCAACCTTAAGCCCAGCCTCCAATCCTGCCAGAACGGATTCAGCAGCGGCCTGCGCCTCCTGTGCAGCCCGGGACGCAGCCTCGGCGGCGCGCACCGCCGCACGCGCCTCGCCGGCCAGCACTTCGCTGTAGCTGGGGGCTTTGGCATAGCGCGCGGCCACCCGCGCGGCGGCCTCCGCGCCACGGCTGCCTGCGCCGCGCTGGCCCTCCAACGGCGCCTCCGGCTCTGCCGAAGAACCAATGCGGCTCTTGTGCGCGGCCACGCGCCGGTTCACTTCCTGCTTCCACGCCAGTGCGCCGTCGACCTTGCTTGCGGATGTGTTCAAAGCTCCAGTGTCCCTTCTAATGCGGCTCTCAGGCCTGTTTGCAAGCCTTCGGCTTGCAAACCCTGTCCCGCTGTTACGGTCCGCATAGTCCGGCGCAACCGGAGCATCGCGGACGTTGGTTTTAATAAAAGAGGAAGAAGAATTCGCTGCAAACATGCCGGCGTGGCGCGGATCGTGGGATCCGTGCGAGCAATCCAAACCGAACTTTGCCTGCTGCCAGAGCTGCGTGGCGCGCGCCCCATCCAAAGAGTGGCTGGCTTTTGCTATGCTGAGCCTTGCACTGGTCTTGGTCCTGGAATGCGTCCTCGCAACTTAGTGTTTATCACGCTGCTGGCCCTCTGTCACCTGCAACTTAGGGGGCAGACGTTGACCAATGCGTTACCCCCGGCCTCGCAACCCTCCGCCGTCGCCGGCGCGCCCGGGTCAGACCTCCAAATTCAGGCCGATTCCGGCGCTCAACTTCCCGACGACCCCGGCCAGGAAGTTCTGCCCATCGCCCAGCCGGAACCGGCGCCCTCAACCGGCGTGCCCGTCCAGTGGGACGCTGGCCATCAGCACTGGGTAGGCGACGTCCTCACCCTCACCGGCGATGTGGTCTTCCACTACCGCGACTACATTCTCCGCGCCGACAAGGTTATCTATAACCAGTCCACTTCTGAGCTTGAGGCCGAAGGCCACCTGCAGCTTGCCGGCGGGCCCAACGATGTGCTGATCAACGCCTCTCACGGCGAGATGCGCCTGAACATGCACACCGCCCGCTTTTACAACGTGAACGGCTCGCAGGGAGTCCGCCCCGCCGGCCACACCGTGATCTATTCCACGGCCAACCCGTTCCTGTTCTCAGGCAGGGTGATGCTCCAGTTGGGTGAGGGCAACTACCGCTTGGTCGACGGCTCCATGACCAATTGCCGCCTGCCCCACCCGGATTGGCGGGTGATCTCCCGCGCCATCAATCTGGCCAACGGCAAGGCCTCCACCTCCAACGCCCTCTTCGAATTTCTCGGCGTGCCTGTCTTCTATATGCCCTACCTCCGCCATCCAACCGACGAAATGGGCCGCGAGAGCGGGCTGCTGACCCCTGAATTCGGCTACGGATCTTCCGTCAAGGGCCTGGTCCTGGGCGAGCAGGTCTATTGGGTCATCAGCCGCAACATGGACATGATCCTCGGCGCCGAGTACTGGAGCAAGCGCGGATGGGCGCCCAATGGAGACTTCCGCTACAAAGGCCCGGGCCAGGACCACCTCACCGCGCGCTGGGATGCTCTGCTCGACCGCGGCGTAGAAGAGACGGTCATCACCCTGCCAATTCCTCCCTCCACCACTCCGGCCACCGCCACGCAACTGGTTAACCAGGGCGGCGTCGATGTGATCGCCCTGGGCCGCAAAGACCTTACTCCCGATACCCGCATCGCCGGCATCGTCGAATATCTCTCCAGCTACGTCTACCGCCTGGTCTTCAACGATAACTACTCGCTGGCCACCACCTCCGAGGTTTCCAGCGTTCTCTCCCTCACCCACGAGCACAATGGATTCATCCCTTCCGCCTCTCTCGAACGCTTCCAGACCTTTGCCAGCTCCACCAACGGCGACGAAGCGCGAATTCTCCACCTGCCCAGCCTGCGCTATGACGTCCTCGACCGTCCGTTTAACACCTCTCCGTTCTACTGGGGGGTTGGATCGTCGCTCAGTTTCCTTGGTCGCTCGGAACCCCAGTTTTATGCCCGCAACGTGGGCCGCGTCGATATCTACCCGCATCTCTACCTGCCGCTTGCGGCCGGAGGCTGGAGCGTGGTTCCCCAGGCCGCGCTGCGCGACACCTACTACTCCATCAGCCAGAACCCAGAACCGACCAGCATGAATGGCGGCACACCCACCATCAACCACGACTCGATCAACCGCGTTGACGTCGAGGCAGGCCTGGAGATCCGTCCCCCGGCCATCGAGCGCGACTTCGCTCTACCCGGCTTGAACCGCGTGCTGCGCCACGTCATCGAGCCGGAAATCTTCTACCGCTTTGTCGGCGGCATCGGCATGCAGGCCCGGAATGTGCTCCTGATCGACACCACTGACATCGCCACCAACACCAACGAAGCCGGCTACTCGCTCACGCAACGCTTCTACCTGCGCTCCACCGTCCAGCAACACTGCGCCCCCCAGGACGTGCTGCCCTCCGGCGGCTGCCCGGCCAGGCCGCGCGAGTGGGCCAGTTGGCAGATTGCCCAAAAGTTCTACTTCGACCCCTACTTCGGCCGCGCGCTCATCCCCAACCGGCGCAACGTATTCGACTCCACTCTGGACCTCACCGGCGTAGCCTTCCTCACTTCCCCGCGCAACTTCGCGCCCATCACCTCGCGCCTGCGCTTTGAAGCCATCGACAATCTCCGCATTGAGTCGGACGTGGACTTCGACCCCAGGACCGGACGGCTGGACGCGGATAACCTCTATGCCGGCTACAGTTGGGGCCGCACCACCCTCGGCGTGGGCCACGCCATGCTCAACGCCGTCGACGAAAACAGCGGCGCTGCCTCCACCATCAAGAGCCAGCAGGTCCAGCCCTACCTGGCCATCGGCAAGCAGAGCGGCAACGGCTTCAACCTGGCCGCCAAAGGCGGATACGACTTTGTCCTCGGACATTTCCAATACGAAGGAGTGCAAGCCACCTATAACTGGAACTGCTGCGGCCTCACCTTCGGTTACCGGCGCTTCGATCTCGGCTCCATTCGCGGCGACGATGCCCAGTGGCTCTATAGCTTCACCCTGGCCAACTTCGGCGCCGTTCCCGGCATCAGCCGCTCAAAGTCCGTCTTCCGCGACCCAACCCTGCCGCCCGCCTATTAGTGCGGTGAGTCAAAAGTTCGTTACAAAATTGCTGTCATCCTGAGTATTACTGTCATCCTGAGCGCAGGTCGCTGGGAAACCACAAACGCAGTCCCGTCTTACTTGGTTCCCCACAAAAGTGGGTGCCCCAGGTCTCGTCCGCCGCGGCGGAGAGACCTGGGAAGCCACAACCCTCCATTGATCTGTCATCCACCACAAAGCTGTCATCCTGAGCGGAGTTTGGCGCGTGACCGGGGTCCCCGGCGGGCGATTTGTGCCCGCTGGAGTGGTTGGGCGCCAAACGGAGTCGAAGGACCTGCGGTTGCATTTTTCTAGCGAAATGGGTGGGAAACCACAACCCCGTGCTTGCTTTTTCCAGTCTCCAGCGTCAACTGATCTGGTCCCAGGGCGATCATTCCCTCCGTCGCCGATTACCGCCCCGCTGGAGTATCCTTTCCTGAGAGGAATTCAACTTGCCGCGCATTCGCTTATTCGCTGCCCTGCTCGCACTCTGCATCGCCGCGGGCTGCAAGGCCCAAACCACTCCGCCCCCACAAGCCGCCACGCAAAGCCCGCAGGACTTCGCCGCGCTCACCCGCCACATCCAGGTTATGATCCGTTCCCAGTTCAACATTCCTCCGGACTACTCCGTTAGTGTGGGCGCCCGCAAGCCCAGCAATATTGCCGGCTACGACACGCTGCCCGTCGTCTTCTCTCACGGCTCCAACGAGACCTATGAAGAATTCCTGATCTCCACCGACAACAAGACCCTGGCTCACTTCGATAAGTTCGATCTGGCCAACGACCCCGTCAGCTCCATTGACGTCGCCGGACGCCCCATCCGCGGCAATCCGAACGCCAAAGTCACGGTCATCAACTTCGACGATCTCCAGTGCCCCTACTGCGCCCGTATGCACCAGACCCTCTTTCCCGCCACGTTGGACCACTACAAAGACAAGGTCCGCTTCATCTACAAGGACTACCCGCTCATCGAAATTCACAACTGGGCCATGTACGCCGCGGTGGACGCAAACTGCCTGGCCGCGCAGAACGGCGAGGTCTATTGGAAATACGTCGATTACCTCCACACCCACGGACAGGAGATCAGCGGCCCGGACCGTAACGCGGCAAAGAGCTTTGACGCGCTCAATCGCATCGCCCGCGTACAAGCCGCGCAGGCCAATCTCGACTCCGGCAAGCTCGATGCCTGCCTGGCCGCGCAGGACGATTCCAGGGTGCGCGCCTCGCTCCGCTTGGGAGATACGCTCAAGCTTCAGGGAGCGCCCGCGCTCTTCATCAATGGCGAGCGCATTGACGGCGCACTCCCTCAGGAACAGGTCTGGCTGGTCATTGACCGCGCCCTCCGCGCCGAGGGCATCGAACCTCCAACCGCGCCGGCCAACACGCCACAGTCGGCCGGAATGGGCAAATAGGCCTTCGCGCGCTATCGCCGCACCGGCTTGTGGAGTTATCCTTGAATGCCGGGGCCTTTATAAGTCCCCACAGGAGACAACAGCTTGCAAATCGAATCCTTTTTCCCGGCCCGTTCCCGCTTTGCCGTCTTCGTCCTTGTTAGTGCAGTCCTGTTGGCCCCTCTCGCCGGCTGTCACCGCTCCCCCGCTCCCGACGTGATGGCCACCGTGAATGGCAAGGAGATCCTGCGCTCGGAACTGGAGAAGTATTACCAGGCCAGCCTGGGAGACAGCCCGCAGCAGCTCTCCCCCGAACAGGCCGGCATTGTCCGGCTCAATATCCTGCACCAGATGATCGAGGATGAGATCCTGCAGCAGCGCGCCGCCAAGCTCAACCTCGCCGCCAGCGATGAGGACGTAAACGCCAAGCTCACCGAAATGAAGGCGCCCTTCACGCAGGAGGAGTTCGACAAGCAGCTCAAGCAGCGCAACCTGACCATCGACGACATCAAGCGCGATATTCGCCGCTCTTTGACCAAGACCAAGCTGCTCAACAAGGAAATCGAGTCGAAGATCAATATCACCGACGCTGAGATCAGCGGCTATTACGCGGCGCACAAGGCGGAGTTCAACCTGATCGAGCCTCAATACCACCTGGCGCAGATCGTCGTCACCGCCGGTCCCGCCCAGCAGACCGCCAACCTGCAAAACAACAAGGCCTCCGGTGACGCCGACGCCAGAAAAAAGATCCAGGCCCTGCACGATAAGCTCGAGAACGGCGAGGACTTCAGCGCCATAGCCATGAACTTTTCAGAGAATGCCAACACCGCCTCCAATGGCGGCGATATGGGCTTTGTGGCCGATTCGGCGCTGCACAGCCAGCCCGAAGCCTACAACGCCATCAACAAACTCAAGCCAGGGCAAATCACTGATGTTCTTCCCGTCAACGACAGCGCCGGACCGGGACGGCGGACCATCGGTTACGCCATCTACAAGCTGATTGCCAGGGAGCCGGCCGGTCAGCGCGAATTGAACGACCCCCGCGTGCAGCAAACCATCCGCCAGGGACTTCGTGATGGCCACGCGCAACTGCTCAAAAACGCCTACTTCGAGATGCTCCACGACGAGGCCAAGGTGCACAACTACCTGGCCGACCAGATCCTCAGGGAAGGCGCGAAATAGAGAGCGCCGCTTGATTGGTCTTCAGAATTTAGCGGGTGCCCCAGGTCTCGATTTTGAGACCTGGGAATCCACCAACCCCAGCCCTGTGCACCACCCGGCCGGGTGCCCCTCGATAGGGACAAAGGCTTTGTCAAGGCGCACGTAACCCGGGCGGTGCGTGAGCACGGCTTGTCTTTCCAGAGAGGTTGAGGACCAAAACCCTGAAAGATTCACGCTACATCACCAT
>JBEKGY010000016.1:0-69142 GCA_050012555.1 Occallatibacter sp.
ATTCGGTCTCCTGGGATTGCTTTTGTTTCGCAACTTCAGCTTCCCAGTTCTCGACCGAATGGACAACAACCTATTGAAACTTCACAGCTAAAGCCCAATCTTTTTTGCTCAATCTTCGGCACGACTGAAGTCGTGCCCTGATACAGTGCCGGTCAGCCCTCAGGAAGCTTTGAAGATGAAATGTCCGGTTTGCGGAGCGGCTGAGTTGATCCGAGATACACGCGACTTGCCT
This sequence comes from Occallatibacter sp., assembly GCA_050012555.1. Taxonomy (GTDB): domain Bacteria; phylum Acidobacteriota; class Terriglobia; order Terriglobales; family Acidobacteriaceae; genus Telmatobacter. The sequence goes on from JBEKGY010000016.1 coordinate 233, forward strand.
TATACCTACAAAGGCGAGACCACAACGATTCTTGCGGTAACGGGTGAGTTTTGCCCGGCCTGCGCCGAGTCCATCCTGGATGGCGCCGAATCGGAGCGCGTCATGCGCGAGATGCGGGCCTTTTCCAGGCAGGTGAATGCGGCCATCGTCGACCCGGCTTTTATCGTCAAAGTGCGCAAGAAGCTCGCGCTCGACCAGCGCGAGGCAGCCGAAATCTTCGGCGGCGGCGTCAATGCCTTCTCACGCTACGAGAACGGCAAGACCGAGCCGCCTTTAGCCCTGGTCAAGCTGCTCAAAGTGCTGGATCGTCATCCCGATCTGCTCGATGAGATCAAGCTGGCATAGGCATTGCCCAATCCTGGTAGTAGATTGAGATATGGACCATCCTCTTCAGGAGGCAAGTTGTGAAGTCGGAAGACGGCGATTGGCAAAAATTTGAACAATGGCTGGGGGAGCTTCGTAGGTGTGTTGGTCAAAAGGCCGCCTCGCGCCTGCTATTCCGTGGGCAGGAGAATTCCGAGTGGCCAGTTGAGACCACATTGGAGCGAAATGGGCATAGGAAGATGTACTTCGCCGACTATTACAGACTCATTACCGGGATGGGACCAGCGGTTCACGCGTTCACGGGTGTGAGCTCTCCGACATACGATCCGAACCTGCCGAAGGGATTTTCCGGCGTTGAGTCGTTTTTTGAACCTGACAGGTTTCCATCTGGCCCACATTATGATTACATGGCTTATTTGCGGCACCACGGATTTCCGTCGCCGCTTCTTGACTGGTCGCGATCACCGTATGTCGCTGCCTTCTTTGCATTTCGATACGCCAATCCTCAACATGAGAAGAGATCGATCTACGCTTACTGCGAGAGTCTGACCGGGTGCAAGGGTGGAGCGGTTGGCGAACACCGTATCCGGACCCTCGGACCGTACGTTCGAACCCACCCCAGACACTTCTTGCAGCAATCGGTCTACACGGTCTGTGAGAGTTTAGGTGTCAATGACAACTGGCAATATGATTCGCATCAGGAAGTTTTCGAAAATGCGCGTCCCGGGCAGGATTTCGTGTGGAAGTTCGATATCCCATCTACGGTGAGGGTCAAGGTCTTGCGCTTGTTAGACGAGTTCAACCTGAATGCCTATTCATTGTTTGATTCGGAAGAATCCCTGCTTGAGACGCTGTGGGTCCGGGAACAGGTGTTTCGCAGCCCGGCGTAAGTTCGTTCAATGCCGTTCCGATTATCGCTGGTGGTACGTGTCAAGCAACTGCCGAATCCATCGCAGCCAGTGCAGTGATATTCTGGGATCGGTCAAGAAGACGCAGCTTCACAGTCCAAAACAAAGTCAGCTCTCAAGAGCAAAGCCATGGCATTTAGATTGGCAGTATAATCGTTTTCGCCGGAAGGATGACCCGATTGGAGGGATGATGTCGAGGAATCTCATGATGACGGCTTTGGTGCTTTTGGGCAACCAACTATCATTCAATTGTCTGTTGTTCGCTCAGGCTCAGGATCAAGATAAGGGTAAACAGAAGATCCTCTTCCATGTTACTTCTGTTCGTTCAGAAGACGACCCAGATTCGTGTCAGACAGGTGAATGCAGTGCTACGCGATTTACTCTCGAAGGTTATGCCGATGTTAATCACGACGGACATTTGACAGAGTATGTGTTGAAATGTGTCGAGTATTTGGCCTATAACCCGACTCTGCACTATACCATGGTCTGCGGACGCGTACATGCTAACAACGATTATGATGCGGAATTATTCGCCGACAGTGTCTTCTTTACGGACAGCAAGCCGAAACCGACTGGTGCACCTCCCGAAGCTGGATACAGAATAGTTTCGGAAAAGGAAATGATTAAGCCGAGGAAATGACGACGGCCGGGTGCCCCAGGTCCCGCTTCTTGAAACTCGGATTTCTTCCTCAACCCGATCCGCTCATGCCCCGGCGTAGGCCTCAACGTCCCGCTCAATTTTCTTGCTCAGTTCAAGCCGTGCCTTTGACAGGTCGTGCATCTGCTGGAGGTTGAGCCAGAACTCCGGGCTGTTGCCGAAGAACTGCGCCAGGCGCAGCGCCGTGTCGGGCGTGACCGCTCGCCGGCCGTGAATGATGTCGCCAATGCGCGTGGCGGGGACGCGGATTCTCATCGCCAGCGCGTTCTGCGTAATGCCGAGAGGGAGAAGAAACTCCTCGCGCAGCATCTCGCCCGGATGCGTCGTAACTCTTTGCATCTTCCATCCCGTAGCGGGTCTTTTAATCGTCATTCCCATCCTCCGATCAGTGGTAATCGGCGATCTCCACATCGTGCGCTCCATCATCCTTCCAGACAAAGCAGATGCGGTATTGATCGTTGATCCGTATGCTGTGCTGGCCACTCCTGTCACCCTTCAAAGCCTCCAGACGATTTCCCGGAGGAGTACGCAGGTCATCGAGAGAGCTTGACGTATCAATCTGGTCGAGTTTGCGCTGAGCTGTTGCCCGGATACTTGCCCAGCGCCTGCCGGAACCCGACTCATAGAGTTCCTTTGTCCAAGCGTCTTTGAAGCTTTGAATCATCCACAATCAGGATATACCGATACGCGTTATATGTAAAGTGGTATATTTGAAGCCCCCTACGCATCAAAGGCCGCTGAATCCGCCGAAACCTACACGGTGATATTCTAGTTAAGTCGAGAGAACGCAGCCTCACAGTCCAAATCAAAGTCAGGTCTTAAGAGCCAAGCCATGTCGTTGAACGATCTCGAATTCGCTTACGCTCCCGTGCGCGACCAAGTGCGCGACCTGCGGGAGTATCTTTGACCCTGCCCGCATCCGCAGGGAACTCGCCGACATTGAAACCAAGCTGGCCGATCCGGCCCTTTGGAACGACCCCGCCGCATCGAAGCCGCTGATGCGCGACCGCAAGCGCCTGGAAAAGCTGGTAGCCGATGATGATGAGCTGGTGCGCCGCTCAGGCGACATTGAAGCCTACTTCGAGCTGGTGCGCGAAGGCGAAGACGTATTGGCCGATCTGGAGCGCGACATCAAAGCCCTGGCCACGTTTGCCGAGGAACTGGAAGCACGCACCATGCTCAACGGCGAGGCCGATGCGCTCAACGCCATCCTCACCATCCATCCCGGCGCGGGCGGCACCGAGAGCCAGGACTGGGCCGAGATGCTGATGCGCATGTACCTGCGCTGGGCCGAGCAACAGGGATTCAAGACGGAGATCAACGACTTGCAGGACGGCGAAGAGGCGGGCATCAAGTCCGCCACCTTCACCATCCTCGGCGAGTATGCCTTTGGGCAACTGGCCGGCGAAAGCGGCGTCCACCGGCTGGTGCGCATTTCGCCCTTCGACCAGGCTAAGCGGCGGCACACTTCGTTTGCCTCGGTCTACGTTTTGCCGGAGATCGACGAAACTATCCAGGTGGATTTGAAGCTGGAGGACCTGCGCATCGACACCTACCGCAGCGGCGGCAAGGGTGGCCAGCACGTGAACACCACCGACTCCGCCGTGCGCATGACCCACCTGCCCACGGGCATCGTTGTGTGCTGCCAGAACGAGCGCTCCCAGCACAAGAACCGCGAAAAGGCGATGAAGATCATGCGCTCGCGGCTGTATGAGTTTGAGCTCGAAAAGAAACAAGCCGCGAGTAAGAAACTGGAGGACTCGAAGCTGGATATCAACTTCGGATCGCAGATACGGTCGTATGTCTTGCAGCCCTACCGCATCGCCAAGGATCACCGCACCAAGGTCGAGGTGGGCGACGTGGACAAGGTGCTGGACGGGTACCTGGAGCCGTTTCTGCGCGGCTATCTGCTGGCCAAGCGCCGCGGCACCGTTGTCTCGGCCGGCCCCGACGATGATCCGAGCTAGCTGTTGAAGTATGGCAGTTGACTGTACGAAGGAGGGGAGATGCGCACGAAGGTTATTCAAGACGAGGCGACAGGCATGTGGTATTGGTGGTGGCAAAACCTTCCCGAACCAGGGACGCGCGAAGGACCGTTTGATACTCGGGAAGAGGCCGAATCTCGAAGAAAGGCGTTCGAGAAGGCTGACGAACCTCGGCGAGCAAAATATCTGGAAGATCTTCAATCTGAATAGGCTTTTTTGAAGGTTGCGGACTCAAATGTGAAAAGGGACCATTTCCGCTGACGGACACAAGGCGGCCCAAGGAAGGGGCCTTACTGTTGATTAGAGCTTTATCTACACGTTGGATTACTTTATCACGAGAAAAATCCCTATCACGGCAAGAAGGCTTCGTGGTATAAACGGTGAGTTCAAGGTTTCAGACGATGCCCTTCATAAAGTTGGATACCGGCATTTTGGATTCGCCGCTTTGGGTAGAGAGGGATCAGCGCGACGTATTCCTGACCGCGCTTCTCATGGCTGTGCCCCGCGAGTTCAGCGAGCCGCTGGAGCAGATGGAACCTGAACCTGATTCGCTAAACACGACCGGATTTGTGGTACCGGCTGGCTGGTACGGGTTTTGTGACCGCACTGGACCGAGCATTGTTCGGCGCTCGCTTACCGATTTTGACCTTGGCATGGAGGCGCTGCGCAAGCTAGGGTTGCCCGACCCCCAAAGCCACAACACAGCATTTGAAGGGCGAAGGATGGTGCGCGTCGTAGGTGGCTACATCATCTTGAATTATATGGCCTTTCAGGATCGAGATCACCAAGTGGCTACGCGGGCGAAGAATCTCCGGGAGCGGAAAATAATTGGCAGGGACGACCAGATTCGAGCCCAGGGTGGCAAATGCGGATGCTGTGAGGCGCCCTTCGAGCGGCCTTACAGTAAAGGGGTGGTTTGGGACCACAATCACAGGACTGGGCTGCCTAGAGCGCTCGTTTGCCCGTCATGCAACGCTGTGATCGGCCTTGTTGAAAATGTGCTATACACGGGTAGTTCCTCGAAGTCAACGAACAATGCGAAGGCGGAACTTTGCGAGGCATACCTGCTCCGTTACGGCGTAACGTAATGTAGCCTTGAGAGATCGTCACGTGAGAACGACGTGGCGTTACACATGGCAGAAGCAGAAGTAGATATTGATGCAAAACGAGCCCGACATTATTGAGGAGATGCTTCGCGAGGCGGAGACCATTGCCGTCGTGGGCATGAGCGACAAGCCGCACCGCGCCAGCTTCAACATTGGCCGCTATCTTGCCGGGAGCAGCTATCGCATCTTTCCCGTCAATCCTGCGTTTCATCAGGTACTCGGCAGGCCCAGCTATCCCGATCTCGATGCGGCCCAGGCCGCGGCACACGCTCTGACGGGGCAGGGCATCGATCTGGTGGATGTTTTTCGCGCTTCGGAGCACGTTCCGGCTATCGTGGACGATGTGATCCGGCTGGGCATTCCGTATCTGTGGCTGCAGGATGAAGTGATCCACGAGGAGGCAGTGGCTCGCGCCCGCGCGGCTGGGGTCAAGTGCGTCCAGAACGATTGCATCCTCCGCCAGCATGCGGCGCGGACGGATTTGCACTCCGGGCAATGAATATAAACTCGTTGCGACTATCGTTCGGTAAACTGAGTCAAAGGAACAGGAGTCAGCGTTCCACAGCCATGCGCCTTTCCCGTCTGATCTTCGTGTTGTTCGTGCTTGCCTCGGGTGCGGTCGCGCGGGCGGCGTCGAATTCCGCCGATGCCGCGCACTTGCACGTGCAGCTTGTGGCTCCTGCGGGCGACCTTTTTCCAGGAGGGAGCAATAACCTCGGTCTTTATTTCAAACTTGAGCCGGGCTGGCATATCTACTGGGAAAATGCGGGCGACTCCGGCGAGCCGCCGCACATTCACTGGACGCTTCCGAAGGGAGTGACTGCCGGACCGTTGCAGTTTCCTGCGCCCGAACGTCTGCCGCTTGGTCCATTGATGGACTTCGGCTACGAAAACGAAGTTTTGTTTCCTTTGAAGCTTCAGGTTGCCAAATCAGTAAAGTTTGGTCCTGCCGTCCTTCATGCCAAGGTGGATTGGCTGGTTTGCCGCGAGGTTTGCATTCCCGGCAAGGCGGAGTTGGAACAGACCCTTAGGATTTTTCCCGAAGAGCCAATGGTGGCATCTGAGTCCCCAGCGGATTCAGAGCTTTTCAAGCGACTGGCAAACTCGCTCCCCAATCCGCTTCCTGCCGGTTTCAAGACCGCCTTCCAGCCAACGCAGGAGGGTTTCCGTCTTTCCGTCGAAACCGGCCAGCGGGAATCCACCGCAACGTTCTTCCCATCCGATCAGGACATTCTTGACAATCCGGCTCCGCAGAAGCTCACAGCAACGGCGAAGGGCTTGATTCTGGACCTCAAGAAGGACGCGAATCTCGCCGCAAATCCAGCTCAGTTGAAGGGGGTTCTGGAGCTTTCAGGCGGGCGGGCGTTTGAGCTGGCGGCGTTGCCGGGGACGGTTGCTGCTGCGCCTTCGCTCTCCTGGTCTTTGCTGTTACGCACCTCCGGGCTGGCCTTTCTGGGCGGCCTGCTGCTGAACCTGATGCCGTGCGTTTTTCCGGTGCTGTTTTTGAAGGGGCTGGCGCTGGTGCACTCCGGCCATAAAGAACTGCACAAGCTGCGCGCGCATGGGGTGGTTTATACAGCCGGCATTCTGGTCTCCTTCTGGGTGCTGGTGGCCGTGCTATTGGGGCTGCGCGCGGCGGGAGCCACGCTGGGATGGGGATTTCAGTTTCAGTCGCCGGTGTTTCTGGCGCTGATGGCCGGGCTGCTGTTCTTCCTGGGGCTGTCGCTGGCGGGGCAGTTCGAGATTGGTCTCACGCTGACCAGCGCGGGCGATTCGCTGGCCGCAAAGCACGGCTATACGGGGAGCTTTTTTACCGGAGTATTGGCCGTGGTGGTGGCCACGCCCTGCACAGCGCCGTTTATGGGAGCGGCCATCGGTTATGCTCTGGCCCAGCCTGCTGCGGTCACCTTTGCGGTCTTCAGCGCGCTGGCTCTGGGGCTGGCCGCGCCCTATTTTGCGCTCGCGCTGCACCCGGCCTGGACGTGCCTGCTGCCCAGGCCCGGAGCATGGATGGAGGTGCTGCGGCAGGCGATTTCCGTGCCGATTTTTGCCACGGTCATCTGGCTGGCGTGGGTGCTGGCGCAGGCTTACGGCGCCGGTCTCATGGCGGCTCTGCTGGCGAGCTTTTTGCTGCTGACGATTGCGGGGTGGTTTCTTGGCAAGTGGCCCGCAAAGCGATGGGCTACGGTGGTTGCCGCTTTGATCCTGCTGGGAGTGGTCGCTCTAGCGGTCTTCGGGCAAAGGCTGGTTGGCGAGTCTGCCGGAAAGGCAGGGCAGCCGGGTAGCTCTGAGTTGAATTCGGTTGCCGCCGGCGGCTGGGAGCCATGGTCAGCCGAGGCGGTCAGCCGCTATCAGGCCGAGGGCCGGCCGGTGTTTGTGGACTTTACCGCAAGCTGGTGCCTGAGCTGCCAGGTAAACGAGCGCGTGGCCCTCGGCCAGCCCGCCGTGCGTCAGGCCTTCCAGGCCGCGAACGTGGCCTTGCTGCGCGCCGACTGGACCCGCCACGACGAGGCCATTACCCAGGCCCTGGCCGGGCTGGGCCGCAGCGGAGTTCCGGCCTATGCGCTCTACGCTCCCGGCCAGAGCGAACCCGAACTGCTCCCTGAGGTGCTGACCCCCGGCATGGTTACCGATGCCCTGGGCAGACTGCCGAAGGCCGCTTCGCCTCCAATGCGCTGACCGGAGCCATGCCGTGCACGCCCGGGTCCCTGCCCCTGAAATAGATGCAAAAAGATCGCCGCCAGAAACAACTGGGGTATATTTGGTTAGTTGCAGAGAGAAGAAAAAATCCGTCACAAAATCGCAAAGAAACCGTGAAAATTCCAAGACCTGACCTGAACTCGCTGGTTCTTTGCATCTCCGCCCTCATATTTCTTTCGGGTGGACAAGAAGCATTCCATAATTCGTGTGACTTCGTCCCTGTTTACACAGGGGCGCGGTGCCTTCTCCATGGCTGCAATCCCTACGACACATCGCAACTGGATCAGCAGTATTCACAAGCAGGCGGTAGAGCTGATGAACGGCTGCCATGGTATCGCGAAGTACCCATGTACCCGCCTTCGATATTCCTTGTACTTTCCCCGCTGACGCTGTTCCGGTTTCCTGTGGCCCGCGCGCTCTGGCTCCTGTTGAATGGCTGTCTGTTTGTAATCTCCGCGGGACTCATACTATCCATGTGCCCGCGGTCGCACCGGTGGCTTGCCACAATCCTTCTATCGCTCATTCTGATCTCGAGCAAAATTCAGCTTGAAGTAGGTAACCCGACGACTTTCGCCATTTCGTTGTTGGTTATCGGCAGTTATTTCTTCCTTCGTGGCCGTTTCCTCCCACTGGGGGCTCTCCTGCTGATGCTCAGCCTTGCTGTCAAGCCCACGATCGGCGGCCTGATCGTGTTCTCTCTGCTGGTGTGGAGAATTCATCGGCGTTACGCTCTAGTGGCCGTGGCAGGCGCTCTCGCGCTTCTTCTGTCCGCGGGTCTGATTCTCAGCCTGCATCCGCGCAGCGCCGACTGGACTTCAACTCTCCGCACGAATATTTCCGCAAGCATGGAGGCGGGCGCCGTCAATGACTTCAGGCCCAGCGACAAAGAGAGCTTCTATTTTATCAATCTACAAGCCGTTACCAGCGTTTTCTTCGCGGACGCGCGGGAATTTAACGCTGCCGCCTACGCAGTCTTTCTGGCCCTCCTCGCGGTGTGGATCGCGGCTGTCCTGCGGACGAATGCAGGCCCGGAAATGTATTTGCTTTCGCTCGGAGCCTTGGCGGCACTCTCGCTGACTCCGGTCTATCATCGCTTTTACGACACTCGGTTGCTCATCATTACCATTCCGGCTGTTGTGATCGTTTATCAGAAGCGCCGTATCCTGGGCGCTTTTATCGGCGCTCTGACCGTTCTCGCTGTTATCTCCGTCCAGTCCAGGGTGCAGGTGTTCTTTCTGCATCATGCAATGTGGCAAAGCATTCTGCAGAACAAATACCTCTTTATCCTGCTCCTGCGGCAGCAGAATCTGGCACTGCCGATTCTCTTTTGTCTGTATATGGTTGCGATTTTCTCCATTCGCTTTCCCAGCGCTCCGGCTCATGGAGTTTCCAGCACGGCGTCCTCAGGAAGCGGCTTAAACTGTATCAAGACTGCCTGAGAGCGGCGGAGCGCTGCGGAGCCGGTGCAAGATCGGAGAGAACCATGAAATTTAGAAGACCAGACCTGAACGCGCTGGTTCTTTGTATCTCCGCCCTCATATTTCTTTCACTTGGAGGCCGCTACGCATTCCATTCTTCAACTGACTTCGTCCGTGTTTATACAGGGGCGCGGTGCCTGCTCCATGGCTGCAATCCCTACGACGCATTGCAACTGGAACAGCAGTATGATCAGGCAGGCGGCCGCACTGGTGAAATGCCGGCATGGGATAAGGATTTACTTATCTACCCGCCTTCGACATTCCTGGCACTTTCCCCGCTGGCGCCGCTCCGGCTTCCGGTGGCCCGCGCACTATGGTTCCTGTTGAATGGCTGTCTGTTTGTAATCTCCGCGGGACTCATTCTATCCATGTGCCCGCGGTCGCACCGGTGGCTTGCCACAGCTCTTGTATCGCTCATTCTGGCCTCGAGCGGAGTTCTGCTTGAACTGGGTAACCCGGCGATTTTCGCAATTTCGCTGTTAATTATCGGCAGTTATCTCTTTCTTCGTGGCCGCTTCCTCCCTCTGGGAGCTCTCTTGTTGATGTTCAGTCTTGCTGTCAAGCCCCAGATGGGCGGCCTGATCGTGGTCTATCTGCTGGTGAGGAGAATCCATTGGCGTTACGCAGTGATGGCCGTGGCAGGCGCTCTCGCGCTTTTTCTGTCCGCGGGTTTGATTCTCAGCCTGCATCCGCGCAGCGCGGACTGGACTTCAGATCTCTCCGCGAATATTTCCGCAGCCGTGGATGTGGGCGGCATTAATGACCCTCGCCCCGCCAACGAAATATCCGTCTGCGATATAAATCTACAAACGATTACCAGCATTTTCTTCGCGGACGCGCGGGAATTCAATGCTGCCGCCTACGCAGTCTTTCTGGCCCTCCTCGCGGTGTTGATCGCGGCTATCCTGCGGACGAAAGCAGGCCCGGAGATGCATTTGCTTTCCATCGCAGCCTTGGCGGCACTCTCGCTGACACCGGTCTATCATCGCTTTTACGACACCAGAATGCTCCTCATTACCATTCCGGCTGTAGTGATCGTTTATCAGAAGCGGCGTCTCTTGGGCGCTTTTATCTGTGCACTAACCGTTCTCGAAGTTATCTCCGTCCAATCCCGGGTGCAGGCGTTCCTTGACCAGCACGCAATGTGGCAGAGCATTCTGCAGAACAAATTCCTCTTCATCCTGCTCCTGCGGCAGCAGAATCTGGAACTGCCGGTTCTCTTCTGTCTGTATGTGGTTGCGATTTTCACCATTCGCTTCCCCAGCGCACCGGCGAAGGCAACCGCATCTTCGACGCCCTGACCGATGCGTCGAAGGGCAGCAGCCGACTTTTGACTATGAGGGAGTATATTTTACGCTAATATGTGCCATGGTCAACAGAACCTATTCACTCGAAGCTTCCACGCTTTTCTCGCTGGCTTCCGTAGAGACAGGCACAGGCCGGTTATTCAATGTGAGGCTTGTCCGGTGAGCCAGATCGAAAACGGTCTGCACGGCATTCCGGAACGGATTCCTGAGCTGGATGGGCTGCGTGGGCTGGCGGCCGTAATGGTGATTCTTCACCATATTTCACAAAGTTATTCCTTCAGCGCCGCCGGGAGTATTTTGCGGCTGTGGTTAGATGTAACCCATGCAGGTTGGATCGGAGTGGACGTTTTCTTCGCTCTCTCCGGCTTTCTGATTACGCGTATCCTGCTAGCGACGCATACCCATCCACACTACTACAGGAACTTCTTTGCCCGGCGTGTGCTGCGGCTTGCGCCTCCCTTCCTGATCACGCTAGCGCTGGTTGCACTATTGGTGCCGGGTTCAGGAAAGTTTCTTGTACTCTGCATTTTCTATCTGGCAAACTTTTCCACCTTGTTTGGGATTCCTATGGCGTATTCGCCGCTATGGTCTTTGGCTGTCGAGGAGCACTTCTATCTTTTCTGGCCATGGCTGGTGAAGTTTTTCAGCCGCAGAAACCTCGCCGCTGTGGGCATATTTATAGTACTGGCAACGCCACCTTTCCGTTTTTATGCACAGAAATTTGGTTTCTTTCTTCCTTACTACTCATGGTTCCGGTTCGATGGTTTGATGTGGGGAGCTTTGCTGGCGCTGGTTGTCACCAGTCAACGCAGTTCGCGGCGCATCATTCGCATCTGGTCGGTCGCCGTTGGATTGGTTGGCGCGCTGATATTTCTGGTCGGGGCTCCGCTCGGCGCAATGGGAAGAAGCAGTCTCATTGGTAACACGGTCGTCTTCGGCGCGGTAGCAATGGCCACTACCGGGCTGATCGGCCTGACGGCGCTGGGCGACCTGCGGCTTGTGTGGGCGCCTCTGCGCAGCCGCGTCGCGCGCTTCCTAGGCGATATCAGCTACTGGATGTACTTGTTTCACGTTCTGGTTGTGGACAACACATGCAAAATCACCATTCGTATTCTCGCCGCCCGTCATCTAACAGCCGACTGGCTCATATATATGATAATCGCCACTACCGTTCTGGTCCTGATTATTGGGACCGGTGCAGCGGTACGCCGATTGGTAGAGCTTCCCGTGCTGCGCCTTAAAAGCCGGTTCCGGTAAAAGGCGATTGTTGGGGAGAATGTTGAACAGCGCTCCAGTCTGTCGAGGGCTGCATCCCAGGCAAGCGCATCTTCGACGCGCTGATCGATGCGTCGAAGGGCGGACTCATGCTCCACTGGACTTGCGCAGCTTGCCTTCCTTGCTCAAACGCTCAAAATGCAACTTCACGCGCCGAGCAACTGCGGGCATGGTATGGTGCCGCAGCAATTCGACCGTCTGCCAGCCTGGAAGCGAATGGCGCCAATGAATGTAGCTGCCCGCCTCATCGCCAGGCGTGGTTTCGAGAAAGCTCTCTACGCGTTCGCGCAAACTCTGCTTATAGCCGGTCCACCAGGCCAAGCACTGCTTCTGCAGATTTCCGATAGCGTTGCGGTCATCGCGAATGGAAGCAATAAAGCGCGCAGCCTGGCGCCAGTTGCCGAAGGTGGGCAGGGGGTGGCTCCCCAACAGTCTGGCAAAGTAGTCGAGGCCGGGACGCTTTTCGAGGATGGGAATGGCGCCGCACTCAAGCGCCTCATACACGCGAAAGGATTCAAGGTTTATATTGCCCATTGAACAGGGCACGAAGATGGAATCGCGCAGAATCCGCTGATACTCGCGCTTGCCGACAGGCTGATGGCGGCCCTGTTCGGTGGTATGAACAAAGTTAGGCCTTAAAGGCAGCAATGCCTCCATCATCTCCGGACGCGAACTCTTGCCGGCGTGTCCAAGGAAGCTCCATAAGTACAACCGCCGGTCAATGCCTGATTCGTTTGCTTCATGGGTGAAACCGTTGGTATAACCGAGCGGGAGATGGATTACGCGCCTTGGATTAAAGATGGATGACCAGTAATTGCGAAAAACTCCGCGAAAGTTGTGGTAAACATCGTACCCACCTTCATAGGTCTCATCGGAGAGTTGAAGGAGCCATGCGTTCCTGCCGCGGAATTTGGCATAGTAGTCGCGTGGTTGGGTGTGAATATAGGAATCGATGAGCAGGCAATCGTCAAGGACGATGCGATGTTTTCCATCGAATACCTGTTCGCCAGCCACGGAGGCAAAGACATCTGAGATCCATTCGCGCTCATAAATAGTTTGACTTTGCCAAAGGAATGTCAGCTTCATCCAAACCTCGTATCTTTCCTACGTGCTTCACGTAGTTTGCGCTGTCGCACTTTCGAGTTTATTCCTTCACCACGCGATCAGGAGACTGTTACCGGTGCTTCTTCCCGCTTGGCCAGATAGGTTGTTGTCCGGGCAAAGCATTCATCGTCCTCAGAGTAAGTCTTCAACTGAATCAGTCTTCCAGCCGGGGTAACTCGAAACAAGCTGTACCGGTTTTCGGCGAGAAGATGGTATATATCGCGGAAGAACACCCTGGAGTTGACATTGGAGATTCCAAACTCGAAGGAAAATGCCTTGAGCACTCCCGTGCGCATGCAGATCGATGCGCCTTTCAATGCCTCGAATTCGCCGCCCTCCAGGTCCATCTTCATGAAGTCGATTCGATCGATTTTCCTCTGCTCGACGAAGTCGTCGAGGCGGAGCACTTCCACCTCCATGCCGCGGTACTCCCGGCCTTCGACGAATGTGTCAAGACGCTTATGGAGTGATCCCATGGTGTCGGTTTGGTGCGACGTATAAAACATTCTGGCGCCCGAGTGCTCTCCGAGCGCCACTTCCAGAACCTCGCAACAATCCAGGCCCAGTTCCCGAATCTTCGCGGCCGCGCAGGGCTGGGGTTCAAAGGCATACATGCGCCCCCTGGCCGTTACGTGCTTGCGGAACGCAGCCAGCCAGCTGCCCACGTTTGCGCCGGCATCGATAACGACAAACTCCTGGCCCGGCCTCAGGCAGCGGGCCGCACACCTGGCCTCCCGATCGACGCTGGGCGACCATCCGCTGCCTCGAATCGCCGCAAGATAAGCGCCTGCGGCCGAAAGAAGGAGCTCGGTGGTTTGCGTCGCGAAGAGAAAGGATGCAGCCGCTATGGAAGATTGAGCGAGTGATTTTGCGAGCGAAGACCGGCCAATTGGCATGAAACATTTTAACTATTGCCGTCGGCGCCGGGCAAGCTTCCGAAGGTTGCAACCAAGGCGAGCGCTGCTGCGTCAAATCTTAAGTAACCGGCGAATGCCGTCCGGTTGATCGTTTGTATTCCCCCGCAGGAGGTTGACTCTCATGGCATATCTGTTCCGTCTCTCAGGATGCGCGGTTCTTCTTGCCGCATTGGTTTTACTTTCCGCCGCAGGGCAAGCGGTGCATGTGGGTGCGCCCACTCCGGCCTTCACAGCCACCGACTCCAGCGGCCAGACAGAAACTCTGGACCAATATCGCGGCAAGTACGTGGTGCTCGAGTGGCACAACCAGGGCTGTCCCTATACCCGGAAGCACTACGTCTCCGGCAACATGCAGGCCTTGCAGAAGGAATGGACCGCGAAGGGCGTGGTGTGGTTCACGGTGATCTCTTCGGCGTCCGGTCAGCAGGGCTATGTAACGCCAGATGAGGAGAACGCTTATCTGGCGCAGATGCGCGCTGTTCCGACCGCTGCCCTGATGGATCCGCAGGCCAGGCTTGCCCGTCTGTATAACGCCAAGACCACGCCCGAGATGTTCGTGATCGATCCGCAGGGAAAGCTGATTTATGCGGGAGCCATCGACGACCGGCCCACCACCGATCCCGAGGATGTGCACGGGGCGCGCAACTACGTCTCCGATGCGCTGACAGAGGCCATGGCAGGCAAGCCTGTAGCCACGCCGTATACCCGGTCCTACGGGTGTTCGGTGAAGTATCCGGATTGAGGGCCCGGCTGCGGGATGGGCGCGCTTCGGATTTGAGGTTTCACAGGTCACTCCGCCGCGGTTCGCCTCGGCGGAAGACCTGGAGATCCGGTTTAGTTACTCTCAGACGCGGGTCGCCAAGCCCTCCATGTTTCATTTTCTTTCGTTTTTCATCCAGGATTGAGCAACATCGAGATTTCGCCTTGCACCTGCATTGGCCGGATCAATACGTACCGCGTCGCTGAACTGCTCGACCGCCTTTTCATCATCCCCCAGTTGAAACAGGGCCACGCCGAGGTCATCATGCGCATTCGCGCTTGCAGGGTCGAACCGCAGCGCCTGGGTAAACTCTTCTGCCGCTTCGTGGAACTGATGTGTCTGCATAAAGATCCTGCCGATTTTGGAATGAGGCAATGCCTGATCGGGCTTGCTGGCCAAAGAAAGCCGGAATTCCTTCAGCGCTTCATCGGTCAATCCCTGCCGGCTCAATAGAATGCCTAAATTGTTATGCGCATCACAGTTATCCGGCTCGATGGCAAGCACCTTACGGTTCTCCTGAACCGCCTCGTCAAGTTTTCCCTGCGTCTGAAGAGCATCAGAAAGATAAAGCCGCGCCGCTATAAAATCCGGGTTTGCGGCGATCGCCTCTCTGCTATACGTCTCCTCATCCTTCGGCCTGCCCATCAAATCAGACCATAGCGCCAGGTTGGTCAGGACATCGGGGCTGTCAGGATCAAGACGCAATGCCTGTTCCAGGCGTTGCTCCGCAAGCGGCAGATTGCGGGGCTCATTGGGCTCACAGCGGATCATCAGGCAAAAGGCGGAATAAGAAAGAGCCAGATACCCGGAGGGTTTATAGTTCAACGCGCGGTCGTAATATTCCTGCGCATCGGCAAACCTTCCCTGCCTCATGTACGCAATGCCCAGGCTTAAATTGGGAAGTTCCCCGCGCGGGTCCACCTCGAGCACATGGCTGAAGAGCGTAGCCGAATCTTTCCACACCTTTACCTGCGCATCGGTCTTTACGGCGCATGCTGCAATGACCGCGACCGCAAGCAGTCCAGTCGCGACCCTGATCTTCGGGGAGTCGGCAACGGCATCGCCGACTAACCAGACAACGGCGATAAAAAGGCCGATCAAAGGGACATAGGTGTAACGCTCGGCCATGGCCTGCTCGCCAACCTGGATGATGCCGATTACCGGCGCCAGAGTTCCCAGGAACCACAGCCAGCCGATGAGGCAATACGGTCTTTCCTTGCGGAAATGCCAGCAGACGGCGGTAACCAGGACGAGCGCAAGGACCGATAACACCGCCGCCACAACATTGATGTTATGCGACTCATAGTAATAATAGGCCGTAAGCGGATTGGGCCATACCATAATCAGCACGTAACGGCAGCAACTTATAGCCGCGTTGCAGATTCTCTCCCACAAAGGAAGAAGCTGAAGCGTAGCCACGGTACCGCCGGCCCTTTGCGCGAAAAAGGTGATGACGCTGGAGAGAACCGCCATGAGGAAAAGCGGCCATTTTTCAAGGCACAACTTCCACTGAGAAAAGAGCCATTGTTCTCGCGATTCCCGCGCGAACGATATTCTGCGCAACGGCCAATAATCGAGCAAGAGCAAAGTAAAGGGAAGCGTGACGACCATTGGTTTCGACATCAGGCCGCAGGCAAAGGCGCAGACGATCAATGCGTACCGTTTCCAGGATGGATTGCGCACATACCATGCATAGGCAAGCAAAGCCGCGAACCAGAAGAACGTGCTCAAGACATCCTTGCGTTCAGAGATCCAGGCAACGGATTCGACGTGCGCGGGATGCAGTGCGAAAAGAAATGCGACCATCGCGGAACGCCCGATGAAACCCGTCATATACAAGAGCAAAAGAAAAAGCAGAACCGCATTGGCGGAGTGCAAGCACAGATTGGTCACATGGTGACCGCCGGCATTTTTGCCATAAAGCTTCCAGTCGATCATGTGGGAGATCCACGTCAGCGGGTGCCAGTTGGAAGAATGGAAGGCTGTAAATGCCCACTCGATGCTCTGCGCGGTTACCCCCTGCTGCACGTCGCGGTTTTGCACGACATAGTCGTTATCGTCCAACGAAACGAAATCGTTGCTCCGCACGCCGCGGTAGCAAAATGCGGTGACCACCACGAGGACGACACAAACGGCGACAATTTGCCACGGCTTGGCGGTTACGGGCGCAATGGGAGAAGTCTTTCCGGCCGGCGCTTCAGGAGGGCGCTTGCCTTGGATTTTGCGCTGTCGCGATTTCTTCGGCATGATTGGCAATCTCCGATCATCCTCAAAACGGCTGGCTTGGATACATCAGGATTGTAGCGGAGAAAGGCAAAAACAGCCGCAGGTTTTTGGGCCGGATAGAGACGGATGGTCGAGGTTCGTGGTCTCCCAGGTCTGAAAATCCAGACCTGGGGCACCCACTTTTTCTACTTGTCAGATGTGGGCCACCCGCCCAAAAACAACCACGGGCTTTTGGGCGGGATCGAGTTGTTGAAGAACGAAATCCGCACAGATCAGCGCCCGCCGCGCTTGCCGGCGCGAATGCGGCGAATCTCTTCCATGCGCTGGGCGAGGAGCTTTTCGCGGCCCTCCTGCGTGGGCTGGTAGTAGCTGCGTCCGCGCAGTGAGTCGGGCAGGCAGTCCATGTCGGCCACACGGCCCTCTTCGTTGTGGGCGTAGAGGTAGCCCTTGCCGTACTCCAGTTCCTTCATCAGCCGGGTGGGCGCGTTGCGCAGGTGCAGCGGAACCGGCTCCTGGCGGGTGTGTTCGATCTCCTGCTGCACGGCGCCGTAGGCTGTGTAAACCGAATTTGACTTGGGAGCCAGGGCGAGATAGACCACCGCCTCGGCCAGGGCCAGGTCGCCTTCGGGCGAGCCGAGAAAGTCGATGGCTTCCTTGGCGGAAAGAGTCAGGTTGAGGGCTTCAGGAGCGGCCAGGCCAATGTCTTCGACGGCCATGCGCACGACGCGGCGGGCCAGGTAGAGGGGGTCCTCGCCGGCGGCGAACATGCGCGCCAGCCAGTAGAGCGCCGCGTCGGGGTCGCTGTTGCGCACGCTCTTGTGCAAGGCCGAGATCAGGTTATAGTGCTCCTCGCCGGATTTGTCGTACAGGAGCACGCGCTGTTGCACGGCCACGCCGGCCAGTGCGCGGTCGATGTGCCTGGTTTTGCGGGGTGCCTCCGGGGCTAAAGCCCGTGCCGATTCCGAGGCATCTACGGCACGACACCCAGAGGGTTCCCGGTCGTGCCCTGACACAAATCCACGATCTTCCGTAGCCGGTTCCTGGGCCAGTTGCGCGGCCACTTCCAGAGTGTTGTAGGCATTGCGGCAGTCGCCGCTGGCGTAGCCGGCGATCAGCTGCAGCGCATCGTCATCGGCGGTGAGCTCCAATGCGCCGAGGCCTCGCTCGCGGTCTTCGAGGGCGCGGCGCAGGAGAGCCGTGATCTGCTCCTCGCTCAACGGTTCGAGCACATAAACGCGGCAGCGGGAGAGCAGCGCGGAGATGATCTCAAAGGAGGGATTCTCAGTGGTTGCGCCGATCAGGCGGATGGCGCCGCGCTCAACGTAAGGCAGAAAGGCGTCCTGCTGGGCCTTGTTGAAACGGTGAATCTCATCGATGAAGAGAATGGTGCGAGAGTGCATTTGCGAGGCCTGCGCGGCAGCGGCCATCACCTGCTTGATCTCCTTGATGCCGCTTAGGACGGCGGAGAACTCGATGAAGGTGGCGCGGGTGGTCTCGGCAATGATTTTGGCCAGGGTGGTTTTGCCCACTCCCGGCGGACCCCAGAGGATCATGGAGCCGGACCCTGAAGTATCGAGACCGTCGCGCTCGATCTGGACGCGCAGCGGCTTGCCAGCGCCGACCAAGTGCTCCTGGCCGCTGAACTCCTCCAGGCTGCGCGGACGCATACGCTCAGCCAGGGGCGCGGTGCGCAGCGGGCCTTTGGGGCCTTCGGGTTCGCCGTCGAAGAGGCTCATCGCAAACCCCTCATATACAAGGCCGATTGAGGGTTGAGGTCTCCCACCCTTTCGCCAGAAAAAAGGCGAAAGGATGGGGCACGGAGCATTTTCATCCTTTCGGGTTCGCCGTCGAAGAGGCTCATCGCAAACCCCTGGATAAAGAATCTGGGTGCCCCACCCCTTCGGCAAGCTCAGGGCAGGCTCTCGCCGCGTTCTTGTTTTTACGGCTAGGGTGGGATGCAATTGAATTACCCCCAGAACGCTGCCGCGACGCTTCGTAAAGCAGTACGCCGGCCGCCACGGACGCGTTCAGGCTCTCCACCGGACCGGCGCAAGGAATTGTCACCGCGCCGCCGGCTTGGCGGGCCAGCTCTTCCGGCACACCGTTGCCTTCATTACCGATCAGCAAGGCAACCGGTCCGGCCAGGTCGATTTTGTGAGCCGGTTCGGCCCCGTGGGCGGCGGTGGTCAGGATCTTCACGCCGGATTTTTTCAGCCGCGCAAAGCCGTCCTCCGCGCTGACAGCAAGCAGCGGAACCCTGAAGACGCTGCCGGCGGAGGCGCGCACGGCCTTGGGATTCCAGGCGCTCACGGTTCCGGGCAGACTGAGGACGCCATGGGCGCCGAAGGCCTCGGCGGAGCGCAGAATGGCGCCCAGGTTGCCGGGATCCTGCACTCCGGCCAGCACCACGACCAGCGGCGCAATCTTCCCGTGGCCCTCCAGCAGGTGCGCCCAGGTCCACTCCGGCGGCTCGATCAGCGCGGCAATGGGCTGCGGCGTCTCGGTGGTCAGGGCCTGGGCAAGCAGCTCTCCCGGCATCAGCAGAATCTCGGTCTCAGGAGGCAGCGGCAGCGCATTCAGCAGCGGCTCGGCGCCCTGGGCCGCAAAGACGCAGGCCACGCGCAGCCCGGCGCGCAGAGCCTCCTCGAGCAGGTTCGGCCCCTCGATTCCGGCCAGGCCACGCCCCTCGCGACCGGGGTGGTCCAGCGCCCTACGCAGCTCTTTCAGGCGGGCATTCTGCTTACTCTGTACAATGCGGACAGGCATGCCAGGCGAACCGTCTTCTCGCTAGCGCGATTCTAGTCTGTTTGCGTGGCCGAGCGCAGCCCGGCTTAACTCCTGCTTGTCCGCCGCGGCGGACTGTGATAGCTTCCGTTTTTACGGCATCTGCAATTGCGGCGTTCTCACAGTGAGTGTGTCCTTTTGATTTTGTGCCAGGTTTTTTCTTAAGGAAAAAACCACTTGACGGCATGGATTTCTGGATACGGCAACTGTGAGAACGCTAAAGGGAACCGAGGTAGGCATTCTTGTCCGCGGAGATCTTGCGCGTCCATCCCGATCAACCCCAACCGGACCGGATCGACTACATTGTCTCCTGCCTGCGCAAGGGCAATGTCATAGCGCTGCCGACCGACACCTTCTACGGCCTGGCCGTGGACCCGGTGAATCTGCACGCCGTGGAGCAGATTTACCAGATCAAGACCCGTCAGAAACACAAGCCGCTCTCGCTGCTGATCGCTTCAGTGTCCCAGGCCTACGAGCTGGCGCGCGACACCGACCCCATGCTGGACAAGCTGGCGGATCGCTTCTGGCCGGGCCCGCTGACCATCATCGTGCGGGCCGGCGCCAAGCTGCCGCTGCGTTCTACCGCGAATACCGGCAACGTAGCCCTGCGCGTGCCGGACGCCGCCATTCCGCGCGCCGTCGTGGAGCGTTTCGGGCTGCCCATCACGGCAACCTCGGCCAATCTGCAGGGAGCGGCGGAGTGCACCAACGCAGCCTGCGTCCGCGACCAGATCGGCGACCGGATTCCGCTCATCATCGACGGCGGTCCCACCGGCCGCGCGCAGCACACTACCATCGTCGATCTCTCGCTCGGCCCCGGCCGCTGGGAGGTTCTGCGCGAGGGCGCCATTCCGACGCATGAAATTGTGATGGTTTTGCAAAGATAAGGGAATAGGGACTAGGGAATAGGGAATAGGGAATAGGGACTAGGGAATAGGGAATAGACACGGTCCTTTGATGCATCGGTAGACAGATCGTTCACTACGAATAAACTAGTCCCTAGTCCCTGGTCCCTAGTCCCTTCAAAGAAGGTTCTTATGAATCGCAAGCTCCGAGCCAAGCCGAAACGCCGCAACTTCGCTCTCCGCGTGGTGGTTGTGCTGCTGCTCGCGCTTGCGGTTGGACTTCTGGGCTGGTGCCGCTGGGTCTACGTGCAGATTGAGAGCTACGCCGGCCAGGACCAGGCCGCGCCCTCTGACGCGATCGGAGTTTTTGGCGCGGCGGAGTACGACGGCCGGCCCTCCCCGGTCTACCGCGCCCGCCTGGACCACGCCCTCGCGCTTTACCACCGCGGCATCGCCCCGCTCATTATCACCCTGGGGGGAAACGGCGGCGACCAGTACAACGAAGGCGCCGTGGGCCGCGAATACCTGATGGGCATGGGCGTCCCCGAGGAAGCCATCATCGCCGAGACCGAGAGCCGCAATACCGAGGAATCGGCGCGCCGCATCGCCGTCATCGCCCGCGCCAACGGGTTGCGCCGGCTGGTGATCGTCAGCGATGGAACGCATCTGTTCAGGATTCATGAAATCTGCGCCGCCGATGGCCTTGATGTGCTAACTTCGCCGCGGCCACGCGAGGAGGTCGAGGGCGGCTCGCAGGAGACCGAGCGCATCGAGCACGAGATCCTCAGCTACACGGCCTGGCGGATGCATCTGCACTGAAAAAGTCAGCAAGTCAGCGAGTTAGCCGCCACTGCGCGGCGTTAGCAAGTTAGCGGATTTTCGGGAGAACTAACCCACTCCATGGTGGGCGGAAATCGCCAGCACACCAAGTGCGAACACCGCCGCGCTGGCGGTGGAGAGGAAATTCACAGCATCGTTGTTCAGCCAGCCGCGCTGCTCCAGGGTTGCTCCCAGCAGGCTGTCGAAGAACAGGCCGAAGACGGCTCCCGCGCAACTGATCCAGAACATTGTGAGGTCGCCGCGCAGCGCCAGGGTTCCGGCGGCCGCGACAATTCCCGCCGCAACCACCCCGGCCAGAGTACCGGCCAGGCTGATGGCTCCGTCCGTGCCGGGCTCGACTTGGCGCAAGGTGGTAATCATGCGCGGCCGGCCGCCGAGCACCTGGCCCACTTCAGAGGAAACCGTATCCGCTGCTGCCTCAGCCAGCGCCGCCAGCCCCACGGCAAACAGGGGCATGGGCGCGAATGTGGGGCGCGTGAACCAGCGGGAATCGAGCAACCAGGACTGCACCACTTCACTTGAGGCCAGCGCGGCAATGCCCAGATTGGCCGCCACCTGAGAGGCGGAACGGCCTTGCCGTCTCTCTGCCGTTCCCAGCCGCTCTTTCTGCCCCCGGCCCAGCCGCGTGGAGCTATAGGCGAGCACGGCGACCGCCAGCACCGGGATCAGGGCCGTTTGCCAAGGCCGATAGGGAAACGTCACGGTGGAAAACATGAGGCTGACGGTGATGACCGCGCCGGTTGCCGCGGCAGCCGGCGTGGCAGCCCGCAGTTTAAGGACCACCAGCGCCAGCAACAGGCTGAGGCCCACCGTCCAAATAGCCACGGGAGCCGATTGCGTCGCCCACCAGTGGGTTTGGAGCACCACTCCTGCGCCCGCAAAGGGCAGGACGATGAGCAGCACGAACTTCGATTGCCAGACCAGCTTCATTTGCGCCACGCTTCATCGTAACCTTCGACCGGAGGACTGGGAGCCCCGGTTTCCCACCCATTTCGTCCGCCGCGGCGGACGAAATGGATGGGGCACGGAGCCTCTGCGGGCAGGAGATTGACCTTGGGATTTCTCAAGCGAATCAGTTTACACTCGACTGCGCAGCGTTTTCTCTGGCGCTTGCGACAGTGGAAGTCGCCGGACCTTGACGCCGGGCCATCGAACGCGGCATTAGGTATTGAAGGGGAAATGACCGGGAGCGGCCACGGGCTTGAGCGGGTTGATTCCCCAGGCGCTTCAGTCGCGTCTAAAGCATAGCCACGGTTCCAGTGAGCCGGACGCAACGGCCGGTCTGTTCGTCCGCTGGAAGCCCCGGCTTTTTTGAAGGGGAGTCTGCCGTGTATCCTCAATGCGGAGTTTGCTTGAGCCGGGACATGCTCATGCCCCAGCCGGCTGATTTACAATCACGGGGTAAGCAGGAAAGAACTGGATGACGCTTTTTCTTATGAATTCAGGCCAGGCGCGCGCGCGGTTGGTTCAGGCGGGCGCGGTCTTTGTGGCTGCAGCTCTGGTTGCCGGTTGCGGCAGCACATATCGGCCGGTGGTTACGCCCATCGGCTCCAGCGGGCCGCCCTCGCAGCCGACGGCGTATGCGGTAGTGGTTTCGGCCCCTTCGCCCACCACGGCCGGGGTTGCCACGATCGTCGACTACTCCGGCGATACGGTGCTGGCCTACGCGCCCATCGGACCCGGTCCGTCCGTCTTTACTTTGAACGAGGCCGCTACCACTGGCTATACCGTCAACAGCGACGGCACGTTGTCGAATATCCCTATTTCCTCTCAACTGCAGGCCAAGCAGGTGACCTATTCCACGCTGTCTTCAGCAGCACAGCCTGCCCCACCGCATCCGCCTGTAAATATATTCTCGCCAGCGTCCGGAATATGGGGCGCCGATCTTACAGGCAACTACGCGGATGTTTTCAGCGGAGGTCCCGAGGCTTTCCAGCTCGCCATTCCGGTGGCGACCACGCCGGTGATGATCGTAGGCTCAACCACCACAGGCCAGCGCAATTATGCCATCAGTCAGGACTTCGATGCTCCCAATAACAATGGTCCCAATGGCGTGGCCTGCAACATCTCGCCCACGACCGCTCCGGTAAACGGCGAGGCGGACGGGATCGAGATCTCCAGCCTCACGCGTTCATCGCAAATCCCGGTGGGCTTGTGTCCGGTCTACGCCGTGCAGAGTCCGGACAACAGGCGATTTTTCGTGCTGAACCGGGGAAGCGACACCGTTACGGTAATCAACAGCCAGGACAACACGCTGGATAACCAATGCCCTCCGCCAACGGGTTGCGTAAACCAGAGTGGACAGACGTATTTCTCTCATCCCATCCTGCCGCTTTCCACCAACGCTGTAACTGTCACGGGGATTACCCCTCCCAACGGAACCAGCGGTATGACCACTATCGCCGGCCCGGTCTATGCGGAGTACAACGCTGCCACCAGCCAGTTGGTTGTGGCCAACTATGACGGCGGAACGATCAGCGTTATCGATGTGAGCGAGGATGAGTACGGGAACGACAGCTCGACCTTCGGCACTACGTTTACGATTCCGGTGGGCAACAATCCGGCCGGTGTGACCGTACTGGTGGACGGCAGCCGCGCGTACACGGCCAACCAGACCGACGGCACTGTGACCATCGTTAACCTGACCAGCCACACTGTGGAAAAGACATTGCCAGTCATCGGCAACCCGCGCACCGTGGTCTCCGTCCAGAATTCCCAGTTCGGAAAGGTCTACGTAGCCTCGCCGAACAGCCCTTACCTCACCATCCTCCGTACCGATCTGGACATTGTCGACACCACAATCCTGGTGGAGGGCAACATCGTGGATGTTCGTGTGACCACCCAGACCGGGACGGGCGGCAACTCCAACCAAACCAGCCGCAGTCCTGGTCACGGCCAGCCCTGCAATCTGCCCGATGTGCCGGGAGGGTATCAAGTCGTAGGAGCCCCTGCGGGGACGACTGTGGAACCCACATCATCGCTTGCAAACTGCGCGGTTCAGGATCCGTCGCTGTTGACAGTACCATAAAAGGTGTTGGGAATTTTCACAAGGATGCGGTTGGAAACAGCCAAAGGGCCATTCTTCTTGAGAGGAATGGCCCTTTGACTGTTTCTGCCTGCGATGCCCGGCTCCGGATGAATTCCCGAATAATTTATAGGTCTCTGGGGTGATTCACAACACAGACCGGTTTGGCCTGCTGCGGCAACCATGGATCGGGTATGGTTTTTGCCGGGATACCCGGACCATGCCCCGATGAGCCTGGTCGTGCGATGAATTCGTTTTGAGAGGTTTGCCCTATGCAATCGAGCAAAAAGAAAGTCCTTCTTACGCGGCGGCAGTTCGTGGCCGCGGGAGCCATGGGAGGCGCGGCTGTCGCCATAGGCTGCACCTCGGGCAGGCAGGGCAATTGGGATTTCCTGAGCGACGCCCAGGCCCGTACGCTGGCCGCAATCTGCGATCAGATCGTCCCCGCGGACGGCTTTCCCAGCGCCTCTCAAGCCGGAGTGCTCACTTATATCGATAAGCAGCTTGTTCGTCACTTCCGGCGCCACCAGGATGCCTATCGCGACGGTCTGGAGCAGGCTGAGGCGATGAGCCGGAAGCGCTTCGGCCGGGATCTGGCTGCACTCACTTCGCCACAGCAGCTTGAGGTGGTCAGCGACCTCTCGCAACAGGCTCGCGGGTTTTTCGATCTGGTGCGCAGCCACACCCTGCAGGGCTACTACGGCTCGCCGCGCCACGGCGGCAATCGCGATGCCGTAAGCTGGCGGATGCTGGGCCTGGATGAGCCGCCGTTGCGGGGCCGCGCGCAGTACAACCTGCAGAAAGGCACACACTCATGAAAAGAGTGAACGCTGTGATCGTCGGCGCCGGCGCTGGCGGCGGCGTCGTCGCCAAAGAGTTATCGACCGCGGGACTGAGTGTTGTCCTGCTGGAGCGCGGCAAATGGTATACCGCCAACGATTGCCGCAAGGATGATCTGCGCAATCAGCGCGTCACCGTGCTGGGCAATGCATTTGGGCCGGAAGACGAAGGCAATCCGCGGGTTTGGGTCGATGCCAGGGGTGCGACACACACCGTTTTGCCCAGCGAGGGAGGGTACCAGAACGACGCTGCCTGCGTGGGCGGCGGAACGCTCAGTTGGGGAGCGCAGGCCTGGCGCTTTCTGCCCCAGGACTTCAAGATGCGCTCCACCTACGGCGCGCCGCCGGGAAGCTCGCTGGAAGACTGGCCCATCTCCTACGACGACCTGGAGCCGTTCTACGAAAAAGCCGAATACGAAGTCGGCGTCTCCGGGGATTATTCGGGAACGCCCTTTCACGGTCCGCGACGGCGCGATCTGCCTATGCCTCCTGTGACGCCCAATCTGGAATTCGCAATCCTGGAGCCGGCAGCCAAGCGCCTTGGCCTGCATCCCTTTCACGTTCCCATGGCCCGCAACAGCGTACCCTACAACGGGCGCGGCCCGTGCATGCGCTGCCGGTGGTGCGTCGGATTTGTCTGCGAAACCGACGCCAAGAACGGCTCCCAGAACACCGTGATCCCCGTTGCGCTCAACACCGGAAACTGCGAACTGCGCACCGAGTGCATGGTGAAGGAAGTCCTGACAGACGACCGGGGACGCGCGCGGGGCGTGGCCTATTTCGACGCCAACGGGCGCCTGCAGGAGCAGCTTTCCGACATTGTGGTGGTCTCAGGTTGCGCCATCGAGTCCGCGCGCCTGCTTCTGAATTCCAAGAGCCGCCTGTTTCCCGATGGGCTGGGGAACCGCCACGACCAGGTGGGCCGGAACCTGCAGGGCCACCACTACTCGGGCGCAACCGGCTACTTCGATTTCGATACCTACGACGATGCGGGACCGGGCGCCAGCATTGCCGTCAGCGACTACAATCACGGCACTGCCGGCCTGTGCGGCGGGGGAATGCTGGCCAATGAGTTTATCCGCCTGCCGATTCATACGCTCGACCGGTTGCCGCCAGGCACGCCGCGCTGGGGACTGGGGCACAAGCAGGCCATGCGCGACTGGCACAAGCGGACCATCGCCGTCATGGGGCCGACCCAGCAGATTCCCACCGCGGACGCCAGAGTCACTCTCGATCCGACGGTGCGCGACAAATGGGGAATGCCGGTGGCGCGCATCTCCGGCAACGTGCATCCACATACCTTTGACATAGGCGAAGTGCAGGCCAAGCGCGCGGAAGCCTGGCTTAAAGAGGCTGGGGCGATTCATACGTCCGTGGGGGCGCACAGGCCGGAGAGCGTATCGGCCGGCCAGCACCAGGCCGGCACCTGCCGCATGGGCGACGATCCGAAAAGCTCGGTCGTGAACCGGTATTGCCAGATTCACGACGTGGACAATGTCTTCGTCATCGATTCGAGCGTGCACGTGACCAACGGAGGCTTTAATCCGGCGCTGACCATCATGGCTGTCGCCTACTATGCCTCCGATGCATTGGTCCGCAACTGGAAGGGTACGGGATTCCGGTCATAAAGCGAACCCTCGACGGATGCTGCGTCTTTCCGCTCTGCCCCGTATACATTGGAGGCAGGGGAAGAGGCGGAGATGACCTCGGGCGCGGCGAAAATGCGCGTGGACCTGTTGCTGGTGGAGCGCGGTCTTGTTCCCAGCCGTGAGAGGGCGCGCTCTCTCATCCTTGCCGGCCGGGTGCTGGTGGGGGAACAAAAGGTTGACAAACCGGGCGCCACGGTCCCCGGGGACGCCCCCATTCGCCTGCTGGGCGAGGACCCACCCTACGTGAGCCGCGGCGGGCTTAAGCTGGCGGCGGCGTTGGAGCACTGGCAGATATCCGTAGCCGGCAGGGGATGCCTGGACGTGGGCGCCTCGACCGGGGGGTTCACCGATTGCCTGCTGCAGCATGGCGCCGCGCACGTGACCGCTGTAGATACCGGCTTCGGCCAGATCGCCATGAAGCTGCGCAACGACCCTCGCGTCCGTCTGCTGGAGCGCACCAACGCCCGTTTTCTTGAGCCGGGTTCTCTGGCTTCACAGACTGCGAAAAAAATTGATTCTGGCTCACAGTTGTGTCAGGGCACGACTTCAATAGCCTGCCCTGAGCGCAGCCGAAGGGTGCCGCAAATGCAGCAAAATGAATGTGGGGCTTTAGCCCCTGAGGGCACTCAGGAACTCACGTTACTGGTGATGGACGTATCGTTCATTTCGGCTACGCTGCTGCTGGGGCCGGTGCTGGCCGCGGGGCCTGGACTTTCTGAAGCCGTGATCCTGGTCAAGCCGCAGTTCGAGGCTGGGCGCGGACACGTGGGCAAGGGAGGCATCGTCCGCGATCCCCAGGCCCGCCAACTGGCCATCGATCGAGTCGCCGATTGCGTACGCTCGCTGGGATGGGAGGTGGTGGAGACTATTCCATCGCCCATCACCGGCGCCGAGGGCAACCAGGAGTTTCTGCTTTATGCGCGGCGGCTCGAACCCTCAGTCTCCGCAACCCCGTCGGATGGCGGAGTTGCGGAAGAACCAAAGTAATTCGATGAGCCGATCATCGGAAGCTGCTAGGCTGACTTCGGATTGGGACCGTATTTGTTCGCTCCAGGCTCGCTGTCCATTACCCAGAACACGATCAGGATCACAGGACCAACGAAGGGGACCAAATCAATCAGCCACCACCAACCGCTCCTGCCGGTGTCGTGGAGCCGGCGCACGCCGACGGCCAGGCATGGAATGATGACGGCCAGCGCATAGATCAAACATAGTATGCACAGGATGCGGCCGATCCCACTCTCCTTGAGTGCTGCAGAAGCTACACCCAGCACGAGAAAGACCAAACAGTTGAACAGCGTAAACATCCATAACTCTTTGCGGCGCGACCGCCCGTTGAACTGGAAGTATTTCTTCCATACCAGCAGATACCAATCCATATTCACCCTCCATTCATCTTTGCTCGTCAAGTACCCCGCCGCGGGCGCTGTATCCACAACGCCGGCACGCCGCACAGCCGGGATTTGCGCCTGGCTTTCCGGCGCTGAGTCAATATACACCCAATTGCCCCATACAGGCACCCATTTTTATGACCCTCATTTTGGCGGACTCTCAAGCCTCCTTTCAAAATTGCTTTTAGGGCTCGATCCGGTAAACTAGGACCGCATGGTTCGCGTCGCCATTGTTTGCAAACCGCAGAGGAAAGAGCTGGCCCGGCTGCTGCCGGAGCTGATTGCGTGGCTCTGCCGGCACGGCTATGAGCCGCTGCTGGACCTGGAGGGCGGCGAATACACATCGGCTGCGCCGGCCGTTGATCGCGCCCAGATGCCCTCCTGGACGCCGGGGCTGGTGATCGTTCTGGGCGGCGACGGCACGCTGCTCTCCGTGGCGCGTACCTTTGCCGCCACCGGCACGCCCATCCTCAGCGTGAATCTGGGTTCTCTCGGTTTTCTGACCGAAGTTCGCCTCGCCGACCTCTACGCCACGCTGGAGGGCTGGCGCAGCGATTGCCACGTCCTCGATGCGCGGGCCATGCTGCACGCCGAGTTGTGGCGCGAGGGCAACCTGCAATCGAGCTTTCGGGCGCTGAATGAGGTGGTGGTCTCGAAGGGCGATATTGCCCGCATGGGCGACTTCGCCGTGGAGCTGAACGGCAAGAGCGTGGCCAGCTTCCGCGCCGATGGGGTCATCGTCTCCACCCCCACCGGCTCGACGGCTTACACGCTGGCCGCCAACGGCCCTATTCTCACCCCGGATGTGGACGCGCTGGTGGTCACGCCCATCTGCCCGCATCTGCTCACCTTGCGGCCCATTGTGGTGCGCGGCGATGCGTTGCTGACCGTCCGGATCGAGGGCATCTCGAATCTGGCGCTGCTCACCCTGGACGGTCAAGCGGCGGTCGAGCTGCATCTGGGCGACGAGGTCCGCTGCCGGCGCTCCAGCCATACCGTCAATCTGGTCCGGCTAAGCGAGAGCGGCTTTTTTGAGGCGCTGCGCAGCAAGCTGAGCTGGGGCGAGCGGTAGAAAGCTCGCGACTGGCGCAAACGGAGGCTTACGGCATTTCCCGAATTACCGTAGAGTCGCCAAGTGTGTACAGGGTGGCTTTTTCTTAAGGGAAAATCCACTCAGCAGCTTTGGCATCTCGTACCGTTGTGGCATCGACGCCTGGCGGGCCGAGGCCATAGCGGAACCAGAGTAGATGTATCCCGAAAGCAAGCCCGCCAAGTGGCTTTTTCCTTAAGGAAAAGCCACCTGGAAAACTCTCAGCAAGGGTACGTTAACTCTGGTTCCGCTCCGGCCCCGCGGTCAGCCGCTGCCGAGTTCTTTTGCTCGGCCACTGCCGCAAACGGCCCGCTGAGTCTATACTCACCACTGTTGATTTTTTTTGAGGGAGTACACCTATGTCTTCGTCTGCCGTAACCTACGCCCGCCAGAACTACCCGCGCTTTCTCGATGAATTGAAGGCCCTGCTGCGCATTCCGTCGGTCTCCACGCTGCCCGAGCACAAAGGCGATTGCCGTCACGCCGCCGAGGTGCTGGCCGCGGAATTCAAGCGCATCGGCATGGAGAACGTGCGGCTTATCGAAACAGCGGGTCATCCTCTGGTTTATGCCGACTGGCTGCATGCCGCGGGCAAACCCACCGTGCTGGTCTACGGGCATTATGACGTTCAGCCGGTCGATCCGCTGGACGAGTGGCTCTCGCCGCCCTTTGAGCCGACAGAGCGCGACGGCAACCTCTACGGCCGCGGGAGCTGTGACGACAAGGGCCAGGTGTGGGCGCAGGTGAAGGCGCTGGAGTCGCTGCTGGCCGCGACTGGTTCGCTGCCATTGAACGTGCGCGTCCTGCTGGAGGGCGAAGAAGAGGTCGGAGGGGAGGGAATTGCCCGCTTTGTGGCCCTCAAGCCGGCAGAGCTGAAGGCGGACTTTGCCCTGGTCTCCGATACCGAGTTGTTCGCGCCCGGCCTGCCGACTCTTTGCGTGGGGCTGCGGGGCATGATCTACACCGAGCTTGAGGTGCGCGGCGCCAAGACCGATCTGCACTCCGGCATGTACGGCGGCGCGGCGCCCAATCCCTTCGTGTCGCTGGCGCAGATTCTGGCCAAGCTCAAGGACGAGGACGGGCGCATTCTGATTCCAGGCTTCTACGACGACATCATTCCCCCCAGCCCCGAGGAGCTGGCTGCCTGGCGCAGCCTGCCCTTCGACGAAGAGCAGTACCGCATCGCGGAAGTGGGGGCGCGCCAACTAGTGGGCGAGGCCGGCTACAGCGTGCTGGAGCGCACCTGGGCCCGGCCCACGCTGGACGTGCATGGCATCCCCGGCGGCTTCACCGGCGCGGGCGCAAAAACGGTGATCCCCGCCAAGGCGCTGGCCAAGGTCTCCATGCGGCTGGTTCCGGGCATGACGACGGCCAAGGCCTTTGCCCTCTACAAGAGCTATGTGGAGAAGATTGCGCCCGCCTGCGTCGATGTCGAAGTGCGGCTGATCAGCGCCGGCGACCCTTGCCTGATTCCGGTCGACAACCCCTACGTTCGGGCGGCTACCCGCGCCCTCAAGGAGGTTTGGGGCAAGGACACGGTCTTCATCCGCTCCGGCGGCTCCATCCCCATCGTCGGCGACTTTGACCGGCACCTGGGCATGCCCAGCGTGATGATGGGCTTCGGCCTGCCCGACGACAACATCCACGCCCCCAATGAGAAGTTCCATCTGAAGAACTTCGAGCTGGGGATTGAGTCGGTGGTGCGTTTCCTGGAGGAGGCCGGCGGTTAAGTTGAAACCCAGGTCTCAATCGAGGCCTGGGGCAACCGGCGTTGCGCTAGAATTGAGTGGTCCAATTTGAATTACACTTGCACATGCACGTGCATTTGTGTGTATACTGCGATAAGAGGCTTTTCAAAATTGCCGAACAAGACCATCTACATCAGGAGCGCCGACTTGCCGCTCTGGGAGAGGGCGCAGCAGGAACTTGGGGAAAGCGTTTCTTCGGTTTTTGTGGAATACCTCAAGGAGCGCATCGAAAAAGAACGTCTCGAATCGAGAGCTAAACATCCGAAGAAGGAGAAACTTGATATGGTTCAAGCCATGGACGCACTGCTGGCTGAAATCAACTCAATTCACAATCTGGATATTGAGCGTCATCCGGCTTGGTCACCCATCATCCTAGATGCGAACACTGACAATATCGGCTATAAGTTGCACCAGAAGCGGGCCAATCCAGATCGCAACATGAGCCTAGTTGTTCACCCGTTTGATTTCGAGAAAGATGGACAGATCAACGCGACGACGAAAAATCGAATCATGACTGCGGTCGAGAAATTCTGGGACGGCAAGTGCGGCGACCGACACATATTTGTGGATGCAGCAACGTAAGGAGGAAAGCAATGGATGACCAAGCAAGCAGGATTGAGCGCAGCATGAAGCCGGTGACCGAACAAGAGTTGAAGAGCCTTGGTGCGACGTTGGATGCGAAGGGAATATGGACATTTCCGGACGGGTCAAAGGGGAAGTTTCCAAGGAGACACATTGCCGTCTATAGTGATAGCGACGAAGTTCACAAGCCATGCGGGTTCGTTTACTTCGAGAAGGAAGAGCGTGTCCAGTAGGTCTAATGGCTTGCGTTGATGCGATTTCAGAACCAACTTAATTGCATCAGAGCGACGTATGACGGCCAACTGTCGGCCCAGCGCGAGGCAGGGTGGAGCATTATGCCGCCAGCAGTTGGGTACAGGAGTCATTATGAGGTTCGCTAACTTGGTGTTTGGGCTACTGATCGTACTACCGCTCTATGCGCAAGCAACGGACAAGCTAAGTCCCGAGGCGATCTATGCTCAAAGCAAGGGATCGGTAGTAAAGATTGTGACATTTGACGCCAACAACGCACCCCTCGCGCAAGGATCTGGATTTGTTGTAGCCAAGAATCGGGTTATCACGAATTACCATGTTCTCTCGGGGAGCGCCTTTGCTTCAGTAGTCTTCGATGATGGATCAACTGTGGCTGTGAAATCAGTCGTGTATTCAATGCCGCCCGAGGACGTTGCGACTGTGGAGGCAGAAACCGGCAATCGCCCACCTCTCTCGTGGGGAGACGAATTGCAACTCAAAGTAGGCGAAGCCGTCTACGCCATTGGGGCACCAAGTGGCCTCTCCACCAGCCTCTCCAACGGTCTTATTAGCGCCTTCCGTCTGGACAAGAGGGATGTTTTATTCATTCAGATCACCGCCATTATTGCTCCTGGTTCCAGCGGAGGGCCCCTTTTCAACAGCCAGGGGCAGGTTGTCGGAATCACAACATCGCGTTTGAAAGACAGTGACTTTGGTTTCGCGGTCGGGATTGGAGATATACAGCTTCTGCTTACACGACCTCTTTCTTCTGCCGTTGCCCTATCTGACCTTTCCCCATTAGAGAGAGATTCTCCAGATTACGAACTTAAGTCGGCCACTCCGAGTTCCGCTGTTCCAAGCATTGCATATTCGCAGTACCTCCTTGGCTGGCAGTACGAAACTGGCATCGACGCGAAGCAAGACTACGCAAAGGCTGCAAGCTGGTATCGCAAGTCTGCCGATCTGGGCAGTCCACAGGGACAATTCGGCCTCGGCGTGCTTTACGAGAATGGCCACGGAGTAACGCAGGACTTTACACAGGCGGCAGTATGGTATCGCAAAGCTGCCGAGCAAGGCGATCCTGATGCGCAGTACGCCCTTGGCGAGAAGTATTACCGAGGTCAAGGTGTGCCGCGAGATTACGCGGAGGCATATTTCTGGGCTTACCTTGCCATGTCAGGGAGTCAGATTAACACCGCGCCAGAAGACGCAGCAGTTCTCAGAGACGATGCAGCTTCTCACCTTAGCAGCACAGTGTTAACGCAGACTCGTGCGCGAGCGCGGAAATGGCTAGAGGAGCACCCTCCATTCTTTCCCAAGACAAAATGAGCAGGGTGCCGGATGCCCCAGGTCCCGCTTCTGAGACCTGTGATGAATGCCAACTCAAGCCGCGCAGCGAACCGGCTGCACGCGAATCAGTTTCTCCCGCTTCCGCGTCTGGGCAATCTCGTAGGCCGACTGCATCCGCATCAGCGTATCCATCTTCACCCCGAAGGCCTTCTCGATGCGCAGCGCCATCTCCCCCGACAAACCGGCCTTGCCGTTCAGCAAGCTGGACAACGCGGGGCGCGAGACGCCCAGCGATGCCGCCGCCGCCGTCACGGTCAATCCCGCTGGTTCGACGATCTCCGTCCGGATAAAATCCCCTGGATGGGGAGGATTCTTTATGGGCATGGCGTTTTTCTCCTTCTTCCTACGGAGTATACGGCGAACAACAGGTGGTCTAACTCTTGATTTTCAGAGAAGGAAAGACGCAAACCGCAACAGCCGGGGCGCGCATCGCGTAAGCTGATTGCACGGCAATGTTCGATATTTCCCCAAACTCGGAGCCAGACTCGAAACTGGACGAGGCGCTGGCCGCGGCAGTTGCCGGAGAGGCAGCGGTTGCCGGGGAGTTGGCTTGGGCCGATTCAGCGGGGTTAGCGGAGACGTCCGAGCCCATCATCGCCTTCAGCCACGTAAGCATCTCTTTCGATGGCCGGTTCGTTCTGGAGGACGTGAGCTTCTCGGTGGATCGCGGCCAGACCCTCTGCATTCTGGGCCGCAGCGGGGTGGGCAAAACGGTGGCGCTGCGGATGCTGATGGGCTTCCTCAAGCCGGACTCGGGCTCCATCCACGTCGAGGGTCAGGAGATCACCGGTCTCGACGAAGAGGGCATGCAGGCCATTCGCAAGCGAGTGACCATGGTTTTCCAGAACGGCGCGCTTTTCGATTCGCTAAGCGTGCGTGAGAACGTCGCTTTCCCGTTGCGTGAGCTGGGCGGCCTTTCCGAGGAAAAGATTGACATGCTGGTGGGGTGGTTGATCGGCCTGGTGGGCGCTGAAGACGTGGTCGACACTTTGCCGGCCAGCCTCTCCACCGGACGCAAACGCGCCGTGGCCATGGCCCGCGCGCTGGCGGCACAGCCCGAGGTGGTGCTCTATGACGAGCCAACCACCATGGTCGACCCCCTCATTGCCCGCCGTCTTGGCGACCTGATCCAGCGAGCCAAGGACCAGCTCGGATTCACCAGCATCGTGGTTACGCACGATATGCGATTTGCCGAACGGCTCGCCGACATGGTGCTCTTTCTCCATCAGGGCCGGACCCAGTTTTTCGGGCCGCTTAAGGAGTTTGTGGCGTCCCCCGATCCGCATATTCAGCAGTTTCTAACGCTGGACGCGTACATATTACCTTCGGCATAAGGTATTTATCATCTAGTAACATGAAGTCCTGCAATTTTTCTTGCCATTGTTCGCCACTCCGGAGCTAAGCTGGTGCAGCCTGTGTTACCTGGGGCTTGACAGAGAGGTATTTCGGGATAGATCCCACCTACGTGGGATGTGCCGTAATCCGGGAGGGTTTTGTATAATTGGTTTGTTCGCATCGGTTTTCACCCCAGCGAATGCTATTCCCCGGTCCAGGTTATTGTGTTTAAGTTTTATTTGTTGTCCTCCCTGGCGTTTTGAATTTTTGAGGTCTACGGAACGCAAATGGCGACATCGGAATTCTGGGAAAGAGGATCGGTTTCTATATCGTCTTCTCCTGAACTGGCGGGAGAATCGGCGGCGAATTCCACGCGCAACGCACGGGGCACATCTAAGCTGTGGATGATTCTGGATGCAATCACCATCCTTGCGGCCGCGGCGCTTGCCACTCTGTACGCATTCCAAAAGGGACCGGTTGCCGCCGCACAGGGAATCTGGCGCGGCACGCTCATTCATGGCCATTCGATGGGCATACTGCTGGCCCTGGTGTGCGGATTTATCTTTGCGCTGATTTTGATCAGCCGGCGGCTGCATTTGTATACCCCCACGCGCGTGACCAGCTTGCTGCATGAGCAGAAGCTGAGCGTACAGGCCTGCTTCACCGCCGGCCTGCTGCTCACCGGCACGCTCTACCTGGTTCACGCCGAGGACATTCCCCGCAGCATCGTGTTGGTCACGGTGGGCCTGGTTACCATCACGTTCAGCCTGCGCAGGCTGGCTTACCGCGCCCTGATCTACCGGCGTTTCAACCGTGGCGTGGGCACGCGCAACGTGCTCATCGTGGGCACCGGGCCTGAGGCGCATGCGCTCCGCCATCACCTGGAGAGCATCCGGCATCTGGGCTACACCTTCAAGGGTTTCATTGACTTTCCCGGCTCCGGCGCACGTTTTTCAGCAACCTCCGGCGAGGTGGTGGGCACGCTCGATACGCTCTTTCAAAACGTGCGCAAGCAATTTGTGGATGAAATCTTCTTCACCACCTCCAGCGAACGCGGGATCGTCCAGGATGTGCTGGACCGGGCCCGCAGGCACGGCGTGGATCTGCGCGTGGTTCCCGATATGTACGACGGCCTTACGTGGAGCAGTCCCATCGAGTATATAGGCCAGTTCGCAACCATTCCTTTGCACTGCGGCCAGGCGCCCGAGGCTGGCCTGTTGCTCAAGCGCGTACTCGATATCGTGCTCTCCTTCCTGATATTGATCGTCATATCGCCCCTGTTGCTGGCCGTTGCTATCGCCGTCAAGCTGGATTCGCGCGGCCCGATCTTCTACTCTTCGGAGCGCATCGGCAAGAAGGGCCGCGTGTTCAGCTGTACCAAGTTCCGCACCATGGTCTTCGACGCGGAGCAGCGCCGCGCCGACGTTATGCACATGAACGAACGCCAGGGCGTGCTCTTTAAGATATCGAACGATCCCCGCATCACCAGGCTGGGCCGCTTCCTGCGCAAATATTCCCTGGATGAACTGCCCCAGTTCTACAATGTTCTGCGTGGCGACATGAGCATAGTCGGTCCTCGTCCGCCCCTGGCCAGCGAGGTTCGGGAGTACAAGCTCAGCAATCTGCGCCGGCTCGACGTGACTCCGGGCATCACCGGACTGTGGCAAGTGCAGGCGCGCCAGGACCCCTCGTTCGACAGCTATATCTCGCTGGATGTGGCCTATATCGAGAATTGGAGCATCTGGCTGGATCTCAAGATCATCATGCGCACCATCGGCGTGGTTCTTGCGGGAACTGGCACCTGAAAAACCTCATTTCAAGCTCCGGAAGATGCTATTGGCCGGAAGAAGCGTTCCATTGGGGGCAATGGGAGATGGAGATAAGCGAAGGGAAACAGCGGCATGGTTGCCTGACCGCGTGGTTGCTTCTGTTGATGTTTGGCAACTCGATGGTCGTGGTCATTTCTCTTATCGCAAGTGCGGCAATCGGGCAGAGCTTCTTCTCCGCGCCGAGGTGGATGTTTCCGGTTCTCACCATTTGCGCGATCGTGAATGTTGTGTGCGCATACGCGTTGTTTCAATGGAAGAAGTGGGGATTCTTCGGCTTCATAGCCACAGCGGCTCTGACAATTACGGTCAACTTGATGAACGGAGCCAGTATCTTTCAAGCTCTCCTTGGGCTCGTCGGGGTGGCAGTCCTATTCGCCGTTCTCCACATCGGCAAAGAGAATAAGGGCTGGACACAACTCGAATAGGATGCCGTGCCGGATGATGCAGGCCATACGCTGTACGTACGCGCTCATCCTTCGCAGTTGAAGTACAAAATGGCACCTCTTTGCTGCGCCGGATTAAACTAAGTATGTGAAGATCGCACTGGCCCAGATCAATCCCACGGTAGGGGATTTCACCGGAAATCTTGAAAGAATCGTTGCCGCCAGCCGCCGCGCGGCTGCGCTGGGCGCGCGGCTTACCGTCTTCTCCGAACTGGTCATTTGCGGCTATCCTCCGGCCGATTTCCTTGAAAAGCCCAGTTTCCTGGCCCGCTGCCGTTCAGCCGTCGATGAGCTGGCCGGTGCAACGCGCGATTTGCCGACCGCCGTGCTGGCAGGCGTGGCCCTTCCGGCGGAGGGTGAGACGGGCAAACCGGGGTCCCCAGCAACAGGTCTTGGTTGCTGGGGTGGCAAACCGGGGTCCCCGGCAACAGGCCCTGGTTGCTGGGGTGGTAAACCGGCCGTGAATGCCGCCGTTCTGCTGGATGGCGGCCGTCTGTTGCTGGAGCAGCATAAGCGCCTCCTGCCGTTTTACGACGTTTTCGACGAGCAACGGTATTTTGCCCCGTCGCGATCGCAGCAGGTGGTGGAACTGGACGGCGTGCGGCTGGCGATTACCATCTGCGAGGACGCCTGGAACGACAAGAACTTCTGGCCGCGGCGCCTGTATACGGTCGATCCCATGGAAGAGCTGATGCGCCAGCATCCCGGGGTGCATATCAATCTGTCTTCGTCGCCCTTCTGGCACGGGAAGCGCGCCATGCGCCGCCAGATGCTGGCAGCGATTGCGCGGCGGGATGGTGTGCCCGTGCTGATGGTGAACCAGGTGGGCGGCAACGATAGCCTGATCTTCGACGGCTCCTCGCTGGCCCTCAATGCGCGCGGAGAGCTGATCGCCCAGGCAGCCTCGTTCGAGGAGGACCTGGTGCTGGTCGATCCGCTCCTGGATTCATTGGGAGCGCCTGTCGTACCCGCGCCTGACGAGGACGATACCGCGGCCGCATACCACGCCCTGGTCCTGGGCACCCGCGATTATGTGCGCAAGTGCGGCTTTCAGAAGGCGATCGTGGCGCTGAGCGGCGGCATTGACTCGGCGCTGGTGGCGGCCATCGCCAAAGACGCGTTGGGCGCGGAGAATGTGCTCGGCATCGGGATGCCCAGTCCGTACTCCTCGGCGGGCTCCATCGACGACAGCCGCCGGTTGGCGGCCAACCTGGGCATTGGCTATGAAGTGATCAACATCAGCGCTCTCTTTGAGCAGTACACTGGCTCTCTGGAAGCGCTGTTCGCGGGAACCAGGCCGGACACCACCGAGGAGAACATCCAGTCCCGCATTCGCGGCACCCTGCTGATGGCGCTCTCCAACAAGTTCTCCGCTCTGGTGCTCACTACGGGCAACAAATCGGAGATGGCCGTGGGGTACTGCACCCTCTACGGCGATATGGTTGGGGCCCTGGCGGTGATCGGCGACCTGGTAAAGACGCGCGTCTATGCGGTCTGCCGCTGGCTCAATCGCTCGGGCGAGATGATTCCCGAGGCAATTCTCAAAAAGCCGCCCTCCGCCGAGTTGCGTCCGGACCAGAAGGACACCGATTCGTTGCCGCCCTACGAGGTTCTGGATCCGATTCTCGAAGCCTACGTGGAGCGCTATGAGACCCCCGAGCGTATCGCCCAGGATCACGGATTTCCCCTCGAACTCGTCCAACAGGTAGTGCGCCTGGTGGAGCGTTCCGAGTACAAGCGCCAGCAGGCTGCCCCGGTCCTGAAGGTCACCTCCAAATCGTTTGGCATGGGACGCAGATTTCCCATTGCCGTCAAAGTTCAGGTATAAGCTAGAGAGTGGGAATTTTCCCGCAGTTTAAGGAGATACAGCTTGATTCATCCGTCTGTCCGTATGATCAGCGCCCGTTTTTCCAGCGTTGCCGCGCTGGTGTGTTTGTCCCTTTTCGCGTTCGTTGCTTCTGCGCAGCAACAGGTTCCGGCCGCACCCGCGCCGGCCCCATCCATGCAGGCCGCTCCCGCAAAGGCCCCATCCGCGCAGGCTCCATCCCTGCAGGCCGCTCCCGCAAAGGCCCCATCCGCGCAGGCCCCGTCTGCGCCGGCCCCCGCCGCGGCGCCCGTGTTTCCCAAGCCCGACCCCGCAAATTTCACCGCCTCATCGCCCACCAAGGAGACCGTCAACGCCTTTATCCAGGCCAATCTGGGCTTCGACGACAACAACATCTGGGTGGTGGAGGCCATCCTCAAGACCCCGGTGGAAGGTGTCAGCAGGGTGTTTGTGCTGCTCGGGGACAAGGCAGGCAAGCAGAAGCCCTATCCGTTCATCTTCTATTCTCTGCCCGACGGCAAGCACATCATCGCCCGCGACGATCTGATGCCCTTCGGCGAGCATCCGTTCGCTGAGAACCGCGCGATCGTGCAGGCGCACGCCGAGGGTCCCTACCGGGGTTCAGCCTCCAAGGACCTGGAGATTGTCGAATTTGCCGATTTCCAGTGCCCCCATTGCAAGGAGGCGCAGCCCAACATGGAAAAGCTGGCGGTGGATTTTCCCAAGGCCCGCATCGTCTTCCAGAACTATCCGCTGCCCCAGCATTCCCAGGCAGCCGGCGCGGCTAACTACGGCGCCTGCGTGACCAAGCTGGGCGGCAATGACGCATTCTTCACCTTCGCCTCGGCCGTCTATGAAGGCCAGGACGGATTGGCGACCGCCGATGGCGCCACTCTGACCCTGAACAGCGCGGTGACCAAGGCAGGCCTGGATCCGGCCAAGATCGCAGCCTGCGCCTCAACCCCGGAGACCAAGGCCGTGGTGGATGCCTCGGTCAAGCTGGCCCAGGATCTGAAGATCACCCAGACCCCCACGCTGATAGTCAACGGACGCCCGGCTCCCGCAACCGCTCCCTACGACACCCTCAAGCAGATCGTCATGTACCAGGCCAAGTCGGACGGCGTGGCCCAGTAAGACGGTTGTCGCCGGGCCACGGTAAAGGAACAAGAGACCCCTATTCGAAGCGATCCCGAGGCAAGGGATTGCTTTGAATAGGGGTCTCTTCTTGCCGTGTGGGCGCCAGGTGGGCGCAATTTTTACCGCGCCGGAGTATTTTTATCTAACCGCATCATCGGCGAGTGGCCGGCCGCGTGTGTTCCGCGAACGACGTGGGGCGTCATAATAATCAGCAGCGTCGAAGAGCTCGTCTGTGTATCTTTGTCGGTCAGGTCGTTCAGGCCGGGAATCTCGCTGATTCCCGGCACACCGCTGATGGCGCGGCTCTGTGACTTGTCCAGTTCGCCCGCTACCACCACTCCCTCGCCCTTTTTGAGCATCACCACTCCGGAATAGGCCCGATTGTCGAGGATGGGATTGCCATTGAGGAGGGTTCCGGAGAGGGCATCGATCTTCAGGTCGATGGTCAGGGCTACCTCGTCGTTGCGCATCACCCTGGGGGTCGCCTTCAGGGTCAGGCCCAGGTCCTGGTACTCCACCTGCGGAACGTTGGGCACACTGCTGGCGGCAGAGAGTAACGAGCCCAGGCTGCTGGAGCTTCCCGCGCCGGTCAGCCCTGGGATATTGGGGAGACTGGACGACAGGCTCGAGAAGGAGGAGGTCTGGATGGGATAACGCTCACCTATTTTCAGCGTTCCCTCCTCGCCGTCGCCCAGGCGCAACTGAAGCTCTTCCAGCTCACGCGAATCAGAGGAGTTCAGGTTGAAGTTTGCCTTTATCGCGCCCGGCGACAACGCCGATTGCGTGAGCCCGCCGCCAAAAAGAGCGATCCCGTTGGATAACAGGGAATTCGAGATCTGGCCGGAGGCGAGCAGAATGCCGAGAATCGCCAGAGTATCGCCGGGAGCAGCCAGCCCCGAGCTGATAATCTGCTGCACCAGGCTCTTGTTCGCGGTCAGGATGGACTGTTCCTCGGCATAAACGTTCACAGCTGAAAAGGACTGCGGCGGCTGGACTCCGGTATTGCGCTCGCTGGTGTGCGCGAGCTGGATCAGGCGCACCTCGATCAGCACCTGGCTGCGCCCGTCCAGGAGTTCGCGCAGCGTCGCATTGAAGGCGTTCAGCGTAGTTGCCGACCCACGGAGAGTGATCGTCCCCGCGGTGTTATCTTTCACCGATTGTGGTATCTGAAAGACGTTCTTGGCCAGGTTGGTCACATCGGTCATTTCCTGATCGGTCAGCCCCGAAAGATAGACGGTCTCCAATTCCTGGCGCATGAACTGCGTGCGAGTCTCGCGGGTATCGTGGGCCACCAGCACGCGGTGCGCGTCCAGGGGAACATAGAACGAATCGGTGAGCATGCCCAGAACCCGCGTGACCTCTTCGAAGGTGGCATCATCCATGTCCAGGCGCACCTGCGCGGAGTGGATGCTCTCGTCCAGGGTGGCATCCAGCCCGTAAGCTTTGAATACATCCTTGATGACCTGAGTCTGGTCGGCGTGCATGTGGAAAGTGTGTACTTGGGTCCTGGGCAAAAGCGTCACATCTTCGCCGATCGTGCTTGCAGTCTGTTCGTAGAGGGGCCTTGACTGCCCGCGCAAAGCGTCGTCGCTCAGCTGGTACAGATGCTCGGTGACCTCGATGTTTCTGGGGTCGAGTTCAAGAGCATGAGCCAGAGCGGCGCGTGCGCCTGCCGCATCGTCGCGTAGCCGGTCCTTGGCCGCGGCCTGAATCAGCGCCGTTACCGCGTGACTGCGGGCAAGATCGGCCGCCAACGGGTAGTCGGCATTGGAGGGGTCAAGCTCGGCCGCCTGCCGATAGTCGCGCATTGCCTCTTCAAACCTCTCCTTTTCGAAGAGCTTGCCGGCTTGTAGGTAGAGCTTGACTGCGCGCCGGCGGTCACTGCCGCGCGACGGTTTGGCCGGCTGGGCGTCTTTGGCTGCAGCGGCAGCCGGCACGGCGATTTGGCTCTCCGGCGCGGCAACAGAAGGCAAGGATTGGGCTTGCGTGGCCTGCGCGGGCGCTGGCGGTTGCGGCGGGAGAGGATTCGCAGTCTGGGCCGAAGCGACGCTCAGCAAAACAGGCAGCAGGAGTCCAGCCGTCCACAGGCGGGTCCTTCGCCTCGACAAAGGGTCTGACGTTGCGCTGGTTTGCGATCTGTGCGGTTTCACTGCGAGGTCCGGGTCAGCGCCAGCAGATCGGCCAGCGTGGAGGCGCAAACCTCTGGCTGATCTGCCAGCAGCTCATCGAAGCTGTACCTGCCGGTGGCGACGGCGATCACAGACATGAAATTGGCGCGCGCCGCCTCAATATCGCGCGGGGTATCGCCTACCACGCAGATCTGAGCCCCGGGGTACCCTCTGGGTCCGGCCAACTCCCTGGCCATGCGCCCCGCGTGGCCGATCAGTTCTGAACGGATGGAAAAGCAATCGCTAAAGCCGCCAAAGCGGAACCACTCGCGCAGACCGGCCTGCTCGACCTTGATCCAGCCGATGGTCTCCAGGTTGCCGGAGGCCACGCCCAGCAGCGCGCCCTTGCGCGCCAGGTGGTCCAGTACCTGTTCCACGCCGGGCATGCGCACCAGGTCCATCTCCTGGCGCCGTTCGGCAACCGCGTGGCGCATCGCTTCCAGGATGGCCTCCGTGCGTTGCTCCAGAACCTCGGAGGGAACGCCGGCCTGGTGGCAGGCCTCGCGCAGGATCGCCGTATCGGTGCTTCCGTGCAGCAGGATGCCGGACAGCGTGACCTCGAATCCCGTTACCCGTTGAATGCTGGAGGCGAAGGAGTCGAAATGGACGCGGTCGCGGCTGCGCAACAGCGTGCCGTCGATATCGAACAGATAGGCGTCCTGCGCGTCCCAGGCAAAGCCCGGCTCAATGGCGACGCGCGCTTCGTTGGTCGATGGAGTTGTCAGCATGTCCTTGAGCCGAATCGTCAGCCTTGGCGGTAGACCGGGCGTACCGCGCTATATACAGGACGCTCGCTGCGCGGTGGACGCTTGAGCCCGGCGCGCACTTCGGCCAGATCCAGTCCCAGCTCCGCCATGGCGCGGCTCAGCGTGTTGCGGTGCATGCCCAGCTCTTCGGCCGCCTTACACTGGTTTCCCCGGTGCGCCACCAATACTTCGCGTAGATATTGCCTCTTGAATTCATGCACGGCATCCTCGTAGGGAATGCCGCTGGAATGCATTTGCGTCACCAGGCTGTCCAGTTCTCGTCTCACGTTCACCTCTTACTGCTTGATTATCATGACCTATTTTCCCTGGGTTGTGCACTGCCAAAATCACGATTTGCCCTCGCCTGGATGCATCCACCCCGGCGTCTCCTCTTCCAGCGTCTTGAGCCCCTCCCGCACACGCTGCGCCAACTCGTGCGGGCTCATGCGGATACTCAGATGACAAGCCCCGAAAAACAGACTGGGCAGCCTGGCCTGCTCCAGCCAGTGGGCTCGCGGGAAAAAGGCCACCATCACCACAATGCACAACGTCACCAGAAGCGCTCCCTGCAAAAAGCCGAAGACCGCCCCGGCGAGCCTGTCCAGGCAGCCCAACCCAATCCGGTGCAGGGTCTTTGCCAGGACGTTGCCAACCAGGCCAGCCAGCCCCATCACCACCAGCGCAATCAGCAGGAACCCGATGGCGTCGGCTACCGGCTCTAAGCGCACCAGGGGCATCAACAGCGCCGCGACGAGAGCGTAGTTCCAGGCCGCCAGCGCCAGGCCCAGCAACAGGCCACCCAGCGAGCAGACGGAGCGGAAAAACCCCTGCTGAAGGCCTCCCAGCACCGACAACGCGATGAGAATTACGATGGCCAAATCCACCCACGACATATTACGCTCCAGCTACGCTCTACAAACTGAGATTCCGTCCGGTCAGGCGGCGGAAGGCTTCAAGATACTTGTCCTGCGTGCGCTCCACCACCTCGTCCGGCAGTCCAGGCGCGGGCGCCTGCTTGTTCCAGTGGATTGATTCAAGATAATCGCGCACGAACTGTTTGTCGAATGAAGGCTGCGCCCCTCCAGGCTTCCACGCCTCACCCTCCCAGAAACGCGAGGAATCCGGCGTCAACACCTCATCGGCTAGGATAATCCCTTCCGGGGTTTTGCCAAACTCAAATTTTGTGTCGGCCAGGATCAGCCCGTGGGACTCGGCATGACCGGCAGCCCGCCGGTAGATGGCCAGCGTCAGGCGGCGCAGCTCCGCGGCATCGGCGGCGCCCACCAGCGCTTCAACCCGGGCAAAGGAGATATTCTCGTCATGCACGCCGGCCTCACCCTTGGTGGAGGGAGTAAACAGCGGCTCCGGGAGCTGCGATCCGTCCAGCAGGCCGCTGGGGAGCCGAATGCCGCAAACGGTTCCGGCCTTCTGGTACTCCTTCCATCCCGAACCGGCCAGGTAGCCGCGGACCACGCACTCCACGGGAAACATCTTTGCCCGCTTCACCAGCATGGAGCGGCCTTCCAGTTGATCGGCATAGGGCTGCAACGCGGCGGGAAACCGGGTTACCTCGGCGGTGATCAGGTGGTTGGGTACAAGATCCGACAGCAAATCGAACCAGAACAACGAAATCTGGGTCAGAATCTTGCCTTTGCCCGGA
Source organism: Occallatibacter sp. (assembly GCA_050012555.1). Lineage (GTDB taxonomy): Bacteria > Acidobacteriota > Terriglobia > Terriglobales > Acidobacteriaceae > Telmatobacter. The sequence continues at coordinate 44,498 of JBEKGY010000016.1, forward strand.
ATGCCGGTGGCGAGCACGTGGTCGAATGCCGAAATGCGGTCGGTGGCCACCAGCAGCAAGGCATCGTCCACCGCATAGAGATCGCGCACCTTGCCGCGGCCAAGCAGGGGAGTTGCGCCCAGATTCGTTGTCAGGAGAGCAGTCACGGGAAGACCTTACCTCGGAGGGAACTGAATCTCCGATTTTCCAGCGAGAGCCGGGTTTTGTCAATTAAGAGATTTTTCGCTCGAAGTGTTCAAAATTGACCAGTAACGGGGGGAATGATTTGGTTAGAATTACTGAAAAGTCCTGTGGAAAAATATCACATACTCCTGTGACAGCCGTCACAGGACCGCTCATCCCGCATGGGCGACACTCCATTTGTCAACATGGTTCAGAGAGTTGTAAGCACACTCTCTTAGAGCCGGGCGACACGAGGCAGCAGTGGAAAGGGGAAGCCGCGGCTAGCTTCGTTTGTGCAGGGATCACCAGTAGCTGCGCGCTACCGACCTCCAGCGCCGGCTACTGGTCCCCGTCTTTATCTTGTTTCATGCAAGCGCCTCCGAAGAGAAGTGATCCTTCGGGGGCGATTTTTTGTCTGAAAAACAGGGGTCAGGGGGCAGAGATCAGAACCTGACGTCTGGGCTGTAAACTAAACTGCATGAAAGTCAAGATCGTCTCGGAACTCATTTCCGTGGCCACGATTGGAACCTTAATCGGGCTTCATGAACATAGAATGCATGAGAAATATCACCAGCTTGGGCGCGAAGCTTGGCTATCTGACAAATCGCATTACTTTGACAAGTATCTGGTGAACCCCTCATCTGCGATGTACTCGATAATCGTTTTTTCTCTCTACAAAATCCTGGCGATCGTAATAGCAAAGGGGCTTTCGACCATTGCAGAAAAGAAAGCCAAAGAGCAGTGTTAGCTGCACTATGCCGTTGCGCGCTGCTGCCGGCGGCTGTCCAGGCGCACGCTCACCACTTTGGAGACGCCCGGCTCCTGCATGGTCACGCCGTAGATCATGTCGGCGGACTGCATCATGCGCCTGGAGTGGGTGACCAGCAGGAACTGTGTGTCCTTGCTCAGGGAGTGCAGCAAATCGCCCAGGCGGCCTACGTTGGCCTCGTCCAGCGCGGCGTCTACCTCGTCGAGCGCGCAGAAGGGGCTGGGCTGGAATTGGAAGATGGCCACCAGCAGGGCCAGCGCGGTGAGCGACTTTTCGCCGCCCGAGAGCAGCAGCACATTTTGCAGCTTCTTGCCCGGCGGCGAGGCCACGATATCCAGGCCGCTCTCGGCCTGGTTTTCCTGGTCGGTGACGCGCAGGAAGGCCTGCCCGCCCTGGAACAGCCCGGCGAATACCTGGGCGAAGTTCTCGTTGATCCTGGCGAAGGCCTCCTCGAACTTGGTGCGCGAAATCTGATCGATCTCCTTGATGGTGTCCTGCGTGTTCTCGATCGACTCCATCAGGTCCTTGCGCTGCGTTTCCAGGAAGCCGTGGCGCTCGGCTGTCTCCTTGTACTCATCCAGGGCCATCATGTTCACCGGGCCCATCTGCTCGATGCGCTGGCGCAGCGCGCGGCAGGTCTCCTCCTCGGCGGCCATAGCCTCGTCCGCCATGCGTTCGATCATTTGATCGGCGCGCAATACCTGGGCCTCGACGTTCACCTCGTTCAGGCAGCTCGCTTCAAGGTGCTCAAGATCGGAGCGCAGTTTGGCCACCTCGCTGGAACGGGTCGCGCGGTCCTCGCGCAACTGATCGAGAGTGGCACGGCCGGTCTTCAGTTGCGCTTCGATGGTGGTCAATTCGTGGCGCAGCGCCTGCGCCTGGCTGGCAAGCATCTGCGCCAGCGCCAGCGCCTCGGCGCGCGCGTCCTCCAGTTCCTTCTGCCGCGTGGCCAGCGCGGCGCTCTCGCCGATGCGCTGTTCCCGCTCCTGCTCCGCGGCCGCCCGCTGCTGCTCGATGGCCAGAACACGGCGCTCCAGGTCGGCATGGAGCCGGTCGATGCGCTGGAAGGCAGCTTCGGCGCCACGCCGCCGTTCTTCCAGGCCGGCCAGTTCCGCGGTTACCTGTGCCGCCTCCTGCTGCAAGCCTTCGCGCATCTGGCGCAGCGTGGCCAGTTGCGCCTGCAACTCATCCAGGCCGGCCTCGGCCTGCGCATGCTCGGCCTCCAGGCGGACAGTCTCCTCGCGCTTCTGGTCGATGCCGGTTCTTTTGGCTTCGCGCGCGTCCTTGTTGCGCGCCGCCTGCGCCTCCCACTCCTCGAGCCGCCGCTCGATGCGCTGTGCCTCGCCCTCCATCTGCTTCAACGCCGCGCCCTGGTTGGCGGTGTCGGTCTCGGCTTGCCGCCGCTCCTCGCTACTCGCTTCCAGTTGCAGGGTCAACTCCTCGATGGTCCTGGTCAGCGCTGCCGCTTCAGCCTCCGCCTGCGCCACGCCGGTCTCCAGTTTGGCCTGCCGGATCTCGGTCTCGCGCAACTCGCGCTTGAGCGCCAGCGGACCTTCGCTGGCCGGCTTGCCGCCGGTTACCGTCGCATTGTGGAAGCACTCACCCTCGGGCGTGAGGAAATAGGCGGAAGTGTGCTGGGCGGCCAGCCGCTGCGCCTGGGCCGAGTCCTCGACCAGGTAACCGTTCTTGAGTTTGGGCAGGATCGCTTCCAGAGACCGCCCAAAGCCATTCAGCACCCGGATCGAGTCCTTGAGCGGGGTGAGGCCGGGGCCGCTGATTGTGTCTTTGCTCTCTTCCAAAGTGCTGCCGTGCGCAGCACCAGGAGGATGGATCAGGAAGGTGGCGCGGCCATCCACGCCGGACTTGAGCAGGCGGACGCCCTCCTCGGCAGCTACCCAGCTTGCCACCACCACATAATTCAGCTCCTCGCGCAGGAACTCGTCCACCACGGCCTCATGCGCGCCACTCACCTCCAGGAAGTCCGCCAGCGTGCCCATGGGCGCCATGCCTGGGGCAAGCGCGCCGGGCTTCAGGAGCCGCCGCACGGTGTCGGTGGAGTAGCCGTGGTTGCGAATCAGCGCCTCCAGCGACTCGCGCCGCCCGGCCACGGTGGCCTGCTCGCTGCGCAGTTGATTGGCGCGCGCGCGCTGCGTGTTCTCCTCGGCCCGCTTTGCCTGCAGGGTCTCGCGAAGCGTCGCAATCTCACCCTCCAGCCGCTTGAGCGTCTCAGCCGCGGACTCAAAGCTGCGCCGGGCCTGTGCGCTCTCGGCGCCCAGTTTTTCCTGCTCGTTCCGCGCCTGGCCTATCTCCGCTTGCAAACGCTCCGCCTCACGTTCCAGGGCTGCCAGGCTCTCTTCTCCCTGGGCCATGTGGTTGCGGGCGTTGCCGGCCAGGGTCAACAGGTGCATGACGCGGTGGCGGCTGGCTTCCAACTCCCGCTCCGCGGTGAAAACCTCTTCAGCCGCCGTGCGCGCCTCCTGCTGGCGCGCCTCTACCTTCTGGCGAAAGGCCCTGGCCTCGCCGGCCGCCGTCTCAAGAAACGCGTGATGCTGCGCCCGCTCCTCGGCGATCGAGCCCAACTGCGTCCGTGTCTGCTCAAGTTCCGCAACGGCCGCCGCGATCCGCGTCTCCAGCTCGCCCACGTGTTCGGCGTTGCTGCGCTCCCGCGCCGTGGCCCGTTCCAGCTCGACGGCCGCTTCGCTGGCCCTGTTCTGCGCCTCCTGGCCCTCGCGGTCCAGCTCATAGCCGCGCTCGGTGAGCGTGTGCTGGCTGGCTTCCTGCGTACCGATCTCCGCCGCCGAGCCGTTGATGCGCTCCGTCAGGGCCGCAATTTCCTGCTCCAGCCGGGCCAGCTCCGTATCCATCAGCGCCATGCGGCTGGCCAGCACCACGCGCAGCCGTCCGCGCAGCTCGTCGCGCACGGCGGCAAACCGCTCCGCCTTCGACGCCTGCCGCTTCAGGCTGTTCATCTGCCGCGTGACTTCCTCGAAGATATCGTCCACGCGGGCCAGATTCTGCCGGGCGCTCTCCAGGCGCAGTTCGGCCAGCCGCTTCCTGGTTTTGAAGCGCGTAATTCCCGCCGCCTCTTCGATGATGGCCCGGCGTTCATGCGGCTTGGAACTGAGCAGTTGGCCGATCCGCTCCTGCCCGATGATGGCGTAGCTATCCGGCCCCAGGCCCATGCCCATGAAGATGTCCTGAATGTCGCGCAGGCGGCACAGCTTGCCGTTCAGCAGGTACTCGCTCTCCCCGGTGCGGAATAGCCGACGGGTAATCACGACCTCGCCCTTCTGCGGCGTGCGCTGGAACTTGCGGCGGCGAATCTTGAGCACCACCGCCTGCGGACCCTCGACGGTGGCCGCGGATTGAGGCTTATCTGGATTTTGACCGGACATTTGATCGGGCCCGTCCTCCTCGAGTACCTGGCCCGGCTGTTCGTTGGCAATGATCTCTTCGGCCTCCACTGCCCGCAGGCGGCGCACCTCCTCCTCGTCCCAATCGGCCGGGCCGTCGTGCTCGACCATCACCTCCGGTTCAACGGGCACAGGCCCCTCGTAGGCCGCGGGATCGACCAGGGTCAGCGACACTTCGGCCATTCCCAGCGCCTTGCGGTCGCGGGTTCCGGCAAAGATCACGTCCTGCATGTGCGTGCCGCGCAAGCTCTTGGCGCTCTGCTCGCCCAGCACCCAGCTCACCCCGTCCAGGATGTTCGACTTGCCACACCCATTTGGCCCCACCACCACGGCAATGCCCGCTCCCGGCACGGTCAATTCCGTGCGGTCGCAAAAGCTCTTGAAGCCGAGGATATGGATCTTTTTAAGTTTCAGCATGTTCACTCCGCATGATTGTGACTGCGCAAGGCTGCAATTGAGGAACGCTGCGGCAACTCGTCCAGCGCCGCGCGGGCGAGGAAAATATTGCCACCCGATTACAAACTCTACGGAGGCCGGGAGGCAGGGTCAACGGTAGGAGGCGGTGTATTTGTGGATAAGGGAGGCCGGAATTCCTGTTCTTGGAAAATCCCCATGAAGCGGTGCGGAATTGGGATTATTTAAGAGTTATTGCAGGGCTTTGCACAGCCTGATAAGCCAGAGGGGCAGTTTTGCGACCCATGCCCCAGGCTGCCGAAGTGCAGGAACTCGGGCAGCCTGGCTGGGATCGCTTAGCAGCGTGATGAGCTTGGGCTTGAGCTTGAAAGCGCGTCCGATGAGGTGCATGAAGGCAAGCGGGAGGGTTCTTCACCGGATTAAGATTCTATCGATTGCCCGATCCTCATGCCCATTCCTTGACCCCTCTCTCTCAGCGCAATTATGATTCCCGCGGGGGGAAAAGAGGTTCTACATAGCCGGACGCTGCATGTGCAGCGAACCCTGGTAACTACGGTTATCGCTCTACATCATCGAGGAGCACTCATGTTACCTTTTGACGCCCGCTTGGTTCCATCTCTTCCTCCAATGGCATGGCTCTATCGGATGGGATATCAAAGCCGCCCCGAATTAATTCACGGAAGGTCCGTTGAACTCTTGCCGGATGGTTTTTTTGAAGGTTGTTTTTCAGGGAAATGGCTGACCGGCGACTTTGCGAACTGCCCCGATGTATTTGGCAGCGGCCTGAAGATAGACGGCGGCGTCCATCATTTCGCGGCCCCCTCGCATACCCTTGAGGGGATCTTCACGCTGTCTCGCGGCGGCGAACTGGCTGTCTCCAATTCGCTCTGCTTCCTGCTGGAATTCCACGGAGCAACGCTTCCCGTTGACCTGAGTTATGGCTCGCGATTTGCATCCGCTGCCTTGGGAATCGATGCGTATGAAAAGCATCTTGCCAGCACAAACGCGGGGAACATTTCATGGATCCTGTTCGATAACCTGAGGGTGGCGGAAGACTTGACGGCCGCCCATGCCCGAAAGCCCAACGGCGCGCCTTTTACGGACTATAACTCATACGTCAGGTACCTGAAGGAGACCGTAGGATCGGCGCTTGCGAATGCCAGCGACCCAGGGCGCTCGGTAAAATTCAGTCCCTTGACCACTTGCTCTTCCGGTTACGATTCCTCGGCGGTTTCCGCGATTGCAAGTCAACTGGGATGCCGTACCGCGATCACGCTCAAAACCTCACGCGACGGCGCCGATGACAGCGGTCTGCCGGTTGGCCAGGCCCTGGGGCTGGAGGTCATCGAAGCAGAGCGGACACAACGAGTGGACTCCTTCGAAGATGTGGCTGAGTTTTTGGCTTCCGGCATGGGAGGAGAGGATTACTGCTATCGCGATTTTTCGCACTTTCTCGATGGACGCGCGCTAATGACGGCTTTTTATGGCGACCATCACTGGGACATGGAGTCCAAGCCGAACGAGATAGTTTCGCGCCTCGATCTCTGCGGCGGCAGCCTGCAGGAATTCCGTCTGCAACGGAATTTCATCCACATTCCAGTTCCTATCATCGGGACCCGCCGTCATTCACAAATCTTCGCCATCTCAAGAATGGAAGAGATGAAGCCCTACACATTGAACAACGATTACGATCGCCCCATTCCCAGGCGCATCGTTGAAGAGAGCGGTGTCCAGCGCGAGTTATTCGGGCAAGAGAAGAAGGCTGCCAGCATCCTGCTTTTCCTCAACCCTGGATTGCTTCGGCGAGCAGCCCTGTCAAGCCGGGAAAGGATTGCGGTGGACACCGGAACCCGGGTGAAGATACTGCTGCTCAATCTATCCTGGAACTGCCGGTACTTCCTTTACCGGCTAACCAATAACCGGCTGACGCATAAAGCCGGATCTTTATTTCCGACTATCAAGATTCTGTCGAAGTTGTTTGTCAGAGACATGCGAATCTTCGAGCATGAGCATCCCAAAGCTGTACTGGATTTCCTGGGCGGGGTGATGCTGACGCGCCGCCGTTATTCCGTAGCGGGAAATATTCATAAAAATGCAACCCAATAATTTGCAGAGCCCCAGGCATGACTCAGAGCCACTGTGCCCCAAATACCTGGTCGAATTCCGGCGGGTTGAATATCCCCAAACCGGCTTCCGGGTAAAACGTCACTTCGCCAAACTTTACCTGGCCTGCAATCTCGTATAGGTCGACCCTGACATATGAGAATTCTTCGCCGATCTGCTCTGCGTAACGAAGCATATCCGGCAGCATGGCAGGCGGGGGAACCGTATACGAGGGCTGAGGGTAGTAATACTCGACAGGCATTTTCACCCAGTTGGGATCGAATATACAGCGCCGATGACCAATATACCTGTCAACATCAACTTGAATGGCAAACACCCGCCCGCTAAACGTATGGAACTTGTAATCGACCAGGCCATGCGCTCCCCCTTCGATCAATGGCTCTACGAGGAGACGTCTATGAATCTTGGAATATGCCCATTCTTCATACAATACATCGTAGCTGCGATGAAGAAAACTGTGTAGCTCCCGTCGAATTCTCTTTTCATCGACTGGCCGCTCCCTCAGGAAAAAATTGATGCCGGAGCCGTGATTTGCTTTGATAACGCACGGATAGTGGAGGGCGTCGAAGTTAACTTCCTTCTCGCTTTCAAACGTTGCCAGCGTTGGGATAATGAAGTCGGGACCGAACCTGGCGGCCATCAGCTCTTTGGCAGCGATCTTATCGATCAGCGTGGGCATTCTGTGGTCATGATCGTATAATTTTCTATAAGCGATCTTTTCGTTGAAAGTTCTCGGGTTGTTGAGATTCGGCAGCTTTCCAAAGACCCTTACATGATCGATTACGACGTGCCACTTCGCGGGTAACACGTTCGTAAAGGTCCGCCAACAGGGCCTTAGTAACTTTCTTAATGTTTTATTCACAGTTTCCTCATTATTGAACGATTTAGGAGATTCGATTGTGGAATGGCTTTTTGCAATTAGCGTTGTACCTTCCGGTGGAAATGCCGAGCGAGCTTGCACCGTCGCATTGGAGAAGCTAATTCGATCCGCAATATCCACATTGCCTCTCGGCTACAGACCAATATACCTCACGCAGCCGGGAGGCAAAAATGTGTAACATATAATGCCAGGGGGAGGGAAACATGAACTCGCCGAACGGCCAATTCGGATTGAATGTATTTGAGGGCAGCACGGCTATCAGGGATTTTCTCAATCCCGACAATTCCCCCCCCATTCCACTTGTTGAACTTCCCGGCGAGTTCAACCCTTGCCGCGCCGAGGGCGTTCGCATCTTTGCGAAGTTGATGTATCTTCTTCCGCTCCTGAACATCAAGTCGCTTCCTATGCTGAATATGCTGATCGAAGCCAAAGCCTCCGGCAGGCTCGACGGCGTGCATACTCTGGTTGAGAACTCTTCCGGCAATGCGGCATTCTCGCTGGCTGTGCTGGCAACTCTCTTTGAAATACCTCGAACCATGGCCATCCTGCCCTGGGATATAGCGCCGGGAAAACTTGAGATTCTTCGCGTGGCCGGGGTCGAATCTACGCTGAAGAGAGAAGATCCGCTGGGGTTCTCCGGCATAGCCGATGCGCGTGCCATGGGAGAGCGGCCGGGATTTTTCAATGCCGGGCAGTATGGGAACGAAGCCAATCCGGCAGCTTGCGAAAAGTGGATTGCGCCGCAAATCTGGAACCAGACGCGGGGAAAAATCACAGTCTTTGCCACCGGACTCGGCACCACGGGAACTCTCGTGGGCGCGAGTAGATACTTCAAACGAAATAAGCGGAATGTCAGCCTCGTAGGCGGAATCTGCAGGCCGGGCGAGGCGGTACCGGGCGTAAGGTCACTGGCGCGCCTGCGCGAAATCGAATTCGATTGGAAGGGCGCGGCCGATGCGATTATCGAAGTAGGGACCGTCGAGTCTTATAAGAGAAGCATGCAACTATGCCGCGCTGGCATAGTGGCGGGCCCTAGCTCGGGCTTTGCATTGGTTGCGTTGCAGCGGTTCCTGGAGGAAAAGAAGGAGGATTCCACCCTGGATCAACTCCGCAATGCCGATGGCGAGGTGGTAGCGGCATTTATCTGCAGCGATACTCCGTTCGCTTATCTTGATAAGTACAGCACCCACCTTGATTCGTCTGACTTTTAGTCTTTTGCAAAAGTAAGTAAATTGAAGGACCGTTCTAGCGCATCCGCCCAGCCTTCAGGACGGCATCAACCAGAGCGTCGAGATCGGGCCGTTGTGTGCGGTGGTTTGTAATATTCACACGGATGGCCAACTGGCCCTTGATGCGCGTGGTCGAGGGGGCGGCAACTCCGCTCTCCTGAACATCGGCAACTATATCTTTATTGAGTTTGTCGAGCGCAGCCGCATCGAGTCCATCTCTTCGCAGCCGGAAGCAAACGATGTTCAGGCTGACTGGCGCAAGAAGCTCTAACTGGGGCTCGCTTTCAATGCGATGGGCCAGGTACTCGGCCTGCGCGCAGTTTTGATCGATCAGTTCGCCGATACGGCTGGTTCCATGTTCCTTCAACGCAAACCAGATTTTTAGTGCGCGGAAGCTGCGCGATAGCTCGGGGCCATAGTCGCACGGCCAGTCCTCGCCAGCTCCGAGGCCGCGATCAGCGTGCTGAAGATAAGCGGGCCGCATTGAATATGCAGCGCGATATGCAGCGCCGTTCCGCACCAGAATGCAGCCGGCATCGTACTGCACATGTGCCCACTTATGAAAATCGAATCCCAGCGAGTCAGCCCGTTCAATTCCCTTCAAGCGGGGGCGCAGCCGTTCACTCATCATGCAGAGCGCGCCGAAAGCGCCGTCAACATGGAACCACAATTTCTCGTTTGCACAGAGCGATGCCAATTGGTTGAGATCATCGATCGCGCCCGTGTTCACCGTGCCGGCCGAGCCAATCACGCAGAAGGGCTGATACCCTGCCGCGCGGTCGCTCGCAATAGCTTCCTTCAACGCATTAACATTCACGGTGTAATCGGGATTCACTAGTATTCTGCGTAAGGACGAACTCCCGATGCCGAGGATTTCCAACGCTTTCACCACAGAGTCATGCACCTCCGCGGAGGCATAAGCTGCCAGGCTGCGCGGCAGCCCTTGCACTCCTTCCTTGCGCATATTCTCGCTGATGGAATTCCTTGCCACGCCGATGGCGATTAGATTGGCCATGGAGGTGCCGCTCACGATCAAACCTGCGGACTCACGGGGGAAACCAAACAATTCCTTGAACCAGTTAATCACTTCACGTTCAACATAAATCGCGCCATGATCGCGGCCGCCGCAGTTCGAATTCATGGCCGCGCCCAAAAGTTCCGCGACGATGTTGCCGGCCTGGCCCGAACCATGCACCCATCCAAAGAAACGGGGATGGATGTTCCCTGTGGCATAGGGCATGATGTTTTCAGTGAACTCCCGATAGGCCAATGGGAGCGGCGTTCCTTCTCTCGGCAGCGGAGCAGAGAGATGAGCGCGAACTTCGTCCGGCACCTTCTGCCATACCGGCCGGTCGCGAACCGTCTCCAGGAAGCGAATGGCTTCGTCGAGAGCTTCATGCGCCAGTTGCCGGAATGCTTGCCAATCCGAGGGATCGAGCGAACTCTCATCCGGAAGACGCGGTGGGTGGCCTAAGTTACTGCCAAGTGGTGAATCTTTCATATCAACCTCTGGCCATCTTTCTAAATAAGAATACAATGCGCCTGCGGTCAGAAGATGATCACCATGGGATTCCGGCTGTGACTGGAGCGCCGATTGCCGCACGATGAGTTGCGGCAACTATCTCCCTGACGGCCCATCCGGCGATGAGCAAACTGGGCGCGAGGGTGGGTGCGGCGTCGCCGAGGGCGGCGAGCGTGGTGCATAGGACTTGCTGGCCGGGCTGGGCGGCGCGGGAGACGATGGCGCAGGGGAAGTCCGGCGGGAGGCCTTGCTGGAGCCATTCCTGGGCCAGCAGACTGAGGTCGCGGCCGGGCATATAGACGACGCGGGTCGCGTCTTCCAGCTCCGGCAGCGGCGACTCATTGTGCGACTGCGCGTGATGGCCGGTGGAGAAAATTACATTTGACGCGCTGCGGCGGTCGGTGAGGGAACAACCGATGGCCGCGGCGGCGGCAAAGGCGGCGGTGATTCCAGGGACCACCTGAAAGGCGATGCCCGCTTCAGCAAGGGCATTCATCTCCTCGGCAGCGCGGCCGAAGATGAGCGGGTCGCCGCTCTTGAGGCGAACCACGCTGCGATTTCCGCGCGCGTGTTCGATCATCAACGCGTTGATTTCGTCCTGTGTGATGGTCTTGCTACCGCAGCGTTTTCCTACGTTGACGATTTCGGCTGCAGGCGAGGCGTAATCGAGAATCGCCTGCGGGACAAGGTCGTCGTGCAGAATCACGTCGGCAGTCCGGATGAGACGCACGGCCTTGACGGTAAGCAGATCGGGGTCGCCGGGGCCGGCTCCCACCAGATAAACCGTTTGCGCGGAAGCGCGTGGATCTTCCTCAACCTCTTGCCGAACCGGTTCGGGAAGAACGGGGATTGCCGCGCGGGAATTGGATGAGAAGACCGGGCGCTGGGCCAGTTGATGCAGCAAATGTTTGCGGTCCTCGCTGCGGGGAAGCGTGTTGAGAATCTCGCGGCGTAGTTGACCCAGATTTCGAAGCCACGGGCCGAGATCATCAGGCAGTAGCTCGTCGATTTCGCGGCGCAAGTGCTGGGCGAAAGCGGGGCTTTCTCCGGCAGTGGAGATGGCGATCTGCAGGTCGCCCCGGCTGACCACCGATCCGAAGAAGAAATCGCAATTGGGAATGTCGTCGACGCTATTGCAAAGGATGCTTCGCTCGACGGCGCCTCGATAAACAGCCGCGTTGACCTCAGGCGAATCAGTGGCGGCGATGACCAGGAAGTTGCCGTCGAGGTCAGAGAGCTCGAAACGGCGCTCGACCCATTCGATTTTGCCTTCAGCGGCCAACTGCCGGACTTCCGGTCGCGCATGGGGGGCGACGACGCGGAGTTGAAGCCCGGTCTTGAGCAGGCTACCGATCTTATCGAGCGCAACGCTGCCCGCGCCTACCAGGAGGCAGCGGCGGCCGGCGAGCGAGAGAAAGATCGGGAGCAAGTTCATGAATTGATCCTTAGTCAGCTGCGTACGGGACGCGGCCGGCAGGCGCATCGCGCTCAACGGCATCCAGAACTTCGCCGGCCAGATGCGCGCGCAGTTCGTCGTTGGAGTAGCGGCCGAACCAGGCGCGAAGGTTTTCCTCGGGCAGGCGGTTGGCCAGGTAATAGCGGAGCAGGCGCTCAATGGCTTCGGGGACCAGCGGCGCAGAGCAGCGGAAACCGACCGGGCGGGCGATGGATGCGTGCCGGCCCACCGCTCCACCGAGGCAGAAGTAGAAGGCATCGGTGAGTTTGCCCTCGTGCTTGATCTTCTTGCCCTCAAGGCCGATGTCGGCGATCCAGTGCTGGCCGCAACTGTTGGGGCAGCCGGTTACGTGCAACTTGAGCTGCTGGTCGAACTCAGGCAGGCGCTCTTCAAGTTCGTCCACCAGCCAGCGGGTAAAGCCCTTGGTCTCCGTAATGGCCAGCTTGCAGAACTCAGTGCCCGTGCAAGCCACGGCCCCGCGCCAGAAAGGAGATCCATCGACGTAAAGACCGATTTGGCCAAGCTCGCGGGCTAGTTCGGCGGTCTTGTGATTTGGAATATCGATGAACAGCAGATTTTGAGATATAGTAGCGCGGAGTGCGCCGCTGCCGAAATGCTCGGCCAGCTCGGCGGCGGCTTCCAACTGCTCCCCGGTCATCCGGCCGCGAAGAACGGATGCCCCGACGTAGCTGAGGCCAGACTGGCGCTGCGGATGGACGCCGGCGTGGTCGCGGAGGATCTCGTCGGGCACTTGCTCGGGCACGCCAGGCAGAAGCGTGAAGTCGAGCCGCGACTGCAGTTCGGCCAAAAAGCTCTCGGCGGTCCAGCCCTCTTTGAGGAAGAGATACTTCATGCGGGCGCGTTCGCGGTTTTCGCGCAGGCCCTGCTGGTCGCGAAAGATCTCGGCGACGGCGCGAACCGCACGGACGGCCTGATGCGGCAGGATGAAGGCGTCAAGGCGAACGGCGAGATGCGGCTCGGTGGAGAGCCCGCCTCCGACGCGCAGCGTGTAGCCGACTTCGCCCTTGTATTTCACCGGCGTGAGGCCGATGTCGTTGATCTCCGGATAGGTGCACCAGGAGGGGCAGCCGGTGACGGAGATCTTGAATTTACGCGGCAGGTTATAGAACTCCGGGTTAGCCTTGAGCAGATGCGAGATCTCGGCGGCCAGCGGCGAGGCGTCGATGAGCTCATCGGCGGCGATCCCGGAAAGCGGGCAGCCGGTCACGTTGCGCACCACGTCGCCGCACGCGCCTTTGGGCGATAGTCCGATCGCGTCCAGTGCATCCACGACCTCGGGGAGCGATTCGATAGTGAGCCAGTGAAGCTGAATGTTCTGGCGGACGGTGATGTCGGCCAGGTTGCGGGCGTACTTGCGGGTGAGCGAGCCGATGACGCGAAGCTGGCTGGCCGAGACGATGCCGTTGGGGATGCCAATGCGCATCATGAAGGTTTCGGAGACCAGGCCTTCGCCGCCCTTCCCGCCGGTGGCGCCTACGCCGTCGCCCTGGGTATAGATGCCCCACCACTTGAAGTAAGTCGCGGCCCACTCGGGGTCGACGCTCGTGCGGCCTGCGCGGGCAAAGGCGCGCACCTCGTCAAAGGCCTCCCAGGGGTTCTTCTCGCGCTTCAGGCGCTCCGCTCGCTGGGCCTTAGTCTCTTTTATTTCAATGGCTTGTGTCATGTTCTCCTTTTGGGGACAGAAATAGAAAACCCGCGACAGCTAAGCTGTAACGCGGGCATTGAAGAACCGTGGATTGTCTATTGGAATTTCAGGCCAGGGTTACCCGCGCGCGCGAAGCAGCATACAGCGGCGACAACAGGGGCAACCTTGCATTTCTGGATCATAGCCGAGTGATGAAAGAATAGCAATTTTTTTTTGAGGGTGGAAATCGGCTTCAGCGCGAGTTTGCGCAGTTCTCAGGCAGAGGTCAACTGGCCGAAGACGTCAGGCAGATTGACAAAGAGTGGAAGCTGGATGCTTCTACATCATGGACCGGGGCTATCTGGACTTTGCGCGGTTGTAAGCGATCGATCGCATCAAACGCTTCCTCGCCACCAGCGAGAACGCCGTAAGGAGCCGGATATGGTGCGCCGTCGCCGCCGATGTGTTCATCGCGATCGTCAGGAAGGAATTGAAGCTCGATGCCTCGCTCTATACTTGTCTACAGATTCTGCCGGTCTCGATCTTTGAGAAAACTGAGATTTCATGCGCCCTTCAGTCCCATCTCCACACAAATGAACTGCAGGCTTCCGCTAACCAACTGAATCTATTCACAATCTAACCGGACGCAAGGCTATTCTCTAAAGACTCGCCTCCACGCCCCTGGCGGATTCTCTTAAGCAATAAATCATTGACAAAGAGGAATTTATGTCTAATATGTTTATCATGTGAGACGGGCTACTTGTCGTATTCACAACCCTGAAAAAGGGAAAAAGGAGCGGAAAATGATGAGATTCAGAGTGAATCTTGTTGTTGTCGCGGCACTTTTCCTGTTACTGAACGCAGGAAGGTCCGCGCAAGGACAAGCATCGAGCGCCAGTGTCGTCGCCGGTACGTATCACATTACCGGCGTTACCTCAATCAATCCACACGAGGTTAAGCTTTCCCTGCAACTGCGCTTGGCCAATCGATCCACGAGTGGCATAACGCTCACTAATCTTGTCTTTCATTCCGCTCATCCGGTTGCGGGACAGCCGAACAGCGCTCCTATGCGCCTGCAGCCGATCGCCTCGTCGCTGGACCTCAAAGCGAACACCGCGGCGAAACTCACCCAGGACGTCGTGACCTCGCGGCAGGAGTATCTCGAGTTCACCCATGGACGCCCGTTGCACTTTCAGGCCACCGTGCAAAACGCCGACGGCACAACGCGGACACTGATGCTTGGCCTCCGTGACAATCCGCTGATGGGAGGGAATTGACCATGCTGACTTCGATGAAAGTAAAGACACTCTGTGTTACCATCCTCGCCGTGGCATTTGCCGTCTCGGCTCACTCGCAGAACATCAGCACCTTCTATGGCAGCGGCTACGCCGCCCTCAACGGCGACACCGCGACCTCGATTTCAATTTTCTATCCGCAGGCCGTTGTCCTCGATGGCTTGGGCGACACGTACTTTGCAACCGAAAATGTGGTTTACGAGATGAGCGCCGCCGGCGTTCTCACCCTGGTGGCAGGCAATGGAACCTGGGGCTATTTGGGTGATACCGGCCCGGCGACCAGCGCCGAGCTGGACGAGCCCGAGGGCTTGGCTGTGGACAGCTCCGGCGACCTCTACATTGCGGATACAGATAATTGCGTGATCCGCATGGTCGCCGCTACCACCGCCGGCCCCTATACCGCCGGCGATATTTATACCGTGGCCGGCAATGGAATCTGCAGCTATGGGGGCGATCACGGCCCGGCCACCAGCGCCGAGCTGGACGAGCCCGAGGGCTTGGCTGTGGACGGCTCCGGCAATCTCTACATTGCGGATACAGAGAACGAAGTGATCCGCGAAGTCTCTTCGGGCACGATTACCACAGTGGCGGGCATTCCCCTAAGCTTTGGCTATTCAGGCAACGGCGGCCCGGCCACCAGCGCCCAGCTGGACGAGCCCGAGGGCGTGGCCGTGGACGGCAACGGCAACATCTACATTGCGGATACAGAGAACGAGGTGATCCGCCTGGTCGCCGGCTCCACCCCTCCCCATGGCGATACCACCGGCGATATCTATACCGTGGCCGGCAATTACGCCGCGGGCTCTGGCTATTCGGGCGATAACGGCGCTGCCACCAGCGCCACGCTGGATTGGCCCGAGGGCGTGGCCGTGGATAGCTCCAACAACCTCTACATCGCGGACACCGACAACAACGCGATCCGCAAGGTCGTTATTTCCACGGGCATTATCAGCACCGTGGCGGGTAATGGAACCGAGGGATATACAGGCAACGGCGGTCTGGCTACCAAAGCGGAATTGAACGAGCCCGAGGGCGTGGCCGTAGACAGCTTCGGCGATCTCTACATTGCAGATTCTGAGAATTATGTCATCCGCGAGGTGGTTGCCGCCACAGCCGACATTTCCACCGTGGCGGGCAATGGATATTTCAGTTACTCCGGCGATGGCGGCCCCGCGGCCAACGCTCAGTTGGACGAACCATTGGGCATGGCTCTGGACGTCTTCGGGAACGTCTACATTGCGGATTCGGATAATTCTGTTATCCGCGAGGTTAACGTCTCCACGGGCACGATTTCCACCGTGGCGGGTAACGGCATATATGGCTATACGGGCGATTCAGGCGCGGCAACCAGCGCCGAGCTGAGGTACCCCGTCGGCGTGGCCGTGGACAACTCCGGCGACATCTACATCTCTGATTATTACAGTGCAGTCATCCGCGAGGTCAATGGTGTTACCGGCCTCATTTACACCTTCGCGGGCACTGGGGATTGCAATTATTCGAACGATGGCAGCGTTGCTACCGTTGCCGAGTTGTGTGATCCCCAAGGCTTAGCCCTGGACCTCTCCGGGAACCTCTACATTGCGGATTCAGACAACGAAAGGATCCGCGAGGTCAATGCTGCCACTAACATTATTACCACCGTGGCCGGCAATGGAAGCACGGGCTATTTCGGTGATGGCAGCCCGGCGACCAGCGCCGAGCTGGACTGGCCCACGGGCGTGGCCCTGGATACCTCAGGTGACCTCTTCATTGCGGATTCAGACAACTACGTGATCCGCGAAGTGAGCCTGAACCCCACGGATATTCCTGATTACGGCAATATTACGACCGTGGCGGGCGATTACTATTGCTGCGCCGGTGCTTATGTCACAACCACCCCTGAACCCGCCCTTGACGCCTATTTTGTTTGGGCTCCCGGAGTGTTTGTAGACTATGCCGGCAACATCTTCGTTACCGACGAAGACAACAGCGAGGTTTACGAGGTTACCGGCAGCAGTTACACCTTGCCGGCCAACGGCACGATTTTCACGGTGGCGGGCGATGGAGTAGAGGGCTATACCGGCGACGGAGGGCCGGCGACCAGCGCCGAACTCAACTACCCATTCTTTTCCATGGGCGATCTCAGCGGCAATTTGCTGATTGCCGACACCGACAACGACGTCGTCCGCGGCGTGCCCGGGCTTATCGTTTCGGCTCCGGAATCGGTGCTTTCGGCTAACAGCCTGACCTTTGCCACGCAACTGCTGGGCAGCGGCGCTTCGGCCAACCAAACCATCAATGTCACTAACCCCGGAAACCATGCAGTGACAATATCGTCGGATGCGGTCAGCGGCGCAAATGCCGCCGACTTCGTTGTCACATCCGACAGCTGTGCCGGCATGGTGCTCGCGCCGGCGGGTCCAGGCTGCGCCATACAAGTGACCTTTACGGCCACGGTGGCGGGCCCCGAGTCTGCCACGCTCACCATTGTCAGCAACAATCCGTCAAGTCCGCAGGTCATACCGCTCAGCGGAGCAGGCATCACCTTCTCTGCGGCCGTCGCAGCTCCCGGTGGATCGACCTCAGCTACGGTCGCGGCGGGCGGTCTGGCGATTTATCAGTTGCAGATCAGCGTTACGGGCGGCACACCCACGAGCGATACGCTGACGTTAGCGTTGAGCTGCTCGGGCGCACCGGCCAATACCGCCTGCGAGATACCCACATCGGTGACGGTAACCGCGGGAACTCCGGCACCCATCAACGTAATGGTGCAGACCACGGTGTCCGTTATCGCCAAGGTCAACGATGGCCCCCTCGAGCGCTTCCGCGATCACTTCAAGGGTGGCATGACACTGGCCATGATTCCCTTCGGATTGATTGCACTGGGCCTGGCGCGCAAACGCCGCAAGCTGACCGGTCTCTTCCTGCTGGTCCTGCTGGCGGTTGCGGTCTCCCTGTCTGGATGCAACACTGTAAGCGGGCCAACACCAACCCCGGCAGGAACCTACACCTTGGTGATAAAGGCCACCTCGGGCACTGTCACGCAATCCACAAGCTTAACCTTGACCGTGCAGTAAGCATCTTCCGGCGCCGCCGGAGGATCGTTCCATGGCAAAACAGCAAAGGCCGGAGCGGCTGCTCCGGCCTTTACTGTTTCTATGGGCTGCCATGCTCAGCCTCGAAATAATAACGAACTATAGAGCCTCTTGCAAAATTCCATTGAGACTGCAAAATGTGTCAGGGCACGACCGGGGCACCGGGGAACCGGGGTACCCTTAGGGTCGGGGTCGGGTCGCGTGCCGGAAGAGCAAAAAAATAATGTTGGGCTTTAGCCCCTGTGGTTAAGTCGTTCAAACCGGCTCACTACCAGGAGCAGGGAACAGGGGGCCAACCCATTCTTATATATATGTCGTCCGGTGCAAGCGGGCATAAGACGAAGACGCCAGAGACCGGAGTCTCTGGCGCCTCAATAGTATGAACTCGTAGGGCATTTGGACCATGCATCGTCCCGTTCAGCTTTGCGATGAGGCTGCGAGTTTCCTCGCTTCCTGCATCTTCAGGCTGTGCCGGCGATGGTTCTTCGAGTTTCCTCGAATCCCGCATCCTTCGGCGGTACCGGCAAATGAATCTCCGGGTTGCCCCGAATCTTCATTCCTCCTGCATCGCCTTTCGATGAGTCTTCAAGTTTCCCTGAATCCTGCATCTTCCGGCTATAACCGGCGATGGGTCTTCGAGTTTCCTCGAATCCCGCATCCTTCAGCGTTACCGGCGGTGATTCTCCGGGTTGCCCCGAGTCTTCGTTCCTCACAGCAGCGCCTTGCGATGAGTCTCCGGGTTTCCCCGAAGCCTGCATCTTCCGGGCACCGGCGATGGTTCTTCGAGTTTCCTCGAATCCCGCATCCTTCAGCGTTACCGGCGGTGAATCTTCGGGTTGCCCCGAATCTTCGTTCCTCCAGCAGCGCCTGTCGATGAGTCTTCGGGTTTCCCCGAATCCTGCATCTTCCGGCTGTGCCGGCGATGGTTCTTCGAGTATCCTCGAAGCCCGCATCCTTCAGCGGCACCGGAGGTGAATCTCCGGGTTTCCCCGAATCTCCGTTCCTCCAGCAGCGCCTATCGATGAGTCTCCGGGTCTCCCCGGATCCTGCATCTTCCGGCTGTGCCGACGGTGAGTCTCCGGGTATCCCCGTTTCCTCGCTCCATCGGCTGCGCCGGCTGGTGGATCTCCGAGTTTCCTCGAATCCCGCACCCTCCGGCTGCTCCGTCTATGCGTCTTCGAGCGTCCCCGAATCCTGCATCTACGGCTGGGTCGATGTTGACTCCCCGGCTTGACTCGAACTTTGCATCCTCGTGCTAGACCGCGGATGAATCTTCGTGCCAATCAGGTCTTGCACATTCCCGTCTGACTCTGGATGCATTCTCAATCTCAACCGGAACTTCCATTGCCGTACTAGCCAACTATGGACTTCCGAATTCAAATCTGCATCGTTCTGCCAGGCTGGAACTGCGTTCCCAATTCCCTACAGGGTCACCAACTGCTATGGACGTTAGGCTGGTTCAACCTGTGGAAGCAAGTGCAAAAGACGGAAAGATCTGTGGATTTCACAACTCCTGGTGCATAAATCGATGCGGGCATTGCGCCAAAGTGCGCCCTTGGCTCACAGTTCAATCACCTGTGGCCCTCTGCATTTATTTTGCCGATGCCGACTTGAAGGAAGACAACATTTCACGTCTGAGGATGGCGTTCATCCGCGATTGATAACCCTTGCCGTGAGACTTCAACCATTCCAGAACATCTCCGTCGAGACGCGCTGTGACGATCTGTTTGATGGGGCGATAGAGGTGCCCGCGCACACGTTTGGTCTTCGCCCATTCCGCGTCTGTCAGGACAGGAATATCGCTGGTGTCGATCTCGCTAACCGGCCGCGCCGAGAGTGCTCTCAGATTTGCGCGCTGCGCGTCGGTCAGTGGCGGCAAAGTTTCGAGTGTGTACCTAACCATTTTCTTTTTCATTCAGAGACCGGGAAGTTCTGCTAGGCGCGAAGTCCTCAGGCAGAGGTCAACTGGCTGAAGATATCGGGCAGATTGACGTACAAAGGCGTCCTCTTAACTTCCAGGCGCGAGGATTCGACCCATTCCGTCCCAGAGCACATGCGGCCGGAGCGCGTCTTTGGATCGATGATCCAAACTGTTTCCACGCCCATCTCGCGGTAGTCCTGGGCACGTTCCTGGGTGTCGGAGTAGCTATCGTCGGGAGAGAGGATTTCGATGACCAGCAGCGGCGGATCGGTGAGAACATCCGGCTGTGGTCCGGCGGTGAGCACAACCAGATCAGGCACGCGAACCCGATTCTGCGACACGCGAACCCGCTGTTCCGTACTGCCGGTGATTCCCCACTCCTTCTCGTGCGTACCGAACCAAAGCGCCAGTAGCCACTGCACCCGCGCGTGCTCCCACTTGCCCACGTTCCGCTCCCTGATTTCTCCATCCACATATTCACGGTCCGGCCGATAGCAGATGCCGAGGTATTCATTCATCGGGATGTGCAAAACCGTAGCCATCACATGGAAGAATAGCATGAACTTCGTTCAGTCGGCGTCCGGTATGGTGCTCCGCATCGGCTCAGTCGCGCGGAATCTTCAGCGCGCCGGTGAGGCTGGCTACGCGTTCCACCTGGTGGCTGCGGCACCAGGACTCGAGGTCGCGCGCCAGGCGTTCGACGGCCCGCGGGTCAGCGTAGCTGGCCGTGCCCACCTGGACGGCGGTGGCTCCGGCGAGCAGGAACTCGACCGCATCCTCAACTGTGGTGATGCCGCCCATGCCGAGGATGGGGATGGTTACGGCGCGGGCCGTCTCGTAGACCATGCGCAGGGCGATGGGCTTGATGGCCGGGCCGGAGAGTCCGCCGGTGACGTTCGACAGGCGCGGGCGGCGGGTCTCCGCGTCGATGGACATGGCCAGGAAGGTGTTGGTAAGGCTGACCGCGTCTGCGCCGGCGGCGGCGGCGATCTTGGACATTTGGGCGATGGAGGTGACGTTGGGAGAGAGCTTGACGATGAGCGGGCGCCTGGAGTTGGCCTTGGCCCGGCCGACCAGGTATTCGAGCGAGCCCGGATCGGCGCCGAAGGCCATGCCGCCGGCGTGCACGTTGGGGCAGGAGACGTTCAACTCATAGGCCGCGATGCCCTCGGCTTGGTTGAGCCGTTCGATCACCCCCAGGTATTCGCCCACCGTGTAGCCGAAGATGTTGACGATGACCTTGCAGCCGGGATAGCGGCTGAGCGGGGGCAGCTTGCGCCTCAGGTAGTCCTCGACGCCCACGTTCTGCAGGCCGATGGCGTTGAGCATGCCGGCTGCGGTTTGCACAATGCGCGGCGGGTGGTGGCCGGCCATGGGTTCCAGCGAGATGCCCTTGGTGACGAAGGCGCCGATGCGCTCCAGGGAGACGATCTCCTCAAATTCGATGCCATAGCCAAAGGTGCCGCTGGCGGCGATGACCGGGTTGACCAGATCCAGGCCGGCCAACGAAACTCTCATGTCGGGTTTCACGCGCGACAATCTTCCTTTTACCAGTGGTCAGTGATCAGTGGTCAGAAATCCGGGGCCGGTTTACTCCTGATTCCCTATACCTGCTGACGATGAGGTTCCTACTGCCCGGCAATCGGCTTTATGGGCTTGATGGCCTCTTTCAGCACGCGGCCCACTGCCGCCGAGGGCTGATTGATGCCTGCAAGCGAGGCCAGCGTGGCCGCCAGATCCACGGGGGCCACACGTTCATGATACTCGCCCGGTATAAACGGCGTTCCAAAGAAGGCCAGCGGAACGTGACGGTCGTAGGACCAGGGACTGAAGTGAGTGGTCCCCATGGAGCCGTGGAAGTCCTCCATCTGATAGGCGCCCAGGACCAGCATCACGTACCAGTTGCCGTGCTCGGCGTAGCTGTGGGCCAGCAGGCGGCCCCACTCCGTGGGCGGCAACGGGCCACGGGCCAACTCCAGGCGCGTGTACACTCCGGCCACCTGGGGCGCGGGCGGAAGGCGATGCTGCGAGGGCAGCGCAACTTCAATGGGCGGAGCCAGGCTGGCTACGGCTTCGGGCAGGAGAGCGGAGACAGCGTCTTCGGCGGACTTTTCGTCTACGCCGGCCTGCTCAAATGCCCGGCGGTCGAGGACGATATACGGCAGGTCGGGGCCGGGCATCAGGTACTGCGCTTGTTTTCCGGGCGAGTAGCGCGCGTTGAGCTCCGCATTCAGCTTTGCATAGAGCGCCTGCATATCCACGACCGCCGAGTGGATGCCCAGCTTGGCGGCCTCGGCGGGAATCGGAGCAATGCCATGGTCGGCCGTGAGCGCCAGCCAGACGTTCTTGAGGCCCACGGTCTGGTCGAGCCAGGTATTGAAGTTGTCCAGATCGCGATCGAGACTCAGAATCATCTGTTCCTCGGAGTCCGAGTCGGGACCGAACTGATGGCCCTGAATATCGTTGGCGGAGAGCGAAACCACCACCAGGTCGGTAACTCCATTGGTCCCAAGTTTTTCTCCGGTGATGAGCGCCTTGGCAAAGTCCAGCTCGTAGCGGTTGGCTGCCGGCTTTCCTCCCACCAGTTTGAAGAACTGCGTGGTGCCCTCCACCTTGGCCTCGCGGGCGGCCTGGGCGGCGCGGTCGCCGGCGTTGAAGGCCCGCGCCCACTCGGGCAGGTGCTCCATGTAGTAGGTGGAGGTGGTGAACTGGCCGCTGGAGTTGTCGATCCAGTAAGCGGCGTTGGCGGACTGGCCGGCGGGCAGAATTGCCGCGCGATCCTTGAGCGAGATGCCGTAGACGCGGGAACGGCCGTTGGTCGCCAGTCGCAGTTCATCGCCCAGCGTGGTGGCTCTAAGATTGCGCGGCGAGGCGCCGATGACGTACTTGAGCGCGGTATCGGGCGCGCCGGGCTGGTTGGCGGGGATGGAGGCCGAGGGCAGATCGACCAATTGGTAGCGCTCGTCCTCCACCGAACTGACTTTGTAGTCCCAGGAACGGGAGGCGTCCCAGAACTCGTTGGTTTCAATGCCGTGGCCGTCAGTGTAGGCGCCGGTCCCGATGGTTGCGTGGCCGGGCGCGGTCTTGGTGTTGGCGTAGTCGAAGTAGCAATCGGTGAACCAGGCGCCTTCGTCCATGAATAGCCGGAATCCGCGCCCCTTGAACTCGGCGCGGTCGCGGTTCAGGTAGTCGCCGCGAAACTGGTCGATGACCACAATGACGATCAGTTTGGGGCGGCCGGCGTAGGCCTGGGCCGGCGCGGGGGCTGGCAGAAGAATGGCAAGAAGAAGAGCGACGAAGGAAGCGAGCAGGGCATGGAGAAAACGAGGCCGCGGATTCATGGTTCGATTCTAATTCGCGTATGGTTGCAGTTTGATCTACAAACCAGGTCTCTCTGGATTTCCCCGGTCT
The DNA here is from genome assembly GCA_050012555.1 of Occallatibacter sp. Taxonomy (GTDB): domain Bacteria; phylum Acidobacteriota; class Terriglobia; order Terriglobales; family Acidobacteriaceae; genus Telmatobacter. Next base: position 67,813 of record JBEKGY010000016.1, read on the forward strand.
GGACCAACGCAAAAGGAAAGGGCGGCCTGTTAGAGGCCGCCCGGAGTGAGGGGTATTGACTACGCGGTGACCGGCTCGCTGGCGTTCACTTTTACCGGGGTCAGCCAGCCGAAACGGTCGGGTTTGAGGCCGTTGGCGATGCCGTAGAATTCGTCGGCAAGATTCTTTGTAATCTCGCCGGGTTTGCCGTCGCCGATAACGATTCGGTCGATGGAGCGGATGGGGGTAACTTCGGCGGCGGTGCCGGTGAAGAAGACTTCGTCGGCGATGTAGAGGAGCTCGCGGGGCAGCGCCTGTTCGATGACCGTGAGGCCGAGGTGGCGGGCGATGGTGAGCACGCTGTCGCGGGTGATGCCGGAGAGGGTGGAGTTGGCCAGCGGCGGAGTGAAAAGAACTCCGTTGCGGACGATGAAGATGTTTTCGCCGGAACCTTCGCTGACCAGGCCGTTGACGTCCAGGCCGATGCCCTCCTGGTAGCCGTTGATCTCGGCTTCCATATGGATGAGCTGGCTATTCATATAGTTGGCTCCGGCTTTGGCCAGCGCGGGCATGGTGTTGGGGGCCAGGCGGTTCCAACTGGAGACGCAGACATCCGCGCCGCCGTGGCCGGCGAGGTACTTGCCCCAGGGGAAGTTGGCGATATAAACCTCAATGGGCGAACCCTTGGGGCTCACGCCCATCTCGCCATAGCCGCGGAGTACGATGGGCCGGATGTAGCACGGCGCAACGTCATTTGCTTCAATCACATCCACCACGCCGGCGCAGAGCTCTTCGAGCGTGAAGGGCAGCTCCATGCGGTAGATCTTGGCCGAGTCCATGAGGCGCTGCATGTGCTCCGGCAGCCGGAAGACGGCCGAGCCGTGGGGCTGGCCGTAGCAGCGGATTCCCTCGAAAACGCTTGAGCCGTAATGGATTACGTGGCTCATCACGTGGAGTGTGGCCTGCTCCCAGGGAATGAGGGTGCCGTTGTGCCAGATCTTGGATGTGGTTTGGATAGGCATGAGGGTTCAAATGCTCCTTAGAATGCGCCGTGCGCATACCCATCAGAGTATCGCGGATCGTGGCAGCATGTCACGGGAGAGTGTGGGTTGGCAAGCGAGGGTTAACCGAATTGACACTCCTGCGGGCTTTCCGGGGTTCAAAAACGGGAACCTGCGTGTACCGAATTGTGCAGAATGGTGAACTGGAGGTCGCGGTTTTCAGGAAAGGGAACCGGAGATAAAAGATGCCGGGCGCGCCAAAAGCGAGAGAGCCCGGGCAATTGCCCGGGCTCTCTCGCTCTTGGTCTAGCGAATGGTGTTGGTGTTTAGTTGATGGTGTACGTCGCCGA
>JBEKGY010000017.1:0-68409 GCA_050012555.1 Occallatibacter sp.
AAATCCTCTTGCCGCTCTCGATGCTCACGTCTGCCCATCGCCATGAAAAAAGCTTACGAGCAAACCCTGTGGATAATCCAACAACTTCCAGAGTACGAATCAGGACTTGCACCACGGGCTGCTAGGGTTTGATTTCGACATACTCGCGGAAGAGTCCTGTGCTACGGCGCGTTGCAAGGAGTGTGCACTCGGCCATGTGGATATGATGTTTCATGCGTTTTGTTCCCTGGGCTACCCGATAGCGCTGGAAAAGGCCGCTCAAGGCATGGGTTTACCCGGAAAGCCAACAGGAATGAGTGGCGTCAAGGCTCCCCGACTTTGGGCGGAGGGTCAATTCAATAAAGTTCTCGACTATGTCTCGCAAGACGTGCGAACTACGCTACAGGTCGCGCAAGCTTGCGAGCAGCGTCAAAGCCTTGATTGGATAACGCGCAGGGGAACTAGGAGTTCAATGCCTTTGAAGAATGGTTGGCTCAGCGTAAAGGAAGCACTGCGACTTCCGGAGCCAGATACATCCTGGATGTCGGCCCCAATTCCGCGCAGGGATTTTACCGCTTGGCTGACAGCCAAATAATTGTGCCCACCAAAAATGCGGCACGATGAGTGGGGATACCCCGACTTCCGCTGCGATTCTGAGCGCATTGTTGGCCACCCGGAAAACGCCTCGCATCCCGCCCCTTCCACATCACCTCTCACCCTCCGGCCTTATCCTCAAAAGAGACCCCGTGTCCGATTTTGCCCAAACCGTCAAGCAGCAGGCCGACATCGTTAAGGTGATCGAGGGCTACATCCGGCTGCGCAAGGCGGGGGCGCAGAACTACACCGGCCTCTGCCCCTTTCACAAGGAGAAGTCGCCGTCGTTTTCCGTCCATGCGGTGCGGCAGTTCTACCACTGCTTCGGCTGCCAGGCTTCGGGGGACGTCTTCAGCTTCGTCGGCAAGATTGAGAACGTCACCTTTCCCGAGGCGGTTCGCATCGTCGCCCAGAAGTGCGGCATTCCGCTGCCCAAGCGGGAGTTTTCCTCGCCGGAACAGGCTGCCGAAGCACGCCTGAGAGTGAAGCTCCTGGAGCTGCACGAGACCGCAACCGCGTGGTTTGAGGAGCAGTTGCGCGGGCCGGAGGGCGCTCTTGCCCGCGAGTACCTTGCAGGTCGCGGACTTTCGGCCGAGGGCATCAAGACCTTCCGCATCGGCTACGCGCCGGACAGCTTCAATGCCCTGCGCGACCGGCTCAGCGGCATGGCCGATAACGAGACCCTGCGTGCCAGCGGCCTGTTCGCATCGAAAGAGCAGGGAGACGGCAGCCAGGGACCCATCTACGACCGCTTCCGCAAGCGGGTGATCTTTCCCATCGCCAACGAGAGCGGGCGTGTGATCGCCTTCACGGCACGGACGCTGGAGACGGGCGAGAAGGCGGGCGCCAAGTACATCAACTCGCCGGAGACGCCGCTCTATTCCAAAAGCCTGGTGTTGTTCAACCTCGACAAAGCCCGCACCGCCATTCGCCAGATGGAGTTTGCCGTGCTGGTGGAAGGGCAGATGGACTGCATCTCGGTCTACCTGCGCGGCATTCAGAACGTGATCGCCACCAGCGGAACGGCATTCACCGAGCAGCAGGTGGCCCTGTTGCGGCGGCACACCTCGCAGGTGGTGGTCAACTTCGATCCCGACGCCGCCGGAGCCAGCGCGGCGGAGAAGTCCATCGCCCTGCTCACCGAGGAGGGTTTCACCATCAAAATCGTTACCCTTGACGGCGGCCTGGACCCGGACCGCTTCGTACGCGAGCGCGGCGTGGAGGCCTACAAGGCGGCGCTGCGCGGCGCGCGCAGGCAATCCGATTACCTGATCGAGCGCGCGCGGCAACTCTTCCCCGGCGCCAGCGCGGAGCAGAAGGTGAAGGCCATGAATTACCTGCTGCCGCATATTCGCCGCATGCCGGAGATGTTGGCGCGCGACCAGTTTGCCCGCGACGCCGCGCAAAAGCTGGGTATCGACTCCGCCGTTTTGCGTCAGGAGTTGCGCCAGGCCGCGCTCAAGCGGCGCGACCGGATCGAGGCGCGGGCCGCGGCGCTCAGTGAGGTGGAGCGGGTGCTGCTGCGGGCTCTGGCCATCACCGACCCTGAAAACGAGCAGGCGCGGCGTTTGGCGGCCGAGGCGCTCATCGCACAACCGGCGTGGTTTGAGCGCCTGGGCACTTTTCAGGCGATGCAGGCGCTGGCTACCCGCCAGGCCAACGACCCGATGAACGCGGTCGAGGACCCGGCGCAGCGGGCTTTGCTGGCTGAGACACTGCTGGCTGAAGTCAAGCCGCCGGAGGACAGCGAGGTTTTGAGCGCGATCCAGGAGATCCAGGAGCGGGCCATCGAGAACCGCCAGCGCGACCTCCGCGCCCTGATCGCCGAGGCCGAACGCCGCGGCGACCACGCCGAGCTGGCGCTGCTGACCCAGCAAAAGCTGGATTTGGACCGGTCGCTGCGGCAGTTGCATCAGCATCGAGAGCCGGTATAATCCTGTCCATAGGCGCATTCTCGGCACAGGGGAGCACGATCTGATTCTCGAACTCAAACCCGAGCAGCAAAAAGTGCTTGACCGGGCCGCCAAGTCTGGTATGAACCCTGAGGAGGTGCTCGATCAGGCTTTTGCCGTCATTCTGGAGCAGTATCGGAATGAGGACTGGATGCTGGCTGATCGCGAGGCCATTGCCGCCCAGATCGAGGAGGGTTTTCGGCAGGCCGAGCGGGGAGAACTTGTGGATGCCGATCAAGCGATCCGCACCCTTCAGGACCACCGTGCAAAGCGGCAAATTGCCTGAAAATGCCCGCCTTGTTTCAGTTCACCCAACGGGCGCTCAGCGATCTTAGCGACATCTGAGATTACATTGTAGAAGACAATGTGGAAGCGGCAAATCGTGTGGAATCAGCCATTTTGTCGGCTTGCAACAGCCTCGCAAGGCGCCCGATGCTGGGTTCCAAACGAAGCGAGATTACCTCTTTACCGATTAGGTTCTGGACGGTAACCCGGTTTCCCAACTTCATCGTGGTCTACCGTCCGGATACCAAGCCGTTGCAGGTGGTTGCGGTGCTTCATGGGAAGAGGAACATCAAGGCTATTCTCAAGGAAGCAGGGACCCTTTGATGCGGTCTACTGGGCATGCCCAGGAGCAGCGTGATTCTTGCGTCGGAAGCGGCCCTTGCCGCGTCTAATTCAGTAAAGAGACGGAGCGGGCGAGAAGCAAAACTGCCCGGCCCAGTCGTGCGGCAGACCCCAAGAGGCCCTGACCGAGCCCGGTTTTTCCCTTGGCAAAGCCTGGGCAAACTGTGGTAATCTATTGATCTCTGTGAGGATGCGCGCCACTCTGCCCCAACCATGAGCTGCGGCTCGCGGGCGACCCAGGCGAAACCTGAAGCGCTTGTCATCCTGTTCCGAGCAAATACCTGAATCCGCGTTTTTTTGCGGGGACCGAAAGTCTGTGTCCGCATGCGCCGAATTTCCATGAGGAAATCGGTTTTTTCGCGCGCTCCGGACCGGACTTTGCTCGGCGCGATACAGCGCCGTAACAGCTTTGCGCTAGAGAGTAGGAATCATTTGGCGATTGACGACAAGTTCGAACACGAAGTTGAAGGCCTGGTGGAAGTGGGCAAGGAGAAGGGCTATCTGACCTACGGCGAGGTGAACGACATCCTGCCGGAAGAGATCAGCACTTCGCCCGACGATCTGGACGACCTGATCACCACCATCGGTACCCAGGGCATTGACCTGCTTGACGCTCCCAAGTTTCCCGGCGACAAGGAATTCGAGCACGAAGAAGGCGAAGACGTCGAGCTGGACCTGACGCCGGGGACGCTGGAAAAAACCAACGATCCGGTGCGCATGTACCTGCGCGAGATGGGCACCGTGCCGCTGCTCACGCGCGAGGGCGAAGTGGAGATCGCCAAGCGCATCGAGCGCGGCCAAATGCGCGTGCTCAAGGCCATTTCGCGCTCGCCCATCGTCATCCGCGAGATTGCGGCCCTGGGCGAGGACCTGAAGCGCGGCGTGCGCAACGTGAAAGAGGTGGTGATCTTCGACGAGGAGGAGCTCACCGAAGAGGTGGTGCTGGCCCGCGTCAAGGCCACGGTGGCCCGCATTGACGCGCTGGTGAAGCACCAGAAGAAGGTTACGCAATACGAAGACAAGCTCTCCGGGCCGGCGCCCGCCACCAAGGCCAGGATCCGCGAACAGCGCCGCGTCCGCTGGCTCGCGGCTCGCGAAAAGGTGCTCATCTCGCGCATTGTCCGCGAACTCAAGTACACCCCTATCGAGCGCAAGCGCCTGCTCGACAAGGTCAACAAGACCGTAGACACCATGCGCACGCTGGAGCGGCAGATTCGCTCGCTCGACCAGAAGTACGAAGCCTCAAAGAGCGATGAGTTGAAGAAGGAGTACCGCAGGCAGCAGAAGAACTGCCGCGCCGATCTCGAAAAAATCGAAGGCGACGCGGGCGTGGTGATCCTGGAGCTGAAGCGCACCCAGCGCGAAATGATCCAGGGCGACATGGACGCCGAGCAGGCCAAGCGCGAGCTGATCGAGGCCAACCTGCGCCTCGTGGTCTCCATCGCCAAAAAGTACACCAACCGCGGCCTCCAGTTCCTCGACCTCATTCAGGAAGGCAACATCGGCCTGATGAAGGCTGTGGACAAGTTCGAATACCGCCGCGGCTACAAGTTCTCGACTTATGCCACGTGGTGGATTCGTCAGGCCATCACCCGCGCTATCGCTGACCAGGCCCGCACCATCCGCATCCCGGTGCACATGATCGAGACCATCAACAAGCTCATCCGCACCAGCCGCCAACTGGTGCAGGAGCTGGGCCGCGAGCCGTCGAGCGAAGAGATTGCCCGCCGCATGGACATTCCGGTGGCCAAAGTGCGCAAGGTGCTCAAGATCGCGCAGGAGCCCATCTCGCTGGAGACGCCGATCGGCGAAGAGGAAGACTCGCACCTCGGCGACTTCATTGAAGACCGCCAGGCGGTCTCGCCCAGCGAGGCAGTCATCAGCGTCAACCTCAAGGAGTACACCTCGCAGGTTCTCCGCACGCTCACCCCGCGCGAGGAGCGTGTCATCAAGATGCGCTTCGGCCTCGAAGACGGCTCCGAGCACACGCTCGAAGAAGTCGGCCAGAGCTTCCAGGTAACCCGCGAGCGCATCCGTCAGATCGAAGCCAAAGCCCTCCGCAAGCTGCGGCACCCCTCGCGCAGCCGCAAGCTGAAGGCGTTTGTCGAAGGCGTGAAGGAGATGTAACTTGTCGGAGCAATCAGTCTGCTTGAACGTCAGCCACAAGGTACCGCAGCCATTGTTCTTCGACAGTATGTGGTGCCTAAACACAGCATTTGCATACACATAATGTATGCGCCAGCAGGCTGAGAGGTTGACTAAATGGTAGCTATGCGACTGAAAATGCACCAATTGCTGGTCAAACGTGTACAATTCTCACGATGGCAAGTCGAAGGGACAAGGAACTCGATCACCAGTTCAGGATGCGTCTAGTGCAGGCCATCTCGTTAGGTTGGCAAGGGTTAATGAGGTTCGGGTGTGTAGTTGCTTTCTGTTTTTGTGCGTACTATTGCACCCGCGAACTAGCTGGGAAACAAACATTTGCCGATATTAGGTTCAGGGCTATTGCCGATCTCAAGGCGAACCGGTGGTTTGGTCTCATACTCCCTTGGGGATTGGCGGGGGCAACGAGCGTACTAGCCGTCGGTCAAGCGTGGCTTAGGAAAAGACACATCAAGCGAATTTCTAGCGAGTGTTCTGAAATGCAGAAACGGATTGATCCAAGTAGACGATCCAGCCAACTAAGCAAGGATGGCGAAACTAGCCCGGAGGATTTCTGAGATGCAGAGCCCTTTGTACCTTCTGAGTGCTGTTGGTTCCCTATGCGCGGCTTATTTTCTGTGGACCTTGGGGATAAGAAAATTCTTCCTCGACATGATGCGCGAAAGGATTTTCGAGCTTCGCTTTGAGTTGTTCCGTTTAGGCATGACTGGTGAATTGTCATTTGACAGTGACGCTTATCGCGCTCTTGAGACTCTTCTTAGTGGCCTGCTACGCTTTGGGCACAGAATCTCGTTTTTGACTTACATTTTCTCTGCTAGAGCGATTTCGCGCGCGCAAAAAGAGAAGGACTACGTAAATGTCGCAGCCCAAATCTCATTGAAAGTGTCGCGCCTGCAACCCGGTACTCAAGAAAAGATACTTGAGATACTGAAGGGTGTTCATGCAGCGGTCATTGTCTACATGGTGTTCAGTTCGTTATTGTTCCTGTCGCTTTTCTTCGTCATGAAGATCTTGGAGTTATTTGGATTAATGCATCTGCAAGAAACGAAGGAAAATGTGCGAGAGGTCATTGAGAGTGAAGTTTACATCGCCGAGTCTCAACGTGGCATGCGTCTGGCAGTGGCCTGATGATTTGTGGTCCAATCTTTAGTGACCTCAGTAAGACACCGGCGGGCGGCCCTATCCTTCCGCAGCTTCATCGCGGAAGGGTGGGATACCACAAATTTTCAAGGCCGCACATTGCAGAAAATTACCCTCCACAGGCGCACAATACAAACAGTCGGCAGAGCGGGCAAACGGGCCATTGACCACCGCTCACAGTCCCACCTGAGGGGTACCCACCCCCCCTATACCCCACGGGGGTATAAATTTACCCTAAATCCTTGCATATAATTATTAACTCGTTTGAAATCAATACTGCTCAAAAAATATTCAGTCCAAAATCTCCCGCATCATGAGATTTGACCTCTGAAAATCGCCGGAAAAATCCGGTTTTCGCCTATAAAACATCCCCGAAGCATATGGAGTGACTCCCGAAATTGAGCCATTCGGAGCGGATTTCAACCAAACCCCGAATCCGCTCGTTGGGAGATCGGCTTCATCTCCAGCTCGATCAGGAACCGGCAGCGGCTTCCAGTTCCGCCGTCTCATCCGCGCTCAGCTTCAATCCCGCCGCCGCAACATTCTCCTCCAGATGCGCAACCTTCGAGGTCCCTGGAATCGGCAGCATCACCGGCGACCGTTGCAGCAGCCAGGCCACCGAAAGCTGCGCGACTGTAGCCGAATGCTGCGCGGCGATCTTTTCGAGCGTCTGTGCTGCGGGGTGGTCCGGCTTGAGCAGCTTACCGGCATTGATGGGGTACCAAGGCATGAAGCCAATGCCCTGCTGCTCGCAGTAGATGAGCGACTTCTCATGACGGCGGTCGGCCAGACTGTATCGATTCTGGACAGTGATGACCTCGACGATCTTGCGTGCTTCCTCGATCTCCGCCGGGGTGACCTCGCTGAGGCCGATGTGGCGGATCTTACCCTGCTCCTGCATCTGCTTCAAGGCGCCGAGTGACTCTTCGAGCGGGGTGCGGGGGTCGATGCGGTGAAGCTGGTAGAGGTCGATGCGGTCCAGCTTCAGCCGGCGCAGGCTCATTTCTACGCATTGGATCAGGTAGCCGGCGCGGCCTACGTACTCGGATTTGGCGGGGCCCTGGCGGGTGATGCCGCCCTTGGTGGCGATGACCAGGCCGGGCGGATAGGGATAGAGGGCTTCGGCGATCAGCCGCTCGGCAATCTCCGGACCGTATGCGTCGGCGGTGTCGATGAGCGTAATTCCAAGCTCAACAGCCCGGCGCAGGACGCGCTGTGCTTCGGCGGGATCGGCTGGCTCGCCCCAGGCGCCTTCGCCCACCAGGCGCATGGTTCCATAGCCCAGGCGGCGGACGGGCAGATCGCCGCCGATCAAAAATGTGCCGCCGGCGGCCGCGGAGGGGGTTTGTGCGTTCATGATGGATTGGATGCTACGGCTGGGTGCGGTGGTGCGTGAATTGGGTTTCGAGGTATCCCACATCTGGCGCGATAAGACTGCGCCAGATATGGGTACCCAGCATTTATGGGGCAACCAGCTCCTGGATTCCCACCTTTACGGCAGGAAAAAGCCGCAAAGATGGGGCACGGGCAGTTCTCGGTCAGCGGAACCTGCAGAGGGCCGGGTGCGTATGTAGAATCCAGAGCAAAGCAAGGAGAACCAGCCCATGAGCAGCCAGCCGTATCCCAACCCGCAAGCTATTTTTTACCAGCATTATGAGATAGTGCGCCGCGACGAGGTGGTGGGCATTCTGCTGGCGCTGTTCCTGGGAGGCTTCGGCATTCACCAGTTCTATCTGCGTCGGATCGGCCTGGGAATCCTTTACCTGTGCTTCAGTTGGACGCCGATTCCGTGGGTGCTGGGCTTTATCGAGTGCTTTTTCATGCCCGGCCGGGTGCGGGAGTTCAATGCCATCCAGGCGGCGGGTATTGCGGCGGCGCTGGGTATTGCGATGCCGGGTTGGAGCCAACCGTTCAACGTGACGGTGAACATGCCTCCCGCGGAGCAGCCGGGTACGCTGCAAGCCTGCGGACGCTGCGGGCAGACCAACCCGCCGGGGGCGCGGTTTTGCTCGGCTTGCGGCGGGACGCTGTGAGCGGAATTCAATTATTTTGACAGGGTGCAACTGAACAAGTTGCGGTAGAAATCTCTTTGGTGAAGGGTACGTGCTTTAGCCCGTACATCAAATGCAGTAGCAGATTGGGCTTTAGTGTCTGCGTGTGAACCCGATTTTCGACTTGTCTGACCACAATATATTGGGCTTCGAGCCTCGTTTGATCCCAATATATGGCCAGCAAAACTAGTTTCCACGCAGACACTGAAGCCCGTCCCCTTCAACCTCATAGCTACGGGACTGGCACTTACATGTTGGCGATTCCTGAGTTGTGACCGGGAAAGGTGGAACCATGCCGGTCAGGAAACGCGGCGAGAGTTGGCAGTTGGATGTTCGGACTGCTGAGGGGACGCGCATCAGGCGTCAGTTCACAACGGAACGGGAGGCGCTGGAAGCAGAGGCAGCGATCAAGCCAAACCCCATGCAGCGGGCCGAGGGGAGGAAACAACGGCGCAAATCCTCGGTTCGCTTAAAGGCAATACAAGGTACGACTGGAAAAACATCCCTGACTGTCTCTTCCGGACATGTGGCCACCTGCGGCCCTGTGATATTGGAGCAAGCCACGTTGCCCGAATCTGTGCAACGTGAAAGGTCTTTGTGCCCGTTACACGCCGTTCCATGCATAGTCTGCTCCGGTCCGCACTTCGCGCCATCGGTGCCCCTGAGGGAGCGAATTCAGGATTTCCCGGACTGAAATCGGTGCGGCCACGGGAGACCGTTGCGCCGGACCACGAATTCGAGGCAGTGCTTCGTTGTGCCGGACCAATGCTGGAATTGGCTATGCTGTTGGCGCGTGAAGCCGGTCTGCGTCACAAAGCAATTCGTGAGTTGCGACTGGTGAACTGCAATTTCGAGCTTGGGCTACTGATCGGAAGAACGAAATCATGGTCAACCTACAACGTGCCTATGACGCGGAGGCTGAAAGCAAAGCTGATGTGGGCGTGTCAGGGTGTTCGTGATCCTGCCATGCCCATCCTACAGCAGTTCAATCGTGGCCAGCGACCGGTTTGCGGCACCAACCTTGGTAACAAGCTGCTGGATGCGAAGAAAGCCGCAGGGGTAACTGGAGGTTGGGGGCTTCACGATCTTCGCCGGTCTGGAGCCAGGGCGCTGTTTAGCAAGACTGGGGACATTAAGAAGGTGCAGCGGTTCCTCGGCCACGTGAACCCGCAGCATTCCTGGTGGTATTTGGGACTGCAGGCCACCGAACTCGATCAGGCTGACGTGGAAGCATGTTCGCCAGAGCAGGAGCAAGTGAAAGGAGTTGCATGATGCCGGAGCACTATACGAAAAACACCCTGCAGGTTACGGTGTGGTGTAACCGGTGCGGCAAGGTGACGCCGCACCGGGTTGATGACGGACGCCGGGGACCATGCCTGACGTGCGTTGAGAATCTAACTCGGAAATTAGCACAGCAAATCGGAGAAGACCGGCAAATTGGCCTGTTTTTCGAGGAAAAAGAACGATGAGTGATATAGAAATTGCCATTGGGAAATGTAAAGAGGCGTACTTCAGGGCATATAGGTTGCACCACTACTGTCCGGTTAACAGCTAACATTCTCCCTGCAACCGCTTGATGCACAGAGATTTGCGGTTGTTTTTATGTGGTGTCGATTTGAAATTGCCGCGATGCTGTTCCCAGAGATTGTTTCTGGAGGCAGCGGTGAACGCTGGCAAGTTGTTGTTTGCGCAGTTGATGGATTTTCTTCCCTGGACCTCGTTTGCCCGCAGTGTGTCCCGTTATGGCGGCGACCGCAGGGTGCGCAACCTCAGTTGCGCTGAACAGTTCCGCGCCATGGCCTTTGCCCAGTTGACCTATCGCGAGAGTCGAGTCTGCGCGATATCGAAGCATGTCTCAGCGCACAACCGTCCAAGCTCTACCCCATGGGGTTCCGCTCGCTCGTACGACGTTCCACTTTGGCCGAAGCCAACGAGAGCCGCGACTGGCGCATCTATGCTGAGCTGGCGCAAAGGCTGATGGTCCAGGCCCGCAAGCTCTATGCACAGGAAAGCCTCGGCGTGGGCCTCGACGCAGCCGCTTACGCACTGGACTCGACCACCATCGACCTGTGCCTCAGTCTGTTCCCCCGGGCGCATTTTCGTTCCACCAAGTCCGCCGTCAAGATGCACATCCGCCGCGGCGGACTCGATCCGCGCGGATCGAGTCCCGTGTTTGTCCGCGTCACCACTGGCGATACGCACGACGTCAACATCCTCGACCAGATCGTTTTCCAGCCCGGAGCCTACTATGTGATGGATCGCGGCTACATCGACTATTGCCGGCTTCATCGCATCCATCTGGCCGGAGCCTTCTTTGTCACTCGCGCCAAAAGCAACCTCGACGCATCCCGCGTCTACTCTCGCCCGACGGACAAGCGGACCGGCATTCTCGCCGGCCAATCCATCGCCCTCAACGGCTATGACAGGCGCAAGGATTATCCCAGCCATCTGCGCCGAATCAGCTTCCGCGATCCGGACACAGGGAACAACCTTGTCTTCCTCGCCAACCAGTTCACCCTGCCCGCCGCCACCGTCTGCGCTCTCTACAAGAGCCGCTGGCAGGTCGAGCTCTTCTTCAAGTGGATCAAGCAGTCCGCCGCGGCGGACGCATCAAGGCATTCTACGGAACCAGCGAAAACGCGGTTAAAACACAACTCTGGATCGCTATCTCGGTCTACCTGCTGGTCGCCATCGTCAAAAAAACGCCTCGATCTTCCCGGCTCACTCTACACGTTGCTACAGATTCTCTCAGTTACTATGTTCGAGAAAATGCCCATTTCACAGGCACTTCAGCAGAAAGACTACACAAATCCACCACTAACTGACTGCAACCAACTCATTCTGTTCGAGTTTTAACCGGACAGTAGTGAAGCAATAGATAAAAACCGGAACCTCAATTGGCTGGTGTGCTTCCCATGGAGTACCGGCGCAGTACAGCTGTCCGGTCCGGGCCTGTGCGGTGGGGCTCTGCGGGCGGCTCCAGTGCTCAGCCCCTGCCGGGGTTGGCTGCGGTGCTCGGCTCACGCCTCCGCCCTTGCCAAACCGGGCGCTGGTGTTACGCGCCCGGTCTTCCGCGCTTCGCACGCCCGCGCCCAACACCGCTCAGGCCAGGTCCCTGCCTGCCTGCGCCTATCGGTTGGTCCGCGCCTGCGCGTCATGCCGCGCTCGCGCAAGCCAGCGCTAGGGTCTCTCACCGCGATCGCAGCAGCCAGCGCCGGTGTAAAACCCGGCTGTGTGCGGTGCTTGTCACAGCATGGACACAGTACCTTGGTCACAGCCGGTCACAGGAATCAAGCTTGACAACCCTGTGGTCACAGGACATCATGAGGTCAATCTGAAAAATGGTCACAGGCTCAGGGTCGTTTTTGTCACACGGCTGCACTTACATGTTCGCGTGGCCTGAACGCATCGACTCGTTGAACTGCGGCTTGGTGAAGTTCAGCGCGGCTTCGAGCTTGGCCTGGTACTCCGGCGCGCGGGCCAGCAGTTGCGGCGTGGCCGCGGCAAACTCGCCCTCCAGCTTGAGCAGCCCCTCGTCGGCCTTATCCCCGGCCATGCGCAGTAAATCATCTTCTGTCGTGTTCAGGTACTGCGCATCGCGCGGGTCGGCGATCCAAACCGGCTTACTCTCACCCAGCACGCCACTGAGCCAATAGACCTTGCGCAGCAGGTATTCCAGGCGCTCCGCGTCGTTGGTCTCGGTGAAGAGGAACTTCTTCTGCCAGCGGCTGTAGTAGCGGGTGGTCACCGGCACCGGCTGGCGGTTGGCGGACTTCAAAAACTCAAGCTGGCCCAGATCCACCGTCTTGCGGACCGCGTTGTAGACGAAGGTCTCCGCAAAGGGCTGCTCCATGGCGGGCACAATCTCAGCGAAGGTGAGGGTGACCGAGGCGGCTACCTTGGCGTGCAGATTGTGCGCCCCGCCGTCGGCCAGGTGGACCTCGCCGTGGACGATATAAGTGTCCGCGCCGGAGGTGGAGCGGTGGAAGGGCCACTGAAACTGTCCGAAGGCCACGGGCAGGCCGCCGAGCGTGACGTAGCACTCGGGACGGGGATTGCGCAACCGTTTGGCTTCACCGGCCAGGTGAGCCGTTATGGTGGGCAGCAGCTCCGGCTTGTCGAAGTCGAAGCCCTCGCTCAGCTCCAGTTTGAGGGTGCGGCCGGCGAGCTCCGCGTCAGTCAGGGCCGCCCCATCCAGACCGAGTTGAAAAACCGCCGTGGGCCGACCGTGAAAGTCGCTCCCTTCCGTGGCGGAGACGAGAAGCAGTCCGGCTTGTCCGGCGGCCGCGTCGAGAGCAGAGACGAGTGTGGACTTCAGCGCTGCGGTCATGGGAGGGGAATCCTATGTCGGAGATCGGTGCGTCTTCATTCTAGTGCATTCCGGAGTGGGCGAGAATCCCGGGTCTCAAAATCGAGACCTGGGGCACGTGGCGTTGATGTTGAGCAGCCTGTAAAAAGATGGATTATTGCCGATTCTTCAACAATGGATGTAGAATGCCCCCATGCCAATCTATGATGTTGTTTATCTGTATAAGCCTATTGAGACCGAAATGGAGACCCACACCTGGACCTACTACCGTGTGAGGGGAAGCGTGGAAGACCGGGGCACTGTTCAGGTCTCGCGTGTGAGATTCCCAAGCTTCGATGATTTGACGGACGAGTGTGGTCTTACCGACATAATAGACACTCCTGGCATAGTCGGCCGTATAACGCCCCACATACAAACGCTCTTGCGGGAACAATGGCAGGTGGATCACAGCATGAGCACTTTGATTGGCATTCTTGAACAATAGTCTCCGGCCGGGCGCCCCATCCTCATTCTGCGCCGAAATCTGGCCGGAAGGACTTGTTGGAACGCGAGGCGTTCAAGCACGGCGCTCAGCCCATAGGGCGCAGTGGATCCGAAATTTTCCGAAAAAATCCACGACCTCTGAACAGGGCAAGTGCTTCTCTTGTGTATTCGTACTTTTCGACCACCCCTCATCGATCTCATATTGTGTCATATTTGTGACTGGCCTCTGCCAAAGCGCAGCGGCTAAACCCTCTATCAGATTCCATTTCTCCGTCACTAATCGTTCGGCCCTGTCATAGAGCATTTCTTGAGATGATTCCGACGATATCGGCTTCAATTCATCCAGAAGCTTCTCGGCGATACACCAATCCGAATTCCAGAATACTTTATCGACGGATTCCCCCAAGTATTTCTCCTGCGCTATCCTGCCAGCGTATCGAGCAACGATGGTGTTCTCCCGTTGTACTATACCTTCGCTCGATGTTTCATGATTGCCCGGCTTTCTCTCACAATAGCGCGCAACTCCGGAACCCTCCATATCTATGCGAATTCCGCCCTCGCACCCCTCAAGAAGGGGCAAGCCCAGGACAACCGCAGCGACCATATGCCCTGCCTCATGATAAGCGGTACTTTCGGCGAACTGCTGCACGGATTCTCTTAGGCTGTTCATATCCTTAGAATGGGCGGGTGCCCCAGATCAGGAGAGTAAAAACATGGAACTGTTTATTATACGTAAAGACCTAAAATCTCGCGTGAGGGTTCTTGTCCAGCACGCCCAGCTTGGTTGAAATTTCGTAGAGTTCGTCAACATGCTTTGGTAAAGGCTGCCAGCCTTTCTTGTTACGTTCCCTGAGTTCGTGGGCTATGCGTTCAACATCAAGATGTAGCTGACAAAGTTCACTGAATGGAGATTTGACCGGAGCGGGTTTTTTCATGCGACCATTCTACTTCACTTTGGCCCAGCCGAGTGCCCTAGGTCCGGATTTTTGGACCTGGGATAGGCGGGAGGCAAACCCTCCTCAATCACACACAAGATGTGCCAGGTAATCGACCGGCGAAAGCACTGTAACCCCAGTTCGCGCGGTCTCCGGGAAGTGCTTCAGATTTCCCGTCACAAGCCAGGCTCCTGCCGCGTGTGCAAGCGCGAGAAAAGGCGCGTCCTGTGGGTCAGGGCATGGTTGTACCCACGGCTCAGGGTCTTGAAACCACAGGCTCTCGTCAATCAGAAACTCCAGCCAAAGAGGAGGAAACCCGTAACGGTGGAACTTCGGACGCCGGACAACCTCGCGGTACTCCGCCACGACTGCCGGGCTGGTGATCACCTGTACCTGTCCGTTCAATACCCAATCGAAGATGAGCTTTGCCGGCGCTCCACCGGGGGTGATCCCGGCGGACACGATCACATTGGTATCGAGAACGGCCAGTCTCATCCGACCTTCTTAAGCTGCTGAGCGGTACGAACCGCGTCAATCTCCGCGTCAATCTCTTCTTCGCTTAGCAGGTTGGCCCCCGACGCTTCGGCAAGACGCCATCCCTCGCGCATGCTGGCCAGCGCCATCGCCCGCCGGAGTTCTCGATCTTCCTTAACCACATCACCAAAGACAGGGACCAGGAAGTAGGCAGGACCATTCTGTCCCACCAGAAGAGTTGTCTCTCCTCTAGGGACATCCACCAGAGCTTTAGCCCCGCGCGTTCTGAACTCACGCAGTGAAACTTGACGCATAGAACACCTCTACAAAGAGTGTAGCCGAAACGGCTACACTAAGCAAGCCACGCCCTGGAAACCGGAGGGTTCTCTGTGCCTTCTGGCTCATCTATCGAAGAACTCCATGCGCCAGCCGCACAAACTGTGAACCTGCGAAACTGCGCATTTACAATAGCAATTGTGCAGCCCGAAAAATCTTCGCCGATCATTGTTACCGAGAATCTGACCAAGGTTTACGCGGCCGGCAAACTCCAGGTGACCGCGGTGCGCGGGGTTTCGCTGGCCGTGGAGCGCGGGGAGTTTGTGGCCATTGTGGGGCCCTCGGGTTCGGGCAAGTCCACGCTGTTTTACCTACTGGGCGGGCTGACGCAGGCCACCCAGGGCCGCGTGGTGATCGACGGCGTAGATTTTGCCACGCTCTCGGACGGGGAGCGCACCCGGCTGCGCAAGCACCGCATCGGATTTGTCTTCCAGAAGTTCAACCTGCTGCCTACGCTCTCGGCCATGGGCAATATCGAGATCGCGTGGGCCGTCAGCGGGCGCAAGGAACCGCTGGACCTGAAGTATCTTGACCATCTGTGCGACCTTTTATCGATTCAGGGACGGCTCCCGCACCGGCCCTCGGAGCTGAGCGGCGGGGAACAGCAGCGGGTGGCGATTGCGCGCGCGCTGATTATGCGGCCGGCCATTGTGCTGGCCGACGAACCCACCGGCAACCTGGATACAACGAACTCCGAAGCGGTGCTGCACATGCTGCTCAGGTCAAACCGCGAACTGGGCCAGACCACGCTGATGATTACCCACAATCCCGAGGCAGCCACCATCGCCAGCCGGATTCTGTACATGCGCGACGGGGAGATTGTGCGGGAGGAAAAAGGTTCGCGGGGCGATGTTGCTTTAGCAACCTCAGGCGCGGCGTTACAGGCCGCAAATCCGGCCCCGGCCGCGGTTTGACCTCATTTCGGCCGCCCGGTATACTCAATCTTGCAATTAGCGGGAGTAGCTCAGTGGTAGAGCATCGCCTTGCCAAGGCGAGGGTCGCGAGTTCAAATCTCGTCTCCCGCTCCATTCCGCTCCGCCGCGGCGGACTTCGGCCGGGTTGGCTACGGCGGGATGGAGCGATTTAATTTTTTTGGGCAGCCCTGCCAAGGCGCGGTACCCAAGTGGTAAGGGAGAGGTCTGCAAAACCTTTATGCGCCGGTTCGATCCCGGCCCGCGCCTCCAATCTCCTCAATAACTTAGAACAGATGAACAAGAGAGGCGAAAAGGCCACTGTAGCGGAAACTGTAGCGACTCCCCGTCTTTTCTCACTGAATCATCCCCGCTGCTGCGCCGTGTTTCATCGATAGAGCCTCCATCTGCCGCGCCGCAACAAATTGCTCCATTCGTTCCACAGACCGCGCCTGATGCTCTTGCGTGGGATGTGCATACCGAAGCACCATCTGAATCTTGGAATGGCCCAGGAGCGCCGCCAGCGTTACAAGGTCAATGCCTGATTCCGCCGCCCGCGTCGCCCAGGTGTGGCGAAGATCGTACAGCCGAAACGGGGCAACCTTGCTAACCTTCACCGCGCGGTCATGGGCATTGTTCACCTTGGGCACTGGCCGCGCCGGGTCTGTGTCGCACGGGAATAGAAAAGGCGTCTCCAGACCAGCCATGCGCCGGGTAAGGACGTTCCGGGCTGTCACTGTCAACGGAACCCGCCGCCGCGCCGCTTTCGTTTTGCCGTAAGGATTGACGAGAAACCCGCCCGCCAGATTCACGTTCTCCGGTTGAATCCGGTAGACTTCTTCGGGCCGCATCCCGGTTTCGAGCATAAGAGTTGCCACATCCCGGAGCATCGGTGTTGCCACGGCCAGATACCGCCCCTGCTCTTCAAAGCTGAGAACCCGCGTCTGCTCGTTCTGCTCTGCCAGGAACCCAACCCGGCTCACGGGATTCCTCACCGGAATATCTGACTTGATGGCATGGTTGAAGAGCGCCTTGAGACAGGCCAATTCCCGGTTTACCGTCGCCGGCATGATACGCCGATTGGTCCGCTGGCCCTTTGCAACGGAACGGGCTGCCTTGAACTGCTCCACGGCCTCCGGCGTGATCTTGTCGAGTGGCTGATCCCCGAAATGCCGCAACAGGGCCGCGCTGCTCACCAGATAGCGCCTGTGCGTTGCAGGATGCTGCTTATGCTCCTGCTCAGACCACGACAGGAACGCCCGCATAGCTGCCTTGAAGCCAGGAGCCTTCTTCCGCTCTGTAATGCCTACGTCGCCCTTGGCCAGAGCCGTGCGGAAGGCCGCTTCGATCTGGCGGGCAGTTCGGGGGTTGCCCTGTTTTGTGCTCCGCTGGACGTGCCGTCCGTCATACAAGAAATGAAACCAGTACACGCTGCCACGCTTGAAAATGCTCATTTTCTCTTCCCCTTTGCTAATCGTTTTGCTCGTGCGTCCCGTTCCGCTTCTTCGCGCCGGTACTTCTTCATGTAGATACGGCGTTTCTCTTTGAACGATTCCCCTTGTGCCGCGTCGCGCTGGCGGCAATTGTCCCCGCAATACTTCTGGTGATCGGTCTTGGCAAAAAACCATTTACGACACTTTGAGAAGTGGCAACGGCGAATCCGATGCACGGCGTCTATGTGATCTACAATCCACTGAATTGAGTACTGCTCCATCGCCGAAACCGGATCGCTGCCCTTTGCGAGCATCGCGTAATGGACCTTGAAGTGAGACCCGGCGCCCATGTGTCCAAAGACAGCAGGATGCCATTGGTACGCGAACAGGCGGGTTTTTATATCGTTGAGAGCGTTGTTCACTTCCGCACTCTGCTTACCGTTGGGAGCGGAAGACGCCTTGATGGACTCCATCAGTTGACTGACCCGCCGACAGGCTTCGACAAGTTCCGCGAAGCTCTTCGCCGCCGGAGTGGACTCCATCTTCAAGAACTCGATAACCAAATCGACGCTTTGATCGGGTAGCTCAAATATGCGGCTTGGGCTGATCCCCGCGCGTTTGACAGAGCGCCGAACGGCATTATCCGTGTCCGGCGTATCGGCTTTTCGTAACCTACGCGACGTGCTATTCATATACACATTACATTACACTGGTTTCTCTTTGTCTGCAATGCAATGCTTTGGGAGTGATTGGAGGTTTTCCCATGCCGCAAACAATTCTCTCAGAGCTTCGCAGCGTTGAGGAGACCGCCCGCAGATTGGGCGGCGTCTCCGTTTGGACCGTTTATAGCTGGCTATCCAAGGGACGGCTCCGCAAAACGAAGGTTGGTAGTCGAGTGATGATCGCCGAAAGCGATCTACAAGCCTTCATCGCCCACTGCAATCCAGAGGCTCAAGCGGAGCGTAACGAGGACTGCGACATTCCTGCGAGGCAGCAATGACCACCCCGCATAGAGGATCATTTTTTGCAATTGATCGTCGCATCTGGTCAAAGCTCTGCGATAGAGGCATGAATGCAGCAGCAACCTATTTGGTGTTGGCGTGTGGAACTGGGCGGGACAACCGAACGACAACCTGGTCGGCCCAGGCATTACACAGGTACAGCGGCATAACCTGGGAACGAGGCAAGGCTGCTATCGACGGTCTGATACATGACGGATTCGTGCGCTACGCAGCGGATCACAGTACGGCAAAACCCAGGTACGAACTGTTATCCTACGGGCCACCCGATGAGGGCAGCGACGATTGCGACTCAATCATCTGGCTTCCAAACTCAATCGTCACTGGGACGGGGAAAGGTGAAACGCCGCCTGTGCATCGCCTTCGGAGTGCCGGGAACATCTTGGCATTGCGTCTGTTCGTAGAGTTGTATCACGCTCAAAACCTGCGAGACGACGGCGGAATCAGTCCTCGAATCATCCGTACCAGCTACGAGCGAAGTTGCATCGGCGAACAGGGAATCTTTACGGTATGGGGATTCAAGTCCACCCAACGGCAGATTTTTTGGAGTGGACCTTTCGCAGCGCATGAAGCGAGCGCGAACGTAGCAGGGGAGCATCCGGTGAGTGCGAGTATTGGCCTCCTGGAGAGAAATGGCCTATTGTCATTCATCCCGCATATTTTTGAGAACAATTCGCCCGAAGCAGAGATACACCATCCCTACGGAGTCGGCACCAAAGGAGAAGAACCTGTCGAGACGGAGATCGGCGAAGCCGCAGAGGCCGCGGCGCGTGCAATGTGCCCGGAATGGTTGATCGAGAACGCGGAAAATGAAGGCTTCGAGTATTTCTGCCCGGTCAGCCGAACCATGCCCAATATCGAAATGATTGGTGTTGCGCGCCTTCTGTATCGACCTCACACGAAACGGACGGCCGCTTGGTACGCCAACCTTCAACAATTCGGCAGTAGGTGGATCGAGAAGTATCAAGACCTTGAAGCGAGGGTGCGGACTCCCAGGACGGCAAAACGTGCATGAATGCAGGAGGTTTGAGCGAATGGAGACATCAAGGAGCATCAAAGAGGTTCAAGGAGCTTCAACGTGGATCAAAGTCTCTCAATGATGGTCAACGAGGCTTCGCCTGTAAGAGTTTTCAAAGAACATCAACAAATGTAAGATCACCTTGTTTGGGCGCTTATTAAAAATGAGGTAGCAATGACGAATCCAGAGACCTACTTTCGAGACGCAGAACGGCTCGAAAATGATTTGTTCGACTGGAGCCGCCCCGAAGGGCGGCAGAGCCAAACCTCTAAGCGGAATTGCCCCACTGCCAGGAATCGCAGGTATTCAAGAGAAACATTGCCATCCGGCTGCATCCTCTATTCGCTGATGTCTGAAAAGACGATGACCAGCCCCAAATCAGCAGAGCCGGACGCGAAGTCCTAGAGACAGTCTTCTGGCAACGACGGCCCGGTGAGTGTTTGCCCGTCACCCTTTCTGTCGGCCTCGTGGCCCCTCCGCTATCGGAGTTTCGCTTTCCCCTACCGCTTGCCGGAGCCGTACTCACACTACGGGCGCCAGCATGAGAGAAGCAAACTCCCTGCGGCCAGTCCAAATTTTGGAATCGGATTGCACCTCCGTGAACCCTGTAGCGGAAACTCAGACAGCCCTGCAAATCATTCCTGCCAGTGACCGCAGGACGCCCGTAGCCGCGTTGATGGCTCTTTGGTGAGGCTCTACCTATACCCGGATCACCGGACGCTAGGGGCAGGTTGTTCTGTATGTGGGGCTTTGGATAGGGTGCGGGGATGGCGGGCTTCAGCTTGTCATGGAAGGAGCCACGGAACCAACAACGGAGGATCACCCCCGCAATTTTATTGTGGCAGCAGCGTCACACTTTATGCAAGCCTAAGAGCAGTCATGGAAGTTGAGCATGGACAACGCCCTCGAAGAATTCGACTCGCGCATTCCCCGCTTGCGCCCTGACTTGCGCCCCTGCATGGTGACTTCATCCCAGGGGTGGGCATCCGCATACAGGATGAGCATAGCTGTCCAGTGCCCAACAAACAGACTTGAGAGATTTGCGCCGAGCATAGTCAACTGTGGGATCGTTGAAGGCCATGTCGCCGCGTCACCACAGGAACGGGATCGGCAAAGCTAAGAGTAAGGGTTCCCCCGCTGAGAGGTGGGCTTTCCGGGCTACGCTGACCACTTGCGCCCCGGTCCGTCACTGAGAGATAGCAAGAACCTGCAAAACTCTTGGCTTGGTCACTCAAGTTTCAGCATCAGCATCACTCTTCATTAGGGCTTGTGCTTTATAAGTACCGAACCTCTTACGAAGACACCGGATAGTGATGCCGGAAGTTGGGAGCGCCGGACTACTTCTCTCAACGCAACGGGAAAAGTGGAAGTGTGCCTGCAGGACCAACGGGAAAAGTGGAAGTGTGCCCGCAGGACGCCACAATCATTTACAATCCTCCTGTCCCAAGATGAGCGATTCCAGTTCATCGCTGCGCCTTTGGCTTGGCATCCGCTCGACCCATCCGCGTGTTCTCCTGCTGGAGGTATCATGTCAATCCGCTTCGGCTTCGGCCTTTTGTTCGTTTCCTTGCTTGCGGCGCAACTTCACGCGCAGTCCTGGTACTACTCCGGGACAAAAAGCTGCATCGACTTTGGGACCGGCTTTTCGCAGTGCTTTTCTCAGGGCTTTGTGAACCAAATGAGCTATGAGCGCCCGCGAAGCTATGAGGATGTTCACCGCGCATTCCAGACGGGCCAGCAAGCCGGAGAGGGTGTCGGCACCCTCATAGGAGTCCTGATTGGGCTGTGGATTCAGCATCATCAAGCCGTGAAAGCAGAAACCAACGACCTTCGAGCGCAGCTTGTTTCCTATCATCGAGCACAGGATGAAGCCTTCGATAATCAGCTTCAGATGGAGGGGGAAGACGAGCGATTGTGCATGGTGCTTTCGAGGCTTGATCCCGACCGCGCAGAACACTGGAAACAGGGCGCTGCAAACGCTCGTGAGATGCAATTGAAAATGGCGAGCATTAAAGAACAGATGCAGCAGGTGGAGGCGATGGAACTCAAGGTAACGTCTCCCAAGGCGCTCCGGCAGGTGATAGACGACCCGCAGCATGGTGTTAAATGGCGCGTTGACTATCAGCAGAAGTGGGCAGAGCAGGTTTATGTCGTCCATCAATTTCTAGTGGCCCGTGAAGGTATGTATTCGGCTCAGCCCTCTGGGTCTCCTGTCCCCGCCGCTCCGTCTCTCGCAGCCAGCGACACGCCTACAGCACAGGGAACCACCGCCACGCTCACGGTTGAGCGCAGCGCGGCCAATGCAGAGGTTTACCTTGACGGCGCTTTTGAGGGAAACACCCCGGTAGTTTTGCACGTTCCATCCGGCAATCATGTTGTACGCCTTGCGGCTGGAAAGGATACTTGGGAACGGACACTCGCAGTCTCCGATGGGGCTGACCTGCGCTTGCGTCCGGCTTTCTAGGCTCTCAAAGCGCCAGAGTCGCGGAAGCATCTGGCATGTATAGTGGGAGCGAACCTAACAGAACACGGCCCCGTCAGACATCGGCGGGGCCATGCTGCAAAATCACGTTACCGGCAAGCTATTTAGGCGTTTGGAAGAAACCGGCTTCGGCCCGCGCCTCCAGGGAATCAGCCTCGATTGCCTACGGTGCGTCTCTAGGAGCCGTTTCAGATGGGCTTCTTGAGAATTCCTTCCAGCGCTTCGGGTAGTAAAAGATGGCTGGAGTTAGCCACCACGCCAGCAGGAGACCCAAGAGCGCAAGGGGCACCCCGGACATCGACTCGAAATCAAAAGACAACATCGAAAATCGAAATGTCCAGAGGAATCCAGCAAGGAGCGCCCCGTTGCAAATGAAGAAGAGTACCAGGCCCTCTTTGGCTCGATTGATTAGTCCAATTCCTGTAATAACCAGCAGAATACCGCCCCAGCGTCCATACATGTTCCCAAGCAGAATTGGGTGGCCGTCAAGCAAGTCGAGTACGCCAATAACCAGAATCACCCATCCTTGAAACATCCCCCATCGGAATTGGGCGATTGGTTTCGCGGTTACTGGTTGGGTATCTTCTTGAGTTCTCGCGCCGAGTGCTGCCGATCCCTCAGATTTGTCTTGAGCCGGCACCGGGTCATTGCCGGGTAGAGGATGGGAAAGCCACCACATGCAGACCGCGCCGAGGATCAGACCAGGGAACGCCCACAACAGCGCAGTGACAGCGGCATTGACGGGATGGAGCATTGCCCGTCTGCTCAGAACTTGAAGTAGGCAGCAGGCGCTACACCAACAACCGACTAGCAAGAGAACCGCAAGCTGCCGCGAACGGGAGGTCTGTGGGTAAAGCCGTCTGCCGTAGCCGATCAACTTCTTTCGTAACCGAATCGCGGTGAACGTGACTGCTCCCAAGAAGACCAGACATACGGCGGCAATGAGAATTTGGTTCTGTCGCCTCTGTCGCTCGGCTTCAATTGCCGCAAGTTTGGATTTCACCTGTTCAAGCGCGTTCTGAGCGTCGGCATTCCCCTGGCTTGCTGCTTTGCCATACCAGAATTCCGCCAGTATTAGACTCTGCGGCACCCCTTGGCCATCACGGTACATATCCCCAAGGTGTCCCTGTGCTGACGCATCCCCTTGTTCAGCAGCTTTCTGAGTCCATGCAGCGGCTTGCGCGTAATCCTTGGGCACTCCCCATCCGACTTCATACGCAATGGAGAGCAAGGTCTGCCCATGCACGTTACCCTGTTCAGCAGATCTTCGTAGCCAGAATGCCGCTGCTCCGAAATCACTTGGTACACCGTCCCCATTTATGTAAGCAAGACCAAGGCTGGATTGCGCATTTGCATTCCCTTGATCCGCCGCCTTGCGCCACCACACAGCCGCTAAGTTCTTATCCTGCGGAACGCCGTGTCCTGCGCTGTAAAGATGCCCTAATTTGTATTGCGCTTCTGGATCGCCGCGTCCGGCAGCCTTTCGGAGCCAAAACGCCGCCTGACTGTATTTGCATTCGCTCTCGAAATCCGATCCGACCTGCCGCTGTGCCTCGGTGTCACCTGAGTCTGCAAGTTTCTTTTGCGCTTCCTTGACGCCTTGAGCAGCCGCTTTACGCCACCAGAGAGCAGCGAGCTTGTCATCTCGCGATACACCCAAGCCTTCACTATAGAGCGTTCCAAGACTCCATTGTGCCCACGAGTCGCCTTGCTCTGCGGCCTTTCGCATCCAAAACGCGGCCTGCGCGTCGTCCTGGGGAACCCCGCTTCCCTGATCGTAGAGATATGCCAGTTGGTCTTGCGCTCGGACGTTTCCACTTTCGGCGGCTTTGCGATACCATTCTGCCGCTTGCGCGTAGTCTTGAGGAACACCCTGGCCGTTCTCGTAAATCGAGCCAAGTGAGAATTGCGACTCGGCATCATCACTTTCGGCTTTTGCCTTGAGCGCCGCAATGTCTCGGGCCGTTTGCGCCGCCGCGCAGGTCGAAAAGACAAGCAGCACCCCGGCCACTCGCTGAAATATCGTGGACATTTGCAGTTTCCCCCAGAATTGGCGCTCTCGTGTCTCATGCGACACAATGCAGCCTCATCCTAACGCCATGCTGAGGGTATGGCAAGCGACATTTGCGTGCGTGTGGGGCGCAGAATCAGGGAGTTGCGCAAAGAGAAGGGATGGTCGCAGCAGTTGCTGGCCGACCATGCCGAACTGGAGCGGGCGCACTTGTCGCGGCTGGAAGAGGGTAGACGGGAAGCGGGGTTACGAGTGCTGGAGCGGATCGCGCGGGCGCTGGATGTGGATGTGGAGGATTTGGTGCGGCGCGGCTCGGTCAAGCGAAGCGATGGCTAGAGATTCGTGCCGCTCTGTACACGAAACCGTATAAACCGCATCCCCCCAACTCAAAAAATGTGCCGTTTCCCAATACACCACCTCCGCCGCCCAGTCGGCCACTCCAAAATTTGGAATTCAGCGTGGCAGAGGTTTGGGCATTGGCGGCAATGCGGCCGGCTTCGTGGGGCGCGGTACATTCTGCATGGCAGGTGTGCAACAATCCCGATACTCACAAAACACTCTCCAATGTCCCGGATCGCCAAAGGCCAGAGTCTAGGTTACCGGGGGTTTTGTTCACATCTTAACCGCTCAAAACCGGCTCCAAAATGCCCTCCCGCTGTCCCTCATTTGTGGATTGCTTTGTAACCTTCTTCGTCTCCTTTTGCGTCTTAACTCGTTTATTTCCCTGCGCTTTCACGCCCCTACCGATCTACCTCTTGTTTTGTCCCTCAGCCATGAGCGATTTTCTCTTGTTATTTTGATCCTGTCGAAGTTCATGGGCCACGGAAAGCACCTCAGACCTGTTACATTCATGCGCTCACGTTGGAAGAGGTCGGGGACGGCGCAAGACTAGCACCTCCTCGTTTGGCCGCTCCGGTCAAGATTTTCTCTGGCATTCAGCCGTGGCAGGCATGGGAAGCAGTGCAACGATTAGGCGGATGGTGCGGGACTAGCTCGCATTGACGAGGTAGAGAATTCCTCTATTCCGGGCACGGCGACTTTTACCTCGGCAAAGCATTTCTGGGTGCAGCGTCAGTCAGGCTAACGTCCAGCACTCCGTCAATTTGTTTGTTTTATCGAGAATCGAAAGGTGGGTGTTCCTGAGTGTGCCTCTGGCGTTGCCGCCGCTCTGCCGCTGGCGAGTTGGAGAACTACGCGGGATAAGCGAAGAGCAGGCCCAGAACCTCATCAACAGCGTCGTCCACTGACGCAAAGGGATGCCCTTCTTGGTCACAAACAACCGCAAGGTTCTGCTGGTTCAAAATGAAAGTGAGGGCGCTGTCCTCTCCGTTGCAGTTGAGTGCGATAACGCTGGATTCTCGAAGCAACTGCATTTCAATCATCCCGTGCTTGGGATCGTTCAGACGCTCAACTTTGACTTCCGTGTTCGGCGAAACCCACAGCCGAAGATGCTTCGGATTGCCTTCGCACTTGGTTTTGATCGCGGTCTTGAATCTTTCCCACAGAGCAGGAACCTACTCATCTAGTGCTCGCCTCTGGCGCGCATACATTTCCTCTGCGAAGTCTTGAGTCCGAGACTCCTGTTCGGCCTTGGCGATCAAACGATCAAGTTTCCCAACCATTCCGCACCACCTGTCCTAGTCTCATTATCCGAACATTTGATTTCCGCTGCCACAAAAAAACACACAACAGTCGCAGAGATTTCTGAAACCAGTCACTCGTTGAATGAACTCCTCCACGGCTCTAAAGATTGGAGTGGAGAAATCTGCCAACATGGGTAAATGGAAAAATCAGAAAATCACGATATTTTTCGCTGGCCTAATGGCGGCGGCGGCAAAGTACCCCCCGGTCCCCCCTTCTGTGAGTGTGCGCGATGGTTGGCGGTGCCGAGGCAAGTTGCCTATGGCGCGGCGTCTCACAGCGGGGTGCATGGGGAGATACGGCGCTGGGCATAGAGGGCACGATCAGAGAGGCAGGCGGGCGGAGTCGTCTTCGCTTGGGAAAGGCCGTGCGAAGAGGGACGAAGGTGCAACGATGAGCCGGAGAGATACGGGGCGCGGCTCCCACTCGGAGTCGTGCAACGAATCAGTCAACCGGGCGCGACACTGGTCACTTGCCGGAAGACTTGCGAAACGCCCAATAGCCTGACCAGCCGAGGAGCAAAATGCCAAGCCAAAGGTCAACCGGCTGCCACTGCGACCGCTGCATCCGTACCGACAGGATGGGGTTCAGCAAGAGAGCGACCGCCAGGAAAGCCCACATCCAGCCCCGTGGCCCCGCGTGGTACACCCTGACCGCCCAATATGCCGCGCCCACGGTTGCAGCCGTCCGCAGCACAATGTAGAAGCCGTAAGGGTGCCTTCCCTCTGCGGCGACAATCAGGAGGATTGCCATCAGCACGGTAAGCGCAACTTCCCACACCCGCTTGCTATCCACGAACGCGCCTCCCGCTGATAATCATTTCACGGCGCGGGTTGTCACTGCCGCTGCAATCTCGCGTGGCTCTCTTTCTCCCTTGCGGCCCTGCGCCCGGTTGCCCGTTGTAGCGACTGTAGCGGATACTGTAGCGGGTGCCGGTTTAGACACGGTTGGACGGGTTGGATAGCGAGCGCCTTAACCCATTGAAAAGACTAGCGCAGTAGAACGTGTACAAACCGGCACAAATGGCCCTGAGAGGTCTGCAAAACCTTTATGCGCCGGTTCGATCCCGGCCCGCGCCTCCAATCCTTTCAAAGGCTCGATCATCCAGATTCAAATGTATACGGAAATAGCCCACAGCGCGGCAAGGTCAACCCTTGCCACGCCATAGTTGTCTCTGTTTTCTTGCAGGTCTTATGTCTTGGCGGCGTTCTCAAATGCCAGTGCGATGCGTTCGATGGCATCGCCGGTCAATACCGGTGAAATCGCCAGGAGACTGCTGCGGTCAACCAGCGAATCCAATGCGGGTAACGTTCCTTTTCCGTACTCGTACGCCTTGGCAAACTCATTCAAGGGATCGCTCCATGGACGCCCCGCCGCATTCAACGGACTCCTGCGCACCAGGCTCGCATTGTTGAAGTAGATATGCAGCCCCCAGTCCGTCATGGCGATATTGTTGAGGCCCGATGGCCCGCAGCGCACGCCTGCGTTGCGCGTCTGTTCGACCATGCGCAGGCAGGTTTGCCGGTCCTTCCATATCATCAGCATGAATGCGCCTGTATCTCCGTCCGGATCGATGATTTTGCGGAAAGACAGCCCGGGAATCGCACTCAGCCGTTTTTTGAGCGCATACTTGTTGCGCCGCATTGCAGATGCAATTTTGTCGAGTTTATCGAGTTGCGCCAGCATCACAGCGGCGAGCAACTCGGCATAGCGGCTTCCCTGGCCCCACATCTGATACGCCGGGTCGGAAAATTCCAATCGGCCATCGGCGTTGCGGGGATAGCCCAGGTCATGAACGGCCCAGGAACGGCGATATAAGCTTTCATCGTCGCATACCACCAGGCCACCCTCGCCGGCTGTGATGTTCTTGTTGAGCTGAAAGCTGAAGATCGCCATCTCACCGAATGTTCCGGCAGGGCGCCCTTTCAGCGTTGCTCCGTTAGCCTGAGCACAGTCCTCAAGAAGAAACAGGTTATGCTTGGCGCAGATTTCGGCGATCTGGTCAGCCGCGCCCATGGCTCCGCTCATGTGAACCAGCAGGACGCCTTTGCTGTGCGGCCCGATCTTTTTCTCGAGGTCTGCCGGGTCCATGCAGAACGAATCGTCCACATCCACCAGCCTTGGTATAGCGCCGCTGCGAACAATGGCGGAGATGCAGGAGATCCACATATAACCGGGGACCAGCACCTCATCGCCCGGCCCGACTCCGAGCGCCGCCAGGGCCAGCGACAGCGCAGCCGTTCCGCTGTTCACGGCGATGGCGTATTTTCTTTGCAATCTCTGGCAATATGCCGCTTCCAGCCGCTCCACACAACGCTGCAGGTCGAGTCCGTAGAATCTGAAGGGGCTGCGAGCTTTCAGCACCTGCATTGCCGATTCGATTTCCTCGTCCCCGAAAAAATACGATCCCGGCCACTCATAAGGCAGGAGGTCAGTAGCTTCAGTTATTAAATTGCTTGCCATTGGAGAACCTTTCTTTGTAGGTTGCAATCTTCTATTGCAACCGTAAATCGAGTTAGCTGGCGCTTACGCCCAGCAAGATAACAGCCAGGATACCGATAGCGACGCCGGTCCAGCTTAGCGGGTGCATCTTCTCGCCGAAAAGCAATCTGCCGGCCAACGCCACAACCAGAATGGATCCACCCACCGCTACGGGATAGACAACGCTTCCAGGAATCCCGAAATCCAGCGCGTACGACATCGCCAACTGGCCGCCGAGACTGAGAACAGCGTACAACGCACCCCAACGCAGTTCTTTGAATCCCCCATGCACCCCTCGCAACAGCATTGGAATGCCGATCAGGGGGAGCCCGGCAGCGTACCAGACGGTGAGATAGGGAAACTTAATGTTGGCGGGAAGGCCCCATGCAGACAGGACCTTCAATCCAAATGCGCCCATCCCATTGGTGAGCAAAACGACCAGCATGAGCAAGATCCAAATGGACCTACCTGAAGTTTTCATGAGTCGCCTCCCGTGCTTCCAGCCGGTTGCCCTGGAAGAGGCAGAACAATGAAACCAGCGCCAGGCAGAAGGCGAGGGATTTCAGGGGCGTGAGTTTCTCGCCGTAGAGCCACATGGAAACAAGCGCCGGAATACCGGCCGACAGATTCATAAACAGCCAGCCTACGGTTACCTTGCCAATCTCGATGGAAAGCTGGAAGGCAAGAAAAGCAAGGACCGCACAGAACCCAAACCCGACGGCAAGTCCGACGACTGGCCAGGTGAGAGGTACGATGGGGGTCTGCGTGAGCGTTCGGCCGAGCATGAAGAGCGCGGCCCAGCAGATCATCCAGAAGACAACCGCCGACGAATTACACTGCCTGCGTTCGGCCATCTTGGAGACACATCCAAGAAGGCCGAAGGAGACAGCGCCAAGAATGCAGAACAGCAAACCGAGGCTCATGATTTCAACCCTAATTGCGCCGGGAACCACAACTTCCGAACGTCCTCAACTACCTCATTGGCCGCCATCTCCATCTGTTCGGCGCCCCATGCAACGTCGGTGTGGTACCTGGGATCCTGCTCTTCCCTTAAAGAATGGTCGGGGGTGGGGGAGCAGTCGAAGGTATCTCCGTCTACGATGGCGTAGTCCACATTTCCCAAATGGCCTTCTTTGGGCAGGCGGGAGAGATCGGTGCAGCCCGGCCAGCAGGATTCGAGCATGGAGGTCTCTTCCGAGGCGGCATGGCCGATGGCTCCGGCCAGCAGGGAGCGCGGAAATCCGGGGTAAACCCAGAAGACGCGCGGTTGATCCGCCGGTCCGTCGTTGTACTCGTGGCAGATCCGGTTCAGCACATCCTTCTGATTGTCGGCCCCGTGGCCGTTGACGATCAGCACGTGCTTGAAGTGCATGCGATCGAAGAGAATCTTGAGAATGTCGCGCACCACCAGCGCAAAGACCTCTTCGCGGAAGTAGGCGCTGGCCACGGAGAGCTTGGGAAAGTCCATGCCCTCCACGCGAGCGTCGCGAGGGAATCCCAGCGCTTCAAGAGTTTCAGGCCTGCGCTGGCGCTCCGTGCTTACCCAGAGCGGCGGATAGTAGGGAGACTCCAGCTCGCGGGCCAGGCGGCGCGCAAAGGCGTGCGCCAGCAGACAATCGCAACCCATGGTCAGGTGAGGGCCATGCCATTCCAGGGGAGCTAGCGGCAGAATCACCAATCCTGTGTGCGCTCTCGCCGCGGCGATTTCGTCGGGGAAGAGAAACGCCATATTCCAGTCGCCCTCATCAATGGGCCGTTTCGTTTTTTGGGTCATGATTTCCGATCTCCTTATTCAATTTGTTTGCCGGCACTGCTGCCGCATTCTTCAACGTCTACGGGTAAGTTTATGAAGATTTCACAACGATAGAACACTGGCGCGAAAATCGGGTCCAGCGTAGCAATCGGTTCATAAACTGTCAAGCAAGTTCATTTTAGACTTCCCAGGCATTCCCGGGCGCGGAGGAGTTCTTGAGAGCCGCATGATCGCGCAGCGATTGCGCCACAACCTGCGCCAGATCCGTGGGGTGCTCGATTCTGACCGCCTTGAACCCCGCGGCCCGGGCGCTCTCCAGGCCGGAATCGGAATCCTCGAATGCGATTCCGGTGCTGGCGCCTAACCACTTCGCAATCAGCAGGTACGGGTCTGGAGTGGGCTTATGGATGGGCACATCCTCACCGAAGACAAGGGCATCGAATTTTTCATAAATTGCTGAGGCGCGAAGAACCGGTTCCACATAGGAGCGCTCAGAGCTTGTGACCAGGCCGATTCGATATGCCTTCAGCGTCGCCAACAGCTCGATCGTCTCCTGAGGAATCGGGCTCTCGGCAAGCGACCAGGCGCGAACTTCGCGCTTGCGTTCCTCGTTCAGACGCGCAAGCTCTTCCATATTCAGATCCAGGTCAGGCGCATTCTTCATGATGGAGCGAAACATCTGGTCATCGGCGAAACCTCGCCCGATGCGGCAGTATTCTTCCCAGGTGAGCCGAAGATCATAGGGCAGGAACAACGCCGCCCACGATTTCCAGTGCAGGCGCTCGGTATCGGCGAGCACGCCGTCGTAATCGAACACCAACGCTATTGGCATTTCGCCCATGAAAGCTCCCAACAGCATTCACATCCCGATACTGTATTCAATCTACCAGTCAGAATGGAGTGACCGGCGCCGATGCGCCGGACGCGCAGGTACTGGCCACGGTGACGCTGCCGTTTGTCGATCCGGACGTGGGTAATTCCATCAATGCACACTTCGCGCAGATCTGGAGCAATCCTCCCGCCTCCCAGCCGGGCCAGAATCCGGGAATTGTCATTAACTCCTTCGGTAAGGGCAAAGCCATCTGGGTCGCGGCTCCGCTGGAGTCGCGCGCCGATGCGGTGAATGCCAGAGTATTCAATATCCTGCTGAGACGAGCTTTGCAGCCGCCCTACAAATTTGAGGCCGATACCGACCCCGCGGTCGAGGTGACGCTCTTCCATCAGGAAGATCGTCACAGGTTGCTGGTGGGCATGCTCAATCTGCAGGCGCAGGTTCCCACCATACCGGTGGCTGCCACGCTTCGCATTCAAGTTCCGGCGGGGCACAGTGCGCGTAAAGTGTCCCTCCTTCCCGAAGAGAAGGAGGTCGCTTTCTCGCGTACCGGATCGTACATCAGCTACCAGGTTCCGACTTTCAACCTGGTGAGCATGGCACTGGTCGACTATGTGTAGAGTAGGACTGAATCTTCCCGGAAACCCCGGATGCCCACAAGCATGATTGGGATTCCGGCAATTCCGTTATTTGGAGGGATCCCTCTGGCGCGTGGCTTTTACGCCCGACAGAATCCCAACGCCTAACAGTACAATCGCACCTGCGGCAATCCAGTGCGGGGGCATGTGCATTAGATGCGCGGCGTAAATCAATCCGACGATCGCGATTGCGAACCCGGCAGCGTATATTCCAAACGACATATTATCTCCTTGCGAATCGATCGCGGCGGTTTGCATCCGGTTTTCCGGATGGGTAATTGAATGGGCGCCCTACACGGCTCACACCAGCCTGGCTCGCTTGGCGGCGAGTGCCGGGCTGTGCGGAGGATCGAGGAGTTTAGGCCTGGACGAGTTCTCCTCTGGCAATTGATCGTGCAGAACCACGTTGAGCAGCAATTTGTTCACCTGAATATGGCCGTTGTAATCGATGTAGCCGAGCTTCCTGAAGCGATTCATGAAGAAGCTGACGCGTGACCGGGTTGTGCCGATCATCTCCGCAAGAGTCTCCTGCGTTACCGGCGGAATCTGCGTCTCCGGCTTACCCGGGCTGCCGAATTGCGCCATCAACAGGAGTATGCGCGCCAAACGCCTTTCGCTGGAGTTGAATAGCTGATCGATGAGATCGGCCTGGGTTCTCATGCCCCGAAGCAGCATAAAGTTCAGGAAAAAGTGTGAGAACAGATGCTCCTCGTGCAGGACGCGGAGCATTTGATGTCTCCCGATCCTGAGCGCCACGCAGGCGCTAATGGCCGTGGCTGTGGCCATGCGAAGCTCGCCCGCCGCGGTGATCGATTCCTCGCCGACAAAGTCCCCGGCGTTGAGGAGCGTAACGGTGGCTTCTTTACCCCTCTTGGATTTAACCGTCAGTTTTGCCCGGCCGGTCTGGAGATAATACACAGAGTCGGCTGGGCCTCCCTGGGGGAAAAAAGTCTGCTTTGCCTTGAGATGAACGATCTTTCGCCCGATCCCTTCGGAGGCAAGATAAGTGACGGTGTTAAAGGATTTTTTCGCGACTCCATTCATTCGGACATTTTCCTCTTGAACGCATTGCCGGAACCGATAAGCGGCATGAGCGTTGAGTGCGCATTCATTCGCACACCAACACAGGATCTCACCGGGCTCAACCTTAAATCTGAGCGGTTTGGCTCAATCGTTGCATTGATTTGACGGGAATGGAGGATGGTCTCAAGGCAGGATCGAGCCGGAGTGTCCGCGCTGGGACTCGAGCTTCCTGAACCACGCGCGGAGACCAAAGAACGGCAAGCGCTCACCGCCCGCGCCCGGCATGCCGTTCAGTAGACCTCAACCTTTGATTTCAGCACTTTAAGGCAACCAACAAGGGCACAGAGCATTCCTGATTGAGCAGAACAGTACAGTTTCCCATTTTTGTAAGGCAATCCTAATCAGGAACATCACACGCGATAGTGTGACTAAAAAGTGTTAATCATTCCGGCCGCATCGCAGAGGATATACCTGCACACCGTCGTCCGAAGCCACGATTCGGCAGCGGCCCGGGCAGAACCCCGGTCCTGTTCGACTGAACCGCGGCCGATTACGCCAACGGAGTGATGCATACAACTTAGGAGATCGCAGAACGGAGTTAGTCATGAGCCGCATTCCAGTTGAAGTCGCCCATGCAGAGAATCATGGAAGCATTTTACCCGGATTTGCAGCCGCCGGGATGCGGGTTGCGCCGGGACACAGTCGAAGCTGGACGCTGGCCCTGGCGGCTCTCCTGTTGGCGGCCGCCGGCGCGCAGGGGCAAGCCGTGTTTGGCGCTATGGCAATGGGAGTCGCCAGCGCTGACGCTGGGGCGGAGACCATCCCGACGACCACATCTCTAGGCTCCTCGGCGACCAACAGCGAGGCCTCGCAAACCATCCTGGCGGCCACGGTCCAGAACTCCAATGGCAGCTCCACGCCCGCGCCCACAGGCACGGTTACGTTCTTAAATGGAACGACCGTGATCGGGTCGGGCCCTCTGGATTCGAGCCAAGTGGCGACTCTGGCCTTGAATTTTCCTGCCGGCTCCTACACCTTCACCGCGTACTATAGCGGGGATCTGCTGCACGGCACGTCCACTTCGCCTGCGGCTACGATCATGGTCTCCGGTTCGGGCTTCAATCTGAACGTAAATCCGGCTACCGTGACGGTGGCGACGAGGCAAAGCGCCACGGTTACCGTGACGCTCGCATCAGTCGACGGCTTTGCCGATACCATCGGGTTGGGCTGCGCGTCGCTGCCGGCGGGGGTAACCTGCCAATTCTCAAGCAGCAGCGCCAATCTCACGGCGAATGAGACTCCTTCCCCAGCCGTTCAACTGACCATCGACAGCAACTACCTGATGACCGGGAGCTCGCCGGCCATGAACTCCCATTCCGCAACACGGAACGCTTCTCTGGCCGGCTTGTTCCTGCCCTTCAGCCTGTTCTTCGGTAGTGTTTTCTGGTGTTTCCGCAGGAGGTACGCGACGGTCCTGAACACGACGCTGGTTCTGCTTCTCTCCGGAGCTGCACTGCTGGCCACCGGCTGCTGCGATATCAGTTCCGGCAGCGCGGCGCCGGGAACCTACGTGATTCAGGTAACCGGCGTCGGCGCCAGCAGCGAAATCGTCCACTATCAGAATGTGACGCTGACCATCACGCAGTAGGGCGAAGCTCGAAAACAATCACAGGAGAGATGAACAGCTTCGGTAACCTCTCTACCTATGGCGTCAGCACAGACATTCGAGTACGCAGCTTCCGATCGCGCCACGCTCTGAGTTCCTTTGCGCATGCCCGGCGTTATGGCGCATTGTCAGAGTTGTGAATGAAGCACTCGTGGATGGCGTTGAGCGGCGCATTCGGCCATTTGGACTGCACTAAATCCTCTTCGCTCAGTTCGTGCAACGCAAAATCGATCGAGCCGTCGGCGCGGACGGTCCCCTGCAGATAGCCGTAGATGTCGGTTCTGGATGCCTTGTCGGCCTCCCTGGGAAGCTTATAGCGGTGAGCGCCTGCGCTGCCGATAATGATGCCCGGCACCACATTGCCGGTGTACTGTTTCCAATACGGCGTGTTGAAGATGTTGGGTGAGTAATAGTGCGAGTGGCTGGCCAGGATGTACACATGTTTGCCGGCCGATTGCGCGTTGAAGAGCCAGGTGTAAACCAATTCGCCCGTCCGTATTCCCAAATCCCAGTCGTCCATGGCGTGGTTGGAACTGATGGAGTGGGGCAGCGCCTCGTGCATCGCCGCCACGATGGTGCGAATGCCGGATTGCGGAGCCTGGTCGCGGTCCAGCACCGAGCGCAGCCAGTGGAGCTGAGCGTCGGAGAACTCGTCGTGGCTGGCGTTGTCAAGAGTGATGAAATCCACGCCGTCGCGGGTCCAGTGATACCAGGGCTGCGCAGCATCGGCAGCGCCGCCGTCGGCCTTGCGTTGCGCCTCAATCTCAGGACGGTTTAAGAAGCTGGAAAACCTGGCGATGTAGCCCTCGCGCGTCATCGGCCTGATGCTCTCATGATTGCCCCGGGCCAGAAACACCGGGAGCGAGCCGAAGGATGCCATCTGGTGCTCGATGAAATCGTCCCAGGCGCGCTGCTGATACTCGGAGTGCGAGAGATGGCTGCCGCCAGGCTGAAGCGCCTCCATATCCTGGTCTGCGAACGCGATCCAGCGGAAGTCGCCCAGGTGCCAGTAGAAAACGTCCTTTTCTGCTTTGACTTTGGATGCGATCGCCGGCATCACAAAATCGCCGCAGTTGCGGCTGTCGCCGGAGACGGCAAAGGTCCACGGGGCAACAGCCGTTTGCGCGGCGGCCCATGCGGGAGCAAGCGCGAGCGTGGTCAGCGTGAGCAGGGTAAGGGAAGTACGCAGCCTGAGCATGCCTCAGCATAACGCGGACGGCGGCAACGGAGGTCAATTTCTGCCACAGTAAGGTGCAAATTGGCCGCATACCGCAATCAGGTAGATTCCTCCCTTGATGTGATTCGAGTCACGGAGGCGCGGGGCCGGGGCCGGATAGCTTTGATACGGCAGCGCAACGCGAGAGAAGCGCCGCAACGAGCGAGGAACGTCTTTATGGCTTATGTAATTACCGATGCCTGTATCAAGGATTTTGTTTGTGCGGCGGAGTGTTCCACCGCGGCCATCGCGCCCACGGCGGACGATGCGGCCGCCGGGAGCGTAGCCCAGTTGTTCATCAACCCCGATGAGTGCATCGACTGCGGAAACTGCGCCAACGTCTGCGCGCAGAACGCGATCTACCCCAGCGACGATCTTCCGGCGGACAAGGCGCACTTTGCCGGGAAGAACAAGGCCTATTTCAACTAGGGTCTGTTCACACTTGTGTCGGCGTCAGGTTATCCGCTCCCTCCAGAAAGGCAGGTCGCGTCCACGGAAAGGGTAGTGCGAACAGGCCCTAACGCAAGTTCTCTACGGCTCCGTTTTGGCTGACGGCGCCGTTGGCGCGGCAGCGGGCAATGCTGCTGGAGCGGCAGGCTGGACCGGCGCCGCCGCCGGCTGCGAGGCCGGAGTTACCGGCAAGGTGAGCGTTTGCACCGTCGCGGGGTCGTCGCGCAACCTCAGATAGAGGATGCCGCCGGACGGGTGGGCCACGCTCAATTGGGTTCCCGTAAACTCCGGCGGAACATCGGTGGCGTTGTCAAAGTCCGGTGTGGCGGCGATGGACGCGGCCAGGAAAAGATTCGTTCCGCTCAGCGTGCAGGGTTTGGCGACGGCGCGCGGGCAACGCAGTTCCTTGAATCCGGGCAGCCGCACCAGCGTTCCCAGGGGCAGCCAGTCGCCGCTCACCCCGTCGGCCGACATCGCGCGCGCCTCAACCGGCCCAAAGGCCGAGGAACCGAAGCGGGCCAGCGGGTCCACCATGCCGATCGCGGTTTTTGCATCCTCAAGCATCAGGCTGCCGTCGGCCAGCGCCAGCACGGTGCGGAAGCTGCCATCTACCGCGGCCACCTCCACCTTCTCGCTGCGGGGAAAGTTCGCCGGCACGCGGGACTTGAGGAAGAAGACCAGCCGGTCATCGACGGGCAGGTCGTCCAGGGAGCCCAGATGCACCGGATTGGGCGCGGCAGAGGGCTCGTCCTGCGCGCCTTTGCTCAGCAACGTGACCTGCGGACGCGGCGGGTCCACCGTGACCTGCGCCTTGAGCTGGCGGCCGTCGCGCAACTGCACCTTGGCAATGTAGTGTTTTCCCGGCTCCAGGTTGGCCGTGGAACCGGCGGCGTTCATGGCCAACTGGTCAAAATCCTGCACGCGGTTCAGCGCGGACGGGGTGAGCGTGATCCCGTCCAGTTCTGCGGTTGCCACTTCGTCCAGCCGTGTGCCTTTCAACAGCGCCTCCGCGTCGCCGGCGCTCAACGTCAGCCGGTCCAGCGAGGCAGCCTCGGCATAGGCCTTCAGGGGCAGCCTGTCCGGCTCTTTCAGCCCGAAATGGAAGATATCGAAGGTTACCGGTCCCGGAGCCGCGTCCTTCATGGGCACGATTACCTCCAGCATCCCCGGCTTGGGCGACTTCCAGGCCAGCTTCAGCGGGCTGCCGCCGGCAACCTCTTCCTCCACACGATCGACGCAAAGCGTGTTGTCGTCCTCAAGATGCAGCGTGTCCTCGCGGCCCACCACCAGGGCAGTCTGGTCGCCGGCCGCCAGGGTCCACTTGCCGGGCTCAGCCGCGCGCAGGTGGAAGTGCGGACCCACCCAGTCGTCAAAGCCCCATTTGCCGCGCAACTCGCCGGTCAAATTACCCTCCGGCAGCGGGGGCGCCGGATGATCGAGAACCAACCCGCCCGCGGATGGATCGGCATTCACCGGCAGATCCACCGAAGGGCTTTTTGAATCCATGCGGGCCGCGATGTGCAGAGTCAGTCCGTAGGCCAACTGGGTGGCAAAGACCAGCGGCGCACCCTCGACGGGCAACACCAGGCCGGGTTTCTGCGCGCAAAAACTCTCCGCCGGGTTGACCGGATGCAGCGGCGGCATCCTGCCCTTGGCCGAGGCCACCGGCGGCAGCGCAACCACCACCACCGATTTGGGATCGCGGAACGAGGGCGGCACGTTGAGGCGCAGGTTGAGCGTATCTTTAGTAGGCAGCGCCAGCGCGGGAATATATTGAAAATGCGCCGTATGCAACGAGGCGAATATTCTCGCCGTATCCACGATAGCGCCGACGTAGGGGCTGAAGGCGCCCGCTCCGCCCAATGGAGAGGAGCTGATCTTGTTCATCAGATCCACGGTGGAACCGCTGGTCAGTTGCGACACCATCGACTGCGCGCCGGAGTCGTCCAGCACCAGCCCGTCTGTTTGCTGCACCAGGCATGGAGCCTGTTGATCGCTGGGCTTGTCGAAGCATTCCTTGTCGAGTTTGATGCCCAGGCTGTGAGCTGCATTCTCAGTCCGTTCCTTGAGCGCTTTGGGGTCGGTCTGGGAGGTCTCCTTGACCTCTGCCAGATAGGCCTCCAGGCGCATGCGGTCCCAACTGGCGGCCTGCAAATCCTGAACGGAGCGGACAAAGGCGCCGGGGCGGCCGCGCACGGCCCCGCGCAGGGTGCTGAGGTCGCCGCCCGTCTCCGGCGCCAGAAAGATCAGCGCCTGCTGCGCTTCCGCGGGAACGGTGACAAACATGCCCTCCTCGCGCGCTTCGCGGGTCCAGGTCTCGACGCGGGTAAACCACTCCGGCGGCGGCGGATTGGTGACCCCGCGCAGGAATGCGACGATGAGCACATAGTGCGTGGACTGGCTCTCGGGAAAGTCGGGATGAATCCAGAGCCGGTCTCCGGGCAGCAGGTTGGGCACCTCGCTGATCGGCAGCGTGACCTCCCCGCGCTTTACATGCACGTCCACCTTTGGTCCGGCGAGGTCAAAGGGCGATTCAACGGCGTGCAGTCCGGTTGAAGCCAAACACCACAGCAACAGCAACTGCAAATAAGGGCGCATATCTCCTATTGTACGAAGTCAGGCGCCTGAGCGAATGACTGCGCATGCGCAACCTTTTCCGGAAATAAGGGTTTTATGAGAAAACAATTTCACATAGTCAGAGCGCTAAACCGAATTATCGGGTACACTGTGGGTTGTATAGCTTTGAGCTTTAGGGTCTAGCTAGAGTCTTTCTCGAATCCACGTGGGGTAGAAGAGAGAAGTGGAAGACGGCTTTTACCAGTTAAAAGCCGAATGAATACCATGGATCGCCAACCATTGATTCGGGAG
The DNA here is from genome assembly GCA_050012555.1 of Occallatibacter sp. GTDB lineage: Bacteria > Acidobacteriota > Terriglobia > Terriglobales > Acidobacteriaceae > Telmatobacter. The sequence continues at coordinate 38,486 of JBEKGY010000017.1, forward strand.
ATGCAACGGGCCGCATTCGTTTGAACAATAGAGGAAAAGGCCCGCGGAACCAGTTAACAGAACGCTTTCACCATCGCCCGAATGGGCTGCGGTTCACCCCATGCGATGGCACAAATTTAGAGCTAGGGCTGCTTTCTTTCGCCGGCCGTGAGCGGCGCAACCGATTGCCGGAACCAGGCCATGAGGCCGCCGGTGACGATTTGGGCGCAGGGCAGACGGGAGCCGCGGCATACGGAGAGAAAGTGATGAAATCGAAGAAAGCTGCACACGGCAGCCTGGATACAAGCAACCTGAGCATTCCCGAAGCGGAAGAGATTGTTGAACAAGCCCTGAACGAGTTGTCGTTTTCCCCTGACCCCGGCCTGGCGCGGGCCCTGCAGTTCCTGGCGCCTCCGGGCTACCAGGCCATCGTCGAGCTATGTGGCGAAAGCGGCCGCAGCAAGCGCCGCAACGCGTCGGCTGATACGTGGTCGCCGGAAGACGACGAGGTGCGCATTTACTTCGAGCGCATCGACGGCGAGGCTGCTCCGCGCGCACCCCGCGCGTCGCGAGCGGCGGTCGATCATAATCTCGACGACGAGGACGACGGACAGGAGGCGGTGCTTCCCGCCGATCTGGACGCCCGCGTGAAAGAGCTGTGCGCGGCGCTGGCCGAGGCCGAGCGGGGCGGCCACGCCTTTATCGCCCTCAAGTGGTTCCGCGACTCCTTCCTGCCGCGCAAGGCCTTCCGCTGGAATCAGCATCCCGAGTCGCGCCAGTCGGTGTTGGCCGAGGCCATCCAGCGCGGCGTGGTGATCACCAGCAAGATCGCCAACCCCAAGACCCCGGCCTATCCCACCACCACCATCCGCCTCAACCGCGCCGAGGCCGGCATTCCCGAGGAGGCGCAGCGCTTCCATCCGGTCGCGGTGCATGGCGACTCCATCGCCGAGGCCATCGAAGAGGAACGGGGGAACCTGTGAGCTGCTACTTCCTTGAGGCCACGGCCTTCGCCAAGCTGTTTGTGCAGGAGCAGGGCACCGGCGCGCTGATCCGGCTGATGGAGGCCGTCGAAGACAATCGCAAGCTGATCTCGGCCTCCACGCCGCTGGAGGTCTACGCGGCCGTCCGCCGCCGCGAGCGGGCCGGGGTCATCTCTCCGGAAGACGCCGCCGCCGCGCTCGACAGCCTGCGCATGGAGGCAGCGCGCATGGTGCAGCAGCCGCTGAACCCGGCGGTTCTCGAAGCCGCGCGCCAGCTCCTGGACCGCACCGCCCTGCGCTGGCCAGATACTCTGCAACTGGGCGCGGCGCTGGTGGCCCGCGATATGTTCCAGGGCACGGAGATCATCTTCGTCTCCGCCTCGCCGCAGTTGCTGGAAGCGGCCAAGGCTGAGGGCTTCCACGCGCTCGACCCGGCGAAGGAAGCGGTCGAAGCTGTTAAGGAAGTGGAGCAAGACGACACGGACCAGTAGCCGGACCGACCCCACAATTCCATATTTTCCTCGATTGGTGTACAATGTGCGTACGGAGTAGATTATGCCCGTAGCGAATAAAAAAGAGCACCGGTTTCATCTGCGCGCCTCAGAACGTGATGTGTCTACCATTAGCCGGGCTGCGGCGACAGCCGGAATCAGCGTGAGCACATTCATTTTGGAGAGCGCATCGGAGCGTGCTGAGCGCACGTTGGCAGACCAGACCCATTTCGTATTGTCCGATAAGCAGTGGCGCGCCTTTACCGAAGCCCTGGATCGCCCTGCCCGGTGCCTTCCCCAGTTGGAAAAACTGTTGCGGGAGCCTTCCGTCCTTGAGAGAGCCTGAGCCGCATTCCACACCTCTATCGCAGGTCGAACCCCTCGCTCGGACCCACGACGTCAGTTCTTTCGATTGCGGAGTTCATATTTCACTCAGCAACTGGCTGAAGCGTTTTGCCTGGATTAACCAGCAGAACGAAACCTCGCGCACCTACGTGGTCCACCGCGCCGGACGCGTTGTCGCCTACTACTCGATTGCGACCGGAAGCACACGCCGTGAAGATGCACCGGCACGCGTGGCAAAAGGGTTGGCAAATCACCCGGTTCCCATCATTTTGCTGACCCGGCTGGCCGTCGACAAAACCGAACAAGGCGCCGGTCTCGGCAAGGCCTTACTCAAAGATGCGCTGGTTCGGATTGCCGGTGCGGCGGACATCGTGGGAGCGCGGGCAGTCCTTGTGCATGCTATCGATGTTGAGGCAGCTGCGTTCTACAGGCGCTTTAATTTCGAACCGTCTCCCGCAAACGACCTGCACCTGATGCTGTTGATGAAGGACTTGAGGATGGGGCTGTGAGCTTAGTGCATCGAAACTTCTTTCAGCTCTTTGCACCGATTCCCTGGAACGAGGGAATCTTGAACTCGTTGATCGGATCGAGTTTTCCGCCTTTGAGCCAGAGCGCCAGTCCACCGGTGTTATTCGAATACAGAAAAACATGGCGGTAAGTTCGATCTTCCGTTTCAGTCGCATCTAGGTTATTCATTCGTGAATGTATCCATTCGTAAGGCAACGCGTAAGCCTCGTTTCTACCGATGCAGCCAAGCACATAGAATCCTTCGGCTCCCTCCCCTAAAAACTGGTCCCAGCCCGAGTGGTATGCATACCAGTAGGAGTGCCCGCCCTTCTTTTCCTCGTATTGTTTTGAAAATGCAAAAACCGCGCGCAACTTTCTGTCAGCACTCCAATACAACGCCTGGCTCTTCTTCACAAGAGTTGCGCGATCACGAGCAAAGGACTCAATCATAGTGCTCCGAAACTTGGCGATCACTTCAGGCGGAGTTCTGTCCTGTTTCTTCATTACTGCGTGTTCCACCCCTGACGGAGAATCTGGCTCCTCTCCCTGCTCCTCTTTCACCGTGGCCTTCGCGTCCTCGGCTGCTCTGAACGCAATCTCGATAATCTTGTCCAGCTTGACTAACTCGAAAGGGATTAGCAGGTCGTGAATCTTGCCAACTGTATTTATGTCGCTCCGTTCGTCGCTCTGCACCTTGAGGATGACCAGATTAGCAAGAGCTTCTGCGCTGACAATTCTAACCATCCGAGCATACCCAGAACCGAGAACCGACGCTTCGAGTCCGCCAGTGTCCTCTCTGCCTACAACAAGTAGGATTGATGATTGATCGGTGATTTTCCCGGCCTTAATCAGCTTTTCGCGGTAACGCGAGTAGTCATCGAGGTTGAGGCTGTACGTGTCCGTAGTCTTGACTTCTACTACGATGTGATGATCGTTTCCAGTGTCGTGCCAAAGGCCGTCAAATCCGATTGCGTCGCTCTTTCTTGTCCCCCTGTAACGGCCATTCTCCATGGTGTATTCGAGTCGGCGGCCAAGTTCATTGACGATGTCCTGAAGAACGAACCCGTTTCCATCGAATTTTTCTTGTAAGCAGGTTTGAAGATACTTCTTGAGATTCTCAGGCGTTGCGATCTGAAAATATTCTCGAAGTTGATTGGAACACAGCGATTCGTCAGCGAGTCTTCCGTCTCCGCACAGAGCGACAATCTGCTTGATCGAAAACGAACCAACTTCGGTCGGAGAACTATTGGCCAGCGCTAGCGGTAGTGTCATTTTGGCGATGATCATACAACGCCCGAGCATCAGAGCACAAGGATTCTCTTTGCGAACAACCGCCTACTCCCGCCGGAACTTATTGGCTTGCACGAACTCATCGCGCAGCTCCGGGGTGCGGAGGTTTTCGCGCAGGTGGGCGATGCGCTGTTCGAGGGCGAGCAGAGCCGCCTGTACGGCTTCGGTGTTGGTGTAGGCGATATCGCGCCACATGGAGTAGGGGCTGGCTCCCAGGCGGGTCATCTCGCGCAGGGCGCGGCCGCCCACGTCTTTGAGATCCGGCGCGTCGCCCACTTCTTCCTCCAGCAGCGCGCTAAGAGCCGTGGCAACAAACTGCGGCAGATGGCTGACCCAGGCCACCAGCTCGTCGTGGCGCACAGGGTCGAGATCGATGGTCTTCGAGCCCATCGCAACGACCCACTCCCGCCAGTCTTTCATCAGAGCCGCCGAATGCGCCGAGCGCTGGCAAGCCGGATCGTCGGTAAACAGCCAGACCGCGCCGCGAAAGAGCGCCGCATCGGCCAGGGCCGCGCCGCCGCGCTCCTTGCCCGCCATGGGATGGCCGGGAAGAAACGCCGCGCGATCCGGCGTGTTGAAGAGGCGGGCGGCGGCTTCGGATATCAGGCGCTTGGTGCTGCCCACATCGGTGACCAGATGATTGGGGCCGAGCACGCCGGAGAGCCTCTCCATGAAGTCGAGCGTAGCGAAGATAGGAACGGCCAGCAGCACCACCTGGCTCTCCCGCGCGGCCTGCAAGGGGTCTGTCGCAATGGAATCGAGAGCACCCATGGAAAGCGCAACCTGGGCACCTTCCGCGCCTCTGTTCCACCCGATAATTACGCCGCGAAAACCCGCCGCGCGCAGCGCCAGCCCCGCCGATGTGCCCAGCAGGCCCGTGCCCAGGATGGCGATGCGCTCGATCATGGCTCTTTCCTCGCTCCCGCCTTTTAGATGCGCGCGGAGTTAGAGTAGTTTGCGGAGTTAGAAAAAGCTAGCTCCGCTAACGACGCTACAACGTTCTTCCCACCGCTGTAGCAATCACCCTCAGTTCGCCCATCAGTTTCTCAAATTGATCCAGATACAGGGTCTGCGCCCCGTCGGAGGCAGCCTTGTCGGCGTTGGGATGAATCTCGATCAGAATTCCGTCCGCGCCCGCGGCCACGGCGGCCTTGGCCAGGGGGGGAACCATGTCGCGGCGGCCCGTGCCGTGCGAGGGGTCGCCCACGATGGGCAGATGCGAAAGCTTGTGAATGACCGGAATGGCCGCGATGTCCATGGTGTTGCGTGTCGCGGTCTCATAGGTGCGGATGCCGCGCTCGCACAGAATCACGTCGTAGTTGCCCCCGGCCAGGATGTACTCGCTGGACAGCAGCAGCTCCTCGATGGTGGCCGCGATGCCGCGCTTCACCAGCACCGGCTTGCGCGCCTGGCCCAGCTCGCGCAGCAGGTTGAAGTTCTGCATGTTGCGCGCCCCCACCTGGAAGCAGTCCACGTAAGGCAGCATGGCCTCGATCTGCGCAATCTCCATGACCTCGCTCACCGTGAGCAGGCCGTTCATCTGCGCGGCCTCGTGCATCAGCTCCAGGCCCGGAATTCCCATTCCCTGAAAAGCGTAGGGTGAACTGCGCGGCTTGAAGGCGCCTCCGCGCAAAAAGCCGGCTCCCGCTGCCTTTACGCAAGCGGCAATGGCGAAGATCTGCTCGCGGTTCTCAATGGCGCACGGGCCGGCGATGACCGCAACGCGCTCGCCGCCTATCTTCGCGCCGTTGGGAAACTCCACCACCGTGCCTTGCGGACGAAAAGCGCGGCCGGCCAGCTTGTAAGGCGCGGTGATGCGGTGTACAGAGAGCACACCCGGCAGAAGCTCGAACTTCCTCAGATCCAGGCCGGTGGCAGGTCCCACGCCGGCCAGAATGGTCTGGCTCGCCCCCGTAGTTCGATGAACGTTGAGCCCCGAGTCCACAATCACATCGATGACCGCATCGATCTGCTCCTCGGTGGCCGTTTCCTGCATGGCTACAATCATTGCTTGTTCCCTGTCTCGGGCGTCTCTGCGCCTGCGCCTTGGCCCTGCCCGCCGCGGCGGGCCAGGGCATTCCTCTCCGATGCCAACTCGTCCCTCTGCAGGGCCCGCATCACGTCGATGATGCGCTCGTAGATATGCGTCAGTTCGATGTCCGGCAAGGGACCCTTGTTGACCGCGCGCACGTTGGCGTAGACCGCTTTTTCGCGCAGCGGTTCATACACCGGCAGCGAAGTGGCAACCTTGAGGTGACCGACCATCTGCGCGGCGCGTGCCCGCTCACTCAGCAACTCCACCAGTTGCCGGTCCAGAACATCGATTTGGTCCCGCAATTCTTCCAGCGTCATTTCATCCTCGTGTTGTGTCCCTATTTTTTGGGGCCGTCCTTCTTCTCTGAAGGCCTGGCGCGCCTTGTGCATAGGAACAGGAGTTGAATCCATCTATGCGGCTTGTGTGCCGCCCTTGGGGGTCATTTTTACCGGGCCAGCGCCGTCCGCCGCGGCGGACAGGTGCAGGCCCTTGATAAATCGAGCCACTGCGCCGGGCGCCGTCTCCGGAGTCGACCGTTCGATCAACTCCACAATCGCGCTGCCGACTACCGCGGCATCCGCGAACCGGGCTACCTGGGCCACGTGTTCCGCGTTACTGATGCCGAAACCGACGGCTACCGGCAGCTTAGTCCCGTCCTGTCCGGAAAAACGGCGGATGCGCCCAACCAGCGCCGCCGCATCGGAGGTCAGGCTCTGCTGCGTGCCGGTAATCCCTACGCGGGAGATAGCGTAAACAAAACCCTTTGAATGAGCCGCGATGGCCTCGAGCCGTTCGTCGGGACTGGTCGGTGCGGCCAGAAAAATCGGTGCCAGGCCCACGCGGGCCATTTCGGCCAGGTACTCGCCCGCCTCTTCGACAATCAAGTCCGTCACCAGCACGCCGTCCACGCCGGCAGCCGCTGCCTCATCGGCAAACCTGTGCAGCCCGTAACGCAAAATCGGATTCACATAGCTGAAGATCACCAGGCCCGCTTGAGGCCGCGCCGCGCGAATCTCGCCGGCCAGCGCCAGCACATCCGTGAGCCGCGTTCCGCGCGCCAATGCCCGCTCCATGGCTCTCTGAATCACCGGCCCGTCTGCCAGCGGATCGCTGAACGGCACGCCCAGCTCGATCACATCCGCGCCCGCGTCGATGGCCGCGATCGCAATCGCCCGCGTGGCGTCGAGAGTAGGGTCGCCGGCCGTGAGATAAACGACCAGTCCCGGTTTGTGATCGAATCGTATCGCCATTAGGGCCTCAGCTATCCAATTGAAGGCGAATTGACAGGTAGTTTGGGGTTCGGACCATATTGGTTCGTCCCAGGTTCGCCATCTTTTGCCATGTCGATCAACAATAGCGGACCACCTATGACAGGGAAAAGCCAAATCAGCAGCCACAAACCGCTCTTACCGAGGTCGTGGTACCGGCGCACACAGACAGCCAAGCACGGTATCAGCGAAAACGCCAGATAGATAGTAAAAATGCCGAAAGCGATTCTGATCGAACTGGTGCTGTCGATCCCGGAGAGAATCAGCAAGAGCGCAAATGCTATCGACAGGAGAAAAATCAAGACGTTAACGAGCGAAAAAATCCAAAACTCTTTACGTCGCGAGCGACCGTCGAAATTGGCGAATCCCTTCCACACCTTCAGATACCAGTTCATCTTCGCCTCAAACTCCCAGTCGAGCAAGCCACAAATCTGGTTGAGCATTTTCAACAGCTCCGACTTGCCCCGGAAATCACGCTCCCTACAGCTTCAACTCCCGCGCCAATATCCCCATATCCTTGTCGCCGCGCCCAGAAAGGTTCACCACCAGTATGTCATGGGCAGCCAGCGCGGGAGCAAGCTTCAGCGCCTCGGCCACGGCGTGCGCGCTTTCGAGAGCCGGCAAAATCCCCTCGGTGCGGGCCAGCTTCACCACCGCATCCAGAGCCGCCGCATCGTCGCACGCTACATACTCGGCGCGGCCCGAGTCGTGCAGCGCCGCGTGCTCCGGCCCGATGGAGGCATAATCCAGGCCCGCGGAAACCGAGTGCGTCAGCGCGATTTGCCCGTTCTCATCCTGCAGCACGTAAGAATAGGTTCCCTGCAGCACTCCCGGCGCACCGCCCGAGAAGCGCGCCGCATGGTCGCCCAGCGCTGTTCCGCGGCCGCCGGCTTCCACGCCGATCAAGCGCACCTCTTTGTCCGGAATGAACTCATAAAACGCTCCAATGGCGTTCGATCCGCCGCCCACGCAGGCGATTACCGCCGTAGGCAGCCGGCCCTCTTTTTCCAGAATCTGCTGTTTCAACTCGATGCCGATCACGCGCTGGAAGTCGCGCACCATGGTGGGATACGGATGCGCTCCCAGGGCGCTGCCTAATAAATAGTAAGTAGTACGGACGTTGGTGACCCAGTCCCTCATGGCCTCGCTGATAGCGTCTTTCAGCGTCTTCGAGCCGGAGGAGACGCCGCGCACCTCCGCGCCCAGCAGGCGCATCCGCAGCACGTTCAACTCCTGCCGCTCCATATCCACATCGCCCATGTAGACCACGCACTCCATGCCCAGCAGAGCGCACACCGTGGCCGTAGCCACCCCGTGCTGTCCCGCGCCGGTCTCGGCGATGATGCGCTTCTTGCCCATCCGTTTGGCTAAAAGTCCCTGGCCCAACGCGTTGTTGATTTTGTGCGCCCCGGTGTGCAGCAGGTCTTCGCGCTTCAGGTAGATCTTCGCCCCGCCCAACTGCTCCGTCAGCCGCTTGCAAAAGTAAAGCGGCGTCGGCCGGCCAGCATAATTCTTCAGCAGATCGGCCAACTCCGCCTGAAACGCCGCATCCGCCTTGGCCAGATCGTACTCATGTTCCAGCTCCACCAGCGCCGCCATCAGCGTCTCCGGCACATACCGCCCGCCATAGACGCCAAACCGCCCCGCCCGCGACTCAGACGGAACTGCCGGAAGAACGATCGATGCCATAGGGGCCTCCTGCGGGTTTGCCCAAAAAGATGATACCTTTCAGTGTACAAGGGCGCGTCAGTGCAGCGCGGTCTTGAAAAACCGTTTGCAACGGCGGCCAACGAAAGACGGCGATTTAGCCATGATGAGGACGAGATGACGAGCGAGGAATATAAAAAGGCCTTCGGCCTCTCTGAGTCGAATACGACAGACCCGAAGAAAGCATTGAAGTTCGCCCTTGATATTCGCAAGTTTGAGATCGAACTCTATTGGAAGCGCGCGACCTATTTCTGGGCGTTCATCGCTATCGCGCTAGCAGGCTTCGGCAGCGTTTTGGCCGCGAAAGAAATCCGATGTGACGAGAAAGGGGAGGCGCTTCTTACGGCTTCCTGCCTTGGCTTGGTCTTCTCAGTAGCTTGGTGCTTCGTTAACAGAGCAAGCAAATTATGGCAGGAGAACTGGGAGAAGCACGTTGATCTTTTGGAAGACAATGTAATCGGGCCGCTATACAAAACCGTCCTGAACGACGACGACATCCGCTTTTGGCGGCTGTGGGGACCCTTTCCCTTTTCCGTTTCCAAGCTCAACCAGATCCTGAGCATGTTTGTCGTGCTGCTCTTTCTCCTACTTGTAGCGTCGGCTCTTTGGAAATGTATTTGTATTGGATGGTCAACCGGCCCATTCGCGATTTCGATGGTTGTTCTGACCGTCGCGGCAATCGTGACCCTCTCGTGGAAAGGCCAAACAAAACCACCAGAAAAAGCGGGCCGTGTACGCGCAACCAAACGGGAAACGAAGATCGTTTGAGACCAGCCGGCGCTCCACATCTCGCTTTTCAGATGTGGGATAATACCGCCTCACGCCGTGATCTTCACCTGCAAGCTTCACCCTCAATCTGGAAGAGTCTCCGGCCATTGCTGGGCGCCGTGCAACACTCGCAAAACTCGCACAGTGTCGCCCACGATGCGGTAGGCGGCAATATACGGCGTGCCGGAAACTACCAACTCCCGCGTTCCTTCAATCCGGCCAGGACGCCCCATCTCCGGGAACTGCGCCAAATCTTCCAAGCGTGTACGAATACGCTCATCGACAGTAATCGCTGCCCGAGGATTATCCCCTTCTATGTAATCAAAGATCGCCTTGCGATCGGCTCGCGCAAAAACCGACCATTCCAGATGCATGAGTTACCCTTGCACCTTCTGCAACGCGGCTGCGCGTCGCTCGGCAAAGTAGGCCTCAACCTGCTCATGAGGAATCGCGGGGCGCGGGTCGTCCAACGCCTCCTGCACCTTGGCGCGGAACCAGGCGTCGTGTTCGGCTGCGTTCTGCGCCAGCGCGAATGGAAGCGCGCCCTCATTCGCCGTTCGCGTCAACAGAATCCGCACCGCATCCGAGACCGTGATCCCCAACTCGCCCAATACAGCAGCCGCACGTTCTTTCACGACGGGATCGATCCGTGTTTGCACCAACGCATTTGCAGCCATGAGGGAAACTCCTTGGCATAATTGTAATTCAATTGCATTACAAAGTCAAAACTTGTGTAAAGAAAATCGCTAGCTCCCGAATCAGTCCCTTTTCGCAGCGCGCAATGCCTTCCCCGCCGGCTGAGAAGCGACAAGCACAACCGGCTCCTGGTCGGGAAAGGTTGCGATCATCGTCAGGTGCCCGCCCATCGCCGCCACGGTGCGCGTCATCGTAGAGAGGCGCGGGTCCTTGCGCTTCTCCAGTCGCGAAATCTGCATCTGGCCGATTCCCAGAGCTTCCGCGACCGTTGCCTGGCTGATCTTGCGCCCCTTGCGCAGTTCGGCCAGGGTCATACGCCGTTGCACCTTGGCGATCAGCTCTTTTCCCCTCGCTTCAATCGCCTTTTGCCGCTCTATTGGCAAAGTAGCAATCCAGTCATCAACCGATATCATTCCGCGCATCGTAGCCACTCCTCTTGATTAAAGGTCGTCGAGGTGTTCCTTGTACCGCGAATCGGCCCTTTCAATCAGCCGTTTGTAAAATTTCGCTTCACTGACGCCCGATTTGTCCGCGGCGACGAGCAAAATTGCATTGCGCCGCGGGTTAAAGGCGAAGGCGACCCGCCAGACGCCCCCATCCGCTCTGAAACGAAGTTCCTTCATGTTCGCGTACTTCGATCCATTCAGCGTGTCGACATCGGGCCGTCCCAAGGATGGTCCGAACTTCCGAAGTGGCGCGAGGGCGGCGGCCAATCCGTCCTGCACCGCCTCTGACAGCTCTTCGACCTCTTCCTTGAACTTCGGATGGAAGTAGGCGGTCCAACTCATAGAATCATTATGCCACATAGAGCATTATGCGTAAAAGGGCATTTCGGATTTGGCAAGTCGCCGCGCGACTATTCTGAGGATTGCGAACCTACTTGCGTTCCGCCGCTCTGGCGCGAGCGACAAACTCCCGTACCTTTTTAGGGTCTTTCTTACCCGGCGCGGACTCTACGCCGGAGACCACATCCACTCCCCATGGCCGCAGCATGGCGATGGCTTCGGCCACGTTGGCCGGGTTCAGCCCGCCCGCGGCGATGAGCTTCCACTCTTTGGCGCCTTGGAAGAGGGTTTTGCGGGCGATTGCCCAGTCGAAGGCCGCGCCGGTGCCACCGACAGCCGCAACCGTCCGCGAGTCCACCAGCACCGCATCCACATGCGGGTTCCGGGCGTGCTCGGCGATCTGCTTCTTGATCAGCTTCCCAGCCCTGGCGTCAAAATGCACCACGCGCAGAATCCGCAGCTCCGGCCCCAGCAGTTCGTGCAGTTTCGCAGGCAGCTCCGGCCCGGCATCGAAGTGCAGTTGCACGCCGGTCAGGCCGCACTCGCGAACAGTGGAGTAGATCTCGTCCAACGCGGCATCCACAAATACGCCGATCTTCTCCACCGTTGCCGGCAGATGCGGCACAATGGCCGCCACCTGCGCAGCCGTCACCCGGCGCGGGCTGGGCGCAAAGACAAACCCAACAGCGTCCGCGCCGGCCTCCACGGCCAGTCGCGCGTCCGCGAGCGAAGTATTGCCGCAAATCTTGATCCAAAGACTCATCGCGCCTCAGCAACTCCAGACAGCAGTTCCGCGAGCGCCACGCCTGGGTCGGACTGCCGCATCAGGCTCTCGCCGATCAGAAAAGCGTGAAAACCCGCCGCCCGCAGCCGCACCAGGTCCTCCGCGGTCGAGATGCCGCTCTCGGCCACGCGCACTGCGCCGGCCGGAATGCGCTCCACCAGTTCGAGCGAGGTTTCCAGGCGCACCTCGAAGGTCTTCAGGTCGCGATTGTTCACCCCGATTGCGAGGATGCCGCTCTCGCCCAGCGCGCTGAGCACCCGGTCCAACTCCTCCGCGGTATGCACCTCGACCAGCACGTCGAGCGCAAGCTCGCGAGCCACATGGGCAAAGCGCCTGAGTTCGGCATCCGTGAGCGCGGCGGCAATCAGCAAAATCGCGTCGGCGCGGTGGGCGCGGGCCTCGACGATCTGGTACTCGTCCACCATGAAATCCTTGCGCAGGCAGGGCAACTTCACAGCTGCCGAAGCCAGCTCCAGGTTGCGCAGGCTGCCCTGAAAATACGGCTCATCGGTGAGCACCGAGAGCGCCGTCGCGCCGCCCGCCTGGCAGCGGCGGGCCAACCACTCCACATCAAAATCAGCGCGAATCAGTCCTTTGGAGGGCGAAGCTTTCTTGATTTCGGCGATGACCGCGGGCCCTTTGGCCGCCTGCCGCCGCAAAGCCGCCGCCCAGCCGCGCGGATGGTGAGCTGCCGCCCGCCGCTCCAACTCGGCTGCCGGCACACACTCCCTTGCCGCAGCCACCGTGGCACGGGTCGTGGCCAGAATTGTGTCCAGTCCAGTAGACATACTCTGGGTCGAGTATACGAGGAGAACCGGCGGGCGCAATTGCCCTGTCCGTCTACCTCGGATCATGCGACAATCCAAGTAATGAGTTCGTTAAAAGAGGCGCGAAAGTGGCGGAATTGGCAGACGCACCAGACTTAGGATCTGGCGGAGCAATCCATGGGGGTTCGAGTCCCCCCTTTCGCACCAACCCCATCGGCGCCGGTTTCCCGGCCCGGCTGGAATGCGCCCGGTCACAGTCGTTTTCGCCCCGGCGGGAGTAATCTGGTAATGCCATGAGTCCATCCGCGCAACAACCCAAAATGAACATTGTCCAGACCCCCGACTACCGCGAGTCCTATGCCAACAGCGTGCAGGTGCGCGTGAGCGTGTGGGACTTTCAACTCGTTTTTGGCCTGGCCTCCGCCGAAAGCCCCGAGCAGGTGACCATCCGCAACCAGAACGCGATTTTTCTGAGCCCACAGCAGGCCAAGGCCCTGTGGAACGTGCTGGGGCAGAATCTTGCCCAGTATGAGCAGGCCTTCGGGGTGCTGAACCTGGAGCCGCACGGCCACAACTTTCCGCAAGGTCCCGTCAACTGAGCGGTTCTCCAATTCACGTGTCCTTGCCCAGACTGTGCAATGTGGCTTTTACTTTCACCCCAGCGACAAAAACCTGTCGCCGGGGGCCCCGGTTAAGGGAAAAGCCACTCAGCATTTGTGGTTTCTGGGTATTGCTATTGGAGAACCGCTGTAAGCTCAAAGAGCATCAACCCATCATCAGGAGCGACCGCTTGCTCTCAAAAAGACGGATGCAGCCGCGGATGGATGCGCCGCTTCCCCTGTGGATGATCTTTCCGGTGATTTTTGCGGCGCTCTATGCCAGCCACTTCACGCTGCTGCGCCTGCCCTACTACTGGGACGAGGCCGGCTACTATATTCCCGCGGCCTGGGACTTCTTCCGCACCGGCTCGCTGATCCCCATCACCACGCTGACCAACGCTCATCCGCCGCTGCCCAGCATCTACCTGGCGCTGTGGTGGAAGCTCTCCGGCTTTTCTCCCGCGGTGACGCGCGAGGTCGTGCTGATGGTGGCTGCGCTGGGACTGCTGGGGGTTTGGCGGCTGGCCATGCGCCTGGTGGGCGTGCCCGCGGTCGCATTCTGGACCGTGGTTCTCACCGGGCTCTACCCCATCTGGTTTGCCCAGAGCACGCTGGCCAACGCGGATATCTTTGCCGCGGCCTGCACGCTGTGGGGGCTGGTCTACGCGTTGCCGGGCAGGGATCGGGAATGGTTCCCCAAGAACTGGGCCGCGGCGCTGTGGTTTGCCGCAGCCGCGCTCTCGAAAGAGACGGCGATTGCCGTCCCGCTGACGCTGGCCGTGGTGAGCCTGGTGGAAGGTTTTTGGGTTGCGCTGCCGGCCCGGCTCAGACTTTGGCGCCAGGCGGCGTGGCTATCGAGTTGCGTATTGCCGCTGGCCGGCTGGTACGCATGGCACTATGCCAGGACCGGCTTCCTCTTCGGCAATCCCGAGTTTCTGCGCTACAACGCGGAGGATACGCTCTCGCCGGCGCGGTTTCTGGCCGCCTTCAGCCACCGCGTGCTGCACCTGACCGCGCACATGAACCTGTTTGTGCCGGTGCTGATGACCGTTGCAGCCCTGCTGCTGGACCCCCGCAAGGACGCCGAAGGCCATGAGCGGGCGGGGATCGGCCCCGCCGCCCTGCGGCGCATTCTTTTTCTGGTTTTGGTCAATGCTCTGCTGTTCAGCGTGCTGGGCGGCGCGCTGCTCACGCGCTACCTGCTGCCCATGTATCCGCTGGTGCTGCTGGTGGCGGTTTCAACCTTTTACCGCCGGGTTCCCTGGTGGCAGGGGTTGGCCTTGTTCTCGGCGGCGGCGTTTGTCCTGGGGCTGTTCATCAACCCGCCCTACGGCTTTGCCCCGGAAGACAACCTGGCTTATGCCCACGTGGTGCGGCTGCACGAGGCCGGCATCGCCCAGCTCAACGCACGTTTTCCCGGCGCGACCGTACTCTCCGCCTGGCCGATGACGGACGAACTTACCCGGTCCGAACTTGGCTACCTCAAGCAGCCCTACGAGGTTTATGCGCTGAAGGACTTTACCGCCGCCGAGATCGCCCGCGCCGCAGCCGAGCCGGAAAAATACTCGGCGGCGCTGGTTTTTTCCACCCAGTACGAACCGCAGTCGCCGGTCTTCACTCTGGGCCCCGGGAGCAAAGTGATGGAGGAGCGCTACTTCGGCCTGCACCACGATCTGCCTCCGGAGGCCATTGCCAGGGAGTTGGGCGGCGCGCTGGTTTGGAAGAAGGAAGACCAGGGCCAGTGGATTGCGCTGATCCGCTTCAACCGGCAATTCGAGGCGAGGATGGAAGCGCGCCACGAATCGTTCGTATATCGATAAACATCTTTTGCGTTTTGCTCTCCGCTGCATCCTTGATAGGAATAAATCCGTAATGCGCGTACCATGCGATCTTGTCGCGGTAGGCGTCGGTAATTATGCAGCGGCAGCCAACCTCGTCCGCAACCCGTAATGCAATCCTGAATGCCTCGGAGAGCAGCGCCCGCCCCAGGCCCCTGCCCGCGAATCGCTTATCCACGGCCAGCCGGGCCAGCAGGATCAGCGGAAGATCGTAAGGCGGAAGACCGCGCACATATTTCTTCGGCAGCCTGTTGCGCGGAATGCTGGACGTTGCCAGCGTGAAATAGCCTAGAACCGCCCCCGGCGCGGCTTCGTCCACGGCGACATAGGTCACGCCGATGGAACTCTTCTGCTGATTGATCCACGCGTGGCGGCGCAGGTAGTTGTTGAGCGGCTCATCGCCGCAATCGAACCCTTCTATGTCGTCGAACTCTTCGATGCGGCGAACGGTGACGGCCAACTCAGAGCCTCATCGCCCGGATGAGCGCTTCGCTGGGCTCGGCCGGCTGTCCCAGGGCGAGATCTGCCAGGCACTCGATCTCCCCTTCGGTCCAGTGAATATCGACCTGCGGCAGATCCAGATCTGGAGCCACGCGCTCCAGGCTCGGAAAGACCAGAATCTTCCGTTCCCCGTTGGAGCTTTCGCTCAAAATGCGGTGGCCGCGCCTGCGCTCGGAGACCGCCCACCGGAAGAGTGTCAGTGCGTCGGACAGGAAGTCCGAATTGCTGGTCAGTTGCAGTTCCGCCTTGAGTGCGCGCACCATGCTGTCTTCCGACGGCGCAAGATCGGCCTGGAACTTCGATTTCCGCACCCGTGGTTGAGCTTCTTTTGGTCTGGATTTGGCTGTGAGCGTCATTGAGTCACACAAATATATTATACACTCGATTTTGAATCGTAATGAGAGTATTTATAGAGTAATTTACGACGATGTGGAAGCAGGAAGACCAGGGGCAGTGGGTTGCGCTGATCCGGTTTAACCGGCAATTCGAGGCGGCGGCGCGGATGCCGGGTCGTCCTCGGTAGCCGATGCGGTACACCGCCTATAATCAGCCTGTTGTGCATACCTTGATTTCATCGCGCTCACGCCGGGTTGGGCAGTTGGCCTACCCTCTGGGAGTGGGTCTCGCATTCGCCCTCGCCGCGACGGCGAACGCCAGCGGGCAGGCGGCCTCGGAGAGCGGCCGCATTCTGCTGGTGCTGCCGTTTGACAACCGCACCGGTCAGCCGAGCCTGGAGTGGATTCGCGAGGCGGCGCCGGAGATTCTGAGCAGCCGATTTGCTTCGGCGGGTTTCGAGCCCATGAGCCGGGCGGACCGTATGTATGCGCTGGATCACCTGGGGCTGCCGCAGGGCTTTCATCCCTCGCGGGCCACTGCGCTCAAGCTGGCCGAGACGCTGGACGCCGATTCGATCATCGTGGGCAGCTATGTAACCGATGGCACGGGCATCGTGGCCCAGGCGCAATTGGTGGACGTGCCGCACCTGAGAATGACAGAGCCGGTGACCGCCCGCGGCCAGATGCTCGATCTGATTGCGGTCTTCGATTCTCTGGCCTGGAAGCTGACCCGGCAACTCGATCCCGGTTTCAAGGGCTCCGAGGATACCTTTGTGGCCGCCGGCGCGGGGCTGCGCCTGGACGCCTTCGAGCAGTACGTCCGGGGCATCACGGAACCGGACCAGGATGAACGGCTGCGCCATCTGGAGCTGGCGGTGAAGCTGAGCCCGGAGTTTGGCCCGGCCTGGATGGCGCTGGGGCGGGAGGATTACAACGGCCAGCAGTACGATGAGGCCGCGGAGGCCTTTGCCAAAGTGGAGCGCGACGATCCCGACGCGCTCGAGGCAGGCTTCTACGGCGGGCTGTCGCTGATCATTTCCGGCGACTACGACAAGGCCGAGGAGGCGTTTGCCGGCGTGGCGCGCGTTCTGCCCCTGGCCGAGGTGGTAAGCAATGAGGGAGTCGCGGTGAGCCGCCAGGGCCAGGACGGAAGTGCGCTCTTTCGCCAGGCCGTGGCCGCCGACCCTAACGACGCCGACTATCACTTCAACCTGGCGGTGAGCCTGAAGCGCCACGGAAATGCCGCCGAGGCACTGACCGAGTTAGCGCAGTGCCTGCGGCTGCGTCCCAACGACGCCGAAGCACAGGATCTGGATAAGGCGTGGAGAGAGCCGGCCGGGCTGAAGACCGCGGGGATCAAGTTAAGTCCAAAGCCGGGTTCGAATACAAATCCAGCCTCCGTAACGGCCGCGGAGCCAAAGGCCGACCCGCTAGAGCGCATTGCGCGCAGTTTTGACGCCGTCGCCTTTCGCCAGGCCGCGCTGATGCTGGACCAGGTGGAGGCGTCGAGACTGGCCGTGCTCACGCCGCATCAGCGGGCGCAGACGCTGGCCGGCCAGGCCAGGGACTACCTTGACCGCGGGCTGCTGCTCGAAGCCGAGCGGCTCTACCTATCAGCCGTGGCCGCCGACAGCAAGGTGGCCGAGGCGCATGAGGGGCTGGCCGAGGTGCGCGAACGGACAGGCGATGCCGAAGCGGCTCGCAAAGAGGCTCGCACAGCCCTGAAACTCGGACCCTCGGCCGATGCGTATTTGGTATTGGGCCGGCTGGGCCTTGCGGCCGGCCAACTGGGCGAGGCAAGCAAAGAAGCCGGCGAAGCCATCAAGCTGGCTCCGCAAAGCCGGGCGGCTCAGCAACTGCTCCGGCAGATTGAGGCCAGTGAAGGCCGGAAGAAGTAGGATGGTTTCCCACCCTAGCCGCAAAAACAAAGACGCGGCGAGGGTGGGGCACCCGGCGGCTCAGCAACTGCTCCGGCAGATTGAGGCCAGTGAAGGCCGGAAGAAATAGGATGGTTTCCCACCCTTGCGACAGAAACAAGTCGCAAGGGTGGGGCACGGGGCATTCGGGTCAGCCGAAAGGATCTGGGAGGTGCAAGTCATGGTTCAGCGTGCGAACGGGTTCGCCATTTGGGCAGGTTTAGTTGTGGCGGCGGGACTTGCGGCCAGCGGATGGGCTACGCCGGCCACCGCCCAACAGCCGCTGGTGGACAAGCTGGTTCTTTCCGATACCATCCAGCCGGTGACGGCAGGGCAGCTCGACCGGGCCATTGCGCGCGCCAACGCCGACGGCGCCCAGGCGCTGCTGGTGGAGCTGGATACGCCGGGTGGGCTGCTGGACTCGACCCGTACCATGGTTGGCGCCATCCTCAGCTCGCGGGTTCCGGTGATCGTATATGTGGCTCCGGCGGGCGCTCGCGCCGGCTCGGCCGGCTTCTTCCTGCTGGAGGCGGCGGACGTGGCCGCCATGGACCCCGGTACCAACGCCGGAGCGGCCCACCCGGTGAGCGAGTTTGGCGAGAAGCTCGACGAGACCATGAGCCAGAAGGTCGAGAACGACGCGGAGGCATTTCTGCGCTCCTACGTCACCCGGCGCAACCGCAACGCCGAGGCCGCGGAAGCCGCCGTTCATTCGTCCCACTCCTACACCGCCCAGGAGGCGATGGATCAGCACCTGATTGACCTGCTGGCGACCAGCGACGCGCAACTGCTGGCCGCTCTGAACGGCCGCGAGATTACCCGCATGGACGGGACAAAACTGACCCTCCATCTGGCCGGGGCGCGGATTGAAGTGCTGCGGCCCACGATGCGCGAGCAACTGTTGGGCTGGCTGGTGAACCCCAATATCGCCCTGCTGCTGCTTGTCGGCGGAGCGCTGCTCATCTATCTGGAATTCAATGCTCCCGGCACCATTGTTCCCGGCGCTCTGGGTACGCTGATGGTGCTGCTGTCGATCTTTGCGCTGGACCTTCTGCCCATTCGCTATACGGCTGTATTACTGCTAATGGCGGCGCTGGTCCTGCTGCTGCTGGAAGCCAAGTTTGGCGGCCATGGAGTGCTGGCCATCGCGGGCATCGTTTGCCTGACCTTTGGGACGCTCACCCTGGTTGCCGCGCCGGTGCCGGAGATGGGCATCAGCCCCTGGGTCGCCTTCGCCGTCAGCGCCGCCTTCGGGTGCATCACCGTCTTTCTGGTCCGCCTGGCGATGCGCTCCCGCCGCATGAAGACCCGCTTGGGCGTGGATGCCCTGGTGGGCAGCAGGGCCACAGCCATGGAGCCGCTGGCGCCCGAGGGCCACGTGCTGGTGGAGGGAGAGATCTGGCGCGCGGTGGCCAGCGAGCCGGTGGCCGCCGGCAGTCCGCTGCGCGTGGTGAGCCATGAGAAGTACCTGCTGCGTGTGGCTCCGGCAGAATCCAGAGAGTTGCCGGAAGCCCGCGCATAACTTTGTGGAGTACAATCCGTCGTATGTGAGGGAAATCCAATGCCCGATGTTAGTATGCCGTTTCTGATCTTCGCCGCCATCGTCGTTCTCTATCTGCTCAACTCCATCAAGATTCTGCGCGAGTATGAGCGCGGGGTGATCTTCCGGCTGGGCCGCGCTCTGCCCACACCAAAGGGGCCGGGCATCATCCTGGTCTTCCGGCCCTTCGATCAGATGATCCGCATCTCGCTGCGCCAGGACGTGCTGGAGGTTCCGCCCCAGGACGTGATTACCCGCGACAACGTCTCCATCAAAGTCAACGCCGTGGTCACGCTCTACGTGGTCAACCCCAACGACGCCGCCATCAAGGTGGTCAACTACGTCTACCAGACCTCGCAGTTTGCCCAGACCACGCTGCGCTCGGTACTGGGCGAGGTGGAGCTGGACGAACTGCTCAGCCATCGCGACAAGCTGAACCTGCGCATCCAGTCGATCATCGACCAGCGCACGGAGCCGTTTGGGGTAAAGGTGGTATCTGTCGAGGTCAAACAAGTGGACCTTCACGAGCAGATGCAGCGCGCCATGGCCAAGCAGGCCGAAGCGGAGCGCGAAAAGCGGTCGAAGATCATCCACGCCGAGGGCGAATTCAACGCCGCGCAGAAGCTGGTGGACGCCGCTGCCCTGCTGGCTACCGAGCCCATGACTCTGCAATTGCGCTACCTGCAAACACTGACCGAGATCGGCGTGGAGAAGAACACCACCATTGTCTTCCCGCTGCCGTTGGAGATGATGACGCTGTTCAACAAGCTCGGGGCAACGGCCAAGGCGGTTGCAGAGAAGCCGTAGAATCCGTCTAAGAGTCAGAGGCGAGATTGAAGGGGACGCGCCTGATGCTCGTCCCTTTCATGAAAGATGCCGGCAGACCTGGGGACAGCGTATGAGGGGAGTCTTTGACGACGAGGAGCCCGAGCCGGAGCAACCCCGGCGCGAGACCGAACTCAACTTAGGCCCCATGACGCTGTGGGCTATCTTATTTGGCCTGGTGCTGCTCTGCGGGCTCTGCTTCGGCCTGGGATATACCATGGGCCGTCACGGTTCCCAGCAGCCCCTGGCAGCCATGCAGCCCGCAGCCGGCGCGCAAACAGCGTTGCAGGCGGAGATTTCGCATCCCAAGCCCTCGGCGATCGCGCCGACCGGCGTCGCGTCCTCACGGCAGAGCGTGGTGGTCAATCTGCCTCCGTCCGCGGCCCCGGACGCTAGTCCGGCGGCGAATTCCCAGAGTTCTGAACCGGCTGCCGCGAGCGTTCAGCCTCAAGTCCGGCCCGCCCTGCCAGCCATGGCCAGCACGGCCCAGTCTGCGCAGCCGGCAGCAGCGCCCTCGGTGGCTCCGGCTTTTGCCCCGACTGGTCCGCTGATGGTGCAGATTGCCGCTGTCTCCCATGAGGAAGATGCCGATGTACTGGTCAGCGCCCTGCGCAATCGCGGCTATGCGGTCAGTGCCCGCCGCGAGGCCGCGGATGGCCTGATCCACGTGCGCATCGGCCCGTTCAGCAGCCGCGACGTAGCCAACCGGTGGCGGCTGAAGCTGCTCGGCGACGGCTACAACGCCATCGTGCAGCCGTAGACAGCTCTAAAACCTACCCCCGCATCCACTCCGGCAGCCCGGAGGCAATCGCAGCCCGCACGGCCTCCAGCAACTCTTCGCGCGTTGCATAATCTCCAGGATTTACCGGCGCATGAAAGACGATGTGCGCCGTGCCCCGCTTAATGCCAAAGCTGCCTTTCGACATCAGCGTCTCCGTCCCGTAGATCGAAACCGGAACGCACGGCGCTCCGGTCTGCATCGCCAGGTAGAACGTGCCCTTTTTGAAAGGCAGTAGCCGCCCGTCCCTGGACCGCGTGCCCTCGACGAAAGTAGTAATGTGGACGTCTTGCTCAAGTACGCGCTTTGCCGCCACTACGCTTTCTTGCGCTGTGTGGGCGCTCCCCGTGCGGTCGACCGGGATGAAACCGCCCAGCTTGAGGCAGTAGCCGAAGACGGGAATCTTGAACAGCGCGCGTTTGGCAAAGGCCGCCGTGCGCCCAGGAATGCGCGGAATCAGAGCCGGCGGGTCGAGGTTCGAGACGTGGTTGGCCATGAAGATGCACGCCTGGCCGGCGGGAACATTCTCCCGTCCCTCAACCTGCACGCGGATGCCGGCCACCCGAAAGCCGGCGCGGACAATGAAGCAGGCCACCGCATAGAGCGGTCCCACGTTGCCGGTAACGACGGCCAGCGGAATGAAGATGACTGCAGAGGGAATGCTTAATACGAGAATGATGACGAATACGTAGAGCGAAATAATCATGAGGTTTCTGTTTAACAACTGAATTCATTTTTACTGCCGCGCGCGCGGACTGGCTATCGTAACAGTTCTTCTAAGTCCGCATCCACTCCGGCAGCCCGGAGGCGATGGCCGAGCGAACCGCCTGCATCAGTTCCTCGCGCGTGGCAAAGGCGGCCGGGTCGACGGGCGGGTGAAAGATTACGTGCGCAGGTCCGGGATGCATGCGCAGGCTGCCTTTGCACAGAATCTTCTCCGTCCCATGGATGGAGACCGGGATACACAGCGCTCCGGCGGCCATGGCCAGAAAGAATGGGCCTTTCTTGAAGGGCATCATGCGGCCATCCGGCGAGCGGGTGCCTTCAACAAAAGTGGTGATGTGCACGCCTTTGGCCAGCACGCGCTGGGCCGCGGCCACGCTCTCCTTCGCGTCTGCCGCGTTGCCGGTGCGATCCACGGCGATGAACTCGCCCTGGCGGAAGCCGGTCCCCAGGATGGGAAGGTTCATCAGCGAGCGTTTCATGAAGGCCGAGGTGCGCCCCGGAATCAGGGAGATCAGCGCGGGCGGGTCAAGGTTGGAGACGTGGTTGGACATGAAGATGCAGGCCCGGTCCCTGGGCACGTTCTCCAGTCCTACAGTGCGGAAGCGCACCCCGGCCATCCAGCAACTGCTGGAGAGCATGAAGCGCGTGCCCTTGTAGAGCGGCAGCACGTTGCCCGTCAACCAGCACCAGGGAATGAACAGAATCGCCGTGGGAATTCCAGTGACGACCATTGTGGCGATAAAGATGAATGAAGCGATCATGACTGCCTCTTGCCTTATGCCTTGCTGCCTTCAGGAAAGCGCTCCCTGAGCCGCGCCGGAAGCTTCTCATATATGCCGTCAAAGCCGCCATTGGAAAGAATCGCCACCACGTCGCCGGGTTGGAGCAGGGGCAGGATGCTGTTTACGATCGCCTCCGCATCGGGGAAGAGTTCGGCCTCGGTTCCAGCCGCATTGAGCGCCCGCACCACCTCCTCCGGGTTGAGCCGCTCAGGCTCCGGAATGCGCAGCTGCTGGTAGACTCCGGCCAGCACAATGCGGTCGGCCAGGCGCAGGCTCTCGACCAGTTCGCCTTCGAGCACTTTTCGCCGGAGCGTATTCGAACGCGGCTCTAAAATTGCCCACAGTCGAGACTTGGGGTAAACGGCACGGAGTGCCCGCAGCGTCTCGCGAATGGCCGTGGGATGATGCGCAAAGTCGTCGATCACCGTGATGCCGCCGATCTGGGCGCGCACCTCCAGCCGCCGCTTCACGCTCTTGAAAGTCGCAAGCGACTCTTGAATCGCCTCTTTGCTTACGCCCTGACTAAAAGCCAGAGCCGCCGCAGCAGTTGCGTTCAGCGCATTGTGCTCGCCGGCCAGGCTCATCTCCAATTCAGCCCACAATGCGCCCTCGCGCCAGACCTCCCATCGGGTTAGGCCGTCTTCATACCACAGATTGCGGATGCGCCACTCCGCCTCGGCGCTGAAGCCGTAACGCTCCACGCGGCACAGCGCGCGGCTTACGCACTCGCTCACGTTGGCGCTGCCGTCGTATGCCACGATCACGCCCCGGCGCGGCACCAGATTCACAAGACGCTTGAAGGCCGTTTTCACCGCTTCAAGATCGGCGTAGATATCGGCGTGGTCGAACTCCACGTGGGTCAGGATTAGCGCATCGGGAAAGTAGTGCAGGAATTTGGGCCCCTTGTCGAAGAAGGCCGTATCGTACTCGTCGCCCTCCACGATGAACGTGCGCGTGGGACGCAACTGGAAGCTGCTCGCAAAGTTTTCCGCCACGCCGCCGATCAGAAACGATGGCGCCAGCGCCGGGTTTTCTCTGGCGGCCACCTGATAAATCCACGCCAGCATGCTGGTGGTGGTGGTCTTTCCATGGGTTCCGGCCACCACCAGCGACTCGCGGCCCAGCAGAAACTCTTCGTGCAGCAGCGCGGCCATGGAGGTGAAGGGAATGCGCTGGTCGAGTACTAGCTCCACCTCGGGGTTGCCGCGGGAGAGCGCGTTGCCGATCACGACCAGGTCCGGCGCGGGATCGAGATTCGCCTCAGCGTAGGGCTCCATCACCGCAATCCTCAGCCCGCGCAACAGATCGCTCATGGGCGGATAGGCTGCTTTGTCCGAACCGGTAATACTGTGGCCCTGCAACTGCAAAAGCCCAGCAAGAGAAGCCATGGCCGTGCCGCAGATGCCGCTGAAGTGAATATGCCGGGGCAATCGAGGCAAAACGGTCAAACCGTCACCCCCGGCTTATTCAAATGCGCGCAATTTCCCTGTTCACTATCCACTGTTCCCTATTCCCTATTCCCTATTCCCTGTTTTTTCACCGCCGGTTCCAGCAAGTGCAGTTCGGCCTGCTTGGCGACTCGCAACTCGGCTTCCACGCCGAAGGTGAGCGTCACATTTTGCCGCGAAACGTGGCCGCAGCGAAGGCCAATGGCGATTGGGCCTTTGAAGTCTTGAAGCACGCGCAGAATTACCTGATCGAGCAGGTCAGCGGGCGCGCCCGGCGAGAGGCAATCGAGCATCTCGCCGAAGATGATGCCGCGCACGCCGTCCAGTTTGCCCGCTTCGCGCAGTTGCCAGAGCATGCGATCGATCTGGTAAGGCTTGACGTTGACGTCTTCGAGAAAGAGCAGCTTACCTTCGGTCTGCGGCTCATAGGGCGTGCCCAGCAGCGAGACCAGAATGCTGAGGCAGCCTCCATAGAGCGTGCCTTTTGCCTGGCCGGAGTGCAGGGTGCGCAAGCCTTCATCCGCGCCGATGGAGTAGGGCCGGCCGGAGAGAGCGGCTTGCAGACTGGGCAGATGGACGCCGTCTTCACGGGAAAAATCCGCCGAGAGCATGGGGCCGTGGAAGGCGGGCAACTGAATCTGGTCAAGCAGCCACAGTTGCAGCGCGGTCAGGTCGCTGGAGCCGATGAGCGGCTTGGCGCTTTCGGCGATCAGATCCAGATCCAGCCCTTCGAGCAGATAGTTCGAGCCGTAGCCGCCGCGCGTGGTGAAGATGGCGCGGACCTCATCGTCGGCAAAGGCATGATGCAAATCACCGAGCCGCATCTCGGGTGTTCCCGCAAAATAATGCGGTCCGCAAGCGAGAAGATGCTCGGAGGCACGTGGCGCGTAGCCGAGGGAACGCAGGGCCTCAAATCCGCGCTCCACTCGCTCCGGCTGCGGCGTGGAAGCCGGAGAGACGACGGCCACAACGGCATCGCCGGGAACGGGAGACGGCTTGAGCAGGACGGTCATGCGTAGAAGGCCTCGCCGCGGGCGATGAGGGCCGCCGGACCGGTGAGCATCAACTCCGTGCCGGACTCATCCCAGGCCACGGTCTGCGCGCCGCCGGGGGCGACCACGGTAAGGGGCGAGCGGCAGCCGTTGAACTTGAGCGCCGCAGTGGCCGAGGCGGAGCTGCCCGTGCCGGAAGAGGTGGTCGGTCCCACGCCGCGCTCGAAGATGCGAATTTCAATCTCCGTGGGGCTGATGACCCGCACAAACTCGACGTTGGTCTTATCCGGAAAATCGGAATGAACGCAGATCTCCGCGCCGATCGCCTGCCATGATTTACCACGCACAGTGAACTCCGCATTATCCACCACGATCACAAAGTGCGGATTGCCGGTGGAGACCTCGACGCCGGCAATCTGAAGGCCGCCGGCCAGCGCGACCGTCCGCGGCGCGAAGGTGGGAACGCCCATTCCGGTGGTCACTTCCACGGTGAATCCGTTGCTCTTGCTCACCGCATTCACCTTGCACTCGCGGAGACCGGCATCGGTTTCGATTTGCAGCGTATCGCCCGGATGAAAGCCGCGTTCGTGCGCCATCCACGCGGCTACGCAGCGCGTGCCGTTGCCGCTGATCTCGGCGATGGAGCCGTCGGTATTGTGCAGCCGGACGCGGCCTGACTTGGGTCCGGTCCAAGCGAAAAACTCGATGCCGTCGGCCCCGATGCCGGTATTGCGCGCGCACAGCCGCCGCGTTAACTCGGCCCGGTCGGCGCCGCGGGCCGCGTCTTCCGTCACGATCAGAAAGTCGTTGCCGCAGGCATGGGCCTTGGTAAAGGGAATCAATCTTCCTCCGCATCGCGCAAGACAGGCAACTCCACGATTTGCAGCAGTCGATCGAAAGTGAATGGTTGCGCGAATTGTGCCGTGGAAATACTCATTGGGTTACCTTGACCGATGCTATCACCGTGCAGGTTGGCTTGTTTAGGTCTACCGGGCCTGTTGCGCGGAAGGAGTATCGGTGACGTAAATCGTTGCCGGGGGCTGGCCTTTGGCTGTAAAGCGGCGAAGCGAGTTCAGGCCGGCGGGATGGGCGTGCACGGCGCGGTCCACCTCGTCGCCTTCAAAGGCCAGAACGATTGAGGCATAGGCGGCGGGCGCGGCCAGCGCGTCGCGATAGATCTCCAGGTCGCTTTCGTTGATGGTCTGGCGCAGCGGAATCCCGGTGAGCGCCACGATCTCTGGATAGACCGACGTATCCATCAGAATCACGCCGCCCGGCCGCTCCACGAGCAGCGCGCGCAAGGCCGGCGGAATCTGGAGATCGTAGGGCCGCCGCGCATCGATGTTCTTTGTGCTCTCCACGTAAACCAGCGGACGCTCGCGCACCATCGCTGCCGCATTCAGGGCGACGAGCGCGAAGAGCACGCACGCCGCAACCTTTGCCCACTGCGGTTTGAACTCCCGCACGGTAGAGATCGCAAACTGCGCGGCAAAACCCAGGCCCAGCGCCAGCGCGGGCAGCAGTTCCATCCCGTAGCGCGAGTTGTACCAGGAGTAAGGCCACCAGGTGGGCAGAAAGATGGGTACCGACCCATAAGCCACCGAGTATACGTAGAAGAGAACCGGCAGCCAGAGCAGAAGCGCCCATTGAAAGGCGCGGCGGCGTGCGATCAGCCAGCCCCACGCGGTTCCCAGCAGGCTCAGTAAAAACAGCATGTTGCCCCAGGCCGCTGCGGCTGCATCCAACTCAGCGGCTTTCATATAAAAGATCAGCGCGACCAACGGATTGTGCCATCCCGGATGCGGCGGAAATCCGGGCACGGAGGTGCGCATCTCGATGGCCTTGGCGGAGTAAGGCCCGCGCAGAAAGTAGAGCCAATCGCCGAAGGCCGCGGCGTTGTAAATGAACCATGCCACCGGCGCGGCAGCTACCAGAACGCTTGCCAGCCAGAAGCCGCGTGAACGCAACTCGCCGCGACGCGCTTGTCCGCCGTGGCGGACCAGCACCAGTCCCACGCACCCCCACGCCAGCAGCGCCATCACCCAGCCGTCATAGCGCGTGAAGACGGCGGCAACGAGTGCGGCTGCAATCCAGCCTTGCAGGCGGCGGGCTTGCTTCGGATCTGAGTCCAGGCAAGTACGCCACTCCACCAGCCAGAGGGCAATCCAGATCGTCTCGCACACAAAGAGCGGTTCGCCCATGGCCGTGGTTTGCAGGTAGAGCAGATTTGGATTGGCGGCGAAAAAGGCCAGCGCCAATGCGGCGGCGGCCGGAGGGAGCCAGCGGCGCGCCAGCCGGTAGAAGCCCGCGCAGCCGGCCAGAAAGGCGAGCGCCGATGGAATCACGCCGGCAATTCCGCTGGCCCACCAGCCGTAGACCTGGACAAAGGGAATCAGCAGCAGGTGGGGAAGCGGCAGCCACACCGAACCCAGTTGCGTAAGCCGCGGCTGGTGGGAATCGAAGACCCGCCGCGCGATGTGCAAGTGGGCGACGGCATCACCATAGTTGAGCATGGCCCCATGCCGCCAGCTCCACGCCACTGCCGCCAACGATGCCCCGGCACAGGAGGCCAGCACGGCCAGCCACTCCACGCGCGCAATGGGCCTCTTATTCAAGGTGAGTCAACTCGCGGAACAAAATGAAACGGTCGTCGATCTCCTTGCGGGTAAGGGCTTGCAACCGCTCGGTGCCAAAACGTTCGCACGCGAACGAGCCCATCACGCTGCCGTAAAACATGGCGCGGCGGAAGGCGGCCGGAGTGAGTTCGTCCGCCGCGGCGGACGAGGCCAGGTAGCCGAAAAATCCGCCGGCAAAGCTGTCGCCCGCTCCGGTCGGGTCCACCACCTCTTCCAGCGGCATCGCCGGCGCGCGGAGCTCCGCTCCTCGACTCTTTGGAGTAGAGCTGTGGAACAACGTCGCCCCATACTCGCCGTGCTTGACCACCAGCGTCTGCGGCCCCAGCGCCAGCACCGCGCGCGCTGCCTGCACCAGGTTGTTGTTGCCGGCCAGCATTTTGGCCTCGGTGTCGTTGATGAGAAGAATGTCCAGCCCCTTCAGCACTTCGAGCAACGCCGCGCGATGATCCTTGATCCAGTAGTTCATCGTGTCGCCGGCCACCAGGCGCACATCGGGCATCTCGTCGCGCACACGGCGCTGCAGCACCGGATCGATGTTGGCCAGAAAAAGAAACTCCGAATCGCGGTAAGCCTGGGGAATCTTGGGCTCAAATGCCGCAAAGACGTTCAGATCCGTTGCGTGGGTTTTGGCCTCGTTCAGATTATCGAGATACGAACCCTCCCAGAAAAAGCTCTTGCCCGCAGCACGCTCAATGCCCCGCGTATCGATTCCGTGCGCGTGGAATACCGCCTCCTCTGCCGCGCCAAAGTCCTCGCCCACCACGGCGATGACGCGCACCTCTGTAAAGTAGCTGGCGGCCAGCGAAAAATAGGTCGCCGCGCCGCCCAGGCATCGTTCCCGCCGTCCCGCCGGCGTCTCGATGGAATCGAATGCTACGCTGCCCACTACGGTAATCGCCATTTCCGTTGTTCGCCCTCAATCAATACTTGTATATTCAGCGCTAACCGTTCCCTACAAATCCGCTAACTTGCTAACTAGCTAACTTGCTAGCTCCGCTACCAACCCAGATACTTCCCGAAGAGCAGACCCACTCTTTCTTTCGCCGCGGCTGGAATCGCGTCCGGCTGGGTGAGCACGGCAAAGCGAGCAGCCGAAACGCAGGCGCAGGTGCGCTCGGCGGGCAGCGCCGCCACCGCTGCCTTCACCACTTTGGCCGCGTTTTCAGCGTTCCGGTGCAGCACGGCCACAATCTCCTCAATGGTTACCGCGTCGTGGCCTTCGCGCCAGCAATCGTAATCGGTGACCATGGCAATCGTGGCGTAGCAGATCTCCGCCTCACGGGCGAGCTTGGCCTCCTGCAGGTTGGTCATGCCGATCACGTCCGCGCCCCAACTGCGATAGAGATGCGACTCGGCGCGGGTGGAGAACTGCGGGCCTTCCATGCAAACGTAGGTTCCGCCCAGCTTGCCCGCTACGCCCACCTTGGCGCATGCCTCAGCCGCGGCTTTGGCCACCGTGGCGCAAACCGGATCGCCAAAGGCCACGTGACCCACAATCCCATCGCCGAAAAAAGTCGCAACGCGATTGAACGTCCGGTCGATGAACTGATCGGGCATCACAAAGTCTGTGGGCTTGTGCTCTTCCTTCAGTGAGCCCACGGCCGAAACCGAGAGGATGCGCTCGACGCCGAGTTTCTTGAATGCGTAAATGTTGGCGCGGAAGTTCAGCTCCGAGGGCAGGATGCGGTGCCCGCGCCCATGCCGCGCCAGAAAGGCCACCTTGCGCCCCTCCAGCTCGCCCAGCACAAAGGCATCGGAAGGCGAGCCAAAGGGCGTCTCCACACGCTCTTCACGCACGTTGGTAAAGCCGGGCATCGAGTAAAGTCCGCTGCCGCCGATAATGCCAATCTCCGCTTGCGCCAATGCCTACTCCTCATTTTGCGGCTTGTTTCCCGCACCGCGCCTGCCTTCAACAACAATCCAGTATAAAGGCAAAGCGAGCTTGCTGACTTGATGCGCCCCGCAGGTTCGGCTTGGCACAGGGCAATAGCGGCAGTCGCACGCGATCTGCTATCGCGGGGAGGGGGTCGCAGGGCAGGCAGGCGTTGCGCTGGATTCGCCAAGCGCCAGAGGCGCCATGAATATGTCGCCGGGCTCCGGACCGCACCGGATCAGAGCGTATAGAGGGAGATCGCTTGCTTTGAGTACATAGGTTCCGGACTCCATAGCTTCATCTTCCACATAGGTGGCCAGAACAACACGAT
Organism: Occallatibacter sp.; assembly: GCA_050012555.1. GTDB lineage: Bacteria > Acidobacteriota > Terriglobia > Terriglobales > Acidobacteriaceae > Telmatobacter. Next base: position 68,011 of record JBEKGY010000017.1, read on the forward strand.
TTCCCGGTACTGCGTGGATTCTAAATTGGCCGGTCGCCGGTTCGTAGTTCATATAGTCGAAACAATGCCCGACGCAAGCACGAGAAAGCAGATGCGTACTCTGTAAACGGTTAGTGGTGTAGGACAAAAGCAGCTTGGCCAAATACGTGAGCTTTCCTTCCCTTATCGAGACATTGCCATGCGCTTCTCCATCGGAGAGGTCAGCGAACGAGACCACGCGCGCGCCGGCGGGCAGAGTCTCGACTAACTTCACCATCTTTGCCTCGACGCGAGCCTCCTTCCCTATGTCGTAATAGAGCGCGCCAAAATAAATCGCGGCAGTCAGAAGTCCCGCGGGGAGATACCACCTTCTATAAGTGGAACGGCTCAAAACAGCAAACAACAGAACGCCAGAGAGAA
>JBEKGY010000018.1:0-67803 GCA_050012555.1 Occallatibacter sp.
CACGTCTGCCCATCGCCATGAAAAAAGCTTACGAGCAAACCCTGTGGATAATCCAACAACTTCCAGAGTACGAATCAGGACTTGCACCACGGGCTGTTATACAGCGCCTACCGGGTCCGCGCCGGCGATCGATAGCTTTACCTCATCGGTCTCATCGGTAACCTCCGGGAATCCAGTCACCTTCAATTACACCGTAAGTGGCGACTCCTACGATTACATTGACATGATCGGTCCTGTCAGGCTTACTTCCGGCAGCGGGAGTGTGACGATTAATCCCACGATCACCCAACAATATATTCTCTACTCCACTAACCAATACGGCCAGACCGTAAGCACTCCGCTTATAGTCACGGTGCCTGGTACAACGGTAGCTACGCCGGTCTTCACCCAACCGGCGGGAACGTATAGCGCGGCGATAAACATCATTATCACCACGCCAACTTCGCCGTGGGCAACGATCTACTACACCACAGACGGAAGTACGCCGACTACCAGCTCGACGGAGTATAACGGGGCGCTCTCTATCTCTGCCTCGGAGACAGTGAAGGCCATCGCCACATCTCCTGGTTATTCTTCGCCCAGCGCGGTAGGCTCGGCGGCTTACACCATCAACTAACCGACAGTTCACTTCATAGATCGTGAAAGAGCCCGGGCAATTGCCCGGGCTCTTTCTACTTCTATGCGTAATACTGGCTCATCTCTTCCGACTGTAGATGTTTTTGTAGATGGACTTGCGTGCAGGACTCGAAGAGAAGCCCAATATTGACGCACCTTCCGGCACTAGAGCACCTGGTCCGATACCAGGTGGTCGGGTCTAATAGCCTGTAAACTATTGAAAATATTGGTCGGGGAGAGAGGATTTGAACCTCCGACCCCCTGGTCCCGAACCAGTTTCCGCCGCTATTGAAATTTGTTGAAATAGCGTGAAAATAACTGCTTTTAGATTGAATACGTTGCGGCCATATCGTTGTAAGTTATGGTTCTGAATTGCTCCAGAGTGCTTTGGCCGCTACGATTTCGTCTACACTCAAGCGCACATAGGTCATATCAGCGAGGCGAATCACAAGTGCGCCGAGCTAGATTCTCCCCTGGAATTCCTCGAAATAGCCAGACGGCGCGAACTTAAATCAGGCCCGCATCCCGCCTACTCCCGTTGCAACTCCCGCTCGCACAGCCAGATGAAGATTACCGGCGTTACGATCAGTACGTGAACGAGGGAGCTGACCATTCCACCCAGCACCGGTGCGGCGAGCGGCCTCATGAACTCTGCGCCGGTTCGCGTGGACCACATCAGTGGTAACAGGCCTGCAACCACTGTGGCCACGGTCATCACCTTGGGGCGAAGGCGCAGCAGAGCGCCTTCCATTACGGCTGCGTGCAGACCGGCGCGCGTGAGTTGGCCTTCGGCGGCTCTTCGCCGCGTCACCGCTTCGCGCAGATAAATGACCATGACCACGGCGGTCTGCACGGCGGTTCCAAAGAGCGCGATGAAACCAACCCAAACCGCAACTGAGAAATTGAGGCCGAGCGCCTTGACGAGGAAGACGCCGCCGGAGAGCGCGAAGGGAACAGCCAGCAAGACGTGCGCGGCCTCTTTGGCAGAGCCATAAGTACGGTAGAGCAGGACGAAGATCACCAAGAGAACAAGAGGAATGACCAGTTCAAGGCGTTTGCGGGCGCTGATCTGGTTTTCATACTGGCCACTCCACTCGATGTAGTATCCCGGAGGCATCTTCACCTGCTGGGCCACGGCTCGTTGAGCCTGATCGACGAAGCCTCCCACATCGCGGCCGCGCACGTTCAGGAGCACCGAGCCGCGCAACAGGCCATTTTCACTGTTAATCATCGATGGACCCATGGTTGTCTTGATTGTGACTACCTTGCTGAGCGGCACCTGCGCTCCGTTACTGCCGGTTACAAGCACATCGCCAAGCTGTTGCGGGTTCTCGCGGAAATCGCGCGCGTAACGCACGCGCACCGGGAAGCGCTGTCGGCCCTCGATGGTGGTAGTAAGGTTTTTGCCGCCTACGGCAGTTTCGATAACGTCTTCTATATCGGTCACGTTTAGGCCATACCGATCAGCCGCCGTCCGGTCTACGGTCATCTCCAAATACGGAGAACCCGTAGTGCGCTCGGCGTAGAGATCTGTTGCTCCGGGAATTTGCCGCACTACATCCTTGATCTCTTCCGACTCCTTTTCAATCACGCTAAGGTCGGGGCCGAAGACCTTGATGCCGATCTGCGTGCGGATACCGGTCGAGAGCATATCGATGCGATTTCGAATAGGCTGCGTCCAGATATTAGTAACGCCGGGAATTTGCAGCTTGTCATCAAGCCGCGCAAGGATGGCGTCCTTGGTCAAACCCTTGGGCCATTGGTCTTTGGGCTTGAAAGTAATTGTCGTTTCGCTCATATTCACAGGCGCTGGATCGGTGGAGGTGTCTGCACGGCCAACCTTTCCTACCACCATGGCAACGGCTGGGTCAGCGGATATAATTGCATCCTGTTGGCGAAGAATTTTTGTTGCCTCGGACAGCGAGATACGCGGATCGGAGATGGGCATGAAGAGAGCTGTCTCTTCATCCAGCGGCGGCATAAACTCAGAGCCGATGGTGGTTGCGGTGTATATTGCCGCGCAGAACAACGCCAGCGCCGCACCGAGCGTGATGACCCGGTGGCGTAGCGCCCATGCCAGCACGGGCTTGTAAATAGCATGCAACAGGCGCATCACCGGATTTTCATTTTCGCGATGCAGCTTGCCGCGAATCAGGAAGGTGCATAGAACCGGCACCAGCGTAATGGCCATAATGGTTGAACAGACCATGGCGAAGGTTTTGGTGAATGCCAGAGGATGAAACATCTTGCCTTCCATGCCGGTGAGTGCAAAGACAGGAATGAATGCGAGAATGATGATGACCATGGCGAAGGAAATTGGCCTGCCTACAAGCCGCGCGGCGTTGAGCGTGATCTCCCAGATGTGTTCGCGATAGTTGCCGTGCTCGTGTTCGTATTGCTCTGCCTGGCGAATCACATTTTCCGTCATCACGATTCCCGCATCGACGAGCACGCCGATGGCGATGGCGATTCCGCCCAGCGACATGATGTTTGACGAGATGCCCGCGCCCTTCATGAAGAGGAATGCGCCCAGCACCGCAAGGGGCAGCGGAACGGTGACGACGAGTATGCTGCGAAAGTGCCAGAGGAAGAGAATGTGCGCGAGCGTGACCAGAATGATCTCTTCAATCAGCGCGTGGCGCAGCGTGCCAACTGCATGGTCAATGAGAATGCTGCGGTCATAGAAGGGAACAATCGTAACGCCCGCTGGAAGCCCTGGCTGAATCTCGCCGATCTTCTTCTTGACGGCTTCGATGACCTCGCGCGCATTGGCGCCATAGCGGATGACGACGACTCCGCCGACCGCTTCTTTTCCGTCCTTGTCGAGAACGCCGCGCCGAAACTCGGGACCAAGCTGAACGCTGGCTACGTTGCCGACTGTGACGGGAGTGCCGTTGTATGCGCCGAGCGAAATGTTTTCAATGTCCTTTAAGCTGCGAATCAGGCCGATGCCGCGCACGATATTCTCCGTGTCGCCAGTTTCAATCACCTTGGCGCCGACGTTGTTATTGCTGCGCTCTACAGCGGCGATGACATCCTTGAGAGCGATGTTGTAGGCGCGCAGCTTGATCGGATCGAGATCGATCTGATACTGCTTTACGAATCCTCCAACACTGGCGACCTCGGCGACTCCGGGCACGGAGTTGAGCTGATATTTGATGAACCAATCCTGAATGGAGTGAAGCGTGCCGCTCTCGTAAGGCCCCTCGACGGTGTACCAGAAGACCTGGCCAACTCCGGTTGCATCCGGCCCCATCATCGGCGTCACGCCCGCGGGCAGAAAGCTGCCCGCAAGGCTAAGACGCTCCAACACGCGGGTGCGCGCAAAGTAGATGTCCACCGAATCCTCGAAGATGACGTTCACCATCGAGAAGCCGAAGGCCGATGCTGAGCGGACCGTGCGCACGTGCGGCAGCCCTTGCAGGTTCACGGTGAGCGGATAGGTGATCTGGTCTTCGACCTCTTGCGGACTGCGCCCCTGCCACTCGGTGAAGACGATCACCTGATTCTCGCTCAGGTCGGGGATCGCGTCGATGGGCGTATGCAACAGCGCCCAATAGCCCCACACAGCGAACGCGGCGTAGACGGCCAGGATCAGCCAGCGGTTCTTCATTGAGAATTCAAGGATGCGGTTGATCATGTCGTCTCCTACCTGGCGCTGAGGTGTGTGCGCATGGATGCGATGACATTGCTGTTCTTGCGCGCCTCGACAAGCACTGTCCAAGTGCCCGCCATCGGTGCCTGGCCCTTGCCTTCGTATGTCTTGCTGCCGGCCTTCCACTCCAGTTCGCTGGAGCTTTTCATCTCCGGCATTCCCATCGAAGGCATTGCGGGCATGATAAGTGTGACCGTGACGCGAGCATCATTAATGGGCTTTCCGTCCGCATCCGTCAGCGTCACTCGGAACTGGTTGTCTTCGCCGGCCTTCATGGGATTTGGATCAGAGTGGAAGTCTATCTTCACCGCGCTGGTCTCCGAATTATTGCTTGTAGAAGAGGTTGCGGAACTCTCGTTTTTCTGTGCTGCTGCAAATTCCCTTGAGCCTCCGTAAAGCCCCGACATTCCCGAGCCGAGGTGAGCCTGCGAGTCGATGAGGAAGTTGCCGTTGAGCACCACGCTGTCGCCGAGCGTCAACCCATGCAATACGGGAAACAAGTCTTCAGTCGCCGCACCCACTTGCACTTCGCGCGCTTCGAAGACGCCATTGGGCTTGGCCAGATACACGATCTTGCGCGTACCGGTGTCGAGCACCGCCGAGCGTGGAACCACGATAGACGGCTCTGCGGCGTGGCTCACAAATGTGGCGTTGACAAACATGCCAGGCAACAGGCGCATCTGCGGATTGGCAACATGCACATGAACAGGAACCGTGCGCGTTTGCGGATTAGCAGCAGGCTCGATGAAATCCACATGGCCATGCAGAGTCCTGTTAGGCAGCGACTCGGCAGTAATCGCCACATCTTGCCCTTGACGAATCTGCGGCAATTGCTCTTCGTAGACATCCGCCTTGATCCATACCTGATTAAGATCTGCGACGGTAAACAGTGTGTCGCCCGCGTTCACATATTGCCCTTGCGTTACCTTGCGATCGACAACCGTCCCAGAAGCATAAGCGTAAATGGTGACGTGAGGAACGCCAGCTTTTTCCGGCGCACCCGACTGCTTCTCGCTGATCCCCCAAAGCTCCAGCCTGTGCTGGCTCGCCTTTACCAGAGCGTCGGCCTGCGTACGTGCAAAGGCATCATCCGACTGCTTCAATTGATTGCGGTTCTCCTCCGCCAGGTGATACTCCTCGATTGCGGTGGCAACTTCAGGGCTGTAAATGTCGGCGACCGGCTGGCCGCGGCGCACACGTTCGCCGGTGTATTGCACATAGAGCTTGTCCACGCGTCCACCGATGCGCGCACTCACGGCGGCAAGTTGCGCCTCCGGTTGTTCTACGCGGCCAAACGCGGCGATGTCTGTCTTCAGTGCAGCTGTGCGGACCTCGGCAACCTGCACGCCCGCAGCAGTAATCTCGGCCGGAGTCAGCTCGACCATCGTCCCCGGTGCTGTACCTTGCTGCGCGGCCTGGCCGTTGTCGGAACGATTGGAAGCGGCTGGGCTTGCGGTATTTGATGCCGCTGAAACAGGGCGCATCTCCCTCGCTGTCAGAAATCCGGCCACTAGAGCCGCGCTCAAAACTCCAGCACTGACACCGAGTGCAAACAGCTTCTTTTCCTTCATTGTCATTTGCTTCTCCTCCCGTTGTTGCTGTTCGTTGTGTTCGCTATTGGCGCGCCTATGGCGCGTTCCAACTTCGCCATGCCCTCGTCCGTGTCTGCCGACGCCTTGTAGTAAGCGGTCTGAATGTCGAGCAGTAGATTCTGAGCATCAATCAGGCTCATAAACTCAGCTCGATTGTTTTGGTATGCGGCAGTTGAGGCTTTGAACGACGCCTCCGCTTGCGGCAGCAGCGTGTCGCGATAAAGCTTGACGCGCTTCTCGGCGGCCAGCACTTCGATCTGCGCCTGCCGGATTTCAAGGAACATCGTTGTCGCGCGCGCATCGAGCTCCGCCTGCGACACGTCAGTCGCCGCATCGGCCTGCTTCGCTTCGCCGTCGTGGCGCTCGCGATTCAACCAGGGAAGGTTCATCGACACTTCGCCCATATAGGCGTTGCGCGCCAGGGAGCCAGTTGGCATCAGCATGTATCCGAGACCGACAGTGAAGTCGGGCTTCATAGCAAGCCGTGTCAGCTTTCCCTCATCCCTGGACTTTGCAATCTGCGTGCGCAAGGTCGCCAACTCTGGGCGGTGCTCGATGGCCGTGCGCTTCAAGTCCTCGATGGAGGGCAGCGCAGCAGGGCTTGTGTAGCTGCCGGCAATTTCGATTGCTTCGTCCGGAGGCCGTCCCATAAGAGCATTCAACTGCGCGCGCGCGTTGTCCCGCTCCTCTTCCAGCTCAATGAGTTGTTCGTTCAAGCGAGTCAGCGCCATCTGCGCGCGCAATACATCGGCCTGCGGCGCCTTGCCTGTGGTGTATTCAGCAAGCGCCGCGGCCAGAGCCTCTTTCAACAGCGAACTCTGACGCGCCTGCAACCGCACTTCATCCGCATTGCGCATCAGGTCGGCGCAGGTTTTGCGAACCTCGACGGAGACCTCCTGGCGCAAAGTCTCCAAATCAATGGCCGCTACGCCGGCATCGTCTTCCGCCAGCCTTGCGCGCAGATCCCGCTTCTGCCGATTCTGAAAACTCTGCTGCAGCCCAAACATGAGCTGTGCCTGGTTCAAGTCCCACGGCTGTTTCAGAGGGGTTCCCCAATCACGCACCATAAGCATGGGGTCGTCCAAGCTGCGGGCGGTCTTGGTTTTCATCTGAGCAAGCGACAGACGCCTCACTGCCGCGCGAATTTCAGGGTTGCTTTCAAGGGCTGCGGCAACGGCCTCATCGACAGACAGACGCACGGCAACCACGCCTGAAACAGAATCATCTTGAACAGAAACGGAGCGCGGCTCCGTCTGTCCCCAACAGGCAACCGACAACGCCAGCACAAACGGCGCACAGACATAGACTGGTTTCACTCTTCAACTCCGCGAGAATCGGCAAAAGGAGAAACGCCAGGGCGCAAAGACACGCACCCCGGAGAGCCAATGCGGAAGTGAGAATTTAGATTCTTAAGTTGAATGCGCCCGCAGGCGGAGAGTGTAGAGGAATAACCGATAATACCGAAAATTCGCTCAATGAAGCAGGTTCATCCAGCGAGACGAACGCCCGCACAACTGTCATCGGAGCCGAACCGGGAAGGTTCGGTGCAACGACGACGGCTGGCAACGGGGCGCTGGCGGTGCAGCAATTTGTCCGGACGGATTGGTGGGATTTGGATGCGTGCGAGCAGCAACAGTGCGTGGCTCTATGCATCGGTTGCAGGCAAATCCCAGCAGGCGCAAGCAACGCACCCATCAATATGATGGTCCCCGCCGCGCGTTGGAAGACACCTTGCAACATAGAATCAGCCTACCACGAATACTGCACTTTACGGTGATATATATCACATAACAGCTTTGAAGAGGTAGACTCCCGGCCCAGCTTGCGTCCGCTTCAACGGCGGTATTCTCGACCGAACGAATCACCCAGCTATCTCTCGCCATAATACCGATCTGCTGTTAAATCAATCAGATGGGCAGAGTATCGAGTTTGGGTGTTTGTGTGTAAAGCTGGATCGTCACTTCCGACTGTAGATGTTTTTGTAGATGGTGTTGCATCCAAGATTCGGCGAGAAACCCAATAATGACGCACCTTCCGGTGCCAGGACACCTGGGCCAATACCAGGGGGTCGGGCTCGCATGTCTGTAAACTATTGAAAACAATGGTCGGGGAGAGAGGATTTGAACCTCCGACCCCCTGGTCCCGAACCAGGTGCTCTACCAGGCTGAGCCACTCCCCGAACTTGGGTTGCAGGAGCGTATCGTTGGGGCGCGGCCTGGCGCGTTGTGCCCCTTGAGTGCGCTTCGACCAGTGTAGCAGAAACCCGGGAGTTGCAGGGCAGGGGAGTTGCCGGCGCAGGCCTCGCATGCGCCCGCCCTTATTCTCAAGTTCCTTGCCCTGAAAATGCGTTAGTCGCTCTTCGTCGAGTCATTATCCAGCCCGGCGGGCAAATCCAGCGTCACCAGGGCAAAGCGCGTCTTGCCGTCCTTAGGCTCCTCAAAGCCCACAATGTGCTGGTGCCGCCGGGAGCCGGCCTTCAGCTCCGGGCCGTTCTTGTTGGAACCATAATCGCCGCGGTTGATGCGCACATTGTTGCCATTGTTGTCGTCGCAGGTCAACCCTTCGGAGGTCCTCGTCGGGGTTCCCACCGGCGCATTGCCCTGGCAGGTAATCACGTCGCCGTAGCGGCCCAGCGCCTTCTTGTAAAAGGCGGTCACCTGCTCCTGGGTGTCCGAGGTAGTATAGGAAACCGCCCGCACCCGCAGCTCCCAATCGCCAAAGCCAAGCCGCAGGTCCGCCGACTTGTGCTTGTCGTCGTCCGCCCTCTGCTGCGCGCCCGGGTACACCGGCAACCCAAGGTCCGCGGCCGAAGTCTGGTTGGTATTTACATGAATGCCGCCAAAGGGAGTATCCACCTGGACGTTCTTATCCTCGCCGTTGGCGTTCTTGTCGACATGCACACTGCATCCCGCAATCCCGGCCGCCAAAGCCAGGCTCAGCGTCAAAGTTATCGCTTCCAGTGTTCTGTTCCGCACCATGGCAATCGCCCTCTTGCCCTGTTATACGTCCGCACAGATGGAAAGGTTCCGGAAATCGGCTTGGGATCAGTGCGTTCGCGGCCCGTCTTCCTTGCTGCCGGTGGCGAACAGAATCGCCACTACAAAGACAACCACAATGACGGAAACGACGAAGAATGGGGAAGAGATGTCCATTGTGCAGACTCCTTACCGCTTCCAGAGTACCAAAAAAGAGGCTCCCTTTCGGAAGCCCCTTTGCTGCCTGGTTCGTAACCGCTACTGTTTCGGCCCGCCGTTCGGGAAATCCACCCGGATGGTCAAAATCTCGTAGGGATGGATGGGGACCTTGACCACATCGCCGGTAATCACCAACGGGCTTCCTTCCGGCGTCTCCATCAGGTTGGTCACGGTTGCGCCGGTGGCGCCAGCCGGCACATGGAACTCGGCCGTGGACTCCTTGCCCGCCCACTCGTAAGCGCGGAAGATCAGCCCATTCGCATCCTCGGCCTTCTTCACCGCGGTCAGCACCACGTTCTCCGGCGTAACCGACGCAAACGAGTGCTCGGCCGGCAGCGTTCCCGCGTGCGCCGTGGTCACCACCGCCGTCAGTGGGTAGTTGTACTCCCAGCCGTGGCGCACGGTGAGCGCGTCCTTCCACGTCCCTGTGTGCGGATAGAGCGCGTAGTGGAAGTGGTGATGGCCCTGGTCGGTCTGGGGATCGGGATCGATGGGCGAGCGCAGCAGCGTAAGCCGCAGCACGTTGCCAGCCGCGTCGTACCCATACTTCGAATTGTTGATCACGCTCAGCCCGTGCTTGCCGTCGCCCAGGTCGGCCCAGCGCATCGCCGGAACCTCAAACTGCGCCTTCTCCCAACTGTTGTTCCGCGTAGTGGCCCGGTCGATAGTTCCGTAAGGAATCTCGTAAGTGGCAAACGGCCCGGAAGCCGCCAGCGGAAACGCCGCCTTCAGCAGCACATGCGTCTCATGCCAGTCGATCTCATTGTCGATGTTGACCTCGTCTGAACCGGGCCCGAGGCTGATCGTTTGCACGAACTTCGAGTTCTGCCAATGCCTTGTGACGCGAATGCCAGGCTGCGGGGTCTTGGCGTCCACTAGTTCGACAGAATCAGCCTTGTCGAGCACAGTCGGCTTCTCGTCCAGCGTGCCCGGATCGATATTCCAGGCGTCGTATTCCTTGGGCGTGTCTTTGAACGCCTGCAGTTCATCCCCACAGGAATTGGGAGCGAGCGCTTCAAAACCGTCCTGCTCGAGCTTCGTAATGCAGCCGGAGGTCTTGTCAACGACAACCTGCATCCCGCCCTCGCGCAGCTCTAGGAAGTTACTCGAATCGCTGGCCGAGCTACCCAACACGGCATCTAGCTTGCCCGTCACGATTCTGACCACTTTGTAGCCCAGTGGCGGGACGTCGGATACATGGAATGTCAGGTGCGCCACTCCGGTCTTCTCATCGAGAGATGAATTAATGGGAAAGCGTGGCCGACCCTTCGCATCGACTGCGAACAACTGCATGGGACCCTTCTTGGGCAGTTGAACCTGAACGCTCACATCACCCGACCTCTCCCATCCGAGCGGGTTATAGACGATAACAGGAATGCCAGTGCTGTTAGTGTCGATCCGTTCGGCCACCGTCTCCAGCGCCCCGGCCCCAATCTCATTCGTCGACCAGCGCACCACATCGTATTCCTTCTGCGCATCCTTATAGATCACGCCAATCCCCGACCCCGCCGCCAGATCGTGGAACTGGTTGAAGAGCACCTTCTTCCAATCTTCCGTCAACTCGCTTCCCGGATACGCACGGCCATCCAACCACGCCAGCGACGCCCACTTCTCGGCGTTCAGCACCTGCTCCTCGGCGTCGCGCATATTCCGCTTGTGGTTGGCCTGTGTGGTGAAGACGCCGCGGTGGTACTCAAGGTACATTTCGCTCTTCCAGGTTGGAATGCTTACCTGGCCCGCAACCGCCGGCGGCGCTGTATAACCTTTGGCAATCGACTGGTAATTCCACGCCGGGCTATCCGGCGCAATCTGCTTCTCGATCGACGAGAAGAAACTCTGCGCCGTGCCAAACTCATACTTCGGAGTAATGTGCCCCGGCGCTGCCCAGTGGGTGGCCTCGTCCAGAATGGCTCTCGTCGGTCCGCCGCCGTGATCGCCGATACCGTAGAGGTCCATCATCTCCATCATGCCGGGCGAGCGCTCTCGGGCCACTTTGAGATCATCCGAGAGCCGGTCGGGTTTCATGTCGAGGTTCACATAGTCGTGCGGAAAGTAGGTCAGCACCTTCGACCCGTCCGGCGACTCCCACCAGAACAACTTGAATGGAAGTTGATTGGTATCGTTCCACGTCATCTTCTGGGTAACAAAGTAGTCCACGCCGCTCTTTTTATAGATCTGCGGCAACTGCCACGTATATCCAAACGAATCCGGATTCCATCCGATGCGCACGTCCAAGCCGTAGGCCTGCTTATACCAGCGCTTGCCCACCAGCAACTGGCGGACAAGGGATTCGCCGTCGGGCATATTCAGATCCGGCTCAACCCACATGCCGCCTACGATCTCCCAGCGGCCTTCTCTGACGCGCTGCGCGATCTCCGCACTCATCTCCGGATACTTCTGCGCCAGCCACTCGTTGTAAGCGGCGGCGGATTGGGTGAAGGCATATCCGGGATACTCGTACATCAGTTGCAGCGCGGTCCCGTACGTCCGCTTCACCACGTCCACGGTCTCCGTCCACGGCCACAGCCAGGCGGCGTCGATGTGGGCGTTGCCGGTGAGATGGAAGGTGGCCTGCTCGAGCAGCGGCTTGAGAGCTTCGAGCTGGGCGCGCGCCGCCTTCAGGCTGGCATCGAATTTTGCCTGGTCGTGTGCGTCCAGCGCCGCCAGGTCCACGGCGTGGATGGCGCTATTGAGCGTGGCCAGTTGCGCCGGGTCATTGGGCGCAAGCGAGGGAACCAGCAGCGCCGCCGACAAAAACTCCAGCCGCAGATCCTCGGGATTAGGCCGGTTCTCGGGGAAGTCGATCTTCAGCGTAGCGCCACGAAAGCTCTTGGTATCCACGGTGTGCAGCAGCTTGACGGCCACCGTCACCTTATCTCCGGGCCGGGCATCGTCGAAAAGAACCACCGGCTCCAGATCGTCGCCCATGGCCACGCGGCGGCCATTGAAGTAGAGAATCTGCGGTATGGGGCCGTTGGCGCGGGCGTGGAACTCGAACCAGATACGCGTCCCGCTGAGGTCGTAGCCGCTCAGCGTGGCTGGAACTTGAAACATCTGGCGAAACCACACCGCCTCTTTGCCGGCCTTTCCCCGCACGGCGATGGGCTGCCAGGAACTCTCGTCCTGCTTGACGGCTTCGCCGTGGGCCATATCGCCGGTATGGATCTTCCAAGCGCCATCGGGCAGCGCTTGCAGGCTGGAGAGCCGCTCGATCACGGCGCGCGACTCAGCCGGCAGGCTGGCGGGCATCTTGGCGTCCTCGCTGTCGTCCTGGGCCGTGACGCGGCCCGCGAACAGCAACGCTCCCGCAAATACCAGCAGGAGCACAAAAACATGATGACGCAATTTCAACGCAGAAATCATGGCGAAAAACCCTCCGCAGCATTTTAGGTTATTTGCGCGCTCTCTGGCACATCCAGGACGCTGCCGGACAATCGCTGCTCTCAAGCGCCGAAGCGGCCCGGTCGTTCCTCTGGAGTTGTATGCACTTGAAGTAGTGCGGCTCTACGATCCGGAAGCGACAGGCTGGGAGCCGAGAGCCGCCAACTCCTTTGCCGCCTTCCGTCCCAGCCGTATGCAGTCGGGAATCCCAATCCCGTCGTAGGCGTTGCCCGCCAGGTGCAATCCGGGCAGTTCAGCCACCCGCGCCGCAATCCGCCCCATCCGTTCCTGGTGGCCAACCGCATACTGCGCCATGGCCCGCCGCCAGCGCGAAACCTGCGTATATTCAGGCTCCGCCTGAACTCCCAGAATCTCCCTCAGCTCCCGCCGCACCTTCTCTACCAGAGCCTCGTCTGTCTCGGTCACCAGCGCCTCGTTTTTCATCCCGCCCAGAAAGGCCCTGAGAACCGCCTTGCCCGCCGGCGTCTTGCCCAAAAACTTGCGATGGGCAAACGTGCAAGCCAGCATCGCGCGCCCCTCGCTGGCCGGAACCAGAAAGCCGAATCCCTCCGGCAGCCGTCCCAGCCTGGCCTCGTCGTAGATCAGATTTACGGTAATCGAAGAAGAGTAGGGAATTGCGTTCAGTTCCTCGCCCAGCGCCGCGTCTACCTGGCCCAGCAACTCCCCCGCGGCCCACGCCGGCGAGGCCATAATCACCGCATCGTATAACTCCGTTGTCCCGCTGGCCCTCAACTTCCAGCCCCCCGGCACCGTCTCCAGCCCGATCACCGGCGTCGAACAGCGCATCCTCGCCGGATCGAGCCGCGCCGTCAGCGCATCGATCAACTGCTGCATCCCGCCCCGCAGCGACGTAAAAGCTCCCCGCGCCGCCGGCCGCGAATTGCCGCTCCCGTCGATCTTTCCGTTGTTTCCGGCGGCCGCCTTGGCCTTTGCCCGCATCTTCCGGTGCGCCGCCAGCATCCCGCGCGTCAGCGAGCCGTACTCGCTCTCCATCTCCACCAGCCGGGGCAGCACCGTCCGCGCGCTCAGTTGCGCCGCGTCCCCGCCAAAAATCCCGCTCAGCAGCGGATCGGCCAGCCGCTCCACGGCCTCCGCCCCAAAGTGCCTCTTCACCAGAGTGGCCACGGCCTCATCCGGCAGCCCGCTCGGCCACGGAGGCAGCAGCAGCTCCAGCCCCATCCGCAATTTAGTTCTCCAGCTGAACAGCCGCGTCAGCGCCGTCGGAATGAGCTTGGTCGGCACCATGAACATCAGCCCGTCCGGCAGCGCCACCAGCCGGTTGCGCACCACAATCCAGGTCTTGCGCTCCGCGTCGTTTGAAGCCAGCAGATCGTCCCCCAGTCCCAGCTCCCGGCACAACTCGCCCCCCGCCGGTTTCTCGCTCAAAAACGAATCCGGTCCCCGCTCCAGCACCGCCCCGCCCACGATCTCCGATGCCAGGCAACCGCCCAGCCGCTCCCGCGCCTCAAATAGCGTGTACCCCACCCGTGCGCCCGCCCGTCGCGCCTTTTCCAGCTCAAAGGCAGCCGCTAGTCCCGCAATCCCGCCGCCGATAATCGCCGTCCGCATCCTTTTGCCTCACCCATCATTAAAGCAGTTCCCGCGCCGCGCATGCGCCTCTGACGGAAACTTTTAAATTCACTAAGAATACCCCTGGCAGAATTAGACTAACAGTCCCTTCCATCTCAAAATGAGTGTGTCCGCCCGTCGCGCCAAAAGCGAGAGAGCCCGGGCAATTGCCCGGGCTCTCTCGCTCTTGGTCTAGCGAATGGTGTTGGTGTTTAGTTGATGGTGTACGTCGCCGAGCTCACCGCGCTGGGCGACGAATAGCCAGGAGCTACGGCGATGGCCTTCACCGTCTCCGAGGCGGAGACAGTGATGTCCTCCAGATTTCCCACACTCTGCGGAGACATGGGCTGAGGAATGACCGGGTACTGCTTCGTTGTGCCGGTTGGAGGATACGTTGGCGTAGATCCGTCGGTGGTGTAGTAGATCGTCGCAAACGGATACGTTGTGCTGTTCAGCGTAACCGCCGTCGCCGCGCTATACGTGCCGGCCACCGGGGTGAAGGTCGGCGCAGCCACCACGGAACCGGGCACCACAATTGTGATCGGAGTGCTTACGTCTATGCCATACCCATCGCCTGCTCCGTTGTTGCCGTACTGGTTCACCGAGTACAACGTATAGGTTTGGGTTGACGTGGGGGCGACTGTCACGCTCCCGCTGCCGGAAGTGAGACGAACGGGACCGATCATGTCGATGTAATCGTAGGAGTCGCCGGTGACGCTGTAAGTGAAGGTAACCGGGGTCCCGGAGGATATGGTCGTCGCCGACGCGGTAAAGCTATTGATCACCGGCGCGGATCCGGTAGGCGCTGTCACAGAATCCCAACCGGGGTATTCGGGAGTCATCTGGATGACCGTGAAGTCCGACGACGGAATGCCGGCCAGATTGGCCAAATCGCTGTCGTTCCAGCGCGAATCGGTGGCGCCCTGGAGATAGAAATAGCCGCCATTGTCGGCCATGATCATCCCATACTGCTGCAGCGCGGTCAGGATGGTCTGGTTGATGGCGGAGTAGCCGGAGATGCTGAAGGTCGAATTCAACCGAACCCGCATCCCCTCCACGGTTGGCGCGCCATAGGTAGTACCCGCGGCGTGACTGGCCGGTTCCACGAAGTACCCGCCGTTGGCGTCGTTCTTCGATTGTTGCATGGTGAAGCGGATGGCGTGCTTGATGGTCCCGGAAGCCGCTTCGTCGTATTTAACCAGACCGGCCATTACCGACAATCCTGCGGCATCCGTCGAAGTCCAGCCCCAGGGCCGCATCTCGCCGTTGGCCATGTCCCAGATCGTCTCTTCCGAGGCATCGTACAACCCGTTGCAGCGATTCGTGTTGTACGTCTCATAGTCCCAGCACGTGTTGCGGTCAAGCACGTTCGTATGAGAATCGCTCTGGTAAGTATCCGGCCAGCCCGAGCAGTCGGCCGCGGCGCCTTCGATGGGAACGTTGGAAGGATAGGGCGCCACAACATTATCGCTCTGATTGGCGTAGTCGATCACATTGATGGGCACCGAGGGGGTCTGAGAAGAGTCAACGATCATGAACGGAATGCCGCCGTCGCTGGGTGAAGACCCGAAGTTGATATGCGTGGACTCCCCGGAATATCCGGCCGTACCCTGAATGGTCGCATTGTTCGGGTCAACGGCAGCGTTATAGATGTTGGTGTTCCATAGCGTGGTTATGCCAGTCGCGTTTTGGAACGGAAGGAATCCATTCAGATCCGCGGTGCCGGCTACGGATGTGCCAAGCGACATGCCGTCGCAGGCTCCGGACGTCGTGTTGATGGTGTATACCGCCGTTGCCACACCGCTCTGGTTATAGCCGCTCGCCGTGGCGATGGCTTCCAGCGTCTCCGTGGCGGAGACAGTAATCGCACTGGTGTACTTGGACGAGCTGGTCGTCGGCGTGGATCCATTGGTGGTGTAGTAGATGGTGGCGCCTGAGGTCCCGTCGCTGAGGGTCACCGTCTGCGCCGCGTCATAGGTCCCAGCTCCTGGACTGAAGACCGGCGCGGCTGCCTCTCCATTACCAATGGTGTAAGATGCCACACCCACGGGGCTCAGCGAATAGCCGGGAGCTATGGCGATGGCCTCCAGCGTCTCCCATACCGACACTGAGATGGGCGAGCTATAGACGGTCGAGGCGGTTGTCGGCGTGTATCCGTTGGTGGTGTAGTAGATGGTCGAGCCCGAGGTCCCGTCGCTGATGGTTACCGTCTGCGCCGAGGAATACGAACCGGCCGCCGGACTGAAGGTTGGCGTGGCTGCCGGCGGGGTGATGGTATAAACCGCCGAAGCCACCGCGCTGTTGGCAAAGCCGCTGGATACTGCGATGGCCTGCAGCGTCTGCGTGACGGAGACCGTGATCGGGCTGGAATACAGCGTCGAGCTGGTCGTCGGCGTAGTTCCGTTGGTGGTGTAGTAGATGCTCTCGCCGGCGGTCCAATCGCTGATGGTCACCGTCTGCGCATAGATATAGGTGCCGGCCGCCGGGCTGAAGGTTGGCGTGGATACCGTCGGCGTCCCCGTCGTCTTCAGAGCCACGATTACGTTGACATAGGTGTCATCAAGGCTTGCCGTGGCCGTCGCCGTCTGAACTCCCGTCGCGATCACGACCTTGTCCTCGGAGAAGCCGCTGTCGCCGCTGGACTCCCCGGTCATTTCGGTATCTCCCAACCCCGGCCCTGCCGTATAAGTTGATTGGTTTGCGTTGTCACTGAAGTAAGCGAGAACGTAATCGTCGGCATTCGAGGTAGACGCGGAGGTTGACACGCTCAGTGACGTGTTGGTCAGGCTTGAAGATCCCGATTGATCCATCGTTGTCGTAATTCCCTGCACCTCGTAGATGTGGCAGTGGATGTTGTTCGAGGAGCTTATGTTGCAGGTCACGGTATCGGCTCCCGAGCTGTTGGAGGTGGCAGCGTAAATAGCGGCCACCGAGGCTCCGGAAGTGCCCAAGGTCACGAGCTGAGTATAGCTATTGCTCAGCGAGTCCGTAGGCGTATCAAGCGACACACCGTCGTATGTACTCACGGCCACCAGTAGAACGTTTCCTGCCGTGACGTTGCTGTTAAAAGGAACCGCAAGCGAGGTGGCGGTTGGGTTGTCTCCGCTATTGTGTTGAACCGTCAAGATCGGCGTGCTCGAAGAGCTGATGGTGTAAACCGCCGAGCCCACCGCGCTCTGCAAATATCCGCTTGCCGTGGCGATGGCCTCCAACGTCTCCGAGGAGGAGACATTGATCGGGCTGGAGTAGACCGCTGAACTGGTCGTCGGCGTGGTGCCGTTGGTGGTGTAGTAGATCGTCGCTCCGGAGGTCGAATCGCTGATGGTTACGCTCTGCGCGGAGGAATAGTTGCCGCCTGCCGGACTGAAAGTCGGCGTGGCTGCCTGCGCACCAATGGTATACGCCGCCGAACCCACCGCGCTGTTCGTATCTCCGCTGTGTGTTCCGAGGGCCTTCAGCGTCTGGCTAACCGACACCGTGACCGGTGAGGTGTAGTGGGTCGAGGCGGTCGTTGGCGTACTTCCATTGGTGGTGTAGTAGATATTCGCACCCGAGGTAGTATCGCTGATGGTCACCGTCTGCGACGAGGAATACGTGCCGGCTCCCGGGCTGAAGGTCGGCGTGGCTACATCGATGGTGTACTTCGCCGAGCCCACCGCGCTGTTCGTTTTGCCGCTGTGTGTGGCCAGGGCCTTGAGCGACTGGCTTACAGACACCGTGACCGGTGAGCTATAGAGGGTCGAGGCGGTCGTCGGCGTATTTCCATTGGTGGTGTAGTAGATCGACGCGCCCGAGGTGGTATCGCTGATGGTCACCGTCTGCGTTGCGGTGTACGTACCGGCTCCGGGGCTGAAGGTCGGTGTGGCAACTTGGATGGTGTATTTCGCCGAGCCCACCGCGCTGTTCGTATCGCCGCTGTGCGTGCCGAGGGCCTTCAGCGTCTGGCTAACCGACACCGAGACTGGTGAGCTATAGAGGGTCGAGGCGGTCGTCGGCGTACTTCCATTGGTGGTGTAGTAGATCGAGGCGCCCGAGGTCGTGTCCGAGATGGTCACCGTCTGCGTCGAGGTATACGTTCCGGCCCCGGGGCTGAAGGTCGGAGTAGCCACCGTTGTGGCCCAGGCCGTCGTGCCGCTCGCACAGAATGCCAGGCAGAGGATAAGGCTGAACATGCTCAGCGCATTCGAGTGAAGACGAGACATCACCCAACCGGAAAGGGATCGACTAGTTAACATTTCATTCTCCTTTTTGACCCCGGCGCTCTAGGCCGTCGGAAAGTCACCCAAAATTTATCGTGGGAGGAACAATAACGCCCTTTTGAAACCTTAGGCAAGTATTTTTGTTTGGCAGTAGCTAAACCTTAGTTCTAGGACTTTAGTAACGTCCGGTCAAATGATTGAATAAACGAGTGTATTAAGTGAGTTGGGATAGTCGGCGACGGCCGGCAAGAGAATATTCGGCTTGATTGGCTGTCGGTTATTCATACGCATCTTGAGCTGGGAAACTGCCTCCGCCCGTCCGCTGGCTCCCTGAGCTATCGGCCGGCCCAATATATACATAATTTATGTACAGAATCCCACCCAGCCCCCACCCCGCGACCCGGTAAGCTGCTGGAAGCTTGAAGCTAGTTTTCCGCGAAGGCCCTCGCCTCGTTTTCCAATTGCGGATCCCAGTTCCTAGGCTGATAGATGCAGCACGGCTCCTGCGCCAGCGGATCGCCGGTCACGGCGTAGGCCCGCGCCCGCGAACCCCCGCAGATCTCCTTGTACTCGCACGCCCCGCACTTGCCTTCCAGCTTGCTCGTGTCCCGTAGCGATTTGAAAATAGGCGCGTTGCGATAGATTTCCTGGAGCGGCGTCTCTTTCACATTGCCGGCGTGGATGGGCAGGAACCCGCTCGGATACACATTGCCCACATGCGAGATAAACAGGAAGCCCTTGCCGTCGTTCACCCGCCGCGTAGCCCAGCTCGCGGTGCGCGTCCTGGCGTCGCTGGTCGGCGCGCCGGCCTCGTAACCATTTGCATTACCATCACTTGCGCTATGCGGATGCCCGTGGGCGCTTCCGTGGCCCAGGTGCCGCTCCTCCAGATTGTGCTGCAAGAGGTAGCGCCGGTAGTGCATCGCCTCCGTGGTCTTGATCTGGAAGCTCACCCGGTGGCTCAGCTCGTAGATCTTGCCGAAGACCTGCTCGAACTCCTCGCCCGAGAGCAGGTCGGCAAGCTGCCCGCGCCCCACCGGAACCAGGAAAAACACGTTCCACATGACGATGGCCAGCTTCTCGAAGAGAGCGCATAAGTTGTCCAGATCATGCGCGTTATGCCTGCTGATGGTGGTGTGTACCTGGATTGGAATGCCCGCTTCGTTAGCCCACTCGATGGCCTGGATGGTCCGCGCCCAGGCGCCGGGAAGGCCCCGGAAGGCGTCGTGAATCTCAGGCGTCGAGCCGTCCAGCGAGATGCCCAGCCGCACCAGGCCCGCCTCTTTTAACTTAAAAATCGCTTCGCGAGTCAGCAGAGGCGTGGCGCTCGGCGTAAGCGCCACCATCACGCCCTGGCCCGCGGCGTAGCGGATCAGCTCGAATACGTCCTTTCGTTTCAACGGGTCGCCGCCGGTAAAGACAAAAATCGGCACGTGCATCGCGGCAATCTGGTCGATCAGCGCCTTGCCCTCGGACGTGCTCAGCTCATCCGGGTGGGCGATGGGCTGGGCAGCGGCGCGGCAGTGTTTGCAGGCCAGATCACACGATTGTGTGCACTCCCAGATCGCCAAAAATGGCGTTTCGTCGAAGTTCAAGCCCCCGCGTACGGGAATGTTGTGCATCGGTTTCATGACCCCTCCAGCAGAATCGCTCCAAAAACGTTTTGGATCGGCCCGAAGATGCAGGACCTGCGCTGGGGATCAAGCGATTTTTCCAATCATTCAAGAAAACTAAGACACTGCCGATAAGATTTACCTCCCGTGGGAGGAGACCATCTTGCAAGGTTCAGGCAGGGCCCCGTGAATTGGCTAACCGCTCAGGAGCGCCACGATTCCGCTCCAGAAGAGCAGTCACGGCACCGGGCAGGCTGTGATTGGGATCACATTATCTTGCTCAATCGACAGACTCCGACTTTGCCCGCTGGACAAGTCTACGCAAGAGAGCGCAATTCTAACTCCGGTGAACGATGAAGCTGAAGCCGTCGTTTTTATGGGCAGACCCGGATTGCCGGAGCGCTGAAAGCCGGTGATTCTTCCTTGCGAAGTGAGTTAAATCACCTTCCCATGTGCCGCCCGGCACCGCATCCGCATGCCGAGTCTGCCAAAATGTTGCCGCGTTTCCAGGAGGTTCCCATGGCAGCCATAATCAAGCCTGGTTGGAGCAAACCCTCCACCATCCTCTTTGCCTCCGAGATTCCCGCCAATGAGAAGGCCTTCGCCTTTGCTCTTGCGCAAGCCGTCGAGTTTGGCGCCGATCTCATCCTCTTTCACGCCTATGACACTCTGGTAGTGACCGCATCGGAGACTTCGGGTATTCGCTATTACGACTATGCCGCTGCTGCCCACGCCGAAAAAGAGCTACTTGAGCCTCTGGCCCAGCGCGTTCGGGACGCCGGTGTTTCATGCGAACTGGTCGTACGCCCGGGATTGGCCGCCGACCAGATCCTCGCCTGCCTGCGCGAGCGGGAGATCGACCGCATCGTCATGGGCACCCACTCTCCCGGCCCCATCGGCAAGCTGCTGGTGGGTTCGGTGGCCGAGGCCGTGCTGCGCACCGCAAATGTGCCGGTCTGCATCGTGGGCCCCGAGGTGGTCGACGGCGCCTACCGCAAGTATGCCACCAGCACCATTCTGTGCGCAGTAAGCCTCCAGGAGGCCAGCCATATGGTAGCCGGCTTTGCCGCGGAACTGGCCGCCCAGCACAACGCGCGCCTGATCCTGCAGCATGTGATCCGGCCCCAGGAGCGCGCAGAGGTCCTCGCCAGCTACACCCTCGACCAGCTTGAGGCCGACCTGTTGGCCCTGATTCCGCCCGGGTTGCAGCGCAAGATCGCCGTGCAAACCATCGTGGTGCCCGGCGATCCGACGGAGGAACTGCTCTACCAGTGCAGAGCCCAGCTGGCCGACCTCATCGTGCTGGGAGCGCACGGCGCATCGGCCTTCGCCGCCATCACCCGCCACGGCGTGGTGTACAAGGTGCTGGCCCACGCACACTGCCCGGTCATTACGCTCTCGCCCGCCGTGCTGGCGGAGTGCGGCGTGAAGGAAGAAAAGCACAGTTCGGTTGAGGCCTATATGGCCGGCGTCTTCTAGAATCGCAATCCGGTGCAGGAGTGGAATCTCCCATCCTGCCCGGGTATACTATCGCCAAGGCGGCTCACATTCAGTTGCGCTTCCTCCTAGTGAGGTGTGTCTTCCTCAGGGACAATGGCTTACTGACGATCGACGTTCCACCATCGCAGACTTCCCGGTGGCGCGCAGTGGCCCGCGTGCTTCGAAGTCCCATGGATGCCTTGGGTTGCACACTCCTTCCTGCATTCTGTGCCCTCTGCGGCTCCCCTCTGCCGCAGCTTTCCTCCGTGCCAATTTGCGATGCTTGCTGGACAGAGTTTCCTGTCCAGAGCGGTCCTCTGTGCGCGTGCTGCGGCGACGCCCTTGGCGCGCCGCTGCTGGCCTCGGACCCACCCACCGCTGCATTTTGCAGATCCTGCCGTCTGGCGCCTCCGCCCTTTGTGCGGGCTGTGGCTTTTGGGCCTTACCAGGACCGCATGAGGGCGGCCATTCACGCGCTCAAGTATGACCGGCTGCGTCCGGCCGCCCGCGGGCTGGGCCGGATGCTGGCTGAGGCCATCTCCCAACTGGCTGCCGAGGCGCCGGCCGAGATGCTGGTAGTCCCCGTGCCGCTGCACCGGTCGAAGTACGCCCAGCGGGGCTTCAATCAGGCCCGGTCGCTGGCGGCCTATGCGCTCGGATTCTTGCGCAGGTCCCACCCCGAGTGGCGGCTCACGCTGGCCTCCAGCATGCTCATGCGCCTGCGCGCCACCGAGAGCCAGGCCGGCCTTACTTTCCGCCAGCGGCGCTTGAATGTGCGCGGCGCCTTCACGGTCTCCGATCCGGCTGCTGTCAACATGAAACACATTCTGGTGATCGACGACATTTTCACCACCGGCGCAACAGCCCGCGCTGCCGCACAGGCGCTGATTCGGGCCGGTGCGGCCTCAGTGTGGGTGGCCACGCTGGCCAGAGCACGCAACATCAACCAATTCCGCCGCGGTTACTTCATCGGCGGCGCAGAGGACAACACAGGCCTGCCCGGCAAGCCGCCGGACGCAGACCTCGAACCGGCAAGCTTCTATTCATCGCAAGACCAACCATCTTTTTGACGAGGGGAAAAGAGATGTCGCTGGGAAAAGCCATGATTCATGCCCGCAAGCAGAAGTCCATCGCCAAGGCCGCGGCGTATAGCGGGGACTATGCGGCTGTGCAGCCCAGCCACATGCTGCAGATGCCCGTTCTGGTGCTCAACGCCTCTTATGAGCCCATCAATATTTGCGGCGCGCGCCGCGCCCTGGTGCTGGTGCTCAAGGGCATCGCGCGCACTGAGGAGGAGCACGGCCTCATCCTTCATGCCCAGCGCGCCCGCATCGCCATGCCCTCGGTCATCCGCCTGCTGGAGTACCGCCGCATCCCCTACCAGACCCGCGCCCTCTCGCGCAAAAACATCCTGCTGCGCGACCGCAACACCTGCCAGTACTGCGGCGAGGCGATGCCCTCCAGCGACCTAACGCTGGACCACGTCGTTCCCCGCTCCCGCGGCGGCAACTCCACCTGGGAAAACCTGGTGGCCTGCTGCCACGACTGCAACCGCCACAAAGGCAATCGCATGCTGCACGAGATCGACGACATGATTCTGTTGCGCGATCCGCGTCCCTTCTCGCTGCACACCAGCCGCCAGATCATGCGCATGCTGGGCCGCGCCGACGACCGTTGGCGGAAGTACTTGTTCTATTGAAAGACAGCTAATCAATATTTTTCGGCTGCGCATCCGGCTGCGTTGCGGGCGGCGTAATGTTCTGCCCTTCATAGATGAGTTTGGCCGTTGAACCGAACTGCTTGTAGTCGGAGTACTTGACCGTGTTGCGATCAAGGCGAACGCGCAGCTATTGCACACACGGAACGGCGGAAGGAGTGCACAATCCGTAGAATGGCCATAGATGGCTTTTACTGAACAATACGATGTTGCCGTGGTGGGCGCCGGTCACGCCGGGTGCGAGGCGGCGATGGCCGCGGCGCGGATGGGGCTGAAGACCGCGCTCATCACCATGAACCTCGATCTGATCGCGCAGATGAGCTGCAATCCAGCCATCGGCGGCGTGGCCAAGGGTCACCTGGTGCGCGAGGTGGACGCGCTCGGCGGCATCATGGGCGAGGTGGCTGATGCCGTGGGCATCCAGTTCCGTCTGCTCAATACCTCGCGCGGGCCGGCGGTGTGGAGTCCGCGCGCGCAGTGCGACAAGCAGCTCTACCGCGTGCAGATGCGCGAGGTGCTGGAGTCGCAGCCGGGGCTGCACATCCGCCAGGCTGAGGTCGTTGACCTGGTGATCGAGGACGCCGCTCCGGAACCGGTCTCAGTCTTCGAAGAACCCGATCAATTGCCCCGGCCCATCCGCCCTCGCCGGCGAGTGCTCGGCCTCAAGCTTCGCGACGGCCGCCGCATGCTGGCCGGGGCCACCATTATCACCACCGGAACCTTTCTGAACGGGCTGATCCACTGCGGCGAGGAGCGCTATCCGGCCGGCCGCAGCGGGGAACCGGCCTCTGTTCTGCTCGGCGAGGCGCTGCGCGCGCTGGGCCTGAGGACGTGCAGGCTCAAGACCGGCACACCGCCCCGTCTCGACGGCCGCACCATCCGCTGGGACGCCTTCGAGGAGCAGCCGGGCGACCTCGATCCCACGCCCTTCAGCTTCAGGACAAAGAAAATTGTCCGGCCCCAGGTTAGCTGCCACATTGCCTTCACCACGCCGGAGACCCTGCGCATCATTCGCGAGAATGTGCACCGCTCGGCCATGTATTCCGGGCAGATCGAGGGCATCGGACCGCGCTATTGTCCGTCCATCGAGGACAAGATCGTCAAATTCCCTTCCAAGACGCAGCACCAGTTTTTCCTGGAGCCGGAGGGGCTGAATACCCACGAGGTTTACGTGAACGGCATGTCCACCTCGCTGCCTATGGAGGTGCAGTGGCAGATCGTGCGCTCTATTCCTGGCCTCGAAGAGGCGGAGATGCTGCGCCCCGGCTATGCCATCGAGTATGACAGCGTGGACGCGACCGAACTGGATCGCACCTTGCGCGTGAAGAGCATGGAGGGGCTGTACCTGGCCGGCCAGATCAACGGGACAAGTGGATATGAAGAGGCGGCCTGCCAGGGCATCATGGCCGGCATCAACGCAGCCCTGTGGCTCAAGGGGCAGCCGGCTTTCACGATGGACCGGACCGAGGGCTACACCGGCATCCTGATCGACGACCTGATCTCGAAGGGCACCAATGAACCCTACCGCATGTTCACCTCGCGGGCCGAGTTCCGGCTGCACCTGCGCATCGACAACGCCGACCGCCGGCTCACCCCGCACGGCCGCCGTCTGGGCCTGATCAATGATGCGGCCTGGGCGGAGTACGAGCAGAAGCAGGCGAGGATGGCAGCGCTCGGCAAGCTGCTAACCACCGGCAAAGTCGACAATGAGCGGCTGGCTGGGGCTGGGTTCGGCGCGTTGACGGCCACCGCAGGACTGACCTGGGCGCAACTGCTCAAGCGCCCCGAGGTAACCATTGAGCCGGTGATTGCCGCCCTGCGCGAAACCCTGGCCCAGGACCCGCTGCTCGCGGAACTGGCCGCCTTGGCCGGACAGAATCTCAACCAAAACGCTGAAGCGCGGAGCGCCGCCGTCCTGCGCAACGAGGCCCGCGCCGTCGAGACCGAGATCAAGTTCGCCGGCTATCTGGAGCAGCAAAAAAAATCCATAGAGAAGCTCAAGGCCGCGGAAGCCGTCGCAATTCCGGATTGGATCGAGTACGGCGCCATCAGCGGCCTTTCGCGGGAGATGCTGGAGACGCTGGAGCGGGTGCGCCCCGCCACCATCGGCCAGGCCAGCCGCATACCCGGCGTCACGCCGGCCGCGCTCAGCCTGGTGCATGTTTCTATCCGTGTGCAGGGAGCCAGGCGGCTGGCAAGTTAGTCAGCCGGCGTATTGGCTTCAACCTCCCGGAGAATTGATAGAGCCAGCCGCCCCACCGGTTGCTCTTGTCGCTACTTTGAGAACAGGGGAATGTGGAATGGCATCTCGGCATTGGACTGCTTCCTGGTCTTGGCGTTCGAGTCCTGGCGGAGCACGGTACGCTGGGAGTTGATGCACAGCCAGACGCCGTGTGCGCGCTCGTAGACATGCGTAAAGATGCCCTTTTCATCCACCTGGGCCGAATTCACCTTGCGGCGCAGCGTATAGGTCCCATTGGCGACGGCTATGTCGCCCAGCATGCGCACCGTAATCACCCGCTGATAGAGGTGGATGGTCTTATCCTCGCCGGTAATCATCGAGGCTACCTGCTGATTGCGGGTAGTGATGTCACCTATGGCGGAAACATCTACAAATAAAGGAGATAGTACCAGCTCCAGGCCGTATTGGTCACGCTGGTTGACGGCCTCGGACCAGGCGTCCTCAACCTTCTGGAACTCCCGGATCGCCGGGCTTTCGGCAGACGTGACGTTGGGCTGGGCCGAATCCGAGACCGGAGCCGGGCTCTGGGCGGCAGCAGCGCAGCATAAGAGAAGAAAAGCAGAAACACAAGCCACAAATCGGAACATACGCAGCATAAACTCCCAACAAAGATGAAAGCTCTACCAAGATGATATCTCTTGGACTCCGGAGGAAGGCCGGACGGAAGCGGAAAAATGGAAGCAGGCCCTAGAGCAGCGTTTGCAACTGCTCCGGCTGGTGAAGGGTGACCAGGGAGTCTTTGATCGAGATCCAGCCGTCCTTGCGGAACTGGCCGAGGGTGCGGGTGACGGTTTCGCGGGTGGTGCAGGTCATCGAGGCCATCTCCTCGTGGGTCAGCAGCAGCGGGAAGCGGTAGCCGCCGCCGTCCAGGTGTTCGCCGATCTGATGAGCCAACTCGAGGAGCAGCCGTCCCAGGCGGGCGGCCACGGTCTCGGCCAGCGCGATGCGGCAGGCGTCCTGCAGCGCGAAGCGGTACTCCTGGCAGATGCACTGGACGGCGCGCATCTGCGCCTCCTTGTGGCTGCGCAGGAAGCTGAGAAACCTGTCGCGCTCGACGGGGCGGAGCTGGGCGCTGGTCAATGACTCGGCGGAGACCTCGTAGACGCCGTGGGAGAGAACCGCATACAGGCCCAGCATGGAGCCGGGTCCGGCGACGCGGACGATCATCTGACGATCCTCAAGGCGTCCGGCGGTGAGCTTGAGATAGCCGCCACAGATCAGATAGAGGCAGCGGGCATCCTCGCCCTGAGTAAACAGGGAAGCCTGCGCGGGAAGGGCGATGGTGCTGGTGGCCAGTTCAAGATCGGCCAGAACGGCGCTGCCCAGAGAGCAGAACCATCCGGGGCGGCGATTGCCGCAAGCCGCACAGCCCACTGGAACCGGCCGCGCAACGTGCTTTTTCCGCGCATGAACTTCTGCCGAGATCGCTGTGTCCACCATGGTCTTGCCCCTTCTTACGCCGATTCAGGACGTACACCTTTGCCTCTTGCTGAGCCCTGTGCAACGCTACAAGGGCTAAAGCTGGGGTGAAAATCCCCTGGACCTCCCGGAAAAGAAATTCTTACTTCACCAAATTTTGCAGGAGCAGCGACCGCTATGGATGTGATGGGCCTCACGTCTATGTGGCAATGCCGAGGGTCGCAAACTCCGCCCTGGCTGGTCAAAATCGGATCGCACGATCTACGCCATCGGTCTGAGCGGGAAAGCTATTTTGGGTCATCTGGAAGCCAAAAAGCGCCAGAGTGGGCCGTCAATCCGATTTTGGGTAAGGTGTTCGGTTTTATACAGCTGCAAGGCCATAATCCTGATGTTCTGCTCAGAGAGCGCTCCCTCCATTCCGATAATCCCCGTCTCCAGGAGGGAGGCTTGAGCGTGTGTGCCAGAGTGGTGGATTGCTCTTGGCCGCGCTTGAGGATTGCCCGTGGGCAGGGGTCTGCATCACTTTCGGCGAGGATATTCCGGTCCGGAATACATCTCCCCAACGAATGTGATGAACGTCACCGTTTGGTACAAAATTGCGCGTTAATATTCAGCGAATGAAGTGATGCTCCGCACAAGCCGACGGACGCTGGTACAACTGCTTCCGGAAGAGAGAACGAGATCATCGAAGGTGGTAATTTTCCATGCATAGAGATTGGTCTGTAACGCAACTGCCGATGAATGCGGCTCCGGGCAAGAAGCCGGGACTGCGAGCCTGTTTGATGTTGATGCTGGGCGCAAGCATCACCTGCGCCACTGCTCTCGGAGCTCAGGCGCCCAAAGCCGATCCGGGCGCCAAACCGGCCGCCGCTCAGGCCAAGGAAGCCGCACCTGCTGAGTTTGTGGGCGCAGAAACCTGCGCTACATGTCACGAAGAGGTGGTCAAGGGGTTCGCCGACAATCCTCACACCAAAATGGTGCTGATGCACGGCAACGGGGGTGTGACCTGCGAGAACTGCCACGGAGCGGGCAGCGAGCACGTGGCGGGCGGCGGGGACGTGACCAAGATCTTCGATCCCGCCAAGGCCTCGGCCAAAGATGTGGACGCCAAGTGCCTGGGCTGCCACGCGGGAGCGCATCCCAACTTCCTGCGCGCTCCTCATGCCAAGGCCGGCGTAAGCTGCGTCAGTTGCCACAGCGTGCACGCCAAAGGCGACAGGGAATCCCTCCTCAAGGCTCCTCAGCCCACGCTCTGCTATCAGTGCCACACCGACGCGAAGCCGGCGTTCGATATGCCGTTCCACCACAAGGTGAACGAAGGCCTGGTCAAGTGCAGCGACTGCCATGACGTTCACGGCACCTTCGGGAACAACAACATTAAGTCTACGGCTGATCAAAATATGATCTGCACCAAGTGTCACATGGAGAACCGTGGGCCTTTCGTGTACGAGCACGCACCGGTCAAGGCGGAGGGCTGCCTGTCATGCCACACTCCGCATGGTTCTCAGAACGCCCGGCTGATGAACATGCCGAGTATCAACACGCTGTGCAACCAGTGCCATAGCCCGGTCTCCGCCGCCACGGTTCACGGAATGAACGCAGGATCGTCGGAGATACTGCCATGCATCGACTGCCACACCATGATCCATGGGTCCAATCTCAATCAGGCGTTCCTCAAGTAATGGAGCTCGGCCGCGCCCTCCAGACCCATCGGACGGCGCGGCCCGGATCCCGTACCAAGTTCGTGCACGTGTTCAAGATTTCGATGTCAGCAACAATGTTTTTTTCAAGTGAGGCTTCATATGAAAACGATAGGCTGGTTTTCTAGGCTGTCCAATCAACAGCACTCTCTGGCAATGATCCTGCGCGCCGCTGGGGGCATTGGACTCGCCATTTTACTGATGACGGGGGGCATCGCGGTCGCCCAGGATAATCCGACGCCCGCCAACCCATTGCCGAAGCCGGAGTCACAGATGACTGTCCCGCATGGGTATTCGATCCATGAGAGCGTGGATGTAGGCGGGCGCATAGCCAGCATCTCGGGCAGCGGGGCCATGTACGACACGCTGGTCAATCTGCAGACCGGGCCGCGCTTGCTTGGCGAGACCTTTGAGATGCGTGCTCGTCCAGAAACTAAGCATACCCTTTTCGATTCCCTCAGGGCCATCGGCAACGGGCTCGGCGGCGATCCGTACAACTTCGCCAAGCTGGACTTCTCCAAGGGCAAGATCTACGAGTTCTCGGGACTGTTCCGTCGCGACCGCCAGTACTTCGACTACGATCTGCTGGGCAACCCGAATATTCAATCGGGGCTGTCGATTCCCTACGGGAAAACAGCCGGTGTGCCGACTGCGTCGTCGCTTGCCTGGCCGCAGGTTATGCAATCGCCGGTGATGTTCAACACGGTGCGCCGCATGACGGACACCAACCTCACCATCCTTCCGCTATCGAAGGTGACGTTTCGGGCGGGGTACTCGCAGAATATCTTCCAGGGCCCGACCCTGAGCCCTGGTGAATCTGTCGGCAAGTACGATTCCCTGCTCTCGGAGTATCAGCGCAACAGCACCGACGATTTCACGGGGGGGATCGATTGGAAGCCCGTGCGGGACACCAAGTTGACCTTTGAAGAGGAGGTCGACCACTACAAGGCAAACTCCTATTTTACTCTGGCGCCAAGCGACTTCATTGTGCAGGAATTGGACGGAACACCGGTGTCCCTTGGCGATTGGGACAGCCAGGCCGCCTACGGCATCGGCGCCTGCATTACAGGCAGCATGGGCAGTGGATACACCAACTCAACCCACTACACCATCCTCTCGGCGCCGCTAACTACCGGCGGCCTGCCGGTCATCAATCCGGCATGCGATGTGGCTACAAGCTACCTGCGCTCGCAGCCGACGCGCATTCTCTACCCCACGGAGATTTTCCGGCTGCAAAGCGCAAGCATCAAGAATATCTCGATGAACGGTGATTTCCGCTACACCAGCGCAAATATGAACCTGCCCAACTACTACGAGAATTTCCAGGGCCTGCTTGGGGAGTCGAAAACTGGTACGGGAGTCACCCCCGCATACCCTGCGCAGGCAGTCCGCTCTGCGACGTTTACGGGTAGCGCGACCGCCAAGCGGGAGGTGGTAGCTGCCGACTATGGCATCGTCTGGCAGGCAACCAAGACGGTCAGCCTCTCTGAACAAATTGACTACTCCAATGTTCACCAGCCCGGCACCGCCAACATCTCGGATGGGATCACTGCAAATACGCCCACGAACCCGAATGAAACCATCAACTACTCAGGTCCGCTGGGCCCTGGAGTCAATCTCACTGCTGAGGGCAGCCCCAACGGCACTCCCCTGCCTGACTACTTTGGCCAGAAGATCCTGACCAATAACGTGACCGGGACCTGGGATGCCTCCTCTCGCGCCACGCTCTCGTTCACTTATCGCTACCGCACCCACACCATCGGCGAAGGCATTCCCAATAACGCTCCATTAGCCGTGGGCGCGGATACAAACGGAACCGTAACCATTAACGAAAACGGTGGAATCTTCAACGCCGCCCTACGTCCCACCAATAATTGGGATGTCAATGGCACGGTGGAGATACTCTACGACGACAACGCCTTCACCCCGGTCGGTCCGCGGCAGACGAAGCACTATAGAGTGCATACCATGTACAAGCCAAAGCCCTGGGCGACGGTATCGGGCGCCTATAACGACCTGGAACGGCATAACAACACCAACAACAACCAGAGCGCCGTCACGGCAGCCGATGTCCCGTACGAGGGCCCGCTCGATCATGTCGATTACAGCCGGGTTTTCAGCCTGGGCGCGGTGCTGTTGCCGAATGAGCACTACGGGCTCGATCTCAATTACGCCTATAGCGATGTGTATGCGGCGACCAACATCTGCTATGACAACGGCGCCCAGAACGCCTCGACCACCGTGGGCCTGCCCGGCACTGCCTCGACCACAAGCGGCGGAGCACCGAATGTATGCCCTGGCGTCTTCACCAGGGGGTCGACGACCCAACTCGCGGATTGGTTTGCCCGGGACTTCATGTCTGCTCCCACGCAATACGGATCGGTGGCTCTCGCGATGTCCCCCGTCAACAAAATCCATTCAAATATCGGCTATCGCATCAGCTCCGTGAGCGGCAGCCAGTTTTTCAACGATGCGCGGGCGGTCAACGGCTCGCTGGTTTCTACGTATCAGTCTCCCTTTGTGAATCTTGCATGGACGGTCCGTCATGGAATGATTATGAAGGCAGAATACAACTTCTACGGCTACGGCGAGGGCGGTCCTTCCGGCCCGCAGTTCTGCAGCACTTCAACGTCTACGACATCAACGGTTGCTCCTTGCGCGTCTTTCGCTCCAACCTATCTGACCGGCCTAACCGAACCGCCTTCCGGTCTGACCGCACCCCGGAACTTTCACGCCAATAACGTGACCCTTACTGTGCATTACGAATTCTGACCGGGCTTTGCCCGCTAACCATCGGCGCAGTACCTGAAAGCTAGGGGCTGCGCCGTTTCATGTGAGATGGTTTATCTTGCCATCCTGGTTGCATCCCTTGCGACTCAACCCTTTCGCCGGGGTTGTAATATGAAGAAGAAAAACGCTCGGCCGGTGCTGCTACAACGCAATCCGGCCGACAAAACTCAAGGAGTTTCGCAATGACAAAGACGATTCGATCCCTGTTGGTGCTGGCCGCTGTAGTGTGTCTGGCCGGCGCCGTGGGCTTCGCCCAAACCTCAGGCGACGCAACCTACAAAGCCAAGTGCGCGATGTGCCATGGCGCCTCCGGCGTCCCCAGTGCGGGGATGGCCAAGGCGATGGGCATCAAGGCAGCCTCCGAGCCGGCAATCAAAGCCCTCACGGCGGAGCAGATGATTGCCGCCGTCAAGAACGGCAAGGGCAAGATGAAGCCTGTTGCCGGACTTACCGATGCGCAGATGAAGGATGCGGTGAATTCCTACCGCAAATTCCTGAACCCGCAACCGCTGCCGCCCGGCTAGTAAGGGCCGCGGCCTACCGTAAAAGTCCCGCCCTGGAGCGAGACCATGACAGGTGTGCCCAAAGCCAAGGCTGCGTAAGTATTGATCTCCTTGAGAAATCAATACCCCGTACAAGGGGTCTTTCAGGGCGCCGCAATCGTGATATCGTTTTCCTCGGCGGGTCATCCGTTTGAGAGTGGGGGATAAAGTGCCAGTGCTCAAAAAATTTCGTGAAAACTGGGTGCGCCCGGCGCTGTTCTTCGGCAACAACCCCATCAGCCTTGCAGGCGGAGCCATCACCAGCGCCTCCGGCGTGACCATGATCGGCTATTGGCTGGTGGAGATGTTCGGCCGGCCGTACGACAACCCCTACCTCGGCATCATTTTCCTCCTGATTCTGCCGGCTCTGTTTATCGCCGGGTTGCTGTTGATTCCGGTGGGCCTGTTTCTGCGCCGCAGGAAGCTGCAAATCGCAGGGCAGATTCCTACCGAGTTTCCCAAGATCGATCTCAACGACCGGATCTTCCGCCGCGGCCTGGACATCGTGCTGCTGTCCACAATTGCCAACCTCCTGGTTGTGTCCATAGCCACCTATCGCGGCGCGGCCTACATGGATTCGCCCCAGTTCTGCGGCCAGTCCTGCCACGTAATGCACCCCGAGTTCACGGCCTACAAGATCTCCGCGCACTCTCATGTCGCGTGCGTTGACTGCCACATCGGCTCCGGCGCGGCCTCCTACTTTGCCGCCAAGGTAAACGGCACCAAGCAGATTGTTGAAGTCACGTTCGATACCTACCCCAGGCCCATTCCATCGCCGGTGGAGAATCTGCGCCCGGCGCGGTATATCTGCGAGGGCTGCCACACGCCGGCCAGGTTTGTCGGAGAAAAGCTGCTGGTCAAGTCAAACTTTGCCGACGACGAGAAGAACACCGAGACCCAGACGGTGGTGGTCCTGCACCTGGGCGGCGAGGATTCTCTTTCGCACCTGACCGGGATTCACGGCGTGCACCTGGGCCACATCGAGTATGTCGCCACCGATCCCACCCGCACCGCCATCCCCTGGGTGCAGAAGCGGAACCCGGATGGCTCGGAAACCGTGTTTGCCACGGCCGCCGCTGGTAACGCCGTTCCCCAGGGCGAACGGCGGGTGATGGATTGCATCGACTGCCACAACCGCGCGGCGCACACCTTTGTGACTGCGGAAGATGCGCTCAACCGGGCGATGGCCGAGGGTGCGGTCAGTCCGGAGCTGCCCTGGGTTCACAAAGAGGGTCTGGAACTGCTCAAGGCTGCCTATGCCTCCGAAGACGAGGCGAGCGCCAAGATTCCCGCCGGGCTGGAAGCCTTCTATCGCGCCCAGCATCCCGATGTGCTGGCCGCGAAGGCCGCGCTGGTCAAGTCCGCGGGCGAGGAACTCGTGGTCCTCTACAGCCAGAACGTCTTCCCCTTTATGAAGGTGACCTGGGGAACGCACCCCAACCACATCGGCCACATTAGCTATCCGGGCTGCTGGCGCTGCCACGACGGCGACCACACGGCCAAGGACGGCACAAGCATCACCAATGACTGCGCGGCCTGCCACAACCTGCTGGCTCAGGACGAAGCCAAGCCCAAGGTGCTTTCCGACATGGGCATTCAATAGAAGAACCTGTAGCTCACCACCGCAGCGGCTTCAACCCGTCGCTGGGGCATCCAGGCGCCGGATGCCGAGAATCATTACTTTCTGGCTTACTGTGCCGGTCCCGCTGCATAATCTAGTGTTTAAGCACCCTCCACCGCTATACAATCGGGACGAAGTGCTACGAACCCCATAGCCTCTGCCAAAAAGGCAGCCGGTTTTTTAAGACCGTTCGATGAAGGGGATGGGGTATTGCCAATTCCGCCTGTCTGGAATGAGGTACAGGTCTTTCCGGGTTCGTGTACAAAGAGGAACATGGCACACAAACTGAGCCTCGGTCTGCCGCTCGCAATTTTTCTCCTGGCCAGCCCCGGAGTATTCAGCCCAGGAGCGGCCGTGGCCCAGGCCTCTGCCCCGGCTTACCACCCCACGGACGTGGACCTGTCCGCGGGGACCCCGGATTCTCACCCCACGGACAAAGACCTGTCCGTGGGGGCCCCGGATTCCCGTCTGGCCGGTGATTGGCGCAGTTCCGATGCGGTGGCGATTCCCGCATCCGAACCGCCGAACAATCTAGGTGCGCAGGGCCCTGCGCCCGCCGGCATGAAGTTGGGGCGGATGCTGTTACTGCTCGTGCCCTCGGCGGCCCAGAAGCAGGCGCTGACCGCGGAGCTTGGGAACCTGCAGAATCCGGCTTCGCCTCAATATCATCAATGGCTCACGCCAGCGGCCTTCGCCGCAACTTACTCGAACTCCGCCGCGGATGTTGCCGCGGTTTCTGCCTGGTTAGAGAGCCAGGGCTTCCAGGTCGCTCCCTTGCCCGCCAGCCGTGGCTGGATCGAGTTCTCCGGAACGGTTGCCCAGGTCGAGCAGGCCTTCCACACTCAAATCGACTCTGTCGTCACGGGGGGCGAAATGCGTGCCGCGCTGGCTCAAGGGATTTCAGTCCCCTCCGCGCTCGCGCCCCTGGTGCAGGGACTGGTCTCCCTCGATGGAGCCCTTTCCACGCCCGCTTTGACCGCGCCGCGGCCCGTCGCCGTCTCCGCGGCCGAGCTGGCGGCGGAGACCTCGCTGAACCACGCTGAGGCCCTGACCCCCCAATTGGCCGCGCAGCTTCTTCATCTTGACGCGCTGCAGGCCGCCGGCGTCGGCGGCGCAGGCGAATCGATCGCCATTGCGGCACGCAGTAACGTGAACAGCCAGGACGTTGCCGCCTTCCGCGCGGCCTTCGGTATCCATGGCGGCCCCGCGACCCCGCTCACAGTCACTCCGAACGGCCCCGATCCTGGAAATACAAGCGACCAGGCCGAGGCCACTCTGGCAGTTTCCTGGGCCGGCGCTGCCGCTCCCAGCGCACGAATCGTGCTGATTCCAGCGGCTACCACCTCCGCCACCGACGGATTGGACCTGTCGCTGGCGGCCATCGTCGATCAGGCTCTGGCGCACGCCGTAGCCGTGGGCTACTCGAACTGCGAGGCGGCTCTGAGCCAGGCGCACCAGGCCTTCTATTCCGCGCTCTACCGGCAGGCGGCCGCGGAGGGCATAGCGGTGATTGCCGCCGTTGGCGACAGTGGCCCCTCGGCTTGCCATTTGGCGGGCAGCGACGCTCCGGTGAGCAGCGGTTATGGCGTCAACGCGCTGGCCTCCACGCCCTGGAACACAGCAGTGGGCGTTGCGGCCTTTGGCCCGGCAGGTCCGGCGGCTGGTAACTCCGCTCTGGCGGCATGGTCTCCGGCAAGCGCGACCGATCCGGCCTATGCCGGCGGAGGCGGCAGCAGCACGCTCTATGCCGCGCCTATTTGGCAGCCGATACCGGCAGAATCCCAACAGGGAACAGCCGGAACCGGAAACCATAACCGGCTCTTACCGGACCTGGCCCTGCCCACAGCCATCGATACAAGCGTGAATCCAGGCCTGGCCTTCTGCCTCAGCGCTTCCACTGCTTCCAGCGGATGCACCCTGGTGCGCAGCGGAGGCAGTTCCGCCGCCACGGCCATCTTTGCCGGTGTTGCGGCCCTGTTGGCTGAAAAGTACGGCGCGCAGGGCAACCTAGCGCCCAATCTGTATGCACTCAGCCGGCAAAGCGGCATCTTCGAAGACGTGCAGAAGGGCAGCGCGCAACTCAAGTGCGTCGCAGGCAGCCCCGGCTGCGGCGCTACGGAACAGATCGGCTTTACCGCCGGCCCCGGCTACGACCTGGCCACCGGACTGGGTTCGATCAACGCCCAGACGCTGGTGAACCACTGGGCTACTCCCGAGGTGACGGGCGCCGCGGTCACCGTGAGCATCGAGATTGCGCCTACAGAACACAACGCGACCTACAACCCCTCGGCCGAGATTACGCTGTCGTCCACTGTGACCCCGGTGGCTGCCGGCGCCACGCCCACCGGCACCATTACTTATTACAATACGGTCGCCGCCTCAGCGCTTTCCTCGGCGTCCACGGTAACGCTCAGCCCCACCGGGACCGCGTCGTGGACCTTCAACCTCGACAGCGTTTTTACTTCTACAGGCACCTACAGTATCGGAGCTTCGTACTACAATTCGTCAGGCACCTACGCATCCACCAACTCAGAGCCGTTAATGATCACAACTGGGCCAAGCTCCACCGTCCTCACGGTTACGCCTTCCAACCTCACTCCGACGGTCGGCACAACCATTACGGTGACTGTCACCTTCGGGGTTTCGACGGCCAACGGTCCCCCTGCAGGCAGTGTCGCGCCCACAGGTTCCGTGACGCTGAATATCAATGGGACGCCCACCTATACTTCGCCGGTGACGACCGTAAACGGCGTCACAACCGCGACCTTCTCGGTGCCGGTTTCCGCCACCACACATACGCTGCAGGCTGTATACGCGGGCGATGCGAATTACACCGGGGCCAATGGCCAGGTGAACATTACCGTGGTCACCACGCTGCCCGATACCGTGGTCCTCACCTCGAACTTCTCTCCTGTCCCTCCAGGAGCGGCGGTGATCCTCACTGCGACGGTGACGCCGAATACACCGCCAGCCGCGGGCGCGGAGCAGAATCCCTCCGGCAACGTCATCTTCTACGACGGAACCACCGTGATCGGGGAGGCTGCGCTGGTTCCAATACCGATGAGCGACTCCTCCACGGCGTCCATTACCACGCAAACGCTGCCGGGCGGCTCCGACATGCTCTCAGCTGTTTATCTGGGAGACTCTTCCTACGACACCGAAACCTCGAATATTCTCACCCTCGCTGTTGAGAACTTCACCATCACCCCGTCGCCTTCGAACCCTCCCACCAATCTCGACATCGTGCAGGGCGCGTCGGGCACCGCATCGTTTATCGTCACCGGCCTGGGCGGGTTCGACAATGAGATTCAGGTGGTGTGCGCCGTGCCTACCCAGGACGACATGACCTGCACCGCAACTCCGCAACAGATTGTCCCCCCCGGCACGGTCACCTTCCTCATACAGACCTTCACCACGGGAGGACCCTCGGCATCCGCCGGCCATCGCGAGCCAATCTGGCCGCGCGCGGCAGGCGGCACGGCGCTGGCCGGGTTGGGATTCTTCCTGCTGCCGTTCGGGCGACGGGCGCGCATCTTTGCACGCCGTTCCACGCGGCGCTTCCTTGTACTGCTCCTGCTGCTGGTGGGTCTGGGCGGCGCGGGCATCGGCTGCAACAGCGTCAGCGGAACCGTTCCCCCCTCCTCCGGCACTCCTCTGGGCGTGGCCACACTCAAGATCACCGCTGCCGCCTACGTGGACAACACCGTTGTCAGCCAGAGCGTGTACCTAACGGTCAATGTGCTGGCCGCGCCCTAACCGCGGCTCCCACTCCGAACGTGGTAGGCTGGCCTTTCGCATTCAAGGAGCCCTATTCTTCATGCATTCCACCCAACCTTTGCACTTCAATCTCGTCGCCGCGGCCCACGCAGCCATGATCGAGCACGGTTTTCAGCCGGATTTTCCCGCCGGAACCGATACCGAACTAGCCGCCATTCAGGCCCATCCAGATGCGCCCGCCGTTCCCGGCATTCAGGACCTCAGCAATCTGCTTTGGTCCTCCATCGACAACGACACGTCCCGAGATTTAGATCAGATCGAGTGGGCCGAGCAGTTGCCCGACGGCCGCATCCGCATGCTCATCGGCGTGGCCGACGTAGACGCGCGCGTCACCAAGGGCTCGGTGATCGATGCCCACGCCAGCAGCGAGACGACTTCGGTGTATACGGGCGTCAAGGTCTTTCCCATGCTGCCCACAGTACTCTCTGAGGGCATTACCTCGCTGAATGAGAATCAAAACCGTGTGGCGCTGGTGATCGAAT
The DNA here is from genome assembly GCA_050012555.1 of Occallatibacter sp. Taxonomy (GTDB): domain Bacteria; phylum Acidobacteriota; class Terriglobia; order Terriglobales; family Acidobacteriaceae; genus Telmatobacter. The sequence goes on from JBEKGY010000018.1 coordinate 37,609, forward strand.
TTGCCGTGGATCAGGCGGGCACTGCATCCGATGGAAAGGCTTATCGGGCACTGGTGCGCAACCGGGCTCAGCTGGCCTACAACGGCGTTGGCGCTTGGTTGGAAGGTACTGGTCCGGCGCCTGCCAAGGTAGCCGCCAGCGCCGATCTGGCCGCGCAACTCAAACTCCAGGACGCGGCGGCCCAGCGTATGGTGGGTGGCCGCTTCCAGCATGGAGCGTTGGACCTTGAGACCATCGAGACCCGGCCCGTGATGCTGGCCGATCAGGCGGTCGATATCGCGCGCCTGGAAAAGAATCGCGCCACATCGCTCATCGAGGAGTTCATGGTGGCGGCCAACGGCGTCATCGCCAGGACTTTCGAGCAGGCCGGCGTGGCCTCCATCCGCCGCATCGTGCGCACGCCCAAGCGCTGGGACCGCATCGTCGAGCTGGCCCAGGGCCTGGGTACGACCCTGCCCGCCGAGCCGGACTCGAAGGCCCTCAACGACTTCCTGCTGGCCCAGAAGCAGAAGGATCCCGACCACTTTCCCGACCTTTCGCTGGCCGTGGTCAAACTCATGGGCCCCGGCGAGTACGTGCTGGTCAAGCCCAACGAGGTTTCGCCGGGCCACTTCGGCCTGGCCGTGCAGGATTACACCCACTCCACCGCACCCAACCGCCGCTTTCCCGACGTGGTGACGCAGCGGCTCATGAAAGCGTTTCTTGCTCATGGGCCGCAGCCCTACTCTGAAGATCAGCTCAATGCCATTGCCGTCCGTTGCACCTTAATGGAGGACGGCGCCCGCAAGGTCGAGCGGGAGATGCAGAAGCGCATTGCCGCCGTAGTACTGCGCCCCCGCATCGGCCAGAGCTTCCCCGCCATCGTCACCGGTGTGAATAATTACGGCACCTTCGTCCGCACCCTCGATCCGCACGTGGATGGAATGCTTGTCCAGGGCGGCAAAGGACTGGACGTAGGCGACAAGGTGACGGTCAAGCTGATCTCCACCGATCCCCAGCGCGGGTATATTGATTTCGCTGCGTGAGCAGAGGGGGCTTTACGGGATTTCTCCGTGCCCCAGATCTGTGCAAGTGCGTCTTAAACGAGAACTGTGTAAACGCGATGATCGTTGCCCCGCAGCGGGTTGGCCGGCAATATGTGGGCAGGAATGATTTATTCTTAAGATAGCCGCAGGTTCGATTCACACTTTCAGGCGAACCGGTTGGCGGGAGTCGACTCCACAACTGGTGAATGGATGCGTTTAAGTTCCGGCCTTATCTCAGCAACACTTTTTACTGGCATTGCCCTGTTTGGGTTGTTCCCTCATCTTTTTTCGCAGGAACCAGGCTCCGGCCAGATCATTGCCCCCTCCTCAGAGCTTCCTGAGGCCCCCCAGTCGCAATTCGAGGTTGCCTCGACCGTCTCCCAAGCCCAGCAGACCCCAGCCACACAAAGCCAGACCACCCAGCAGCCGGCTCCGAGTTCCACCCCTGCACAGGGCGCCACCCCGGACCAAACTCCCGCCGCTCAGGGCAGCTCCAGCTCTCAAGCGCCCCCTCAGCAGCCTGGCGCGGAAAAAAGCAAGCACGACCTGGCCGAAGAGCAATTGAAGCAACAGGAGCATCAGCGAGTGGCGGGCATCATGGCCACCTTCAACACTACCCGGAACCAGAACGCGATTCCTCTCTCTCCGGGACAGAAATACCAGCTCTTCTTCAAGAGCGCCACCGATCCGTGGCCCTTTGGCCTGGCAGCCGTGGTTGCCGGCATCGGCCAGGCCGACGACAACCCCTCGGCCTGGGGGCAGGGCATGGGAGGATACGCCAAGCGATTTGGCGGCGCATACTCCGATTACTTTATCGGCAATTTCTTCGGCAATGCGGTGTTGCCCTCCATGTGGCATGAAGATCCTCGCTACTTCCAGAAAGGCACGGGCTCTGCTGCGAACCGCTTTCTTTGGGCGGCCGGGAGTACGGTATGGTGCAAGCGGGACAATGGTGGATGGGGGCCGAACTGGGCCAACGTAATTGGCAACCTGATTGGCACTGCCATTGCCAGGGTGTACTACCCTCCTTCAGAACGAACTGTCTCAGACACCATCATGGATGGATTGACCGTCTCTGCCGAAGGGATCGTGGGCGCAGAACTCATCGAGTTCTGGCCGGATGCGGTGCGCCACCACAGGCGTAAGCAAGCCGAAAAAGCAGCCCGGCTCGCCGCGAAGGCCGATGCTTCCCCTCACTAGAGGATCGGCGAGTTTTCACCCAAGACGATGTTCGGAAGGAGCTACCTAAAGTTCTGGCCGCAGGACTCTCATGACTTCACAATCAGTCCGTCTTTAAAAGGCTCGATGCGCTAAACTACTACCAACTCATCTGGCACAAGTAGGTCGGCAGACCGGACCGTCCTGAAGGTGGGTCGCGACTCCACAACTGGTGAATGGATGCGTTTAGGTTCTCGTCTTATCCCCGCAGTGTTTTTTCCCGGCATTGCCCTGCTGGTGTTGCCCTCCCATCTTTTTTCGCAGGAATCAGGCGCCGGTCCGGTTGTAGCCGCCGCCGCCCAGCTCCCCGACGCGCCCCGGCCGCAGTTCGAGATCGCTTCAGCCGAGCCTCTTGACCAGCAGCACGCCGCCGGACAGGTCCAGAGCACGCAACAGCCGGTCCCAGCAGCCCCTCCGGCCCAACGCCCCGCCGCCCAGGGTAGTTCCAGCTCTCAAACCCCCACTCAACAACCCGGTGCCGAGAAAAGCCAGCACGAAAAGGCCGACGAGCAGATCAAGGAGGAGGAAAAACAGCGCATCGTGGGAGTTGTGCCCGCCTTCAACGTCTCCTATCGCAGCGATGCCGTCTCCATGAGCCCCGGCCAGAAGATGGGCTTGGCCTTTCGTTCCTCGATCGATCCTGTAACCTTTGCCGCGGGTTTTTTGGTGGCCGGTTACCACGAAGCTCTGAACCAAGATACCGGATTCGGATGGGGCCTCGAAGGCTATGGAAAGCGCTCCGGAGCGGCCTACCTCGATGCATTCAACGGCACCATGATCGGCAACGGCATCCTGCCTATTCTCTTCCGTCAGGACCCCCGCTACTTCCGGCTGGGCCATGGGACTACGCGTCACCGGCTGCTCTATTCTCTGGCCACCAATGTTATCTGCAAGCACGACAACACCGGCAAGTGGGAGCCCAACTACTCCAACGTGTTGGGCAACATCGCCGCGGGCGGTATCTCCAATCTTTACTATCCCTCCAGCAACTCCGGCATCGGCCAGACCTTCGGCAACGGATTCATCGTGACCGCCGAGGGCGGTCTGGGCTCCCTTTTCAATGAGTTCTGGCCGGATATCTCTCGGAAGATCCTTCACCGGGATCCGACCCACGGCCTTGATGCCCAGGCTCGCGCGGCAGACAAGAATCAAAATGGATCCGAAGGGCAACCCCTGCCGCGCCAGAGATAGGTCATTTGATCCCAACTCACGAGTCTGCTGCCCCGCTCCGGCTCTACAACGGTCAAGACTTTCCATCCGCGGCATACGATGCCTCGAAGCGAGATACTTCTTGATTTCCTGCTCTCAACGCCGGGAGCCATTTTCCACCGCGGATGGGTCCGGCAATTGGGTTCTAGCAATTCTTCGCCTTCGTGGGGCTGGCTTCCCTCTTGGTAGCGCGCTTGCCGGCGCGAATTTTCAGCGTATTCAGCACGGCGAGATTCTTCTCGATCAGAGCGTAACGCTGTTCCGCGCAGGCGTGGGTGCGCCACGGATCGGCGGGCGTGTTCATCACATAGTCCAGCAGCCGGCTGACGGTGCTGGTGGCAACGTGCAGCCGCGTGTCCGATGAGGCGTAGTAAATAAAGACATCGCCGTTCTTGCGCTCGATCCAGCCATTGCTGAAGACCACGTTGGAGACATCTCCGACGCGCTCTTCGCCCTGGGGAGCGATGAAATAGCCCGCCGGCTTGTGGGTGACGACCCACGGCCGCTCCAGTTCGGTGAGAAAGAGATAGAGCACGTAGCGCAGACCAGCGGCCGTATTGCGCACCCCATGCGCCATGTGCAGCCAGCCTTTTGGGGTCTTGATAGGCGCGGGACCCTGGCCGTTCTTGACCTCCTGGATGGTGTGGTATCTGCGGCTGTCGACGATGACTTCATGATCGACCACGGCTTTTTCAATGCTGGACGAAAGTCCCCAGCCGATGCCGCCGCCCTTGCCGGTCTGAATGAAGCTATCCTGCGGCCGGGTGTAGAAGGCGTACTTGCCGTCGACAAACTCGGGGTGCAGCACCACATTGCGCTGCTGGGCAGACCTGGATTTGAGGTCGGCCAGGCGCTCCCACGTCTTCAGATTCCTGGTGCGGGCAATGCCGCATTGCGCAACGGCCGAAGAGGTATCCCACTCCGGCGCCTCCGGGTTCTTGCGTTCGGTGCAGAAGAGACCGTAAATCCATCCGTCTTCGTGTTTGACCAGGCGTATATCGTAGACGTTGGTGTCTGGATTATCCGTCTCGGGCATGAGGATGGGATAGTCCCAAAAGCGAAAGTTATCGATACCATTGGGGCTCTCGGCGACGGCGAAGAACGACTTGATGTCTGCGCCCTCAACACGCGCGACCACCAGATATTTTCCCTCGTGGAAGATCGCGCCGGCGTTAAAGGTAGTGTTGATGAACATGCGCTCCATCAAATATGGATTCGTCCTGGGGTCGAAGTCGTAGCGCCATATCAGAGGCGTGTGCGCGGCGGTAAGGACCGGATACTCATAACGGTCATAAATGCCATTGCCGCCCGCCGCCTTGCGGTTGCGGCGCACAAGCAGTTTCTCCTGCTGCTTGAATAGGTCCTGAAAGCTCTTTTTGAATGCTGCCTTATTCATCTGTTTTCTCCGGCCCTTTCAGCCTTTCATGCTTTGTGCTTCAGTGAGGTTCGCGGCGCGATCTCAGCCTGCCACAATTCGATAGGACGGTGGCTCAAGACGGCGACATAACGCTGCCCGCTTGCCAGGCAGCATAACTCCTCTTTTAGGGAAGCAGAGGCTATTGTAAACCACTCCGCGAAGGGCGGGAAATCAACGCTGTATACTGGCACGACGCGAATTTTCGCCGTCACTGGTCGCCGAGGCGGCGAGTAATCATCCGATGTCCGCTGCCGGCCTTGAGGGTTCATATGCATCTTCATGTTCTTGATATCGCCATCATCCTGGTCTATCTGCTGAGCACGGTGCTTATCGGTTATTGGGCTTCGCGCCGCGCTTCGCAAAGCATGCAGGCATATTTTCTGGGCGGCAACAAAATGCCCTGGTATATGCTGGGCATCTCGAACGCATCGGGCATGTTTGACATCAGCGGCACCATGCTGCTGGTCTACTGGATGTTCATCTACGGCTTGAAGAGCGTATGGATTCCCTGGCTATGGCCGACCTTCAACCAGATATTTTTGATGGTCTATCTCTCCGCATGGCTGCGCCGCTCAAAGGTGATGACTGGAGCGGAGTGGCTCAAGACTCGGTTCGGCACCGGGCGAGGCGCGCAGTTGTCGCACGTGATCGTGATCGTCTACGCATTTGTCTGCACCCTCGGATTCTTCAGCTATGGTTTCAAGGGCATAGGGAAGTTCACGGCCACATTTCTTGACCCGACGTTTCTGGCATTGACCTCCCAGCGCTGGCATCCCACGCCAAATATGTACGCGCTGATCCTGATCTCCATTACGGCGATCTACGTCATCAAGGGCGGCATGATCAGCGTGGTTATCACCGAGGTGGTGCAGTTCGCCATACTGGCCATTGCCTCGTTTTCCGTTGGCATTATCGCCATGCTCAAGGTGGCGCCAGGAACGCTGCATAAGGTGGTGCCCGCCGGGTGGGACAACGTCTTCTTCGGCTGGCATTTGAACCTGGATTGGTCGGCGTTGATTCCATCGGCCAGCGCCAAGATTGCTCAAGACGGATATGGACTTTTCGGCTTTTTCGTCATCATGCTGCTCTTCAAGGGTGTGCTGATCTCGGCAGCCGGCCCGGCTCCGAGCTACGACATGCAGCGCATACTGGCTGCAAAAAATCCACGCGAAGCCTCGATGATGAGCGCCTGGGTAAATATTGTGCTTACCTTCCCGCGCTACTTTCTTATTGTCGGACTTACGGTGCTGGCAGCCGCATTTTTCAGCGACAGCATCCGCGCCATGGGACCGAACATGGACTTCGAACTGGTGCTGCCCATGGCGCTTGGCCGATTCGTCCCTGTCGGGCTACTGGGATTCCTGATCGCAGGCATGCTAGCGGCGTTTATGTCGAACTTTGCGGCTACGGTGAACTCGGCGCCGCCTTATTTTGTCAATGACATTTACAAGCGCTTCATCAACCCCAATGCGACGTTGAAGACTTATGTCCGGCTTAGCTACCTGGCCTCGTTTGCCGTGGTCGTGATCGGCGTCCTGATTGGATGGTATGTAACGTCGGTAAACTCGGTGGTACTATGGCTCGTCTCCGGCTTGTGGGGAGGTTACACCGCATCCAATGTCCTGAAATGGTACTGGTGGCGGTTCAACGGCTTTGGCTACTTCTGGGGCATGGTCGTTGGCATTACATCCTCGCTGACGGTGCCTCTGCTGATTGAAAAAGTCCCGGTTGTGCAGTATTTACTGTCTCGTTATTCCATCAACCTGAATGTTTCGATCATTTTCCCTCTGGTACTGGTTGTCTCGGTGATCGGCTGCTTCGCCGGCGCGCTGCTCACCAAGCAGGACGACGAAGAGGTGCTGAAGGACTTCTACCGCCGCGTACGGCCGTGGGGCTTCTGGGGGCCGATCCTGAAGAAGGTGCTGGCAGAAGATCCCAGCTTCAAACGCAACCGCGATTTTCCGCGCGATATGTTCAATATCGCGGTTGGCATCCTGTGGCAGATAAGCTTGGTAACGTTGCCTCTGTACATTGTTATCCAGGAATATTGGCGTGCCGCCATCGCCCTGGCGGCTATTTTGGGAACCTCGGCCATTTTGAAGTTCACCTGGTACGACCACTTGGCCGTGCGCGAGGTTGAGACAGACAAAACCGCCACCGCTGATAAGTAACTGAACGCGCTGGAACCCCGTAGATCTGCCGATGGGAGGCAGTGGCCAGGGGAGCACTTGCCTTCAGGCGAGTGCCACCGTTTCTCCGCCGTCAGTTTGCTGCCTGCGCTTGAGCCGCACATTCCTTCAGCTCGCGACAGAGGGCATCGACGCGCGACAGATCTGTATCCCAGGAGAACATGAAGCGTGTCGCGCCACCGATGAAGGTATAGAATTGCCAGCCGCGCTCTCGAATCGGATTGAGAATTTCTTCGGACGCTGAAAGAAAAACCGCATTGGCTTCAACGGGCGCCGCCAGCCGAACACCGGGGAGGTCGGAGACCTGCGCCGCGAAATGCCTTGCGCAACTGTTGGCGTGCTCGGCATTGCGCAACCATGCTCCGCTCTCAAGCATTCCCACCCACGGCGCTGCAAGGAAGCGCATCTTCGACGCAAGTTGGCCGGCCTGCTTGCATCGGTAATCGAAGTCCGCCGCCAGCTTCCGGTCGAAGAAGAGAACCGCTTCTCCCACCGCCAAGCCGTTCTTCGTACCGCCGAAGCAGAGGACATCGACACCGCTCTTCCATGTGATCTCCGCCGGCGAGCAAGCGAGACTTGCGCAGGCATTCGCAAACCGGGCGCCATCCATGTGCAGATAGAGCTTATGAATTTTGCATTCATCTGAAATTACACGCAATTCCGCCAATGTATAAACACAGCCTAACTCGGTGGATTGCGCGATGGTGACGACGCGTGGCTTGGGGTAATGGATATCCTGGCGTTTAGTGGCGAGTTCCCGAATCGATGCCGGCGTGAGCTTGCCCTGCGCGTTTTGAGCTACCAGCAGCTTTGAGCCGTTTGAGAAGAACTCCGGCGCGCCGCATTCATCTGTCTCAACATGCGCTGAGTCGCAACAGATGACTCCATGATAAGACTGGCAAAGAGATGCCAGCGCCAGAGAATTGGCCGCGGTTCCGTTGAAGACAAAGAAGACCTCGCAGTCAATCTCGAAGAGTTCGCGAAATGCATCGGATGCTCTTGCCGTCCAGGGATCGTCCCCGTATGCCGATGCGTGCCCGTGATTGGCAGCTTCGGTAGCGTGCCATGCCTCGGGACAGATGCCTGCGTAGTTGTCGCTTGCAAACTGCTGAAGCAGTTCTTCGCGGTCAATCTCGGTCATCATTTCTTTCTCCGCCCTGCAGCCATTGTCCAGGACCTGCTTGTATACCTAATCAATCATGGCACAGAGGGCGCTTGCCATTCTACCAAGACCGCGAGAAGAAGCAATCAACAGACAAGTGTGGACCTGGCTGACTCGACCTGCGGCCTGACCGGGATTTTGAACCAGTGGATTTGTTAGTTTAGCGCGGTTTTCTGTAGAGGAATTGCATAGGCCATCACAGTCCAACCCAGTAAATCAGTTGTGTTCTCCGGACGCTCATTCTACCGAAGACGCTTCGCTTGCCAATAGCTCTTTTGATGCGACGAGCGGAGTTGAAGCGGCAGGGATATTCACGGCCGCAATGCGATCAGGCGCTACGCAGGCCAAAAGCGTAGCCGCGATGATCCGCATGTCGGACCAGAGAGTTGCACGGCACATATAGCGCGCGTCGATGCGCGCCTTCAGCGGCTTGATCCGGTGGTCATAAAACAGGTCCAGATTGCCCGGGTGAACGCGACTCAAGATATCCTCTTCGCGGCGGAAGGCAAGCGTTGCTGCGCCAGTGATGCCGGGACGATAAGGCATGTTGTAGATTGCTTCATATTGCGGCAGCTTGGGCCGGGGACCGACCAGGCTCATCTCCCCGCGCAGTACATTATAAAACTGCGGGAACTCATCGAGCTTGAATTTGCGCATCAAGCGGCCTATTCCGGTGATGCGCTTATCTCCGTTTCTTGTTAGCCAGGGGCCAAGGCCTTTTTCCGGGGCCACTGTCATACTGCGGAACTTATAGATGCCAAAGAGGCGCCCTCGCCGGCCGACGCGATTCTGCACAAAGAGCGCCGGTCCATTCGAGGAGAGAAGCACGCAAAGGGCGATTGCCAGCATCGGAACAGCTAAGACCGCCAGGACCAGAAGAGCAACCGAAATATCGAGGAGTCGCTTGGAACGGGACAGGCTCCAGACGCTTGCGGATGGGTTGTCGATCAACACTGTGCGAACGGGAGTGGCTATATCGGGACGCATCAATGCGGGGAGGCGCGATGGCAAAGCTGCGACAGTGCTTGATTCAAACACTCGACTGGACAGTTGCATGGAAACGAACCTCGACAGGTGAAATTGGAATTCTGAGTATTGGCGAAAACCTTCAGCGCAGAGAACCTGGCTTGGGACTAATGCTGCCTCGCCAAGAGACTCCACATACGGTCCCGGGCATCGGCCGCAAATGAATTTTCGCCTTGATTCGTGTGGTCCGCGAGAACGGGAGGATAAATCGAAGGATGGGAGAGGCGCGAATGGAACCGTTCCCGTTATAGAACTGCGATAAGTAAGTTCTAATGAAGAGCCGATGAGCAATAAGATGCCATAAGTTTCAAGGATAAGTGCATATCCTGGTCGTCCTTATCGCATCTTTCAAGCAAGAGCGTGCTTTTGCTTGGCGGGAGAGGAGACTTTATCTCTGGCGCACGTATCCTCCACAAGCGCCAGAGATGAGAAACTGCTTATCCCGCAATCGGGCCGATCATGCAGGGCACACACGCCGCTCCCAAACGGCGATGTGGGCTCACTTGAGCGCATTGGCTGCAAGCGCGCTGAGGGACATCCCGGAGGCGAACTGGCTCCAGCCCATGATCTGGCTCAAGGCCGAGGGGCGCACGCTCTTTTCCGGTACGATGATCGAATCGCCTGGATAGAGACGCAGTTTGTCGAAGCCGGAGGAGGCGAAGATAGACTGGCCTGTCTCGCGAGGTGTTACCGACCCGTCGGCGCGCAGAATGAAGGCTCGTCCGCGATCCGCCTCGCGGCTCGTCCCGCCGGCCAGATGAAGGTAGTCGCCAACCCTGGCTCTTTCGCGGTAAAGAAATGCATTCTGATTGTAGACGGCGCCGATGACCTGGACGGTGGCGGGCATGGAGGGAACCACCAGCCGGTCGCCGTCCTCCAGGGGCAGCTCCGGCAACTGGTTCACTCCCGAGCTATAGGGTCCCAGGTTCAGCACCACTCTTCCGGTTGCACGCATCTGGCGAAGCCGCGCAATCAGAGCGTCGTTTACGGATGCGATCCGGCCCTGCTGCCCGGCGCCGTTCACCGCGCCGGCCACTCCGATGGAACTGCGTTCCAATTGATGCTCCAGCCGGTCGACATATTCGTTTAACCGCCGCTGCTCGATCTCCTGCGTGCTCTTGCGGGTGAACTCTGCCCCATACAGGTAGGCCCTGCCGGTCAGCCCTCCGGCGCGCGCGACCAGCGAGCGCAGGGTCTCGCCGGGCAAGACGCTGTAAACGCCGGCATGCACAAACTCTCCTTCCAGCCGCACATATTTTGTTTGCCGGTCCATGGGCTGGTGGATGTCGTCCTGCGAGAAGACCGTGACAATGTCGCCCGGCTGAAGTTCAAGGTTCTGGGAAGCATCGTGGCCGAGCACCAGCTTGCCAAGATCGAAGGGAATCAGCGATGTGGCCATGGTGGCCGTGTCCAGCCGCTCAATTACCGCGTAGTTCCAGTCGGTTTCCGAAGAGGGGCGAAGAAGCGCCGTCTCTGTTCCCATCCGGCCGTTTACTTCGAGGCCGCCCAGAGTGCCCGCCGCTCCCGAGGAGCGTGCCTCCAAGGCTTTCTGCATCGCCGCGGATGGATTGTCGTCTGAAGGCGGCTGCTGCAATTGCGTGCCGGAAGCGGCATTTGGAAAGCTGCCGGTTTGCTGCCTTGGAAAGCGGCCCGTTCCCGGTTGCGCTGCAAAAGCGTTGAGGGAAGGGGCGAACTCCGGCGCGGGAAGGCCGAGCTGAGTGCGCCGCCACCAGTAATCCCGCGAAACCAGCGAATCCCGGTCGGGCATCAGATCGCTCAGGCGCATGCCTTCATGCCAGCGAAAGCGCCCCGGATTGGCTACTGATCCGCGCAGCGTGACCGTCTCGCGATAGGTCGAAACGATGGGATCGATGCGCACAATGTCGCCGTCGTCCAGCAGAGTAGACAAGCCCGCCGCATCGGCCGCCAGTTCAAATGCGTGGCGCCGCGCGTGGTCCTCGATGCGTTCCACCGACAGGTGTGCACCGTAGGCGATCGCCGTCCTGCCGCCGGCCGCGTCGAGCAGTTGTTCGATCGGCTCCTTGCCGCGCAACTCATAGATGCCAATCTGGCGCACGCTGCCCAGCAGCGCAACCTGCGGCCCCGCCGCGGGAATGTAAAGTACGTCCCCCGGCTGCAGTTGTACATCGCCGGTCTTGTCGCCCTTCACCAGCAGCGCATAGAGATCGAAGTCTGTGACCACCTTGCCCTCGCGCTTGAGCTGGACGTGGCGCATGGAACCCGCCGCCGAAGGACCGCCGCTCGAGAAAACCGCGTCCACCAACGTGCTGAGCGCGCTAACCGTGTACTCCCCCGGCCGGTGTGCGAGACCGGTTACGTATATCTGAATGGAATGAATCTCACCCATGTCCACACTCAACTCGAAGTTGCGATAGACCCGCTCCATCGCACTGCGCAAATGGCCGGGGATGGCGGAGAACGGCAGTCCGGCAACATGCACGTTGCCGATCTTGGGAAGGTAGATTTCTCCTTCGCGGCTCACGAGCAGATTGGCGCTGAAGTTGACCTGGCCCCAAATGCGAACTCGCAATTCATCCCCTGCGCCAACGATCAGGTCTCCAGGCGCGGGTCCGTGGTCGATGGGAGCAAACGATGTAGGCTGCGTGCTAAAGAGGCTGGCGCCGTAAACAGGAAGCATCTGGCCGGTTGTTGCGGCCACAAAACGCTGAAACTCGGTGGGTGGTTCGGGGTGCGACGGCAGGCGGTCGTGAAGTCCGGATCCGTTGCCTGCCGGCCCCTCCGTGTAACTTGCGCCGCCAGGAAGACTCCCACTTGCCGAGGCCTCATTGGAGCGGTCCGCCTTTGGCGATTCCAATGGGGTGCTCTCGTTAATGTCTATCGGCGCGGAAGGTTCCTTGGGTGCGGTGGGTGCAATGGGAAGATTCGGACAGCCGAGTGCGTCTGGATCGGCCCCCTCAGGACATTGCGCGTGCAGCGCAGGTGCCGAAAAGTTGAGAGCTGCGGCGCAGACAAACCAGAGGAGTGCAACGCGACGATAGCATGGGAGGACAGATGAATGGTTTCTCATAGACGCCCCATTGTTTCCTGATCTATTGCAGGGATAGAAGGAAAAAATACAGCAGCGGAGGAGCAATGTCCCGAAATCGAACAGTCTCATGAGTCTCTTCCCATAATTGACCCACTGCCGCCTGTTTTATGTATTCCCTGCTTGCACCCCTTCCTTACGCCGGTAATCTGAACGCAGTTTCCCGGCCAATTGACCGGGCGGTTCATTTTCAAGTGAACGCGCCTTGCGCGGCAAGGCAGGCAACGACGGTCTCCACCGCAGTAAAACCGGCGGCGTACATGAAGTCCGTAACAGGACGCACGTTACGCTCCCAACAACCCGATCTCAACCATGAGGAAGATTCTCGTGCCAACAGCAGAATACGAATCCGCCGTTCTCAACCCCGATGCTCCCCTCGGTTCTTTGCTGCCTCTGCTTCGGTTGGCGATGAAATGGAAGAGGCTGGTCTGGATCACGGTGGTTGCAATGATCGTGCTGGCTTGTGTAGTTGCGTTATTGCTGCCGAACCGTTACACGGCCACCGTGGTGTTGTTGCCGCCGCAACAGAGCGGGTCAACGGGAGCGGCGATGATGGCGCAGCTGAGCAACCTGGGCGCCATGGCCTCGGCGGCCGGCAGCATGGGTATCAAGAATCCGAACGATCAGCAAGCTGCCCTGCTGAAGAGCCGCACGGTGGAGGATGCGATGGTCGAGCGCTTTCATCTGCAGGCACTCTACCACCGTAAGTACCTTTCCACGACGCGCAAACGCTGGGAGCGGGCCACAACGATTGACAACGGCTTGAAGGACGGACTGATCCGCCTCTCGGTGACCGATCGAGATCCACGCCGGGCCGCGGATCTTGCCAATGGATGGGTTGAAGAATACCGGCGCTTCACTGAGACGCTGGCCATCACCGAGGCGTCGCAGCGAAGACTTTTCTTCGAGCGGCAGTTGAGCGCCGCGCATGAGGATTTGGTGCGTGCCGAAGAGAATATGAAGCAGACCGAGCAACGCACCGGTGTGATTGAGATTGAGGGCCAGGCCCGTGCCATGATCGCATCGGCTGCCGTGTTGCGCGGCCAGCTTGCGGCCAAGCAGGTCGAGATCAGGGCCATGCGCGAGTTTGCCGCCGATCAGAATCCGGACCTGGTGCGTGCCGAACAGGAGTTGGCCGGAATGGAAGGGCAGTTATCCGCGATGGATGCGGCAAGCGATCGCAGCACAGGCGACCTGATCGCGCCCAAGGGTACGGTTACGCAGGCGGGTCTGGACTATTCGCGCGCCATGCGAGAGGTGAAGTATCGCGAGACCATTCAAGATCTGCTCACGCGCCAATATGAGGGGGCGCGCGTGGATGAAGCGCGGCAGGGGGCGCTGATACAGATCGTTGATCCGGCTGTCGCTCCAGACCGGCCCTCACCATACCGATTCTGGGTTGTACTCGGAGCTCTGTTGGGAGCTCTGCCGCTGGCCTTGCTTACGGTCTGGGCCGCCGAAGTCTTAGCGATATTGCAACGTACCCGCCGTCGTACCGGTTCATGGTCTTCTGCTCTCGAACAGGTCGTTACAGGAGTGTGGCAATGAGAATACGGGGGGCGCTGGGGCTGGATGGCGCGGTCGCCTACACCTTCCTGGCGAGGGCCGTGAACATCGTGGGCAGCGCCGGGACGGTGTTGCTGATTGTGCGCTTCCTCAGCCCCGTCGAGCAGGGTTACTATTACACCCTGCTCAGCCTGGTCTCGTTGCAGATGGTCTTCGAGCTGGGCTTCTCGTTTGTGATTCAGCAGTTGGCCGCGCATGAATGCATTCACCTGGAGATGAAGGCAGACGGCAGCGTAGCGGGCGATCGGGTAGCCCACGCGCGTCTGGCCTCCGCGCTGCAACTCAGTGTGCGCTGGTATACGGTGGCCGCTCTGGTCATGGGACTGATTCTGGCGCCGCTGGGGATAGTTTTTTTCGCTCGTCATGCAGCCTCTGGTGCAGCGCAGGTTGCCTGGCTGGGGCCGTGGCTCACGGCGGTATTTGCCTCTGCGGCGGGTCTTTGGTGCATGCCATTCTATTCCTTTCTGGAGGGATGCGGGCAGGTACGCACCGTTGCCGCGATGCGATTGCGCCAGGCGGTTGCCGCCTCAGTGTTTGCCTGGGCGGCCATGCTGCTGCATCGTGGGCTTTACGCGCCGGCCCTGGTGATCGTGGGCCAGGTCGGAACTGGCCTTTTCTTTCTCGTCGCGCGCCGCCGCTTGCTGGCGGGATTGCTGCGCCATCCGGCCCGTGAAGCAGCCATCCACTGGATCCGCGAGGTATGGCCCTTTCAGTGGCGCATCGCCGTCAGTTGGACGTGCTCCTACTTCACCGTGCAGATCTTCATCCCCATCATCTTCGCGTTGCGTGGGGCGGTCGAGGCCGGACAGATCGGCATGTCGCTCAGCATCACCGGTTACATGACGGTTCTGGCGCTGGCCTGGTCCTCGACCAAGACCACTCCCTTCGGCCGCATGATTGCGCGGCGGGAGTTTCAGGGGCTTGACCGTCTTTTCCGGCGCACACTGTGCCAATCGCTGGCCGTATTCGGCCTGATTGCGCTGGCGGTTTGCGGGTTGGCCACGCTGTTACCGGCGGTGGCTCCCCGGTTAGCGGCACGCATGGTTTCGCCGCAACTGTTTGCGGTGCTGGTTCTGGCGGCGGGATCCAACTGCGCGGTGCAGAGCCTGGCCACGCTGCTGCGCTCCTTCAAGAGCGAGCCATTTCTCGTTCAATCGCTGGTCGTTGCCTCGCTCACTCTGCTGCTGGCCGCGCTGACAGCGCCCCAATGGGGCAATGCCGGTGTCACCTTCAGTTACCTAGTCGCCACGGCGGGCATTGGCCTGCCTTTCGCATGGACTATTTTTGCACGCGCCCGGCGCGGATATCTGCTCACGGATGCGTTTGCGCCCTGTGGAAGCGAGGCTGAATGAGCACTGCAGTTCAAAACAACATTTCGATTACAGCGGCCATGACAGCCATGGTCTCGCGGGCATCGACGGCCTCGTCATCGTCAGCAGAGCAGGCCATGCAACACGGGTATCCCTCCAAAGTCCTGATCACGGGAGGTCACGAAGTCGGAGGCGTACACAGCTTTACTGAGGGATTGCGCGCGGGCTTCGTCGACCTTGGATTCGAGGTTGAAGTCGTTTCCCCATCGCGCATCTGGCGGCATTGGCGCGAACTGCGCGACCCGTATGTGCTCAAGATTCTCAGCACCACCGCTTTGTTCGCCGCACCGTTTTCGCTGCGTTCTGTGTGTGTTGCGCACGGATTTCCCTGCGCCGCACACCAGGGATGGCCAAGGACATTGGCGATTCTGGCTGCCTACCGGCTGGCCGCCGCCAGCCGTGGAGCGCTACTGGCGGTCGTTTCGGAGTACTCGGCATTGCACCTGCGAGAGATCTTCGGGCTGAGCGTGGATACGGTGATCCACAATCCCATGCATCCGCTGTTCATGGAGGCCAAGCCGGAGACGGAGACAAGGCGCGAGGCGATTACGTATGTGGGCCGCCTGCATAGCGCCAAAAATGCACATCGGCTGCTGCCTGCCATCCGTGATGTGCTGGACGAAAACCCCGGTCTGCATGCGTGGATCGTGGGAGACGGCCCCCTGCGCCCGGCATTGGAGCGCATCGCCGCGGGCGACGAGCGCATTGAGTTTTTGGGAGCGCTTACGCCGCTTGAGGTGCGTGACCGGTTACGGCGCACGCGCGTGTTTGTCTCCGCCAATGCTGCCGAACACTTCGGCATCGTTTACCTGGAGGCGCTGAGTCAGGGTTGCGCGGTGGCGATGCCGGCCTCGGGCGGCGGCCTGGAGATTGCGCCGGATCTGATCGGCGGCGGAATTCAACTGTTTCCCGTCTCCATGAGCCGCGCGGAGGTGGCTTCGGCGCTACGCAAGGCGCTGGTTGCCGCCCCCTGGGCCGCGCCGTTGGCGGCCTACTCGCCGCGCTCAGTCGCGGAAGCCTATTTGAAGGCCGGATCGCGATTCTGCGCGCGCGGTAAATTCCATCCGGAGGCAGGCCAATGAGTACCGCCTTTCCACATGGCCCGGAGCGCGACATTGCAACCATGAGCCCATTGGAGAGTTGCTTGCGCGCTCCCGTCAGACGGGTTCGAGGGAAATGGTTCTTTCTGGGCGCATTCATCTTCGCCTGTTTCTTATTTTGGTGGCTTCCCAGCATAGTCTTCCGTTTGCTGGTTCACCAGGCGGATGCGGTGGAGGACGGAATGGTGGCCATCAGTGTGCTGGCGCTCGGTCTGTTCGTTGCTGGCTATCTGTTGCCGGTTTCCGGCAACCCGCGGAGCCAATTTTCCGGACGAATGCTCGACGGCTGCGGGAAGTTCGCTTTCCACGCCGCGTTCATCCTCTTTGTCCCCGCGCTGATCATCGCCATTGTGCTTTTGCGCAGCCATGCCGCGGTGGTGTATGGCATGGGGGTCCCGATTCCCAGGCCGTACCAGGCGGTGTTGTATGCCCATCTGTTCTTCGGCTTCCTGTATCTCGGATCGGCCGATCCGGAGAAACAGGGATGGCGGCGCATCTTCACAGTGGTGGCTTTGGTTACCTTGCCGCGGCTGATCGAATCGCTGCATGGGGGAAGGTTCTTTCTGGCACAGGCAGTTGTCCCCGCCGTGCTGGTCGCCGTGGCCCGCGGCTGGATTCGCTTCTCCGCCAAGCGCCTGCTGCAGTTTGTCGCGCTGGCCCTGGTGATCATTTTTGTACCTCCGCTGACGCGCGGGGACGAGGTTATAGGACAAGACGAGAGCATCAAGTTTTTTGCGGCCGGTAGTTCGCTGCGGCTGTTCCAGGAAAATATCGACCTCAATCTAAACGGATACTGCCCGCCGTTGCTGGTTTCGCTGACGGCGAAGACCATCCCCTACGGTTTGCTGGGCGTGTGCGTGGTCGACATCGGGGGCTTGAAAGACATGCCCGCCACATTGGACAGGATTCTTACCCTCAACGACCCATGGAGCTTCAACGGCACGGTGTCGGGAACGGGATCGAACTATCTGCTTGATCTCTATCTGTTCGGCGGCTTTCCGGCGGTGTTTGCTGGTTCGGCATTGTTTGGCTTCAGTTGCCGGCGCTTTGTGGACTGGATCGGAAAGCGTTCGCTGTTTTCCGGAATCTGGGCCGAGTGCCTGACCCGCGCGCTCATGGCGCCGCGTAGCGCTCTGGGCTACGTGTATGAGCGAATCCCGTCCCTGATTCTCACAACCTTCCTGGTTGTTTTATTAGTAGCTGCCGGCTTGTTACTGGAGAGCGAGTATGCGGACTATCGAGCAGCAAGAGGTCCGGCCATGGAGGAATCGAAATGAAACTCTCCGTGTTGATGTCGGTGTACGACAAAGAATCTCCGGCCAATTTGCATCAGTGTCTGGACAGCCTTGCAATTCAGACTCTGGCGGCCGATGAGGTGGTTATCGTCGAAGACGGGCCGCTGGGAGAGCAACTAGAGGCAACCATTGCAGCGTTCAGGAAAATCCTGCCTATCGTCTCGCTGCCTTTGCCGGTCCATGTTGGCCTGGGAGCGGCTCTCCGCGCCGGTGTGTATATGTGCCAGGGAGAGTACGTGGCTCGTATGGATTCAGACGACATCTGCGTGCAGGACAGGTTTCAGAAGCAGGTCAGCTTCCTGGACAGCAACCGGGAGATTGATGTGGTGGGGAGCGCAATCGCGGAGTTCGATGTGGACTGCTCGGCGCCGCGCTCGATTCGGCTTCTTCCCGTGGCAGGCCAGGCCCTGCGGCGTTTTGCGAAGGCCCGGACGCCGATGAACCACATGACTGTCGTCTTCCGCAAAGCCTCGGTAGTGGCCTCGGGCAACTACGAATCCTGCCAGGGCTTCGAGGACTACCACCTCTGGGCCAGAATGTTGACGCTTGGCTACCGCCTGTACAACATGAACGACATCCTCGTCAACGCTCGCTGCGGTAATGGCATGCAAAACCGCAGGGGCGGCCTGGCCTACCTAAAAGGGGAGATCGAATTCCAGTCGTTTCTTCGCAAGATGGGTCTGCTGGATACTGCCGGATCCTTCTTGAACATCCTGATGCGCGGGCCAATCCGCCTGGCGCCCGACTTCGTCCGCTCCCTGTGCTACAGCCTGTTCCTGAGAACTCCTCCGACCATCCCACAGAGGACACTGCAATGAACGACCAGACCAGCCTCAATCCTCACAATCTCCTGGACAGGCGGTTTACGCGGGTCAGCGAATCAAAAGCTGCACAATCTGGGGATGCAGAGCCGAAGGGAAAACACAGAATAAATATCAATTGGAAGGTAAAATCTTTCGCCTTTCAATGGCTCGACACCTTCTCGCTGCACAAGACGCTGTATTTTATGCAGAGAAATGTCACCAGGAGATCGCGAATCGACATTTCAGCAGGATACAAGAATTGGTTGGTGCATCAGAATAACCTTGCGGTGCTTGAACGTCCCATGGTTTTCGAGTTCGGAGCTGGAAAACATCTATCCCAAAATATCTTTCTGTCTCAATATTTCGGGTCGCAGACGGTCGTAGATTTGTTTCCGATGCTCAACATTGAACTGGTGAACGATGCAGCATCGCAAATATCCAGGCGATACCCATCCATTGCTTATCATGCGATGGCCAATATCTCCGATATAGAGCGATATTACAGGGTCCGCTATATAGCTCCATTTGATGCCGTCAAGACACCCTTCGACGACAACACTTTCGACGGTTGCGTTTCAACCGACACGCTTGAACATATTTCAGAGGACGTTATCATTGCGATATTCAAGGAGTTGCGGAGAATAATCCGGCCGGGGGGGCTGATCTCAGCGGTTATTGACTATTCAGATCATTATTCTTACACCGATAGAAATATCGGCCCCCTCAATTACTTGCAATACTCAGCAGATGAATTTAGAAAATACAATCATAACATCCACTATCAGAATCGATTGCGTCATTATGACTACGTTCGAATTTTTGCTGAGTTGGGCTATAAATGTATAAAGAGTGAAACTACAGATATTGCTCCGTCACCAACTCGGATTTCCCGCGAATTCGATATAACAGAACCATCATTGTGTGCCCTAAGAGGCATCTTCCTACTCCAAAACACTGGAAAGGGGTTATAAGTGGAAAAGTCAGAGAAAACAGTACCAGCTTCCGAAATGCGAATTCCTTTTTACCTGATCGCAGTTCTCTATCTGACCATGCCGAATCTGCCTCTGTTGCTCTCTACCCGCACACTGGGTGTATTGCCGCATGGGTACATCAATCTGGAATACCTGCTGATTGGAGCGCTGGGCGTCTTTCTGCCGCGTGGCGTGGTCTTCGTACTGCTCTTGCTGGAATCGCTTGCGGACTTCGCCTATAGCGTTTGTTACACCTACCAGTTTTCGCTGGAGAACTTGCTATCGTCGCTACGCTATCTGCCTGTGCTGCCCAAGAGCCGGATACCGGAGGGGCTCGTCTTTCTGGCGGTAGGCATCCTGCTCTGCGCCGCGCTGGCTTTCGTTCGGCCTCGTCCTCAGAAGCGACTCTGGACAGCGGGCGTCCTATTGGCCTGCGTCGCCATTCTCACCCCCATCGATATTCTCTGCGGGCAGAATCCCATCTGGCACAAGGATGTGGCGCTCAGTCCCTATCGTGTTACGCGAAGCCCCGTCTTTACTCTTGGGGTCCGCGAGGCCGCTGCTCGCTTCACAAACAAGAAAGAGAGTCAGGCGGACGATGCCCCGATGCGCTCCGCTTCCTCCCCGGCCATCTCCTTTTTCGACGGTCAACGGGGTTCAACAGAGTCCCCAAACGTCGTACTCATTGTCGTCGAGTCGTGGGGGCTGGCGCTCGACTCTCGACTTGCTCAGCAGCTCGCCGCGCCCTATGACGATCCCCGCATTGCGCGGAAGTACAACGTATCGTATGGCGCCGTTCCTTTCACAGGGCTAACAGTGCCCGGCGAAGCGCGCGAACTTTGCCAATCTACCATCGGCTTTGGCATTCTGAACGCCTCTGCCAGGCTTGTGGAGAAATGCCTGCCTGCTTTCTTTCATGCCCGCGGCTACCAAAACCTCGCCATCCACGGCTATGTCGGCCAGATGTTCTACCGCAGTACCTGGTACTCGAAGATGGGCTTCGATCGGATGTGGTTCGGTCCCAACTTGCATGAAATGGGACTCCCCAACTGTCGCGGAGCATTCCCGGGAATCTGCGACGCATCCATTGCCGGCTGGATGGGAAGTTCGTTTCTCTCAGTGGACCAGGGTAAGCCCCTGTTCATCTACTGGGTGACGCTGAATTCTCATCTCCCCGTACCCGCACATCCTGATCTTCCCGAAGATGGTGTCTGCGCAACACAGCCTGCGCTCCGGAGTTCAGCAGCGCTTTGCTCATGGTTTCGCCTCGTACGGGCTGTGCACCAGTCCGTTCAGCAGGTGGCCTTGGGGGCAACCGCAAGACCGACCGTATTCGTCCTGGTTGGCGATCATGCGCCGCCCTTCGGCGATCCTGAGTTGCTGGCGGAGTTTTCAAGCACCCAGGTGCCTTACGTGATGCTGACGCCACGGCAGCAGAAATTCTAGTCGGTCTGAGCGATCCAGAAGTGTAAATACTATGTTATCTATGAGTTATTGGTTGCGGGGGCTGGATTTGAACCAGCGACCTTTGGGTTATGAGCCCAACGAGCTACCGGGCTGCTCCACCCCGCAAATACAGTTTAACAATTGTCCGGATGGGGGTCAAGTGGCCGGGCGTGCAAAGGCAGGGCCGACGCCTCTTACGGCTCCTTGAACTGGGAAAAGGCAAGAATATTTCTGCGCGGGTGCCGGGGTTGAAACCTCAACCTGCCGGATCCGGCCGACTGGACCGGGCTCAATGGCGGCTGTCGCTTCCTGTCCTTGCCTCGTGCAGGCTGCCTCCTTGCCGGTTTTGGAATACCGCTCAGGAGCGGTACAATTCGAGCGAGTCAATTGACAAAGGGGATATCCAATGACGGATTTATCACGCCGCGAATTCATCCATGCAGTGACGGGAGCCGCAGTGGGCACTACGGTTGCCGGCCATGATGCGTTTCTTCATGGTGAAACCTTAGCGGCATACCGGACGGCAGCCGGCCAAAGCAGCGCTCCGTGCGACGGGTCATGCCTGCCGCTCCAGTCTGCGATCTTTCCGCAACCACAGGAGATTTCCAGTTCGGGCAGCGACTTTGTGCTCGACAACCAAATACGGGTTGTGGTGCCATCCGGGGCATCGGAGGAAGATTTGCTCTTAGCCGGCTTGCTGGTGAACGAATTGAGCGACCGGTTTGGACTGCATCTGAAGATCGAACGCGTGAAGAGTTTGAGTGCCGGCAAACGCGCAATCCTGATGGGATCGATGGAGAATCCATTGGTTCGGCGGTATTGCACGGAAATGAAACTTATGGCCGGCGTGGAAAGTCTTGGTCCGGAGAGCTATATTCTTCAGACCGACAACAACCTGGTTCTGGTTGCCGGCAAGGACGATCGCGGTGCGTTCTATGGGGTGCAGTCTCTGCGGCAATTACTGGTAAAAGAAGAGAAGGAAGTTCGATTCCGCGGAGCGCAGATTCGCGATTGGCCCGACAAGCCGTTTCGAGGAATCTATATGTTCCTCCCCGGGCGCGACAACATACAGTATTTCAAGCGCTTTGTGCGCGACTTCATGGCGTTGTATAAGTACAACACGCTCATCCTGGAAATGAACTCATGCATGCGTCTTGATAACCACCCTGAATTGAACTACGGATGGGTGCAGTTCGCTAGAGACGTAAACTATAGCTGCCGCAACTATCCTCTTCAGCCGTTCCACGACATGGAGCAGAACTCTTCGCACCAGGATACGGCCGACGGAGGTTTTCTTGAAAAAGAGGAGGTCGCCGATCTGGCCCGGTGGATAAAGAAACATCACATCGAACTTATCCCGGAAATTCCATCTTTTACGCACAGTTACTATCTGTTGACGTCAAACAGAGAATTGGCGGCAGTACCGCAAGACAAGTGGCCTGACATCTATTGCCCGACCAATCCTAAGTCCTACGAGCTGGTATACGAGGTCTATGATGAGTTCATCGATCTTCTGAAGCCCAAGAGCGTCCACATCGGCCACGATGAACTGTTCCTGGCTGTCGCGGTATCTCCCCAGTGCAACGACCTGGATATCAGCGAGTTATACGGGGAGGACGTGAACAAGATCCACCATTATCTTGCTTCCAAGGGCGTTAAGACACACCTTTGGGGCGATATGCTGCTTCAGGCAGTGAGAGGAACCGGACTGCAGAAGAAGACAGCGCCGGATGGCTGGATCTATAACTCTCCCGGCGGCATGACGCCGGAGCAGGTGGAGAGACTGATACCAAAAGACTGCATTATTTATAACTGGTTTTGGAGCGATGAAGGAGATAAAGAGACCCAGGCCGAAAAGAACGAAGATATTCTGGATAAAATGGGCTTTCAGCAGATATTCGGTAATTTCACGCCGAATATTCAACACTATGAGACGCGAAAGAAGCGCGCGACTTTGCTCGGCGGCGCGCCGTCGTCCTGGTTTGCCACAAACGAAATCGGCATCGGCAAAGATGTCATGTCCGATTTTCTGGGCTGCAGCAACATACTCTGGACCGGTCACGTAATTCAAGGCAAGGAGTTATCGGGACGGATTCAGTCGATGTTGCCATCGATTCGAACCCGGCTTAGCGGAACCACTCCCCCCAGCCAGACAGAAACCTCAATCGTCCCCGTGGATATTTCGGGGAGATTCAATATTGGGGATGCCGTTTCCACGCTGGGAATAAACCTGGAGGGAATGGCGACTGAAATCGTCCAGTACAACAGCATTCCTTTCAATCTGAGGCGCGCAAACGGCATGCGCGCGATTATCGCCGGGACCCAGGGGAAGGAAGCCATTGAGTTGCCTAATGCTGTGACGGGCATTGCAGTGGGAGAAGCGCCTACCAGTTTGATCTTTCTGCACGCGTCGGCAAGGAAGGCGAAAAATAGAGACAGCTATAGGATGATCTGGGATCAGCAAGATACGGCAGACCTTCTGGGATGGTATGAGGTGGTTTATGAAGATAAATTTGTGACCACTATTCCCATTCGCTATGGAGTCAATATACTCGAATGGAACTGGGACCAGCGTATCTCTTCACAGGACTTATGCTACGGTGCGGATGCGGTGGCAGTTGGAGGCCGCGCGCCAAGCAGCGTGACATTTTTCGCTTACGAGTGGATCAATCCGCGCTTAGGCAAAGTAGTACAGGAGATCCGGCTGAAAGGCACAACAGGATTCCGGGGCGGCTCCGACGACTTTGATAACAGCCAGGGATCCGTGATCGCGAGTAATGCGGTGATTCTGGCAGCGCTCAGCATGGTGAAGATGCGAAGCTGAGCAGAGAGCGGAGCAAGTCGGTCTGCTCAGGTTAACAGCAGTTATATAATGAGCTTTTGACTCATTAAGTTGAACAATGCAAATGGAAACAGCTTGTTCGGTCAAAAGCGGCGAGTTAGCCCCCGCTAACGCGGGGATAGCGAGTTAGCAGGTTAGCGGCGGCATCGCCGAAGGCAGTTTTATCCCTCCGTGGTTAGCGACATCTGTGGACGATTGATGTAAGACCTACATGGCCAGATTCTTGAAACGCCCCTATTTACTATTTAATTATCTGCATGGTTACTACTGGGTAGGGGGTAGGCCAAGGCACCGAGTTCTTACATTACTTAAGTACACTGTGGTATTAGACCCTCCGGGTAGGGGGGGGGGTAGGGTACGGGCCGGGGCGGAGAGCAGGGCTTTCCTGTTGCCGCTCGACCCGTTTCAACATTCGGCCTTTGCTCTGCCTCTTTCACTCTCGGACCTCTATTCAACATTGTGCTCCGATGGAAGGTAATTATCGGCAAAGAGCGGCGCGCATTTGTCTGCGGAAGGGAAAAACGCCACAGGCTGTCCGAATTGAGATTTTCGTAGCCTGAAAAGCCGGTGAAGGATCAGGGAAGCAACACGAGAATATAGCTGTATCTACAGCCCACGCAGGCGGGCGCAGGCTTCGTCGAGTTCGGGGTCTTTTTTGGCGAAGCAAAATCTCAATAAATTTTCGCCGTGGCCGGTGCGGAAGAAGGCGGAGCCGGCTACCGCGGCTACGCCGGTGGCGGCCAGAAGATTGCGCGCCTTCTCAGGAGAAGTTTTGCCGGGCAGGCGGGTGGAGTCGGCCAGGACGTAGTAGGCGCCGGCGGGGACGGCAGGTTCGAGGCCGGCGGCCTGGAGGGCGCTGAGCATGCGGGCGCGCTTGGATTGGTGGTCGGCGGCTAACTGGGCGTAAAAGCTGGGCGGGAGTTGTTCGAGGCCTGCGGCGCAGGCGTGCTGGAAGGCGGAGGGGGCGCAGACGTAGGTCAGGTCGTGGAAGTAGGCGATGGAGGGGAGCCAGCGGGGGTCGGCGAGAACATAGCCAACGCGCCAGCCGGTGACGGAGAAGGTCTTGGAGAAACCGGAAAGGACGATGGTACGTTGCTTCATGCCGGGGAGCGTGGAGGGCGCGATGTGGCGCGCTCCGTCGTAGACGAAGTACTCGTAGATTTCGTCGGTGATGAGGAAGAGGTCGTGCTCCTGGACGACTACGGCGATGGATTCGAGTTCATGGCGGGTGAAGACTTTGCCGCTGGGGTTGGCGGGGGTGTTGAGGACCAGGGCGCGTGTGCGTGGGGTGATGGACGCTTTCAACGCGTCGAGATCGAGGGCGAAGCCGGGCTCGGCGAGGGGGACGAAAACGGGAGTGATGCGGAGGGACTGGAGTGTGGAGACGTGGTAGCCGTAGAAAGGCTCGAAGAGGAGGACTTCGTCGCCGGGATTGAGCAGGGCCATGACCGCGGCGTGGAAACCGCCGGTGGCGCCGGAGGAGACGAGGACTTCGGTCTCGGGGTCGTAGGAAAGGGCGTAGTCGCGGAGTTGCTTGGCGGCGATGGCGTTGCGGAGGCGGGCGATGCCGTCGAGGCGGGTGTAGATGTTGTGGCCGTCGTGGATGGCTGCGAGAGCTTCGGCTTCGACGGCCGGAGGAACAGGAGTGTCACAGACGCCCTGGGCGAGGTTGATGCCGCCCATGGCGTCGCAGGCGAGGGTCATGGCGCGGATTTCCGACTGCACGGCGGCGGGGGCGAGGTGGCTGAGGGCGAGACGGGATTGTGTGGTAATGGGCATGGGAAGTTCGAATATCCTTATTCTTTCATCTTATATATGGCGCGGGGCTGGTTGGCTTAGTGGCAGATTTTCTCAGGGCTAAAGCTCATACCTTTCAAAACATTGACTTATTGCGCTTGCCCCGGAAACACAAAGGCCCTTCAGCCGGTGCCGAAGAGCCCTTGAACTTACAGCGGACAGACAACCAGCCTACGCCGTGACAGTCCGCGTTGGCTTGGATCCCCACAGCCCGTAATAGGCGATGTAAAGATAGCAAATCATCGGAATGACAAAGCCGTGCTGAATGTTTGCTGTGTCACCGAGCTTTCCAAACAGGTCGATCAGCCTGCCCAGCAGATAGGGAATCACGGCCCCGCCCACAATCGCGGTCATGATCAGCCCCGAGCCCTTGCTGGTCATCGGTCCCAGTCCTACAATGCCCAGCGTAAAGATGTTGGGGAACATGATGGAGTTGAAGAAGCCACATAGCACCATGCTCCAGATGGCGACCTGTCCGCTGGAGAGCATGGAGAGGGAGATGAGCGCGGCCGCGGCAAAGCCGAAGATACCCAGCAGCTTTCCCGACTTGACCCTGGTCAGAATCCAGGAACCAAGCAGGCGGCCCACCAGCATGCCGAACCAGTAGAGGGAAAGAAGAATAGCGGCGATTTTTACTGCGCTCCAGGGGCCGAACCATCTGGTAACCAGTGCTCCGAAGCTGCCCAAAGATGCAAAGAATGAGGCTACCCGTGCGGCGCCCACTCCCTGATACAGAAAGTAGTTGACAGCAATCGAGGCCAGACCCACTTCCACGCCCACATAGAAGAAGATGCCCAACGCTCCCAGCACCGTGTGCTTGTAACTCCAGATACTGCGGCTCAACACCGGGTCGCCCTCATTGCCGGGACGGAATGATTGTGTCTGGGTAATCGCGGGCAAGTGCATAAAGGCCACTGCAGCGCCGAGCAGTAGCAGTGCTCCGGCGATGAGAAGATAGGGTACGCGAACCGTGTCGGCAATGCTCGCCTTGCTGGCAATCTTGTCCGGATCGGTAAGGATATATGCGCCGGCAACCAGCGGAGCAATGGTGCCGCCAATGGAATTGAAGGCCTGCGCCAGGTTCAGGCGGATGGGGGCGCTATGCTCGGGTCCGAGAATGGAAATATACGGGTTGGCCGAAGTCTGCAATGCGGTAACGCCCGCTCCCACCACGAAGACCGCGGTAAGAAACAGAGGGAAGCTGACCAGCCTGGCCGCGGGAACGAACAAAAGGCAGCCCACCACCTGGATAAAGAGCGAAACCACCATCGTCCGCTTGTATCCAATGGCCTCGATCAGTTTGGAGGTGGGCGCGGAGAAGACGAAGTAGGCCAGGAAAAACGCCGACTCGGCCAGCATGGCCGGCCCGTAGGGCAGATTGAAGATCGATCTCAGGTGGGGCACCAGCGCCATGTTCAGGTTAGTGATGAATCCGAAGATGAAAAACAGCGCGGTGACCGTGATGAACGGGACAAGGTACCCGGGCGACGTGAGTGCCGCCGATTGTTTGGTTTGTGCTGCCATGAAAGGTTGTTCTCCGTTTCCTCAAGCAAGTTTTGCCCGGCAAGGGCTGTTGCATGCTTCCGTCCACGGACGTTTACGGGACGGAGGTTACCGCAAGCCGGTTCTCATTTGTTTTGGAATTCCTTGAATTCCGTTTATTGCCGCACACAACACTATACGGCAAAGCGCACAGGAGTGAAGCGAATCTGCGCGGCGGTGGGATTCCGCGCTTCCTTGCCGGCGGCATTTTCCGCTATGCTCATCTTGAAGCGAGGAGCGAGACGTGGCCAAGGAAGCGTTGAGCAGCGCGAAGTTGAAGAAGGTTCTGGCCGCCCTGGAAGGCAACTGGCAAGCCGAGATGGAGGGCCACCTGACCTACCTGGCCCTGGCCGAGCGCGACTCCGACCCGGTGCGCGCCCAGGTTCTGCGCCATCTGGCCAGCGCCGAATGGGAGCACGCCGCCATGTGGTCCGGCCGCATCCAGGAATTGGGCCAACCCGCGCCCGTTTGGACCGGCAGCCCGCACGGCGAGGCGGACTCGCTGGCCAACCGCGCCGGTGGCATCGGCATGGCCCTGCGCCGCCTGGAGATCGAAGAGAGCCGCGCCATCGCCACCTACGGCGAGCAACTGAAGTCGCTGGGCGACGAGGACTCCGTCGCTATCCTCGAACACGTCATCGAGGACGAAAAGGACCACTACCAGGAACTGGGATCGTTGATACGCGGCCACTACACCGCTCCCGCCGGCGCGCACAAGATCGACGCCAAGGCGGTTCTCAATGAAATGCTGGCCAAACGCAACCAGGGCCGCAGGCAGCCTGGGGCCTGGATCGGCGACGCTATTTACGGGGTGAACGACGGCCTGGGCGCCATCTTCGGCATCGTCAGCGGCGTCAGCGGCGCCACCGCCGGCGACAGCAAATACGTGCTTCTGGCCGGCCTCTCCGGCATGATCGCCTCTGCGCTCTCCATGGGTTCCGGCGCTTATCTGGCCGCCAAAAGCGAGCGCGAAATCTACCACGCCGAGATGGCCCGCGAGCGCGAAGCCATCCAGATGAACGGCCCCGAGGCGCGCGAACTTCTCTCGCTCTACTACCAGGTGAAAGGTTTGCCCGAGGCAGACGCCCTGCACATGGTCAACCACATTGCCACTGATCCAGAGCAGTTGCTCCGCGCACTTACCAGCGAGCGGCTCGGCTCCTCAGAAGAGGCGCTCTCCAACCCCCTGGTCTCAGCCAGCTCCGGCGCGCTTTCCACCGCCATCGGCGCCTCCATACCCATCATTCCCTTTTTCTTCATGAGCGGCATTGAGGCGGTCATCGCCGCAGCCATCATCTCGCTGGCCGCGCACTTCGCCGTGGGCGCCGCCAAGAGCCTCATCACCGTCCGCTCCTGGTGGTCTTCGGGCTTTGAAATGACCGTAGTCGGCGCAGTAGAAGGCGCAGTCACTTACGGCATAGGCATTCTGCTCGGGAAAGGCGGAATGTAGGCAGCGCGCAATAGAGAAAGAGCTCCGTATCCCTGGTGTCTTCAGAGCGCAAGCGGTAGGCGATACACATCAATCTTGGTTTGCGAGCCGCTCACATAGGCCGTCGTAGAAAGCACTTTTGTACCCACAGATGCCGCCCCGCTCGCACAGATCGACAATGCGCCTAGTTGATTCGGCTGGTCGATGAATGTCGCAAGATTGCGCTTTGTTCCCGCGCTCGGGTCAACCGTCAGCGCCGTAAGCTGCGTGAAATTAAGTTGCTCCTTTTCGGTCAGCAACGCGGCGAGATCGCTCATTGATAGATCTCCAGATACCGGAATAGTTCCTACCATCGTACACCTCCAAACTAGTTAAGGTTGGCCGCAGCAACAGCTGCATTGAGGGTTTTGAGTTTCTCGCCCGTGGGATCCGCATCCGGGTCCGCGTCGCTCATCGCCTTTCTAAACAGTGTAAGTAAGTCCGAGGCGGAAGCATTCTCATCAGGCTTATATCCGGCAGCATTCAAGATGTTCTTGAGGGATTGGATCGCGCTCGTGGACTTCGCGGGGTCTGCAACCGATATTTTTAGCTTTTCATACGCCGACCGTATGCTGATAGCTGTTTTCGACTGTTGCGCAATAACGCTGTTCAGGTTTGCATCTGCCGTTTCGGCCTTCGTTCCCGTACTGCTGGCTATGTCGACAAGCGCCGAGGGCACGGTTCCGGCGTAGTAAAAATCGATCAGATCGATCCAGGCCGCATCCCATGGATAACTCGTCACATCGCGCGCTCCAAGATTCGTAATCAACTGCGCTTGTTTAGTCTTCCGGCTTGCGCGCATTTGCGAGATGAGCGACTCCGTGGTCTTTTCCGCGAAAAAATTCTTGTCTACAGAGAGCCGCGTGCCCTCGAACGCCGTAAGAGATGCCGCGAGAAGATCTTTTACGTCTCCGGCGCCTACAACCGTTGTTGCCGCAGCAATACCCAATTGAACGGAATCGCTCCCTGTCTCGAATCCTGCGCGCTGCGTGGTGAGACGCATTTCAAAACTTCCGTATGCCGATTCAATATCAGCCATCACATGGTAGGCAATTTGATTGCGTAGCGAAAGAGCTTTGGACAAATTTCCACTTGCAACCGCACCGCGATATAATCCGAGATCTGACTTGAACTCTGCCTGACTATATGCAGCAATGGATGGGGAAGTTAGTTCGCTAGGCATCTTCGGCCCCATAGTATTTTGGCAACCAGAAATGCAGAAAGCGCAAAAAACTGGTAACAATAAACTGAGCCAGCGTACTCTGAAAGATCGCATTGTTCCTCACAATCTCCGTTGGAAGGCTATACTTTTGCGCGAGAGGTCTCGTGGACCTTGGTTGGAATCAAGCGTCACACAGCCAGGACGGGCGGTATGGCGCAATATGCACGAATGCATCCAGTCGCCGACGATTGGACGCATCTTTTCGGAACAGTGTCCCACTACCAAATGGGGGCCCTGGTTGCAAGAGTGGAAAAGCAGGCAGGCGTATGAACCGGGATGAGCCTGCAGTTCCAGATTGCTACTGAAACTGTTGCTTGTGAGCTTGGCAAGCTGGCTGTTAAATGTCAAGAAAAATATTCTTAACATTTCGTATTAAGCTTCATTTTAGAGTCACCCTCTGGCAATTATCTAGAGCGTGTTTCAAAAACATTTTCGCAGGGTGATCCAAAAGCAAGCGAGG